>DATGZB010000015.1:0-14082 GCA_035297395.1 Lentimicrobium sp. | reverse complement strand
GCTTTGTCTCTTTCCAGTACTTCATCGGAAAGATGAACTGATCCATCTACCTCCACAATTAACTTCTTTTCATGGCAGTAATAATCAGCGACAAAGGATAATATTGGGTGCTGACGCCTGAATTTCATTCCATTACATTTGCGGTTTCTGAGCTTTGACCACAATATTGATTCAGCATCAGTCTGATTCTGCCTTAAATCTTTTGCATCATAAAAGGATTCTTTACCAGAGTTCAAATGTAATTGCTGATCAAATGTCCGTACAATAAAAACCATAACATCTTATTAATCAATTATTTTTGTTGTTCTCCCTCTCCTTGAGGAGAGGGCTGGGGTGAGGTGAATGCCATGCCGGCTGATCATCTACATACACCTCACCAATTTGCACATGTGTTAATCTGAATCCTACTTTGTCCCAAATATAAAAAAACCAAATACAAAAAGTTGATATGATAGAGATTCTTCGCGTATTCTTTATTAAGGAATCGGATGTAAAAGATTTTGCGATAGTAAATTTTTAATTTCTTCTTGAGATAAAGAGACAGAATCTGGCCTTGAATACAAATCGGTTGATTTAATGCGATTTCTTACCCTTCTTAATTTTTTACTATTAATAATGCCATATTCCAATAGTTTTAAGAACTCTAAAGGATGATATTTATCGGAAGTGATTTGGATTCTTATTCCAGGTTTATCATAATTCCTATTTCTTTCATAAATGTGGTTTTCAATTGAATTTCCTTTCAGATTATCATAAGAAATTTCATACCGAATTAATGTGTCATTTGCTTTCGTACTCAAACAAAGGTAGATGGGCGGTGTTTTTTTATTTTTATAATAGTGCTGAATATAATTATTGCCAAGTACCGCATAGTTTGATTTTAGACTACTATCTATATTCGAATATCCACATTCATAAACAATTTTTCCATTCTGAGTGATGCATGAGGACTGACTATGTGAAATCAAAGTGATTTGGGCAAAGCAGACTAAAAAAAAATAATATTTACATCTCATTTGTTTAAAACTTTTGTTGGCATAGTCGCAATAACGCCAGTATTATTATAGATATATAGGACTTTATCTCCTCTTGCAAATTCGTATTTTACTTGAGATCCAGAATTCTGAATATCATAAGCAGAAGGGCCTTGTTGATGACTCCATTTGGTAGTAATACCACCAATAGTACCTATAGGGGGCCCCTCGATAACAGAACCGCTTCCATGGCTGTGAAAGGTTGTTTTTGTATCTGAAGTAACCGTATGTGTAATACTTGCTTCAGTAGCTTCTTTAGGGTTAATAACATGTCCAGCAGGAGACTCAGCGACAACATTGGATTTAGATACAGTGCCGCCATATTCTCGATTATTTGCATCAGATGTACCGCCCTTTCCATTATCCTTTAACGTAATAGAATTCATTTCTTTAAGAGTCGAAACATTTTCTATTTCCTGAAGGTTTTTCATATGATCGCCTTCATAATTTCCACTCTTAAGTTGGGCTTCTGTATTTTTTGCATCTGACCAAAAAATTGGATTTGAATTTCCAGCAGTTCCGGCTGCTATTTCTTGATCACTATAAATATCCCCTGTAGCTTTTGTAGTCTTAATTATAAATGTCCTATCAGGTTGATCATTTCTTTGCCTAGCAATCTCTCTCCCTTGCTCATTGAGATAGATGTTATCAACCAACATCCCATCCGGATCAATAAACCTAATCGGATTATTATAACAATATGAATACGGGCTCCATCTTCTGCTTACCTCACTCATTGGATCTTCAGCCCACCATCTTCCCACCACCGGATCATAGAACCTGGCTCCATAATCATACCAATTCAAGCCCAACTCATCCTGAAACATTTTACCATTATAAAGATATTCATTCTTTGCTTCCCGCAAGGTTACATAGGTTGCGGTGAGGCTATTGATGCCCATGCCAAAGGGATAATAGGCGTAGACATCACGGGCATTGGCTATGGTGCCGTTTTTGCTGAAGGTTACTCTTACATTGCCAAGGTGGTCTTTGACATGATTTTCATAAAAACAAACACCGGTTGAGGGATAAACAACCCTGCCCTCATCAAATGTGTTCCATTCCAATACCCCGTCGATATATACGAAATTACCGATAAAATCGGTAGTGGTCATAACGGTTTTTATACCATTAAAGCTGTACATTATCTGACGCTTCTTATTGCCAAGAGCATCATAATAATATTCAATTCTGTTGTTTTGGTCTTTGATTATTTCAACTGGCAGGTTGAGTTCGTTGTATTTAATTTCCAGTATTCCTTTATTAAGGTCAGTGACCATGTTGCCATTTTTATCGTAAACGTATTCAATTGTATGTGATTGTGAATAATAATGGCCATTATCATAGAAATCATTGGCATTGGGATACAGAGTTCCATCATCTATTGCAATTACCTGGTTACCGTTATAAGTGTACGTCAGGTTGTCAATTATAACTTTATTATTTGCCAAATTTTTACCATTTCTTATCAAGCTGGTAATGTTTCCGTTTTTGTCATAGACTGGCGATTCACTGTATGTTGTTGTAAGTTTAAAGCTTCCTTCGGTTTCATCATAAAAATTGGCAAAACTAAGTCTATTGAGCTTGTCATAACGTAATTCGTATCCTTTATCACCGTGTAATTCAATGTTTGAGTTTCCTGATGGTATAATAGTGTTCCATTTTATCATGGATATGTTACCATTATATCTCGGAGTGTTAAAATCTTCCAACTGCTTATTATAATATAATCCCATGTTAAAAAGATTATCTGAGGTATTAATATCCGTCAGCCACCCTTTAATATTAAATTTATAATCCATGGTAAGCAACTGGTCTGCACCCTCGGATACCTGTTTCTGAATTACCTGGATACCCATAGGGTCGTATTTAAACAAAACCTTGTGTAATTCAATGCTGTCAATTTGATAGTGTCTCTCAATCAGTCTCTTCTCATCATCATAAAAATAGGAATATTTTTCTTTGTGTTGATATTCAAAGTTATTGATGTTTACAACATGCTTATGTTCTGAATTTGCAATAGAATTGTTAACTTCTGAAAAATATTCATTACTTGTAACATCATATCCATGCCTGTGATTTATTGATCTTTCCTGAATAAGCCTGCCTCTAAAATCATAATAAAATATAGTAGGCCATAAAGCATCATTGTATTTCGCGAATGATACGGTTTTCTGACCTGTAACATTTACCAAATCTGCATCTTCAAGGTCAAAACTTGCATCATTAGTGCTAAAGGGCATCTTGTCTTCACTTACAATAGGATGCTTATCGCCTTTTACATATATATCATAGGTGTCAAAATAATCGATTGTGTAAATTACATCCTGACTATTTAAAATGGGAAAAGCTTGGTTAGTATAGTAATTATTATTAATGGCAGGGTAGTCAGCCGCCAGATAAAAAAATATTTCATAATTTTTTTCATTAGCTGATGCCAGCTGTTGAACTTGATCACGTGTCTCTCTTGGAAATTGATGTGTCATCCCGGTTAAGATAAGCCGGCCAAGTGCATCATATTTCATGAATTTCCAATCGAATGCTTGCACACCAGTATTAACTTTTCGCATATTACCGTCCTGATATAGTATTACCTGATCTAACTTATTATAGATGTAATATTCGATTTCTTTGCCAGGTAGTTTCTTCTCGACCATACGATTTCTGCTATCGTATTTATAGAAATAAACATACTGCCTTGCCAAATCATCATCAATGGAAAAATTCTGAGTAAATCTTGCAGAACCTTCAGGTGAAATAACAAACCTTAATAAATTATAATCATCATAGATATAATAGGTGTCAATAAATTGTGATGCCGTTAACTCTGACCTTTTTAAGGTAGTGTTTCCCTGCTTATCCTTAAATTCATAAGTTACCGAACCATCCTCATCTATGATTTTAGTAACATAAAGTTCATGATCTCCATAGTATCCATCATACTTACACTCATAATCGTTAACAGCCCATTTCTTTACATGTAAATTGCTTAAACTGGAATTAGTAAGGTAGGTATAAGAAACCGGGTGTTCAGAAATTTGCCATTCGGCACCGGGCGAAGCTTTTTTATTGATTCTTTGAAGTGGTGACTTCTCGTAAAGTACAGGTGCATATCCATTTATATCTTCATAATTAGTCTGAAAGTAGGATTGATGTTCGGTTTTAAAATTCGGCCTGTAATTACCTGTGGAAGATTGAACGTCAGGATACGGAAGATAATTTGTTGTGTCAATTCCAATATCATTATATTCAAACGGCTGAATTACATCCGTATTTGAACAAGAAAATCCTTTTACTACACTTTGTAAAGGGTTTCCTAAACCATCAAAGTACTGTATTGTTTTTAAAGCCACCGAATCCAAGGTAGTGTGATTAAAATCTGATGTATCTTTCCTTGGTAACATCGCTTCATAACTATAAATATAGTTTTCCTCAGATTGGCCAAATATTTCAATTGAAAATATTAACAGGGAAAATAATAAAGTAATTATTCTTCTCATAATTTTAGTGTTACCAGATAACTAAATTTTGTTAATTACTTTTGTTACCACACCATTATTTGTGGTCACGTAAAATACAAAGGAACCAGGGGGATAAGAACTCAAATCATAAGTGAAAAAGTAATTATTCACTGTTTGTGAAGGAAGTACCACAAAACCGGTCTGAGTAGTAATTATAATTGATTGAATTGTTAACCCCTCTTCACAGACAATAGTTACCGATGATTGAAATGGATTCGGATAAGCGAGTACTCCATCATCATCCATAGGAATTATTACCAGCAAACTATCTGTCGACGAACCACATTGATTAGATCCATCTAATGATAAAGTAACTGATCCATTGCTTATATCATCATTCGAGATGTAGTATTCTGTGTTCAGATCATTAGTTGTAGCAAAAAAACCATTTCCATCAGCACTCCAGGTTAGAGTCATTGCATTTGAAGCTATAGCTGTATTTAAGACAATATTTTGACCAGCTTCAATTATAGTATCATGTCCTGCAAATATTTCAGGAATCATTCCAGGGCTTACTGTTAAGCTATCCGTTGAAAGACATCCATATTGATCTGTCGCACTCAAATGATATACTCCGGGGCGATAAACTTGAAGGTCATTGTTAACTGTTCCACCCGGCTCCCAAATATATGAAGTGTATTCTTCCTGAACGATCAGCCATACGGATCCTTCAGCGCATACTGTCGTATCAGCTCCAGCAGTTACCTTGAAATTTTCACAGATATCGTCAAAATGAAGCATAAAGACATCTTTATCCCCGGCGGAATTAATTTCAACAGTCTGAAATACGCTATCCTGCAAGACCAGTTTATTATAAAAATTTCCCACTGCAGTAATTTTACCCCCCTCATCAATCTCTAGACTTTGACAATAATCTTCACTTGTACCAGGAAAATTGTAAGTAGCTTGTAATTCACCATCAAAATTATATTTTGCTATAAATGAATTTCCAAAAGGACTCAGTGACTCAAGAGCTATTGTATTTCCATTTGACTGTGGGAGTCCAATTTCATGGACAAAACTTCCTGAGAAATAAATATTACTTCCTCTCACTTTGACAGCATAACCGTAATCATTGCTTAGATTTCCAAAATTTTTACCCCACAATAAAGTACCTTTCTCATCAAAATAAGCAATAAGCATATCCTTACTTCCATATGATTGGAACACGGTGCTGTCAATAAATGCATTCATATCAAAATATCCCGCAACACCACATTTATTGTCATCTGATAATGAAATATCATTAATTGCCTGTTCACCGGTCCCTGTTATAATTTTAATCCATTTAATGAGTGAATTAGAATCGTAGCAACAAATAAAAGCATCATGTTTACCTGTAGATATAAATGTACTATCCTTAATAAAAAGAGTATCTGAAAAGGAACCTGCAAGGCATAATACTGAGTCATTACAATCAATGCTTTTAATAAGCAGGTCGCCTGAGGAATGAATCAAAGTAAGGTCGGTCAATTCATTTGACTCTGAGATTTCACTGAGAAAAACAGAATTTGTATATTTTGCAGGAAAGTTTGTTCCTGAGATATTTAATGTGCCTTTAAATGTGCCTGCTGTAAAAGTTTTTGTGCCAAAACGAGGAGATACAATCAGATTATAAATTATTGCTTTTTGCCCAGCTTTACTTAATTCATTAATATTTCCACTGTAATCTGCCAACGCATAAAATCCTGACAAATAAGAGTCTGCCTTAAGGCTGAGCGAATCAATCGAAATTGAGTCAGTAAAGACACCTGCGATCAATATTCCATTATTACTTTCAGTTATTGAATTAATTGTTTGAAAATCAGCTCCTGTAAAGATCCTTTCCCAAATTATAACACCATTTGAATCAACCATGCATATCCAGGCTCTGTTTTGGCCTTTATGATCTGATCCATTCATTGATGTATCCTGAATGCTTCCTGCAAGCACATAGCTGCCATTAGATAATCTGACCATATCATTTACAAAATCCCAATGGTCATATCCAAATTTATTATGCCATTCGAGAGCTAATTGCTGCGAGAACAATGATTTAGCCGGAAAAACCAACAATATTGAATATAGCATCAATAGAATGCCCAACTTAAAAATCTTCATAGCCTTTCTATTATTGTTGTTTATAATGATACTCGTATTTATTTAAGATATATTCCTCAAAATCTCTTTTAAGGTTCAAACGGTTGAAGGAATCGTATTCATACTTGGTGGGTAAATTGTTAAAATCACTTTCACTAGTTACACCAACCAAAGGTTCATAGTCTAAAGTTACCATCTGGGCATCCATTGGATGAAATCTGATGTTATCAAAATGAGCACTTCCTGAACCGTTCACTCCAACATACACTTTAATCTTCAAATTGTCATTAATGATTGATCTGTATATATGTCGTGGAAGCGATACTCTGAGTAGTTTCCATGTAGTATCATTCCCATTTACGTTAGTTACCCTCTGATGATAATTCCAATCATTAGCCTGAATATGCAGATAAGCAAAAGTACTTCCTATAACCCATACACTTGCTTCATAACCACTATGGTTATTGGCATCCATACCAACAGTATCTTCTTTTGAAGGACCTTCTAAGGTATTCACTAACATGGATGCTTTACCGGTAAAATATTTGTCATTAGCGAAGATATTCTGGCTATTCTTTTTCCATCCATTGAGTTCGTTATTCTCAAAGCCGGTATATCCACAACCAATACTTTTAGAATTCGCTATTTTTGCTATGGGATATGAATTGAGATAACCCCATATATAAGTGGTATGAGTGCCACCGGGAGTCGAGTGTTCAATTAAATTGCCTTTTGAATTATAGTCATTGTATTCAATTCTGGTTTCTAATGGTGAATTTCCATCTAACGAAAACTGTTCCTTTTCCTTAAGTACCAAATTATTACTCCATTCCTTGTATGTATCCTTCTTAGAATAAATAAGTTGATTATTAAAATATTTTTTTATTGATATGGGTTCCGCAATTCTGTTTTGATTCTTCAATGTAGTCATTAGGGGATCTGCAAAATCAGGCGGATATAGATATTCAATCATTATTGGGTCTTGGCTACTTGAGAATGTTGAAAAACTACTTAATTGTAAGTGATTTGGATTATCATATGTGTAGTTCTCAATTGTAATTATTGTGTCTTGACCACTATATAATTCAGTTTTTTTATTCGATAGATATCTCCATTTATTTATTAATTTATACATGTTTAAGCTATATGAGGAAAATACCGCATCCCCGGTATTTTGAAAAAGAGATTCATTACATGTGAATGCTTTTAGTTCATTAAAAATTCTACTGTCATCTTCATAATTAAAAATTTCACTTTTAATTTTTTTAAGTTGCCCTTCATTTGCATAATAATCTTTTCTGAGCAGTTCACCATTACCGAATGTGTTTGTATATGAAGTCTCTGGAATTGCATCGCCACATATTATGTATGGAGGTATATCTTGAATACTATTATACTTATAATGAGTACATCCGCCTTCAAAATTATCGCCGATTGATTCAACAACATCTTGATATATTATATGGTAGCCTTCTTGATTATAAATCTGATTTAAAGGGGAAGATCCAATAGTTACCTTGTCTCTATATTCTGTTATATATAAAAATGGATTAATTGAATCTGTAAGTGCTGTAGAAAAATATGATATTGATGGCCTGAATGATTCACAAATCCCACTTGAGTTATTAAGATTTTCAAAAGCTCCATAATAATATTTTTTAATTGTCTCATTCTCTGGAGAATTATTAATAATTCTTGCTATTCTTAATCCTCCAACTTCTTCATTTACATTAACAAATTGCCCTGGTTCATTAAAATAATCGAAACTTACTTTCCCTTTTATACAAGGTCGCGTTACTTTAAGTTTAACTATGTATCTCTCATCTTTAACAAAATCAACAAAAAAATCCTGGCGATTAAAATTTGTGTCAATATCTACTAATGGATTGCCCGCACTAATATATCCTCCCATACCTTCTGAAAATTTCCAAATTGTAATATAAGTCTGATTACTAGCTTTCAATATTGAAAGGGTCATTTTAGGAGATAAGTAATGTGGGATATCCTCATTACAACCACATGTGTCATATGGAAGTATATTCAAATCTAATTTGATTTTTTCTTGAAGGAAGGGTACAAGTTCAGTTGTATCTATCACTTCAGTTGTACCCCATTCAGTACTATCTGTAGCTATTTCCATGAGAAAGTGAGTAGGATATTCAGGATATTGATACACTAGTTTATAAACCGAATGTGGCTCATATTCAAGTTTTGTGCTACCACCTGTTGGATAAGTAATGGTCTTCAGTAATCCCTTCATACCATAATTAAAATTTGGCTTTCGATCACCGCCAACTTGATAAAATAAGTCACGTACGTTACCAGCGTTTAAATAGAAACAATAGGTATTTGAAGTATTTAATCCTGTTAAATCTTTAGGAATCAACTCATTATTATGCTTCCCATTAAAATAACCCCAGTAATCCTGTGCATAAGATAATCTCGGAGGTAAACCATCAGGATAATAATAAGTAAAGATATATTGATTTGAAGGTGTACTTGTCGCTTCAATTACATTGGTTAAAAAAACTCGATTTTGGTTCATCGCTTCAAAAAAACCATTATTATCAGGATTTGAAAATGAAGATAAAGTTTCATACTCCTGATACTCTAGGTTATACTTTTTTACTAATTGCGAATTAAAATTATAAACCGAAATAGATGATAATCTTTCAAAACTGGTACTTGTGGTGCTTAGCAATGGTTCATAGGTAAATACTATTTTACCTTCTGACCAATTAATTTCACTTAATAACCTTGCTGCAAGAGTATTCCTGAATAAAGTTGGTAATTCATGATTTGCAGGATCATATTCCATTTGCAAATATTCAGTTATAGTTGCTGTTGATTGATTATATATTCCTCCATCGTAACCTTGAAAATTGGATTCGTATATGAAATTTACTTCTTCATTATTGAAGAACTTTATTCTATTAAGGAACCATGCGTTTTTCATGTTTGAAAAATGTGGTGCACCTTGATTGCCTGGTACAAATATTTCTGTATTCATCTCTTCTGTTGCACTACTACCTCCGAAAAAATACATAGTACCGTTTGGGTCAATTATTTTAAATGCACTTGAATAGTCAGTTGAGGGAATGATTTTTAAGGGTAAGGGTTTTATTAGAATTGGATTATAAAGAGAATCAAGAAAAAATTTGCCTTGAAAATTTGAAAAATTAAATGAAAAAATATCTGGTTCAGTATCAATATTGCCTGACATTGAATTATAACAAAAATCATTGAATTCCTCTGTTTGATTTGGATAATAGGTATAATTCAACCTTTCGTATTCAACATCTGGTAAATCATGCACCGATCTGATTATTACACCTCCAGCATTTAAAGTCCAACCCAATCCTAAAACTGAGGGTAATTCATCAACCTTTAATCCATTTGATGAATATTTTAAACTTATTGGTATTGTATCATGGTTGATAATGATATTATAAATAGGAATTTCGATTTGTGGCGTACCTGTAAATGTTCCAACAGGTATTTTACCATATTTAGCAAAAGCAAAAGCATTAGGTGAAGGTGGAACAACGACCGGTTGTTTTATTGGAGAGGTACTTTGGCTTAAAAGACTAGATGAAATTGCCCAAAAATAAATCAAAAATAGTTTTTTCATCAATATATTTTTTAAATAAAGCACTAAGATAAAACTAAAATACATTAATTATACATTATGGTATTAATTTAGAATAGATATAAATTATTTTACCTAATTATTTCTTATAATGCAAAGATTTAATTAGTACAATGTACTAACCCATACACCTCCCTAAACCTATACCTATACTTATTCTTCACCTTATACCCTGTCAATACCCCCTGCTGCCGGTATCGGAAGAGTGTCAACGGAGTAATCCTCAAAAACTCCATCACCTCCCTGCTGGTCATATATTCAGGGTACTTCCGGCACCTGAGGTTGGCAAGGTATTCGGCAAGAGCGGACTTAACTTTATCCATCTCTTCGCGGTTTTCGGTGTATAGTTTATCTAAATCTTCCAATGGGGTTTCGTGTTCTGAGTTCTGAGTTCTGGGTTCTGGGGTCTGAGGGCATTGGGCATAGGGCATTGGGCATAGGGCTTATGGCGTGGTCTGGCAACTTAAAAGGTGAACTAACATTAAACGTTGAACCTTGAACGTTGAACACTTTTTCCTTTGAATTTTAGCCTTTAGCCTTTAGCCTTAACTTTTCCACTCTTCCCCTTCCGTCTCATCTTCAATGATTCTCTTCAACTTAAGGGCATCCTTGTCATCAGGTCTGTCTCTCAACAGTATTTTTAATTCATACAGGGCGGCTTGGTGCTTTTCAAGATGGTACAGGCCGGCAGCCTTGTTGAAGCGGGCAAAATGATCTGTCGGGTTAAGGATCACCGAAAGGTCAAAATCTTCGTACGCTTCCTCATTCCTGCCTAGGTACCCTAATGCGACACCTCTCCAGTACCTGCCGCTCTGGTCCATGGGTTCCAGTTTTACTGCCTTATCCAAATACTTTAATGCATCAGCATAATTTTCCTGCTCAATCCTTATACGGCCAAGAAAGATATAGGGCTCGTGGTATCTGCGGTTGATCTTAATTGCCTGTTTATAGTATTCTTCTGCTCTTTTTAAGTCATCAAATTTTTGAACACATAAGCCAAGGTCGACGAGGAGCTTTGTACAACGGGGATTAAGCTGATGGGCGATCGAGTAGTCGTTGAAGGCTGCCAAATGAGAGCCCAGTTCATAATAAGCCATTCCCCGTTTCCAGTAAAGGTCTTTTTTCTTTCTCTTTGTTTTGAGGGCTGCTGTATAGTCTTGAATGGCTCCTTCATAATCCTCATGGTCATATTTCAGGTCGCCACGATCTTCAAGTAACCGGGAGTTTCGGGGCCTCGCGGCAATTTCGTTATCAAGGCGGCGGAGTTCAAAATGATAATTTTCTGTAAGATCAGGCATAAGTTCAAAGGTTGTTCAATGTTGTTCAAATTGTTCAAATTGTTCAAGGTGTTCAAGGGGTTCAAGTTGTTCAAGGGGTTCAAGTGGTTCAATGACTCATAACTCACTCCTCATTCCTCACTCTCATTTTCAAGTGGGCTCAAGAGGGTTCAGGAGTATCCGGAACACGGATTACGGAATCCGGAATCCGGAATCAGGAATAATACCTTGCGTTCCCAGCGAGTCGAAGTACTTTTTAAGCGACATCTCCCTGGCGAGCATTTTGGCTTCGAAGTCAAGGGTGGCGGCATCCGATTTATTCCTGAAGCTGTAGAGCACGTTTTGCTGTTCGCTTAGTTTGTTTGCCTTTACCATCTGAAGTGCCCTTGCATATATCTCTCGCATCTCTTCAAGTGTTTGCTTAATGAACCCTTTCCTGACCGCATATTCGTACACTACATTTCCGCAATTGAAAATGGAACCTGTGCTTAGGTACGATTGATAACAGGTTTTAAGGCTTTCCATTCCCATTGAATCCAATTCCTCTTTTGTATATTCCTTTTTGGGTTCCTCATGCGCTTCCAGGAAACGGTTCTGCTTTTTTATTGCCTCCATGCGTTCAACATCTTCAAGGTAGTTTTTTATGAATTTGTGTACAGTAAGCGTATTGAAGCCATAAAAGTCTCCATACTGCCGCCTGAGGCCGTTTTTAACCGAAATGGTAATCTCGGCAATGGTTACCTGCGGAAAGTAATTCATCAGGTCGGCATAAATGAGTTTTGTGATAATCCTCAGGGATTCATTTTGTTCAACTTCGGTGTTGCCCGCCGGCGCCTGGTTGAGTTCAGCCAGTGCCATGCTTACGATATCAAGCAGTTGTAACAGGGCACTGCCTCTCTCCATCTTACCAATTTTTTCACCATATGCGGCTTTTACATAACCGGTCTCATTTGCCGTCAAAGCCGGGCATATCGCAAAATTCGCTTTAACGACGGAGTGGCCGTTTTTTACCAGTCCGGTGCACGGACCTTGTTTGTGCAGGTTTTCATTATTGTTGCCTGAATTCATCGTCGTTGCTGATTATGTTCTCGTAAGCTCTTTTAAGCGCTGAAATGGGTGATGGCTTCTGTTGGCCGCCGGAGATGTTATTTGACTTCATCTTGTGCAGGTGTTCATAGTTGCCTTCGACAACCTTCAGGAAGTTGGTCGGATTGAAAAGCCAGTCGATGCTTGCTTTCCAGCCCCTATCATTGTTTCCGGCCAGGAATTGCGAGCGCCCCGCCGCCCCCAGCATCTTTTTTACGATTTCCATGGAATGGTCGTTTATGCGGGCTGCCATATGCGACATTCGCATCTCGGACAGTGAGACTGCCCTGGGAAGGTTTTTACAAATCCTGTTATAATTTTCTAATATCTCATGACATTGCCGCCGCTGCAGCGCTGTGAGTGAAGAAGATTTTCCTTCTTTGCTCACAGCATCTTCCGGATCATTCTTCTTTTCTTCTTCTTCTGCATCTTTATCTTTATCTGTATCTAAATCTAATCTTATGTTGTCTGTATTTTTGTCGCACATTTGTTGAACATTTGTTGAACTTTTGTCGGTCATTTGTTCGACTTTTATCTCACAATTGTCAGACTTATGTGCAACATTAGTCTGATTTTTGTCCGGAGTTTGATCAACATTTAGCGTACAATTTCCAGCCTGTCCGGGTAAATTTTTCTCTTCATCAGGATGAGACTCTTCTTCACGATCTTCTTTAAATGAATCATTAAGAACCGGCAATTCCAGTTGCTCCTTTCCGGGCAGTTTCCATTCCCTTCCTTTGGTTACGTTACTATTACCGGGTTTATGCTCTTTATTTACGATGGCAGGAAGTTGCCGGACCGGCATTTCTTTTTCAGCCCTTACCTGAGGTACCGGCTTTACCTGGTCTTCATATTCAATGTCAGGTAAGCTGTAATCAATTTTCAATCGCCGGTTTCGCTCGCTGTTCTTTGAAGGCTCTTTCTCAGTCTCTGCCTGGTCGCCGCCGGTGTTATCAGATTCTTCAACGCCCACAATAAAATAGAGGACCTGTTCACGCTTTTCAGGGGTAGAATGATAATCAATCAAACCTGCCTCCTTAAGTCTTTTGCGGCAGCCAATGATCGTTCTTTCACACATTCCGGTTTCACCCATGATAAACCGGTTTGACTGCCTGAAAGGGCTTTTCCATCCAAGGTTATTGCAAGTGTCGAGCAGCTTAAAGAAAAGATGAACTTCACCCGGACTGAAAATATGCTCTTTGTTCAGTCGCCAGAAACGGTTAATTAAATTTAAGTACTTCATGGTTGAATGGTTTTAGGTTGTTAATACTATTTGGATCACTTGTTTAGCCTTTGTAATCATGAGTATTCTGCGGTTCTTTAAAAACCGGCAATCGTTCGGCAGCCATTTTCATCAATTTGCCTTTTGAGACTTTTATCTTATCCAATCGTTTCAGATGGTACCGCTCAGCCAGTATTTGAATGGCCTTTTTTTC
>DATGZB010000014.1:0-104980 GCA_035297395.1 Lentimicrobium sp. | reverse complement strand
CTAAAGGCTAAAGGCTAAAGGCTAAAAAATTATATTAACTATTAAAGTTAAGCAATTAAATCTCAAGGGTGGATTGTATCCACCCTTGTTTTTTAAAAGTACGATCGTTGAGTTCACTTTATACTTTGCATTTTAGCCTTTAGCCCTTAGCCTTAACTTTCAATCCCTTATTTCCCAAACGTCTCCGTATTTATCCTTATTCCTTTCGAACATCTTTCTAACAAAGGGACAGCCAGCAATTATCTTCTTATCATTTTCACGGGCCATGTTTACCATGGTTTCCAGCAGTTTTGCTCCAATTCCTTTACCTGCCATCTTTTCACTCACGGTGGTATGGTCGATCACATAATTAGCCTCATCGTTTACCAGCCAGCTCATATCAGCTACTTCCTCATTATCCTCATAAACAATGAATTTACCTGTCCTGCCGCTTTCTTTCTTTTTAATTTCCATAAGATTCGAATAAGGATTGAATATTCATTAACGTTTGCAATACGTGTATTGTTGCAGAAAAGCTCATGCCATGCCTTTGGTTTAACATTTAAACTTAATTAACAATTGAGAGACAGGGCGTGCCCTGGCTATACATGTATACATATAAACATTTTATTACCTTTGCGCCATGCTCGAACAATTCAGGGAATATATTGAACAGCATGGTCTGTTTACTAACCAGGATACAGTGCTTTTGGCTGTCAGTGGTGGTATTGATTCAATGGTCATGGCCGAACTTTTCCACCGGTCAGGCTATAAATTCGCCATTGCGCACTGTAATTTCGGGCTGCGGGGCAGTGAATCAAACCAGGATGAAGCTTTTGTTGCCTCAATGGCGCAAACCTACAAGGTGAAATTCTTTGTCAAGCACTTCAAAACCCGTGAATACGCCGGCTTCAATAAGATTTCCGTTCAGATGGCTGCAAGAACCCTGCGCTATGAATGGTTCGAAGAACTCCTTGCAAATGAGGGCTTCTATGCACTGGCTACTGCGCATCACCTTGATGACCAGATTGAAACTTTCTTTATAAACGCTTTGAGGGGAACGGGGATCAGCGGACTGCATGGAATTTTGCCTTACAGGATCAATATCGTTCACCCGATGATGTTTGCTTTCAGGAGACAGATTGAAGAATTTGCCTCGGATGAGGCAATCTCCTTCAGGGAAGACAGCTCAAACAGAACCACCAAGTATGTTCGTAATAAGATCAGGCACGACCTGATACCCATGCTTGCCGAGATTAATCACGACTTCAGGAAGACTCTCACTGCAACCATCGACCGTATAAGGGATGCGGAATTATTGATCAGGAATTACATCAGCCAGATATCCTCACAATTAATTACTGAAGAGGATGATATCATCAAGGTTAATATTATCGGATTGAAGCAATACGAGCCGGTTGACCTTTACCTTTACGAACTCCTCCAGCCTTATGGCTTTAATCGTTCGGTATGTATTGAGATCGCTGAATCACTTGACGAAATATCAGGAAAACAATTCTTCTCGGTAACGCACCGGCTCATAAAGGACAGGAATTCACTGATAATTACCGAGACTGGCGCTGAGAGTGCTGAATCAATCGCTGAAGCCTTTATTGAAGAATCATCCGAAGAAATTACCAAACCGGTACATCTGCGATTCTCGAAGTTAAAGAATACCCCTGAATTAAAAGTGCCGAAAACGGGGAACATCGCGTTACTTGACGCTTCAAGACTCAAATACCCCTTGAAGCTCAGGAAATGGAAAGAGGGAGACTCATTCATTCCTTATGGCATGAATAATACAAAGAAACTTAGTGATTTTTTCATAGATAATAAGTTCTCCATTGTGGAAAAGGAAAATGCATGGTTGCTTATCTCGGGAAATTCAATAGCCTGGCTTATAGGGCACCGGATCGCCAACCCATTCCGCATTTCAAATGACACTTCGGAGATCCTTAAAATTGAGCTGCTTGATTAAGCAGGATAGCATTACCTAACACTTAGCCACGGGATGAAAAGACAATCTATTCTTGGTTTCTTATTAATAGGGCTGATTCTCACAGCCTTGAATTTTTCATTATCTGCCCAAATACTCGAACCAGTAAAATGGAGCTTCAGCAAAAAGCAGATCAGTCCATCAGAAGTTCAACTGATATTCAAGGCCAGTATTGAAAAAACCTGGCACCTTTACTCGCAGGAGGTAATTCCCGACGGACCGGTTCCTACAAGCTTCAATTTCGAAAAAAGCAAAGATTATCAGTTAATTGGTAAGGTTACTGAGCCGAAAGCCATACAGGAATACGATCCCAATTTTGATACCATACTCAAATACTTTGCCAACGAAGCAATCTTTACACAGAAGGTAAAAGTCCTTTCAAACAAGGATTTCAAGATTAAAGGCTTTCTTGAATTCATGTGCTGTGACGACAAACAGTGCCTTCCACCCAATGAGGTGGAATTCGAATTTGCCATCAAGGGAAATCCGGAAGCCGCACCTTTGGCAGTTGACACAGCCCGTACAGGGATCATAAACCATACCGGCGACAGCACCAACCTTGCAGGAATAGGCAGCGCTACAGATACTACTGCCAATACCGATACAGCAAAGGAAATTAAGAAAGGTGAGCAAAAGGAAGATTCATTGCTTTGGCTCTTTATTATCTCATTCCTAGCCGGACTTGCTGCAATCCTCACCCCGTGTGTCTTCCCGATGATTCCGATGACGGTGACCTTCTTCCTCAAAGAAAAAGATAAAGTAAAAGCCAAAACACAAGCACTGGTTTATGGGATATCAATCATCCTGATTTATACTATTATCGGTACATTGGTGGCGGTACTTTTCGGGGCCAATTTCGCTAATTTCTTAAGCACCCACTGGATCCCCAATGTACTATTCTTCCTGATCTTCCTCTTCTTTGCCGCATCTTTCCTTGGCATGTTCGAGATTACCCTGCCAAGCTGGATGATCAATAAATCAGATGCCCAGGCCGACAGGGGAGGAGTACTCGGCTCATTTTTCATGGCATTTACCCTGGTTTTAGTATCCTTTTCTTGCACGGGGCCTATTGTCGGAGCTATTCTGGTTGAATCGGCAGGAGGTAAAGTGCTGATGCCCATTATAGGAATGCTGGGCTTTTCACTTGCTTTCGCATTGCCTTTTACCCTCTTTGCTTTCTTCCCAAGGTGGCTTAACAGCATGCCAAAATCGGGTGGGTGGCTGAATGCCGTAAAGGTTGTTCTTGGGTTTATTGAACTGGCTCTCGGACTAAAATTCCTCAGCATTGCCGATCAAACCTACCATTGGGGGATACTGGACCGTGAAATATATCTTGCATTCTGGATCATAATTTTTGCCCTTATGGGTTTTTACCTTATTGGAAAACTCAAATTTGCACATGATAGCGACCTGAAATACATCAGTGTTCCAAGATTAATGCTCGCGATCATTACCTTTACCTTCGTATTGTACCTGATACCCGGAATGTTCGGTGCCCCGTTGAAGGCACTGTCCGGATACCTGCCACCTCAGGCAACACACGATTTCGACCTGAACAAGATCATCAGGGAGAATGTCGAAGTATTCTCATCCGGAACGGCAAATAATGACGGAAACATGGGTAAGCCAGCTGTTCAGAATGGACTTTGTGACGTACCAAAACACGGGGATATCCTGCATCTGCCCCATGGACTAAAGGGGTACTTTGATTACGAACAGGGGCTTGCGTGCGCAAAACAGATTAATAAACCGGTATTCATTGATTTTACCGGACATGGTTGCGTTAACTGCCGTGAAATGGAAGCCCGTGTGTGGTCAGACCCGCGTGTACTAAAGAAACTGAAGGATGAATTTGTGGTCATTGCCCTGTATGTAGACGATAAGACCCAACTCCCTGAAAGCGAATGGATCACCTCAAAATACGATGGCAAAGTCAAGAAAACAATCGGCAAGAAATACGCCGATTTCCAGATAAGCCGATTCAATGTAAATGCGCAGCCTTACTATGTATTACTTGATACCAACGGCGAACTCCTTGTAAAGCCAAAGGCCTACGATCTTGATGTAGAGAACTTTATTGCGTTTCTGGATTCAGCGCTTGAGAAGTTCAAGGCTAAAAGCTAAAGCACCTCACCCTTAATCCCTCTCCAAATACAAGGCAAAAGGCGAAAGCACCTCACCCCTAATCCCTCTCCAAAGACAAGGCAAAAGGCAAAAGTCAAAAAGCAAAAGCACCTCACCCTTAATCCCTCTCCTCAAGGAGAGGGAAACTAAATTGAATTTTATCTGACTGCAAGATTCTGGAGTATAAATGTTAATATTTTATTTATTGTTTATTTATGGTATTCCTCGGTAGGACTTTTGATCAGCAGTTGCATCTTCACTCAGGGAAGGATTCCTTTACAAAGGCTAAAAAACTCCGAAGGGATGAAACTGAACCAGAATATCTTCTTTGGCTGGAATTGCGTAATAGAGGATGCAATGGATTAAAATTCAGGCGACAACATCCTGTTCTGTCATTTATCGCAGATTTTTATTGTCATGAGAAAAAACTTATTGTTGAAATTGATGGCGAGGTTCATAAAAATCCTGAAGTATTGGAAAGAGATGAAAGCAGAACTTATGAGCTTGAAAAGCAAGGGATTACGGTCATTAGATTTACCAACAAACAGATAAGAAACAATATTACTCAAGTGTTGGATTCAATAATTAAAATTGCCGATTCAATCTGACAATGAAAAATTTCCCTCTCCTTGAGGAGAGGGCAGGGTGAGGTGTACTATTTTTCTTTATGTTCGTAACCCTAAATCATCACAACTTATATGAGGCAATTTTACCTTTCATTACTGACACTGTTAATATCCGCAAACTTATACTGCCAAACCTTTACTCCAATTCCCAATCCCTTTCCCGGAATGGGCAGGGGAGCTATGGCTTTCGCGGATTTCGACAATGATAATGATCTTGATTTGATCATGTCTGGACAGGACAACGTGTTCCTGCCAATGGGTAAGATTTTCCAGAATACCGATGGCAGCTTTTCCGAAGTGACCACCAACTTTCAAGGACTGTATAACAGTGCCATGTCGGTTGCCGACTATGATCACGATGGTTTATTTGATGTGATCATCACGGGGCAGAATGTTTACGACAATAAAACCTACTTGTTCAAAAATACCGGCAATTTCCAGTTTCAACTTGCTGATTCAACGTTGTATGGTGCAGGAGCGAACGGGGACGTTGCTTTCGGAGATTATAACAACGATGGGTTTGCTGATATCTTACTTGCGGGAAATTATCAGGCAAAGCTCTATTATAATGATGGAAACGGTTCCTTTACCGATACGGGAGCAGCTTTACCGGGAATGGGCTTTTGCTCTGTTGCATGGGGCGATTATGACAATGACGGAGATAAGGATATACTTATGGTGGGAG
This sequence comes from Lentimicrobium sp., assembly GCA_035297395.1. Lineage (GTDB taxonomy): Bacteria > Bacteroidota > Bacteroidia > Bacteroidales > Lentimicrobiaceae > Lentimicrobium. The sequence goes on along the minus strand of DATGZB010000014.1, from coordinate 99,570 downwards.
ATGACGGTTCAACCATGACCCACATAATTGAAAATAACTTTGGCTCATTCAATGCGGTTTTTTCAGCAGACGGTGCTATTTCGGGAGATGCATGCTGGGGTGACCATGATATGGATGGGTATCTCGATTTTATGTTCAGTGGTAAAGACTATAATCTGGTAGCTGTTACCACAATTTACCGTAATAATGCCGATGGAACTTTCACCAATGCGAATGCCGGTTTTGTCGGAACAGCTTTAGGTCCGGCTGATTGGATTGATTTTGATAATGATACCGATCTGGATGTACTCCTCGCCGGGCAGAATACCACATGCGGTAACTCGTTCACCGGTATCTATTCGAATAACGGGGCTGGCTTCTATACTTCACTTGATGACCTTGCATTTGTCGACAGGTCTGCTTCAGCATGGGGTGATTACGACAATGACGGTGACTGGGATGTTTTGCTGGCAGGCATCAACGGAACCGCGACGCGGTATTTTTACAGGAACGATCTCATAACCGGGACAGGGTTCCAGCAAAACACGCCTCCTGCAGTTCCGGAATTCTCAGATATTTACACCGGAGAAGACTATGCGGTCATCAGTTGGTTGCCTTCTTCTGACCAGCAGTCACCAGAGGCATCAATTACTTACAATCTCAGGGTTGGCAGTGCTCCGGGGGCATCAGATATTCTCTCAGCCGATGCCGATGTTGCAACCGGTAACCACTATTTCCCGGAGAGGGGGAACATGGGAAGCAACACATTTGCCATCATCAGAAAACTTAACCCCGGCACCTATTATTATAGTATCCAGTCAGTCGACCAGGCTTATGAGGGATCAGAATTCAGCGAAGAATTATCGTTCGTCATCCTGCCCACCGGTATAATTGATACAAACAAAGACAACCCTTTCAGCATCAGGAATGATGGGAACAACCTTGTTATCCAATCCTCGCTTCTTGAGAAATATTCTGTGTCAATCTATTCTACTACAGGTACTAATGTCTTCAAATCCGGATACAAGGGTGAAACCGTGAATATCCCCATTGATGGATTGAGAGATGGAATCTATATTGTCAGGATCATCTCTTCAGAGGGCAGTTTTAGTTTTAAGGTGAAGTTGTAAAGAGTTGTGAGTTGTGAGTAGTGAGTTGTGAGTAGTGAGAAATTTATCCTGAACAACTCTGAGCTACCCTAAACTATCCTGAACTCTTAACAATACTAAACTTTAAACAAAGAAAACCGAAAGCCTTTTCCGCTTGTTGGTATTATCAATTATTTTATGTGAAACCCTTAAAAAATCAATCAAATGGTACAGGTACATCCTTATGTGAACTTCAAAGGCAATTGTGAAGAAGCCTTCAATTTCTACAAATCAATCTTCGGAGGGGAGTTTAATTATGTCGGAAAGTTCAAAGATATGCCGGGTGAACACCAGCATGCCCCTGAAGATGCTGAGAAGATCATGCATATGTCACTTCCTTTGGCCGGCGGAACCATGCTGATGGGCAGTGATTTCCCAAAAGATATGGAAAACCAGTTTGTTGCCGGAACCAACATCACTTTAACAATAACACCTGAATCAGAGGACGAAGCACGAAGAGTGTTCAATGCCCTTGCACAAGGCGGAAGAATAAACATGCAGCAGGAAAAAACTTTCTGGGGGTCGCTCTTCGGAATGCTGACTGATAAATTTGGTGTTAACTGGATGGTTGATTATGCCCTTGAAAAGGCTAATGGCTAAAGGCTAAAATTCAAAGTAAAAAGTTGTTAAAGCCTCACTTACTGAGGCTTTTTATAATAATGCCAGAATCAACTCAATCTGAAAGATCTAACACTATGTAATATTAATAAGGTACTACGGGGGTCTTCACTTTTTCCTTTTGCCCTTAGCCCTTAGCCTTTAGCCTTTTATTTCAACCCAAACGGGTGCATGGTCACTGGTTTTTTCCCAACCACGTACTAGTCTATCAACACCAGCATTAACCAATCGCGGAGCAATTGCCGGGCTTAGGAGGAAATGATCAATCCTTAGTCCGGCATTTCTTTCATACGAATTGCGGAAGTAATCCCAGAAGGTATAGATAGTCTCATCGGGGTATAATTTCCTGATGGCGTCTGTCCATCCCTGGCTTGTTAATCTCCTGAATGCTTCACGCACCTCAATACGAAAAAGGGCATCATTGATCCAACGCTCAGGTTTATAAACATCTTTTTCAGTTGGCATCACATTGAAATCACCGGTCAGAATAACCGGTCTGCCACTGTTGATCAGGCTGTTTGCATGTTCTATCAGCCTTTCAAACCATTTTAGTTTATAATCAAATTTCGGAGTGTCAACAGGATTGCCGTTTGGCAGATAGAGGCAACCGATGGTAATACCGTCAATTTCAGCTTCAATATAACGGCTGTGTGCGTCTTCAGGATCTCCGGGTAAAACATGGCTGATCTCCCTGGGTTCCGAATTTTTCGATAAAATAGCCACACCATTCCAGCTTTTTTGCCCATGCCAGATTGCCTTATAGCCTAACTCCTGTATCGAAAAAAGAGGGAATTTTTCCTGAGGCGCCTTGAGCTCCTGAAGGCAAACCACATCGGGCATCGTCTCCGTTAGCCATTTCACCAAAACCGGCAACCTGCCGTTTATTCCGTTTACGTTATATGTTGCGATTCGCATAGATTACTTTTATGGGTATATTTTTACACCGACCCTGTCAATATGGTCTTTAAGATCCTGGCTCTTTATTGAATCGTAAACAATTAAATCAAAATAAAAAGGCATAATAGTCTCTTCATTAAGAATGGAGCTTAATTTACTAACTATCTGTAAATTAAGATGATGGCCTTTCAAAGCAATATCTACATCACTTCCTTTTTTATAATTTCCTTTTGCACGACTCCCAAAAATAAATGCTTCCTGAACGGAATGCTCTTTCTCCAATACTGATTTAATCAGTTCAATATCATTATTACTTAAACCAAACAATTCATTCATTATTTTTTATTCTGAAAGTTTCGTAAAGTTCTTTTAAGATTGGAAAGTACTTTTGATGGATCAATACTTCAACTTCAGATGCACGTTCCTCATCATAAGTATGGGCAGTGAGATTTCGGTCAAGCATTAATTCCATCCACAGGTGACCATTATTCACAAGCCCGGCTTCAAAAGCAGTCTTAATTACTTTCCTGGGAGTTCCTACGTCATTAAATCCTTGATATTCCAAATAGTCCTTAAGCAACTTCCATCCCAGCTCATAGGTCATTTCAAAAAATTGTATAATTCCCGCCTTATGTATGATATCAGGATCAGGAATATTCAATGCTGATTCCAGGTGTTTAGTAGATTTTTCAAAATTGATGAAACGCTGTTTCCATCGGATGTCTTCAGACATATATTCGATTATTATGTTTTGTCAAATTTACGATAATTTTAACCGATTTGTGATGCCGATAGTGTCGTTGTAGTGGATGGGATAAATCTCACATCAATCGATGGGTTAAATCCCATCGCTATAGTATTTTGCGTGGTTGATTCTATTCACCATTCATAATTCATCATTCATAATTTTGTATCTTTGCACCTTCAAAAACGGACCGTGTCCTAGGAAACCACGTTAAAAACTAGAATATGAAAAACAGCGTAAGTGTAACCTTCATGCTGACAGGCATACTATTTACCGCCTGTCTTATCATCGCAAACATTGTAGCAGTAAAGATCGTCGAGGTGGGGCCTTTGGCATTGCCCGCTTCTATTGTTATTTTTCCAGTGACATACATCCTTAACGACGTGATCGCTGAGGTATGGGGATTTAAAAAAGCCAGGCTTATCATCTGGTCTGGTCTTGCGATGAATGCCCTTATGGCACTCTTTTTCTGGATAACGATAATTCTTCCATCCGCCTCTTTCTGGGCTGATCAGATGCCTTATGCTAGGATACTGGGATCAACTCCACGTCTTGTTGCTGCAAGTTTTGCTGCCTATCTTACCGGGTCGTTCCTTAATGCATTCGTAATGAGCCGCATGAAGGTCTTCCATAAAGGAAAACACTTTGGTGTAAGGGCAGTGCTTTCAACAGTAGCCGGTGAAACCGCCGATTCGTTTATCTTTATCACCGTCGCCTTCCTGGGGATCTTTGAAACCAGTGCTCTGTTGCTTATGATCGGCACCCAGGTATTACTGAAAACCATGTACGAGATCATCGCTCTTCCCATTACGAGCAGGGTGGTCAAATGGTTCAAACGCATTGAAGGAGTGGATGTATTCGACACTTCCGTTTCTTATAATCCCTTTAAAGTGAAGGATGTGTGATGACCTTTCACAATTGGTGCATCTGGCAAATCTCAAAGGTGGCACCAGTTGTACCCACACAATAAAACAGAAGAAAATTTTTAAATTAACGGCAAAATGGAAGAATTTAAGAATCTCGGGAAAGAATCGCAGATTAAGTTCAATTATGATAAATCGGTTCTTGAGACTTTTCAGAACCCACATATTCAACGCGACTACCGGGTAAAATTCAACTGTCCGGAGTTCACTGCCTTATGCCCCATCACCGGCCAGCCCGATTTTGCCACCATTTATATCACCTACATCCCCGATGAACGGATGGTTGAAAGCAAGAGCCTGAAACTATACCTTTTCAGCTTCCGCAACCATGGCGCCTTCCACGAAGATGTGATCAACATCATCATGAACGACCTCATCGAAATTATGCAGCCAAGGTACATTGAAGTCTTAGGCAAATTCCTTCCCAGGGGAGGCATCAGCATCGACCCCTGGTGCAACTACGGAAAGCCGGGAACGAAGTATGTGGAGTTGGCGGAGGAGAGATTGAGGTCTTTTGAGTTCGGAGCTTAATCCGACCGCCCTTCGACTTATTAATATTTCAAAGCTTCCCCGAAGTCTCGGGGGAGGCTGTGTTCAATGTTGTTCAAAGCTGCGCGTTCATGTTGTTCAATCCTTCGACCGCTTTGCTGCTCAGGGCCCTGGCTACGCGTTCAATATAGTTTATAACTTCCCCGAAGTCTCGGCGCAGGCTGCGTTAAATTATTCTTTTTCAGTATTGTATTCTCAACATGTTTAAGCAATTCCGTTTTCATTTCTCAGATAGAAATGAAATATATGAGTCCACATAGACTCCACATTAAGTCCACATTAACTCCACATTAACTCCACATTAGTCCACTATTTATGTGCACTTAATGTAGACTCTATGATGAGTTAATGTGTAGTCTTTATTAAGAAAAATATTCAGGAAAGTTTAATTATAAAGTATAGTCTAAATATTCCTTCATATATTTAAATCTTTTATCAAAATATTTTTTAAATTTGCTTGTACACAAATTTTGATTCCCAATGAAAACAAAATTACTCTCCCTCATTTTTGCAGGTTTAACATTACATTCCTTAGGCCAAACCAGCCTTCAAATTCAATACTCTTCAAATCTTGATTCTCTGGTTTACTATTTTATTGAAAGCGGTGTAACCTTCAGTAATGTTGAGAGTAGCGGACATTCAAAGGCATTGGGAAGTTTTTGGGGCGGTATGGGCTCCGGCCTTGGAATTGAAACAGGGATAGTCCTCTCTTCAGGAGATATAATGATTGCAGAAGGACCTAATAACAGCTCAAATGCCGGTTATGATTTTAATAATCCAGGCGACTCCCAATTGAATGCTTTAACCGGCGGAAACAACACACATGATGCAAGTGCCCTTCAGTTTGATCTCATTCCGGAAGGTAATGTACTTGCTTTTAATTATGTTTTTGGTTCTGAAGAATATCCTGAGTTTGCTGGTTCGCCATACAATGATGTATTTGCCTTTTTTATAAGTGGCCCTCGCCCTGAAGGTGGGTATTATGATAATCAGAATATTGCATTGATCCCCGGGACCGACACCTTTGTCAGTATCAATACGATTAACCAGTTCATTAATCAGGAATACTATATTAGCAATATCGGCAGTCAATATCTTCAGTATGATGGAAGTACTGTTGTAATGCCCATCATGGTATATGTCATTCCCAATCAGCAGTATCATCTGAAAATCGCTTTAGCTGATTGTATGGACGGTCTGTACGACTCTGGCGTTTTTCTTCAATCTCCCAGTCTGAAGAGTTATAAAAAGGATTATACCGAACCCTTTGCCCGGGAAGGTGCAGAATGGCATTATACCCTTTCAACAGCCAATCCGGAAGTCATTGGTTACAAAACGATCAGTTATGTTTCAGATACACTGATTGATGAGAAATTGTGCAGTAAGATGCTTGAACAGGATTTTGAGCAAAGTGCCGGCAGTAAGATATATCATTATATGTACCAAAGAAATGACAGTGTCTTTTTCTTTAAAGATGGGGTCTTCAACCTATTATATGATTTTGGGGCTGTGACCGGTGATACAATTCAACTGGGCTATTATACAACTTATTCAGGTGATCCGCTTGAAATGATCATCGACTCAACAGGCACCATAATGGTTGGCAGCGAAGAAAGAAAGATTCAATACGTTACATGCGGAGACGGTATGGTAATAGAATTCGGTAGCCAGGTAATTGAAGGCATTGGGAGCACAGCATTTATGTTCCCTACCCTTGATTTTTCATACGATGGGCCACTAAGATGCTACAGTGACAATAATACGAAAATATTCCATAATCCTTTCTATAACGGACTCGCCTGGAATGGTGAAGATTGTGAAGAAATAATTGTCTCACTTGAAGAACTATTCTCAGCAAAGTTCATCATCTTCCCGAATCCGGCATCTGATATCATCAAAATCAATGGTTTGAATAGCACTGTAAACTTCAGGATACTGACAACAAATGGCACGCTGGTGAAACAAGGTTCCATCAGTCCATCCGGCACCATTGACATCAGAAACCTCGATAGTGGAATTTATTTGGTAGAGATCGTAGGGGATGATTTTGTGGTTACCAAAAAATATATCAGAACCACTGATTAATCTGATTTGCCTGATTGACCTGATAAACTATCGAAACAATCAATCAACCAATCCTGAATATTATGGAGACATTGCATGCAATGTCTCTACAATCAACACAAAACCCAAAACAATCCTGAACAATCCTGAACAATCCTAAACAATCCTGTTTTATTCATTGTAATACCTATAAAACCACGGTATCGTCTCCATTCCTTTGTAAAAATTAAACAGATAATAATTTTCATTTGGAGAGTGGATGGCATCGGATTCGAGGCCGAACCCCATCAGGATCGATTTGATGCCCAACACCTTCTCAAAGGTTGAAATGATGGGGATGCTGCCGCCGCTGCGGAAGGGAATGGGTTTTTTGCCGAAGGTCTTTTCATAGGCTTTGCTGGCAGAAAGGTAGGCTTTATCACCGGTGGGGGAGACGTAGCCCTGTCCGCCGTGAAGGTTCGTAACTTTGACCTTCACTGATTTTGGCGCAATGCTTTCAAAGTGTTTCGTGAAGAGTGCGGTAATTTCTTCGTGATCCTGGTTTGGCACGAGGCGCATGGAGATCTTGGCATAAGCTTTTGAAGGGAGCACCGTTTTTGCGCCTTCACCGGTGTAACCACCCCAGATGCCGCAAACATCCAGTGTTGGACGGATACCGGTACGTTCAATGGTGGTGTAGCCTTCCTCACCATAGACTTCAGCCACATCGATTGCTTTCTTGTATTCTTCAACGTCAAATGGCTGTTTGGCCATCTCGGCACGTTCTTCAGATGAATACTCGATTACCTTGTCATAGAATCCCGGAATGGTGATGCGATTCTTTTCATCCGTCAGCGAAGCGATCATCTTCGAGAGGATATTGATGGGATTGGCAACCGCGCCACCGAAGAGTCCGGAGTGGAGGTCACGGTTCGGACCGGTCACCTCGACTTCAAGGTAAGCAAGTCCGCGAAGGCCAACGGTAATGCTGGGAATATCCTGGGCGATCATTCCTGTATCTGAAACAAGGATAATATCGGCTTTAAGCATCTCTTTGTGATCCTGGCAGAATTTTTCAAGGTTGGGGGATCCCACCTCTTCTTCCCCTTCGATCATAAATTTCACGTTGCAGGGCAGGTCGCCGGTTTTCACCATAGCCTCGAAAGCCTTGGCGTGCATAAAACTCTGGCCTTTATCATCATCAGCCCCGCGGGCCCATATCCTGCCTTCACGAACTTCAGGTTCAAATGGAGGTGATTTCCACATGTCGAGCGGATCAACCGGCATTACATCATAATGGGCATAGACCAGCACGGTGGGCTTAGCCGGATCAATGATCTTTTCGCCATAAACAACGGGATTGCCTTCGGTTGGTAAGATCTCTGCCTTGCCGGCACCGGCTTTAAGCAAGGTTTCTTTCCAGTATTCAGCGGCACGCTGCATATCAGGCTTATGTTCAGATAATGAGCTGATTGACGGTATTCGTATCAATCCGAACAACTCTTCAAGGAACCTTTCCTTATTCTCATTGATGTAATTAATTGTCTTCTCCATTTTTATTTGTACTTAGAATTTAATGCATAATGCGAAATTACAAATGTTTCTTGGTTTCTATCCTACCTACCCTACCATACTTTCACCCCGCCGGGGTTCTTAATCATAATCCAAACAATCAATCACCACAAATTTATTGAAGACATTGCAATCGAAACAATCGAAACAATCGAAACAAGAAAAAACAAAGAGAAACAAGGATAAACAAGAAAAAACAAGAGAAACAAACGTATAAACGGTTCTTTGATGTATTTTTTTTACTCAGCGATTTATTTTTATGATTTTTCTATATATTTGTTACCGTTGCCGGGAAGCAAAATTGAAGTTATTTGGGCTTATCACTTTGATCTTCAAACAACTGCTCCAGTCATTTTTATTCAGGAAACCCATGTCAATATGAGCATCTCTACAATTGGTTGTGGCAAAAATCTGCCTGTTTTCTTTTTTTCATTATTGCTGCTGGCAGGAATAATCATACCATTAAAAGCACAAATACCTATAAATTATACCGCCGCACATGGCATTGCTGATTCTGTTCTGGTGAGGCAATATCTGATTGGGCAAGGCGTGGTTACATCCAATATCACCAGCAGCGGGCATATAAATTCAAGGGGACGGTTCATCGGAACATCCAACCTGGGAATCTATTCGGGAGTGATATTAGCGTCCGGTGATGTGGAGAACTCTGAGGGCCCAAATGATGTAGGTAATGCCATGACCCAGTATGGTTTCCCGGGAGACCCTATCTTAACCCAACTTGCAAATAATGGGTTAGGATCTGAAGATGCAAGTGTTCTTGAATTTGATTTTATTCCACAATCCAATAGAGTTGAGTTCAGATATGTTTTTGGTTCAGAAGAGTATCCGGAATTTGTGAATTCAAGCTTCAATGATGTTTTTGGGTTTTTTATTAGCGGACCTGGAATAGAAGGTGATTTTCCAAGTCCTCCGGGTTTCCCTGATGGTGCAATAAATATCGCATTGGTACCAAATGTATTAATTCCTACCTATGTATCAATAAATAACATCAATGACGGACCAAATAATAACGGTCAGGGCTCGAACAGCATGTATTATGTAAATAATGGTACAGGAAACACTCCCAATCTTAATCCATATATCCAATATGACGGATTTACAACGGTGCTGACGGCTGCTGCTGATGTTGAGCCCTGCCAGACTTATCACATTAAATTGGTTATCGGTGATATTGGTGATGATCAATACGATTCGGGGGTATTTCTGGAAGCAAACAGTTTTTCCAGTGTTGGTTTGGGTGCCAATGTGGCTTTCACCCATACGGAAGTGGATACGGCTGTGGAAGCGTGTAACAGCGCTAATATTGCCTTTGAGATGTTTGATGTAACACCGGTGGACTATGATATCTTTCTGGAAATCGGCGGGACTGCAATCAATGGGACTGACTATGAATTAATACCTAATGTGGTTACCATTCCGGCAGGTGACACTATGGTAGTCTTAACCATTAACCCTATTGAAGATATGATCCCGGAGGACTTTACAGAAACTATTACTATCAGATATAATTCTTCATTATGCCCCTCTTCGGAAGAGTATGACACTATTACATTGTATGTAAAGGATTTACAGCCATTTTCAAGTAGCGCCTTCCCAGGGGCTGTAATTAATTGTGAGGATACTTTGAATCTTTGGGCTGCGGGTGATGGCGGACAGATTCCTTATTATTATACCTGGAGTACCGGTGAAACAACCGAGACAATTGAAGTTAGCCCACCTAATCCGACTCAGTATACCGTTCAGGTGGCGGATGTTTGCGGACAATCGGAAACCCATACAATTGACATTGATGTTATAGGGCCCGTGGCGGTTGCATGTGATGATGTTTCTTTGTGCATTGGTAATTCAACACCCTTATCTGTGGAAGGAGGCACAAGCTGGCTTTGGGTTGCCACACCGCCTGATGGAAGTTTGACTGACCCAACTCTGCAGAACCCTGTTGTCTCACCCGCGGTGACAACAACTTATACAGTGACAGTTTTTGATAATTGCGGTAACCAGGATACTGATGAAGTAACTGTTTTTGTTGGTGAATTGTATGCGGATGCTGGCAGTGATGTTACCATTTGCGATGGCCAGTCGACTACCCTGACAGCCAGTCCTACCGGAAATCTGTCGTATACATGGACCGAAAATGGGAACCCATATGGCACCGGACAGGAGATCACTGTTTCTCCCCTCACTAATTCAACTTATTGTGTGACTGTTACCGATAATGCATGTACCACTCTTTTCAGTACAGATTGCGTTGATGTCGGCGTTATAAATATGCTGGTTACGGCCAATGCCGATGTAAGTACCATTTGTGCGGGAGACCCTGTAACACTTACTGCTACAAATAATCCCTCAAGTGGTAACGGAATTTATACCTGGAGTGATGGCGTTAACACATATACCGGACAAAGTGTAACAGTTTATCCCGAAACCACTACTACTTACAATGTAATCGTTGATGACGGTTGTGTTAAACCAGGTAATCCCGTTACCGTAACCGTTAATCCGCTTCCGCCGGTGAGTGCAACGGCTCCTGTTTCGGCCATTTGCCCGGATGATAATATTACCCTTACAGCAAGCGGCGCTGTTTCGTATGTCTGGCTTTCAGCCGACCCAACACTTCTTGGACAGGAAAACTCAATTTCACCAACTGTTGCTCCTCTTCAAACCACAACTTATTATCTTACCGGAACGGACGGAAACAGTTGTGTGAATACGGATGAAATTACTATTACTGTTAAAGAAAGGATGTTTGCCGACTTTGTACTTTCTATTCCTGAGGTATGTGAAGGCGAGGATATAACAGTTACTTATACCGGAAACGGTAATATCGCAGCTACTTACGACTGGGATTTTGGTGGCGGGGTTCCTTCAGGAACAGGTCAGGGGCCTAACCAGGTTCATTGGGATCTGGCAGGCAATAAAACAATTACCCTTACCGTCACACAGAATGCATGCATCAGTACACAGGTGATGCAGACCATTGAGGTATTGCCGATGCCTGTTGCTGATTTTACACAAGGTATCACAGCAGGCTGTGTGCCCCTGACCGTTGATTTCACCGATGCATCAACAAATACGGTAGCAGGTGCAACCTATGAGTGGGATTTCGGAACTGGCGACACCTATAATGTACAATCGCCCTCATATGAATTCACCCAAGCCGGAACATACAATGTTTCATTAACGGTTGGCAATCCTGGATGCAGTAATACAATAACGGTTCCATCCCTTATTGATGCATGGCCTGTACCGGTTGCCGGCATCAACGCAAGTCCATCAAAGGTCAGCATGAAGAATCCTGTAATAACCTTCAGCAGTACTTCAACGGGTGATAACCTCAGCGTTGATTGGTTAACAGGTGACGGAGGCGCATATGATGTGCCCGAATTTACTCATACTTATGCTGATTCGGGAACTTATCAGGTCCAGATCATTGTGGAAAATGGATATGGTTGCGTGGATTCCACTGTTGAAACGGTAATCGTCACACCAAGATACATGCTTCGTATTCCAAATGCTTTTACTCCAAATAATGATGGAATGAATGATAAATTTACTGTTCGTGGAAACGGAGTCAAGGAATACAGGATAACGATTTACGATAAATGGGGAAAGTTGGTGTGGGAATCTAAGGATATAAATGAAAGCTGGGACGGTAAGCTCAATGGACAACCGCCGGTTTCAGGAATTTACCTGTATCATACCTACTTTAAAGATGACAATGATGAGGTGAGTGAGCAAACCGGAAGCTTTGTCATAGTAAGATAAGATATAATGCTTTAAACCAGGATCCCCGGCCTTCTTCCCGGGGATTTTTTTTGTTATGCAACAACAAATGCCGGAATTTTGTTGATTCTTTGTAATATTGTATACAGGCATAATTAAAAGGGCTTGTTCAACAAACATTCAAAGCACCCCGAATGAAAACATTGTACCTCATGAGGCATGCCAAATCAGTGCAGGATGTACATGGCATAGCCGATATCGATCGACCCTTAATGCAAGAGGGTATTAACAGCACCCATATAATGGCTGATCATCTGAAGGCACAGAAGATCCGAATCAAACACATTGTCAGCAGTCCGGCAAAGAGGGCTATTGCCACCACTGAGATCATGGCTAAAGCGTTTGGGATATCAAAGGAATCCATATTAGTTTATGATGAGTTATACAAGGCTGATATTCCTGCCTTTGAGGATTGTATCTTCAGTCTGCCCGATGATTGGGACCATGTAATGCTTGTTAGCCACAATCCGGGAATAACGCAATTTGCCATGAGCCTGGTACAACTTGGCGAACTGATGCCAACAGCAGGCGTGCTGTCGTTATCATTTGAAATGGAACGCTGGATGAATCTTTATGCCTCACCTCCTGTATTCAATTTCTTCATTCAGCCTAAAAGTATTAAATCATCCTGAACAGTAATGAGCTCCGCCATTATAGAACCTGACCGGTTCGGAATGATCAATTTCCTTAATTTTGCCTTATTAAAGGAATATTATGATCAGAGTCGCTATTAATGGTTTTGGAAGAATCGGCAGGATTACTTTCAGGGCTTTACTCAACAAACCGCAAATCAATGTAATTGCTGTTAATGATATTACCGAACCCTCAACACTGGCACATTTGTTAAAGTATGATTCAGTTCATGGACCTTTTAATGGTGAGGTTGAAGCCGGAGCAGATTACCTCGTTGTTAACGGAAATAAAATAAAGGTTTTCAATGAGCCTGAGCCGGGTAATATGGACTGGGGATCAATGGATATAGAAGTTGTTATTGAATCAACAGGAAAGTTTGTTGACAGGCCTTCCGCTGAGAAGCATTTAAGGGCAGGTGCCAGGAAAGTGATCATCAGTGCACCGGCAAAGGATCAGCAACAGGATGTGAAGTACCTGGTATTGGGAATAAATGACCACTTGCTGACGAAGGAGGATGATATTGTTTCCAATTCATCATGTACGACCAATTGTGTGGCACCTATGATCAAGGTGATAGATGACAACTGGGGCATTGAGGAAGGTTTTATCACAACGGTCCACTCATATACCCGTGACCAAAACCTGATAGATGCCCCTCACACCGATTTGCGAAGGGCAAGGGCTGCGGCATACAGTATAATACCTACAACCACAGGTGCCGCAAAGGCTGCCACACGCATTTTCCCTCATCTTAAAGGCAACCTGGGGGGAGCAGGCATCAGGGTGCCAGTGCCAAATGGTTCATTAACTGATCTTACCTGCACGGTACGTAATCCTACATCAATAAATGAGATCAATGATGCCTTCAGGCAGGCAGCACAGAGCTCAATGAAAGGAATTTTGCAATATACTACCGATCCCATTGTTTCAATTGATATCATTGGCAATCCGCACTCCGCCATCTTTGATGCGGGGCTCACTTCTGTGCTGGGTGACAGGAATAACCTTGTGAAGATTGTTGCCTGGTATGACAACGAATCAGGTTATGCCAACAGGCTTGCCGACCTGGTTTTGCTTTTAGGAAAATATTTGTAATTATATGTCTGTTCCTCAAACACCTGAACGTCGCGTTTACTCTCTTTCCGAGATCACCGGAAGCATTGAGCGGATGTTTGAGAAGTTTTATGAGAATCCTTACTGGATAAAAGCTGAGATATCAGCTTTGAACTATTATCCTGTGACCGGTCATTGTTTTCCATTACTGGTTGAGAAAAGTGAGGATAAAATAAAAGCGCAGATCAAAGCAACCATCTGGAGGGATGACCTTAGTTATATTACGCAAAAATTCGAACAGGATACAAAAGAGAAGTTTCGTGAAGGACTGAACATCATGTTTCTTGCCCATGTGCGGTTTTCCTCATTATATGGTCTTTCGCTTCAGATCATCGACATTGAGCCGCTTTATACTTTGGGTGAAATGGCGCTTGATAAAATGAATACCATTGCCGCATTGAAAGAGCAGGGAATTTATAATAACAACCGTTTATTGCCGGTTCCGCTAATTATAAAAAGACTGGCTGTCATCTCGGTTGAAACGAGCAAAGGATACAACGACCTGATGGTTACGCTCCGTAACAACAAAATGGGGTATTACATTATTACAAGACTCTTTCCGGCTGTCCTGCAAGGTAAAGGAGCAGTTGAATCGATCGTTGGTCAGCTTAAGCTTATAAGGGCACTTTATTTGCAATATGACGCGGTGGCAATTGTAAGGGGAGGGGGTGATGATGTGGGACTTTCCTGCTATGATCAGTTTGCTTTGGCCAGGGAAGTGGCTCTTTTTCCGATTCCGGTAATAACCGGTATAGGCCATTCCACCAATGAGACGGTTACTGAAATGGTGGCTTGCCTCAATAAGATCACGCCGACTGATGTGGCACATTATATTTTATCAGGATTTATTGAGCAGGATACGGCCCTCAGGGAAAAAGCAAATGACTTTACCAATGCTGTGCGTGAGGTATTATCAGCTGAAAAGGAGAAGGCTGGCAGCATATTAGAAGTGATAACGGGTTTGATGGGTGGATTTATTGCAGAAAAATCAGAAGAACTTAAAGACATAGCAATTGGGTTTACGTCTTGTGCCAATGCTTTGCTTTTCAATAACCGTGTTGCATTCAGTAAATACGAAATCTCAATTGCTTTCCTTCCCGGGCAGACAATAGCAAAAGCAAAAGAGTTAACCGGCAATCATGTTAAGAAATTGCTGTTTAATGCACAACATTCCTTAAATTCGCAAAAGCAGTTGTTACAGGAGAAGGATAACCTGTTGAGGAACTTAGATCCCCGCAATGTCCTGAGACGCGGGTACGCGATTGTGAAAGTTGCTGGAAAGGTTCCTGACAGGAATGATGAAATACATGAAGGCGATCAAATTGAGATTGATACTGCATGGCATTCGATTAATGGCAGGGTGGAGCAAGTGAAAAAACTTAGAACGGAATAACATGGTGATCAATTGAAAGGAGGAACTTATGGAAAACAGAGATGAACAACTGACTTATGCTACTGCTGTAAATGAACTTGAACAGATCATTGCCGAAATGGAAGATGCATCTGTTGGAGTTGATGAACTGACCGAAAAGGTGAAACGGGCTTCACTGCTTCTCCAGTTTTGCAGGAATAAATTAACATCAACCGAGCAGGAAGTGAATAATATCCTCAGGAATTTTGAGAAAGAATCTGATAATCGGGATTAATCATAATATTACTCCGGTTAGGTGGCAAAGAAGAATCACATAAAATTACTAATCAACCTACTGATGGTGATATTGGTAGGTGTTGTTCTTTATTTGACTTTCACTGCAGGAGAATCGCTTGAAGGAAAAGAAATTGGCAAAACTGTAGCAAGAGTCCACGCCGGAAATACAATAGACTTTCTTAAGGCGATCAACGTCAGGCATTCGATGTCAATACTCATCCTTCAGATTCTCGTTATCGTAGTAATTTCCAGGGTGCTTGGCAGGTTAATGTCGTTAATCGGTCAACCAACAGTAATCGGGGAAATAATTGCAGGAATAATGCTGGGACCATCTCTCCTCGGGATGTTTTTCCCGGAAGTGTCATCATTTCTCTTTCCTGCTGAATCTCTGTCTAATCTCCAGTTTCTGAGTCAGATAGGATTAATGTTGTTTATGTTTATCATTGGAATGGAGCTCGATATGGGTATTATAAAGCAGCGTGCAAAGGCCGCTTTATTCATAAGTAACACGAGTATAATCGTTCCTTACCTGATGGGTGTAGTAATGTCCTATTATCTTTATGAAAGATTTGCTCCGCGGGGAGCTGATTTTATAAGTTTTGCCTTATTCATGGGAATCGCTATGAGTATAACAGCTTTCCCTGTATTGGCAAGGATTGTGCAGGAGAGAGGAATAACCCGGACACCCATAGGAACAATAGTTATAACAAGTGCTGCGATAAATGATATAACAGCATGGGGTATCCTGGCTGTGGTTGTTGCCATCGCAAATGCAACGGCCATTACCGGTGCGCTAATAACAATACTGTTGTCACTAGTATTTATTTTTGTTATGTTGCTGGGCGTAAAGCCACTGCTTGAAAAGCTTGCTGTAAATTATACCGTTCAGGAAACGGTATCCAAGACAATCGTTGCGGCAGTCTTTAGTGTCATGCTTATTTCTTCTTTTATAACAGAGAGTATTGGAATTCATGCCTTGTTCGGCGCATTTATGGCAGGGGTGATCATGCCACAGAATATCAGGTTTAAAGCTATCATGGCTGAGAAGATGGAAGATGTGAGCCTGGTATTGCTTCTGCCGCTATTCTTTGTTTATACGGGTCTTCGCACTGAAATAGGTTTACTGAACGATAATAGTTTGTGGAACACAGCCTGGATTGTTATTTTAGTGGCTGTTGCCGGGAAATTTGCCGGTAGTGCAATTGCTACAAGGTTAACAGGACAATCATGGAAAAACAGCCTGACTGTAGGAGCACTCATGAATACGCGGGGTCTGATAGAACTTGTTGCTTTAAACATAGGTTATGATATTGGTATTTTATCACCTGAGATATTTACCATCCTCGTCCTGATGGCCCTTATCACTACTTTCATGACCGGCCCGGCGATGTCATTAATCAATTATATTTACAGGGCGAAAGAATCACTTGCTACGGTTTCCGGCCTCTTTAAGGTACTTATTTCCTTTGGACCACCTCTTTCGGGCGCTCGGTTGCTGACACTGGTTAACAGGCTTTTCTCACGGGAAAAGGATCATTTATCCGTAACGGCTTTACATTTAACTCCTAATACAGAAATTTCCAAGGAGAGCGCCTTATTGTTTGAAGAACAGGCATTCAGGCCGATTAATGAAATTGCCCGGGAAGAAAACCTTGATGTAAAGACCGAATACAGAACCACCCAGTCGGTTTCACAGGAGATCACACGCACAGCCAATCGCGGAAAGTACAACCTTTTGATCGTTGGAAGTTCACGTCCATTGCTCAGCTCCGATAAAACAGGTGGAAAAGCGAGGTACTTTTTTGAAAATGTTAAAAGTGATGTAGCTCTGGTAATCGACAATGGATTTAAAGATATTAACAGGGTATTGATCGTATGCATGGATGATCCTTCAAGGGAGTATATGTACACGGTGGCAGCACGGTTTAACGAGCATATCAGTACCGATATAGAATGCCTGAAAGATAGAAAGGATCTGGAGCATGATTACACACAATACGACCTCATCATAACAGGCCTTGAGTGCTATCGCATCCACCGCCAGGCAGCAACGCCCTGGACATTGGGGCCGGTTTCAATAATTGTTTTCAGCCGGTACGAGTAAAAAGGCTAAAGGCCTTTAGCCTTATCTACCAGGCAAACAACGGGAAGCCTGTCATCATATCATTTACTCTTTCCTTAACGGATTCGATGGCAGATTCATTGTCAATATTAGCCAGTACTTCATCGATAAGGTTAACGATATAGTCCATATGGATTTCCTTCATGCCGCGGGTGGTTACAGCTGGTGTACCAACCCTGATACCTGATGTTGTAAAAGGTGAACGGCTGTCGAAAGGAACCATGTTTTTATTGATGGTTATATCGGCCTTTACGAGTGTATTTTCGGCCACTTTACCTGTCAGGTCGGGGAATTTGGAACGAAGGTCAATTAACATAAGGTGGTTATCGGTACCTCCTGAGATAACGTGATAACCCTTATCAACAAATGCTTTGGCCATAACCTGGGCATTTTTCTTCACCTGGATGATATACTCCATGAATTCATCGGAAAGTGCTTCACCAAAAGCAACGGCCTTTGAAGCGATCACATGTTCAAGCGGTCCGCCCTGAACTCCCGGGAATACGGCAGAATCTATGATGGCAGACATCATCTTTGTTTCTCCCTTGGGAGTTTTCAGACCCCATGGGTTTTCAAAATCTTTGCCAATAAGGATAAGTCCTCCTCGCGGGCCCCTGAGGGTTTTATGGGTAGTAGTTGTAACTATATGGCAATAAGGAATCGGATCGTTAAGTAAACCGCGGGCAATGAGGCCGGCCGGGTGGGCAATGTCGGCCATGAGGATGGCACCGATCTTATCGGCGATCTCCCTCATTCTTTTAAAATCCCAGTCGCGTGAATAAGCACTGGCTCCGGCAATGATCAGTTTAGGCTTGGTTTCAAGGGCAACGGTTTCCATCTTGTCGTAGTTAATGGTACCGGTTTCTTCTTCCACACCATAAGCTACTACATTATAAAGAATACCTGAAGAATTGACCGGTGAACCATGTGAAAGGTGTCCTCCGTGTGCAAGGTTCAGTCCCATAAATGTG
The DNA here is from genome assembly GCA_035297395.1 of Lentimicrobium sp. Taxonomy (GTDB): domain Bacteria; phylum Bacteroidota; class Bacteroidia; order Bacteroidales; family Lentimicrobiaceae; genus Lentimicrobium. Next base: position 80,805 of record DATGZB010000014.1, on the reverse strand, counting down.
TCACCCGGTTTCAGTACGGACATTAAAACAGCCATATTTGCCTGTGCTCCTGAGTGTGGCTGCACATTTGCCCATTCAGCTCCAAAGAGTGCCTTTGCCCTGTCGATTGCAAGTTGTTCGGTTTGGTCAACTATCTGGCAGCCTCCGTAATAGCGCTTGCCGGGATACCCTTCAGCATATTTATTGGTTAAAACTGAACCCATCGCATCAAGCACTTGCTGACTTACGAAATTTTCAGACGCAATCAATTCAATACCATGCATCTGGCGTTCTTTCTCCTGCTTTATGAGGTCGAAAACCTGCCTGTCTTTTTTCATTGCATTAATATATTTTAGATTTTTAAATTCTCCCGCAAAGGTACAGATTAGAAACAATCAGCAAATATTCTTTATTGAATTTGTTCAAACGTAAGCTTCTCCCTGAGCCATATTACTTTACCACATAATCGCCAGGGATCGGCATTCAGGTATTACGGATGCGGGGCTTGAGAAACGTAATACAAAAAGGCAGACTTAACAGCCTGCCTTTTTGTAATATTGAAATTCAGTAGTAGCAAAATAATCAATCAAAATAGGTTTATTTAATGATCACGACTTTCCTTGAAATACTCTTTTCATTTGATTTGATATTGAGAGTATAAGTACCTGCTGAAAGATCCTTTATATCAAATGTATAACGGTCTTTTCCTTTGCATGTTTCAGAAAGTACTGTTGCTCCCGCAGGATCTGTCAGTCTTACATCCATTTCAGGATAAAGTGAAGCATTGGCTTCAATTACAAACAAGCTTTTTGCCGGATTTGGGTAGATGCGTATGCCATCCTGGTCGTTTTCAGGAATACCTACTTCTGAAGCATGTTGAGTGAAGTTGATTACAGCCGGCGTGCCTGATCCGACACTTACTGTAATAACAGCAGTCCTGTCTTCATAGATTGGATTTTCGATATAATCAACGGTAATGGTTCCGTTGCCTGTCCCTGAATTTGTTACAGTCATCCAGTCTGCTTCTTCAGTTACGGTCCAATCGCTGTTTGAAGTAACAGTCAGGTTAGTTGTACCGGCGAGATAGCCTACTTCAACAGTTTCAGGGCTGACATAAACAACCGGTTCACCGGCTGCCTGTATGATACTTGCGATTTGCTCAAGACCATTACCGCTGATGGTAATAGTGGCTGAACGTGGTTCAAATAACATATTTTCAGTATAGGTTGCATTCATTATCAGGTCACCTGTTCCGTTTGCCGGGATAGTTACCCATGATGCATCAGTTGTAGACACCCAATTAAAATTGGCTGTTACGTTGAAATCAACTGAACCGGCCTGGTTTGACACTTCAGCTAACGGTGGCTCAATGGCAAGAACAGCTTGTGCGGCTGCCTGTGTGAGCGTTACCAGGGTGGTTCCTAAACCTTCGACATCAACTGAGATATTGGCTGTACGGATTTCGGCGCGGGTATTCTCTTCATACTGAAGGGTAATAATACCATCACCCATTCCTGATGCAGTCGGAACACACCATGAAGCGTCACTTGAGGCTGTCCATGGAGCATTTGAATTAACTTCAATATCAGCGGTTCCTGCAGCAATATCTACATCAAAAGTCAATGGCGATAATTCAATGAATGCCGGGGCGCCTGCCTGAACAAGTGTAACTGTAACCGGATCAAGGGCTAAGACGGAAACTGTAATTGTAGCTGTCCTTGGAACTGCTATTGTGTTCTCAGTGTAGTTAACCGTCAGAAGACCATTGCCGCTTCCGCTTCCTGTAATGGTGACCCATTCTTCGGCACAAACAGCAGTCCAGCTGGTGTTAGTGGTTATATTGAAATTCGAACTTCCGGCCTCGTATGATGCTTCAAGGTTATCCGGATTGATATTAAGTACAGGCGGGCTGGTAAGGGTAGTAGCTGAAGCTGTCAGTCCTGCTGAATATTCATTACTACTGTTCATAGAATATATCTTATAGTAGTAAATTGTTCCTGGTGATAACGAAGTATGGCTGAATGCGGTTTCATTACCTGAATAAAGCACTGTACCACCTCCGGGAATTAATTCACCGGTGCTGTAAACAGTTCCTGTTGCCGGTGTTCCAAAACTATTATCTGCTGACCAAACCAACATTACGTTATCATTGGATGTATTGAGTATCCAGTCCAGATCGATCCTTGTATCGGTATAAGTAATTGCATTAAGTTCATCAGGATTGAGGACAGCTGACACACATGACAAGTCAGCTGACCAGCCGCTTGATGTGATTGAAGAGTTACTATGGAAAATAAAAGTTAATGCACCATAGGTATTGCTTGCTGTAACAGTACCAGGGTTATCTGTACCACAGAATTTGCCTATCAGGGGAGAAAGTGAATTTCGCCCATTATAAATTAACAGGTAGTCATTGGCACAGCTTGCAGATGCTTCAAGGTCGAATGCTGTAAAGTTTGCCGATACTTGCCCGTTTGAAGAAGGATAGAAAGTTGTGGTAAAATTCTGGTTGTTATTATAATTGAAATTTCCACCCGGGTCAACGAAAGTACCAGTGCAGGTAGTTATCGTTGAGGTGTTCATGATAAAGAAGTCATCAATTACATTGATGTAGTCGGTTTTAGTCTCAGTAACCGTGCCATTGATAGTCAGGGTAATGGTTTTAGGGCCTGTTGTGCTGTATATTACCTGGTGAGGTCCCGGTGTATTTGCGGTGGCTGGTGTAGCGTCAGCTCCGAAATTCCATAAATATGATCTGATTTCACAACTTGAAAGGTCAGAGAAAGTAACCGGATTATTGATCACAACGGTTGTATTTGAGGCACTAAAATCAACATTAACCTCATTTACTGAGATATATTCGGGGAGTGTCAGCTCGGTTGTTCCGGCTGCATTGGTTGCTTGAAGTGTAACATCATAATTTCCGTAGGCATTAAACTGTACTTCAGGATTTTGTGAGGTTGCACTGGTTCCGTTTACGAATGTTACCGTATTGGGTGAGAATGTCCATAACCATGAAATAGGATCACCAGTTGAATTATCGGTGAAGTAGACTGTTTCGTTCAAGCAGGGCAGTGTATTGTCAGCTACATAACTGATGGCAGGGCCAAGTGGACCAATATTAAACGATGCAAATTTTGTCTTTCTTCCACCACTCTCATATTGGTTTGTATACCAGAAAGTTTCATCATTAACAGGATCAACTGAAAGAAGTGAATAGTCGCCCCACCTGTTGGCTCCGTTTTGAGAAGCTGTACCTGTATGAATGATCCCTTCAGGTTCATCCATGATACCAGATGCTGCTTCATATTCTTCCTGTGATTGTCCGGTTACCCTGATACCCGGATACTCTGTTGAACTTGAAATTGAGTAACCAATGGCGAGTTCATTGCTTCCGTTCATCATAATGCTTCCCATCCATCTTGAATGCTCATCGGGAGCATATGTTCCCTGTTGCCTTACGGTCCAGTCACTGCCGCTTGTCCTGCGAAGCTCGTACCAGCGAATGCCAGCATGGTCAGTATTGTCAACATCAACAGTGTGACAGCAAACAATTGACTCATAAGCTCCCCAGTTACGGTATTGCGGCACATTCATGATAACCTGGGGAACAGCATCTAATTCCTGGCTTGTGCCCGGTTGTTTGATATTATTCCAGTTGTTGCCGAAATTACAGTCATATGGTTGGACGTCCAACTGTTGAACACGTGTAAAAGTTGAGTTTGTAGTTGTAACCCAATCTACGTCTAATTCATAAATCCATAATTGGTCAGCTGAACCGCCAAATGCATCATCTTGATGTGCAATAAAAAGACCCGGTTCTCCTGAAGGAGGAGCTGTTTCTCCATCGCAATCTACCGGAGGCACCATCATGAATCCATCAACGGAACCAGGGCGGTTGGCATTATCGAATGAAACCATTTTTGGACTGGTTCCGCCATTTAACATAACTTCACGTTCAAAAACATAAATATCAGTGCCTGAGGTGGTATTCGTTGCCATGTAATAGCCATCACTCCAAATACCGAATTTTTCATAATCCGGCATTCCGTTCATTACAAATGAGTACTGGTACCATGTTCCGGTAGGATCATCCGTAGTTGACACTGCAATGAGCATACGATCGGGACTACCACAAAGTGAGAACTCAGCAGCCATCCAGCGATCGGCTCTTTCATCATAAAGAATGATAGGGTCACCATCATTACAACTGGATCCCGGCACAGTGCCAAAAAGCTGATTCATAGCAGTCGGACCTGCAACCTTAACACCATCACTCTTATTATAAATGGCGTAGGTTGTATTTACAGTCTGCATATAGTGATTAGGGCCAATTGTCCCATTTTCATCAGGTGGGTAATAAGGAGAGTTTTGTCCATTATAAACAGTTGGAGTAGTTGCCACTGACCTTGTCCCACTTTCTTTTTGCCATACCGGATCAGGCCCTTTGGGTAGTGCAGTTGCTGCATATGGATAATCTCTGTAACGTAATTTTGGATTTAATAATTTGAGATCAGCTTTCTCCTGCATCACTGCCATTTCTTCGGCAGTAATGGGTTGAATATCCCTTAATGGCTTGCTGATCCCCATCAAAGTGCCTGTTCCGGTAAAAGAAGGATTCTGTGGTAAATCCTGACTTTTAACTGAAAACGCGATTAATACAAGAAGAGGAATGAGTAGATTTCTAAACTTCATGATATTTGTTTTTGTTGTGTTCAATAAGTCAAAAATGCCGAATGAATCAGCAGAATATACTTATAATAAAATGCATTCGTTATTAAAACGTTATTCAACCCGGCGACCCAAAATTATATTTTATTTCATTACTTACTCAAAAGACAATCAAAATTTTGTAAATTTGAATATGACGCGCCCATTTTTTTTGCCGATATTGTATCTGGTAATGATAACAGCTACATTTAATACGGCAGCTCAGCCGCAGCCCGTCCTCTCATGCGTTTCGGTTTCACAAAGCGCTTCTCCTGAAGTTGATGTCTCATGGCAAATACCTGCAGGTACTTTTGATGGCTTCACGCTGTCATATGGCCCTGAAGGGGGGCCTTTCACTGAAATCAATTATCCAAATACAACAACTCTTGTAACTATAAACGTACCCGATGTAACAACAATTATATATGAGTTTTTCCTGCGTACATTCATAAATTCTCCATCTTCAGTTTCACAGGAATCTAATCATCTCCAAACCATACTATTAACTATAACAGGCGATGGTACAGGAATCGCAAAGCTTGAGTGGAATCATCAGGGAGGGAATGACTTGGGATACCGTGTATTACGTTCTGTTGATAATATTAATTTTCAAGAACTTGTAAGCACTACTGATTTAAAATATTCAGACACGATCAGCAACATATGCGATCCTGTACCGCTTTATTATAAAATAGAACATGGAACATGTAACGCACAATCAAATTCAGTGAATGCTTTACTTGAAGATCAGACTCCTCCCGGAGACCCAAAACTTTACCTGGTAACAATTGAGAATGGATTTGCCCGGTTGATGTGGGAACCCAGTCCGAGTGCCGATGTTGATTCAATTATTATTGAGCGAAAAATTGGTGCTGTCTGGTACGAATATCATGTTATTCCGCTTTCAGCAGGGTTTATTGATGATTTAACAGGTGATCCTGCTTATTTAAGTGCCTGTGATGAGAGTGTGTCCTATGTTGTACGTGCTAAAGATAAATGCGGATTGGAAAGCTCAGGTGCTGAGAATTACCAAAATCCACACAACACAATCCTGTTAACCGGGAACACAAGTGAGTTATGTGACAGGAAAGCAACCCTTTACTGGAATGCATATAATAATATGGTACCGCCTGTTAAGAATTATCGGGTAGAGAGATCCATTGCAGGCGGAAGCTTTACAGAGATCGCTGAAATACCTTCATCAGGTTCGACTTTTCAATTTATTGACCCTGAACTCCTCGATCCGGGAATTGAAGTAAAGTACAGAATTGCTGCGGTAAACGAAGATAATTCGTTAGTTTCCCACAGCTGTGAATTGTCACTCATACCTAATCCGAGGTTAATAACGAATTTTGAAACGCACAGTGTTACTGTTACCAATAATGAATTCATAACGATTAATGTAACTTCTGACCCTCCGGATGTTCCTGTAATTACAGAAATTTACAGGTCATCAGGCGACAGTATGAAGTTGATTGCAACAATTCCATGGGATGATGCGGGGGCTGTTACTTTTGATGACCATGATGTGGTTGTTGGCCAGTTGAGCTATTTATATTTAGTTAAAGCACTGGATTTTTGTGGTAATCCTATAGCTGAAAGCCAGGAGTTTAATTCAATACTCCTGCAGATTGGAGTCTCAAACGAAAATGAAGTTTCTTTGATCTGGAACGATCTGATCGGATGGGGAAGTGAATTGAAAGAATACCTTATTTATAAATATAATGATGGAATTCTCGTTTCTGGTTATCCAAAGGTTGTTGGAACAGGATCGGCAAGTTATAATGAAACAGATGAATCCGGCGCACTTAGAACAACCTATCTGGTTGTAGCAACGAAAAACGATGGAACTACAGTGAGGTCCAATGAGGTATTACTTCCAAGGGCGGCAAAAATAGATGTTCCGACAGCCTTCCGGCCTTCCGGTTATAATTCTGTTTTTCGGCCAATAATGAAGAATGTAGATCCTGACTCATACTTACTGACTATTTATAATACCTGGGGTCAAATGGTTTTTGAAACGAATGATATTATGCAGGGGTGGAATGGCGAGATCAACGGGAACATTCAGCAGGGAGTGTACATTTATATGATCTCATATAAAGACCAGGCAGGCAGTAATGGCGTTAAAAGGGGATCTGTTGTACTTCTGGATTAAGGATTCACCTAAATCAAAAAAGCTGCCAGAGGCAGCTTTTTTGATTGTATCAGCATTCAGCATTTCTTAATTTTCACCAAAGAACCATGTAACTGTTAAGCCCATTGTACGGTTGGCTATTTTTGCACCACCATCTGTATAAGGCGAAATATTTGCTAATCCAAGTCCATAAAATAATCCGGCTTGAACAGGCCCGAATTCAACGCCTGCACCAACAGTTACTCCGAAGTCAAGCATTTTAAAATCATCTTCATCTTCATCAGATCCCCATTTTATGGCTTCATCAGTTTCTTCTACTTCACCCATTCCTTCAATTTTTGATTTCATTTTTCCACCAATACCTAATCCTATATAAGGTCCTGCAAGTCCATATATTTTAATTTCATCACCAACTTCGCCGGCAACCTTAAAATTAAGAGGAATGTCAATATATAAAGGATTAGAGGAAGCTTCGGTTTTGATTGTGAATCCCAACATGGTTTCTTCAGAGTCAAGTTTAAAACCTTTGGTTGTCAACATTAAACCTGGTTCAAAGTAGAACATATCATTGAAAGGGATTTCACCTACAACGCCAGCTGTGAATCCTGGTTTCATTTTAAAATCATCGCTGTAAGTATCTTCATCATCTTTCATGAGCATGTTTGTCATAACTGCTCCCGCCCTGATTCCAATTCTCTGGGCAAAGGATTCGGTGGTTAATGTAAAGATAAACAGAGCCACCATTAATTTAGTTAAATTCTTCATGTTGTTGTAATTGGTTGTGTTTTAACCTACTCTTATGGCTTTTCGGTATACGCCGGCTTTATCAGTAAACAGTAATAAATCCGGTGTGAAATTAGTAAATATTATTACATTATGCCGAAAATTATATTAAATAAATAGATATTATACAACATCTTGTAAATTATACAGTTACTTAAGCAAAATGATTTATTTCTATTTTCTTGTAATTGAATGTCTTGCTATTATAGATTTCCTTGTTCAAACAAATTGCTCATAAATCCCAATTGCGTAACTATTAAGTATTTGATTAACTTTGCAAATTCTTAAAACCAGAGGTTATGGCTTTTAGCAATGACAAATTGGTAGGTGAAGGCTACACTTACGATGATGTTCTCTTAATTCCCTCCTATTCAGAGATATTGCCAAGGGAAGTGGACACTAGTTCCAGATTTTCAAGAAATATTAAGGTAAATATACCAATTGTATCTGCTGCAATGGATACAGTGACTGATTCTGTTATGGCAATTGCCATGGCACAGGAAGGTGGTATTGGTGTTCTGCACAAAAACATGAGCATTGAGGATCAGGCGAATGAAGTCCGGAAGGTTAAAAGAGCCGAGAATGGAATGATACTGGATCCGATTACACTTCAGGAAACCGCCCGGGTTGCTGATGCGCATAAAATCATGTCTGATTTTAAGATTGGAGGCATTCCGGTGATAGATGCAAGTAACAAACTTGTAGGCATCATTACAAACCGTGATCTTCGCTTTGAAAGAGATCCACGAAGGCCGGTTTATGAAGTCATGACAAAAGATAATCTTATCACCACCACCGAATTTACAGATTTTGAAAAAGCTGCTGATATCCTTCAGGAGTACAAAATTGAAAAACTGCCCGTTGTTGATAAAGATTTCAAGTTGGTGGGGCTGATAACATACAAGGATATTATAAAAATTAAGGCAAGGCCAAATGCATGTAAGGATGAGCGGGGGCGACTCAGGGTAGCGGCTGCTGTTACCGTTTCAAGAGATATGATTGAAAGGGCAGAAGCGATGGTTGCGAATGGTGTCGATGCGATAGTTATAGATACTGCCCATGGGCATACTAAAGGAGTAATGGATGGAGCCAGGCTTTTTAAGAAGTATTTTCCAAATACCGACCTGATTGTTGGGAATGTAGCTACTGCAGAGGCTGCAAGAGATCTGAAAAAATTGGATATTGACGGCATTAAAGTAGGTATCGGTCCGGGTTCCATTTGTACAACCCGTATTATTGCAGGTATTGGAATACCTCAGCTTTCCGCTGTTTATGAAGTTGCCAGGGAATTAAAGGGAACCGGTATACCTGTCATAGCCGATGGCGGAATCAGGTACACAGGCGATATTCCAAAAGCGATCGCAGCAGGTGCCGATTGCATTATGGCAGGGAGCCTTTTTGCAGGGGTTGAAGAATCACCTGGTGAAACAATCATCTTTGAAGGCAGGAAATACAAAACATACCGTGGCATGGGTTCGATTGAGGCTATGCAAAAAGGATCAAAGGATCGGTATTTCCAGGATGCCGAAGATGATATAAAGAAACTGGTCCCTGAAGGAATCGTTGGAAGGGTTCCATATAAAGGAACTTTATCCGAGGTAATTCTTCAACTTGTTGGGGGGCTAAGGGCTGGCATGGGATACACAGGTTCTGCTACAATCGAAAAGCTCCAGAATGCAAGGTTCGTAAAAATAACCCAGGCTGGTGTTGTTGAAGGACATCCTCACGATATCACTATTACCAGGGAGGCTCCGAATTATAGTCGCTGATCATATGAGCTTTCTTAAAAAAGGTTAATGAGACATTGAAGTTTCAAGCTTATTTCATAATATAGCCATTAATTATCTAACCAATCATTTCCAACCAATGAAAAACAGCAAATTCGCCTTAATTGTGATGCTTGGCGTAATTTCAATAATTGCTTATAAACCTGTTTTCGCACAGGAAAAAGATCCGGTCATACTAAAAGTAGCCGGTGAAGAAATCACCAAAAGTGAGTTCCTGAATGTATACCAGAAAAATAATGTAAATGGTGAAGTCATTGACCGTAAGTCGCTTGAGGAGTATATGGAATTATATATAAACTTCAGACTGAAAGTAAAAGAAGCAGAATCGCTTGGGATGGATACCATGAAATCATTTATTGATGAATTGGCTGGTTACAGGAAACAGTTGGCACAACCTTACCTTATTGATGAAAATATGAATAAGGCCTTACTTCAGGAAGCATATGACCGCAAAAAGGAGGATATCAGGGCATCTCATATCCTTAAAAAGGTCGATCGGAATGCATCCCCTGAGGATACTTTAAAAGCTTACAAAGAAATAATGGCTTTGCGAAAAAGAGCGGTAAAAGGTGAAGATTTCGGACAATTAGCAGTAGAGTATTCAGACGACCTGTCGGCCCGGGATAAGCAAATGGACGGTAAAACAATCAAAGGAAATAAAGGTGATCTTGGGTACTTCACCGTTTTTGATATGGTTTACCCTTTTGAATCGGGGGCTTATAATACAAAAGTCGGAGAAGTTTCAATGCCTGTCCGCACTGACTTTGGCTACCATCTTATTAAAGTGACAGACAGGAAACCGGCATTAGGACGGGTACAGGTTGCACATATATTAATGAGACCACCGGCAAATGCTACGGCTGCTGATAGTGCCGGAATGAATAAGAAAGCTCAGGAAATTTATCAAAGAATATTAAATGGTGAAGACTTTGCAGCACTTGCCAAAGAATTTTCAGATGATAAGACAACTGCCACTAAAGGTGGGATACTCCCATGGTTTGGTGCTAACCGGATGATTCCGGAATTCATTAAAGAAGTATCAAAACTCACTAAGCCCGGTGATGTTGCAAAACCTTTTACATCATCATTTGGATGGCATATCGTGAAACTTATCGACAAGAAAGAGATAGGAAGTTACGAGGACAACCTTAATGATCTGAAGCAAAATCTTGCACGCAGTGACAGGGCTAAGAAAAGTGAAGAAGCGTTATTGAATAAGATCAGGCAAGAGTATAAATTCACTCAAAACCAAAAAGCCTTAGCAGAAATGTATAAGGTAGTAACCGATTCGGTATTTTCAGGTAAATGGAAAGTTGCTGACACTAAAGGATTGAGCAAAACATTATTTACCATTGGCAGACATAGTTACAGCCAGGCTGATTTTGCACAATGGCTTGAGAAAAACCAGCATCCGCAGTCAAAGGAAAACATCAATCTCTACGTTGACAGGATGTATAACGACTATGTTACCCAGAAGCTATTAGAATATGAAGATAGCCAACTTGAAAGTAAATACCCTGAATTCAAAACGCTTATGAAAGAATACAGGGATGGCATTTTGCTTTTTGAATTAACTGAAGACAAGATATGGTCCAGGGCAAGTAAGGATACAACTGGACTTGAAGCTTTCTATGATGCTAATAAGCAGAATTATATGTGGGGTCAAAGAGTTGATGCTTCTGTATATACAGTCAAATCAACCGATAAAAAGATTGTTGACCAGCTTAAGGATCTTGTTAAAAAAGGATTAACGGATAACGAGATCCTTGAAATGATCAATAATGATAGTACAACAATTGTGTCAATTGATCGCCGTAAATTTGAAAAAGGTGACAATGAACAAGTTGACACAGTGAAATGGGAAAAAGGCGCTATTGCGGAATCCTCCTCAGATGGAAAAACTATTATTGTTCGGGTCAATGAAGTCGTTTCCCCCGAGCCAAAGAAATTAAATGAAGCTCGTGGATTGGTTACTGCTAATTACCAGGATTACCTTGAACAGCAATGGATCAAGGAATTGAGGGCAAAATATCCGTTTAAAGTTAACCAGGAGGTCTTGTCATCTATAAAATAATGTCAGTAAAGCATTTGGTATTACCGGTCTTGGTTCTGTTCAGCATGGCAGGATGTGATTATCTGTCACATAACAGGAAAGAACAGGCTGTTGCTGAATGTTATGGGAAATACCTCTACAAGGAAGACCTGGAGGGGTTGGTTTCAGCAGGAACAACACCAAATGACAGCATTGCTATGATCAGGCAATTTATTGACAACTGGATTATGCAGCAGGTGATGCTAAAACAGGCTGAGGATAATTTGAATGAAGAGCAAAAAGATTTCAGGGAACAAATAGAATCGTATAGGAATTCACTGATTATTTTTGCCTATGAGAGTGAATTGATAAGGCAGAAACTTGATACTGTGATAAATCCTGCTGAAATTGAAGCGTTTTATAATAATAACCAGCCGGATTTTCAATTGCGTGAAAACATTGTTAAGGTTAATTATGTAAAGATCCCGCAGGTAAATGCTGATAAAGAGCTTGTGAAGAAAGCTACCAGGCTTCTTAAATCTAATGACGAAGAAGATATTGGTGAGTTAAGTGATCTGTGCAACCGGTCGAACTGGATCTGTTTTACAGAGAAAGACCAATGGATAAGATTTGATGACCTTTTAGCCGAAATACCCATTAAAACAGATGATCAGGAAAGATTTCTCAGGGATCAGACTTTTTTACAGATGAGTGACTCACTATATACTTACCTGGTTAATTTCCGTGAGTATAAAACTAAAGAAGGCGTTTCGCCGTTATCATTCGAAACCGCCAATATCCGGAATATGATCCTGAACAAGAGAAAGATAGAATTGATGGATCGAATGCAACAGGAAGTGTATCGAAAAGCAATGGAAAACAAGGATTTTACCATTTATTAAACAAGATCCCCAGAAAACAAAATACAATGAAGAAATTACTCAGCATTCTTGCTCTATTCATAGTTATTTCAAATACGAGTTTCACTTTTGCTCAGGAGCAAATAATTGATGAAGTAGTTGCTGTGGTGGGCGCAAATTACATATTGGCTTCGGATGTTGAGACTATGTACCTCCAATATCGTGAACAAGGCCAATCAACAAATGCAAGAGCTTTGAGATGCAGGATTTTTGAAGAGCTGCTTTTTCAGAAATTAATGCTTAACCAGGCTGAATTGGATAGTATTGAAGTTACTGATGAGATGGTTAACCAAACTATGGATGCAAGATTTAAGTATTACATCCAACAATTTGGCTCGCAGGAAAAGATGGAGAAATTTTATAAGAAGTCACTTCTTGAAATCAGAGAAGATTTCAGGCAGAATGTCAAAGAGCAAATGATGGTAGATGAAGTTCAGCAAGGGCTCGTGAAAGATATAAAAGTAACACCTGCAGAAGTACGCAGAATGTTTAATGAGCTTCCACCTGATAGCGTTCCAATGATTGAAACTGAATATGAGATAGGAAGGATTACAAAAGAGCCTGCTGTCAGCAAGGAAGAATTAGATGCTACCCGCTCAAGGCTGAAAGCTTTAAGGGAGAGAATTTTAAATGGCGAAAGCTTCAATGCAATGGCCGTACTTTATTCAGATGATCCCGGAACAGCCCGTAGGGGCGGAGAACTCGGATTTGTTAGCCGCGGACAATTGTATCCCGAATATGAAGCAACTGCATTCACACTCAAAAGGGGTGAAATCTCAGATGTCATCAAAACCAAAGCCGGATTCCACATTATCCAGTTAATTGAACGCAGAGGCGAACAGGTTAACACCAGGCATATTCTTATGATGCCGAAAGTATCAGACGAAGAATTAAATAAAGCTTCAAAACTTTTAGACAGTGTGGCTGTTCTGATACGGGAAAAGAAAATGACTTTCAGTGAAGCTGCATTAAAATTCTCTGACGATCCGGGCAAAATAAATAATGGATTAATTGTTAATCCCAGTACTGGAAATACAAAGTTTAACCCTTCGCAATTGAATGAAATTATCGCTAAAACAGTTTCTAATCTCAAGATAGGAGAAGTTTCTGAACCTATTGCCTTACTTAATGATGAAGGAAAAGAAACAATCCAGTTGCTTTGTAAATTTTCGGAAACCAAACCACATAGGGCTAACCTGAAAGATGATTATAATTATATCCAGGAGTGGGCATTAAATAAAAAGAAAGCTGAAACCATAGATAAATGGATCACTGAAAAGATATCAAAGACTTATTTCAGGATTGGTCCTGCGTATAGTAATTGCAACTTTCAGCATAACTGGCAGATTAATTAATAAAATTATAGCGTATACATTGAGCTCAGAAGAAATACCGGCAATGACCGGATTAACAAATAACAAAGAAATGATCTCATATAAATCAGACGTTGAGGCTGTTGATGCATTTGGTGAAAAATACAGGCAACTGACGGCTGAAATAGGGAAAGTGATTGTTGGACAACAAGATGTAATTAAGGATGTGCTTATATGCATCTTCAGTAAAGGACATGCCCTATTGGTAGGCGTTCCAGGACTGGCAAAGACATTGCTCGTCAACACAATAGCAAGGTCTTTGGGATTAACTTATAGTCGCATCCAATTTACTCCTGACCTGATGCCATCTGATATTCTCGGGACGGAGATCCTTGATGAGAACAGACGTTTCAGGTTTCTGAGAGGACCAATCTTTGCCAATATAATATTGGCAGATGAGATCAACAGGACACCTCCTAAAACACAGTCAGCCCTGCTTGAAGCGATGCAGGAAAAGGCGGTTACCGTTGCCGGAGAAAGCCATATCCTTTCCGAGCCGTTTTTTGTTCTTGCTACTCAGAATCCTATAGAGCAGGAAGGTACATATCCATTGCCTGAAGCACAATTAGACCGCTTTATGCTCAATATCTGGCTTGATTATCCCGATTTTGACCAGGAGATTAACGTAGTAAAAAATACTACCACAGAAAAAATCACCTCAACAAATGTTGTTCTCTCAACAGAGGAAATTCTTTATTTCCAAAATCTTATACGAAGGATACCTGTTTCAGACAACGTATATCAATATGCTGTAAAAGTAGCTGCCCGGACAAGACCAAACACAAATCTTGCCCATGAATGGGCAAACAAGTACCTCACATGGGGTGCGGGGCCAAGAGCATCCCAATATATGATCATTGGTGCAAAGTGTCATGCTGCCATTAATGGAAAGTATTCACCCGATATTGAAGATATCCAGGCTGTTGCAACGAATGTTCTTCGTCACAGGATTGTTCGTAACTATAAAGCTGAAGCTGAAGGGATAACTGTCAGGAATATTGTTGATGAGTTATTAAAATAAATCAAACCTTCCCTGCTCCATCACCTACATTGGCCACATAAAAATAGGGTTTTAAACCTATCTCTTTTTCATAAGCCGGACCTACTTTATTAATCACGGCTTCCACGTATCGTTTATCCACTATAGCAATAGCACACCCTCCAAATCCCGCCCCTGTCATCCTGGCACCCAAAACTCCTTTAACCTTCCGGGCTGCATTAACAATCGTATCCAATTCTATACCGGTAACCTGGTAATCATGCCGAAGTGATTCATGGGAATCATTCATAAGTTGTCCAAGGGTAAACAGGTCTCCTTTTTTTAAGGCGCTGACTGCCTGCAATACTCTGTTATTTTCACTGATAACATGCCTTGCCCGGCTGAAGATTACAGAATCGCTTATTGATGAACCAAGTCTTTCAAATTCTTCCAGTGTGATATCACTAAGATCAACCATTCCTGGTTTCGCTTTTTTCAAGAATTCAAGTGCTTTAGCACATTCAGCAACCCGCTCATTATATTTTGAATCAGCAAGTTCACGTCGTTTATTCGTATTCATGATAACAATTGCATGATCTTTTAAATCAAGCGGCACCAGTTCATATTCCAGCGTCCGGCAATTCAGGAATAATGCCGAATTCGCCTTTCCCATACCAACAGCAAACTGGTCCATTATGCCACATTGCATGCCAACAAATTGGTTTTCTGCCATCTGTGACATCTTTACCAAATCCAGTCGTTCCAATCCTGCATGGAAAATCTCATTAAGAGCAACCGCAGTAACTAACTCAATGGATGCTGAGCTTGAGAGTCCTGCGCCGTTAGGTATATCACCCGAAAAAAGCAAATTCAGTCCATGACTGAATTTAACTGATTTTTTGGAAAACTGATCAATGACACCTAATGGATAATTTACCCATTCATCGCCATGCTTATTTTGAAGATCAGGGATTTCAACCGCTACTTTGTAATCAAAATTGGTTGTTTCAAATCTGAACTTATTATCCGTATTGTTTGAAACTGCCAGGTAAGTCCCAAAACTAATCGCACAAGGTAAAACCAAGCCTCCGTTATAATCTGTGTGTTCACCTATAATATTAACCCTGCCCGGTGCAAAATAAACGGTCGAATCTGTTCCATAGATTTCTTTAAACCGGTTCTTTAAAGTGTTGGTTTCCATAATATTTGTTTATTTCAATATTTTTACCGGTTTCAAAAAAATGAAAACAAATCTATTGCTTTTAGGCCGGTGGATACATCCTGAATATTCTACAAAATATAGCATGAATTGTTTAAATCGTTATTTTTTATATGCATTTCAATCAAATAAAAAGGTAATTTTGTCGTTACCGCAATAGTGCTGAGTCCCATTTTAATAACTAGAATATGACACTTTTTACAAACGGCAAAAGACCCTGGGCAGTTGCTATAGTTATCGTGATAATCATTACCCTTACTTCATGGTATTTATCGAGGAACAACAATGCTGAAGATACGATTATAGCAAAAGTTGCATACGGTGATTTTAAAATTGATGTCACAACCAGCGGTGAATTGGAAGCGCGGAATTCAGAAAATATCATGGGTCCCGCAAATATGCGTGAAGCACGTATCTGGCAGGTGCAAATAAGCGATATTGTTCCTGAGGGAACACTCGTTGATTCAGGACAATACGTAGCAACACTCGACAGATCAGAAATCACAAACAGGATGAAGGATTTGGAAAGTGAACTAGAGAAACTTGAATCACAGTATATCAAAACCAAACTGGATACTTCAATGGATATGCGGGCTGCCAGGGAAGAACTGATCAATCTGAAATATGCTCTTGAAGAAAAGAATATTACAGTTGAGCAGTCTGTTTATGAACCACCTGCAACTCAAAGACAGGCAAAGATAGAATTAGAAAAAGCCCAGCGTTCATTCGATCAGGCTCAGAAAAATTACAAATTGAAGCTTGATAAAGCAATGGCGAACATGCAGGAAGTTTCGGCTTCATACACCCAGGCACAGCGCAGGTTAGAGCAGATTAAGGAGATTTTGGGCGGATTCACTGTGGTTGCTCCTAAAGCCGGAATGGTTATCTATAAGCGAAACTGGGATGGTTCAAAGATGGGAGTTGGTGCAACCGTTGGAGGATGGGAAAACATTGTAGCCACGCTGCCTAACCTTAAGGAGATGATCTCAAAAACATACGTTAATGAAATTGACATTAGTAAAGTTAAAGTGGGTCAGAATGTACAGATCAGTGTTGATGCCTTTCCTGAAAGGAAATATACAGGGAAAGTCACTGAAGTAGCTAACATTGGCGAACAGATGCGGAATTCAAACGCTAAAGTTTTTGAAGTGGTTATAAATGTACATGAATATGACAGCATTCTTCGGCCGGCTATGACAACAAAGAATATTATAAATACTTCTGTAATTCCTAAAGCACTCTATATCCCTATTGAAAGTGTCCAAAATGCCGATTCTGTGAGTTATGTATATATGGTGAATAAAAAAGTGAAACAGCAGATTAAAACCGGTGCAACAAATGAGAACCAAATCATCGTAACAGCTGGTTTAAAACAGGATGATGAAATTTACCTGTCACCACCTGAAGACGCAATTGACTGGAAAATGCAGAAACTTGAAACAAGTGACTTGCAGGCTGTTAAACGTAAATAATTTGAAGCGGTGCAAAGACGACTTTATATACTAACAATAGCTATTGAAGCTGTAGTTACTCATAAATTCAGGTCGATCCTTACGGCTTTGGGAATAATTTTCGGAGTGGCAGCAGTTATTGCAATGCTGGCAATTGGAACCGGGGCCAAGCAGGAAATCCTTGACCAAATGAAACTCGTTGGTGTAAATAATATTATTATTATGCCAAAGGAAGAAACAAAAAAACCTGGTGAAAACACAAGTGAAGAGGAACAGAAAGGGAAAGAAGCAACTGAAAAATATTCTCCCGGTTTATCACTGAAAGATGCCCTCAGTATCTCAGAAATTCTTCCAACAGTCAGCCATGTGAGTCCTGAAGTTATCTATGAATCAGTTATCCTTGCTCAGGGAGTAAGCACTTATGGCAAAGTCAGTGGTGTTACACCTGATTTTTTTGAAGTTTTCAACCTTCAGTTAGAGAGAGGAGAGATGTTTAATGAAGAGCAAATGGTGCAAGGCAAGGCTGTTTGCATTCTCGGTGCAACAATCAAGAACAAACTCTTCCCGAAAAGCGATCCCATAGGAAGCTATGTAAAGTGCGGAGCTGTTTGGCTAAAGGTAATCGGAGTGCTTCAAAACAGGGCTGTAACAACTGAATTATCTGAAAATATGGGCATTAGTGACTATAATATGCAAGTATATGCACCAATACAGACCCTTTTACTCAGATATAAGGACAGGTCAATCATTACAACAGCAATGATCAGGGGGAGCACCGCCACTATCATGTTGGGAGAAGATGCGATGGTGTCGTTTGGTACTGGCAAAAACGGAGAAGATCAGTCCAATCAGATAGATAAAATAGTGGTTCAGGTAAAAGAAACTTCTCAAATTAGTAAAACTACTGAAGTTATAAACAGAATCTTAAAAAGAAGGCACTCGGGGGTTGAGGATTTTACGGTTCAGGTGCCGGAACTTCTGCTTAAACAGGAACAAAGGACAAAAGATATCTTCAACATTGTACTCGGTGCAATTGCCAGTATATCGCTGATTGTCGGAGGCATAGGTATTATGAATATCATGCTTGCATCAGTAATGGAACGCACCAAGGAAATAGGCATTAGAATGGCAACAGGCGCAACAAAAAAGGATGTAATCTTCCAGTTTCTAAGTGAAGCAACAATGATTAGCCTTTCAGGAGGCATTATTGGAATTATTCTTGGAATTGTGCTGGCAAAAGTGATTACCGGAGTTACCGGAATACTTACCATTGTATCCCTTTCTTCAATATTTATTTCCTTTGGAGTGTCAGCTTCTGTTGGAATCGCATTTGGATATATGCCAGCCAGAAAAGCCGCATTGCAGGATCCTGTGACTTCACTGAGGTATGAATAAGTGCTTCAATTTCCCTGACCAATACTGAATAAGACTGAGCAACAACCTTTTCACCATGACCAAGCGAATAACCAATCAATTAACCACTGTTCTGATTATACTAACGTTAACAATCATTTCAACCGGTTCAACTATTGCACAAGGATCAAAAATGGTATTGACATTAGACCAAGTAATTGAGATTGCACAAAAACAGTCGCCTGATGCACTTGCTGCGACTCACAGATTCAGAAGCAGTTACTGGAGATTCAGTAATTATAAAGCCAACCTGATGCCTAAACTAACTTTCGAAGCTACTGTTCCAAGCCTTAGCAAAGCAATTGAAAAAGTGACTACAACAGAAGGAGATGTATTCTATAAAAGCAACCAGGCGAGTTATTCAGGTGCTCTTTCATTAAGTAAAAATATTGGCTTCACCGGCGGCCAGGTTTCTCTAAACTCAAATCTGAACAGGATTGACCACTTTATTCAGGATTCTACCTTTACTTCATATCAGTCATCTCCGGTGAATATCAGAATATGGCAGCCGCTGTTCGGATATAATGAATTTAAGTGGTTAAAGAAGATTGAGCCATTGCGGTACAATGAGGCAGAGCGAAGATATATTGAAGAGAAAGAGCAAGTCAGCCTCCAGGCATCCAACGTGTTTTTCCTTTTACTACAGGCACAGATTACATTAAAAATACAGGAAACAAACCTTGCAAATAATGATACATTATACCAGATTGCCAGGGGAAGATATAATATTGGTACTATAGCTGAAAATGAGCTTCTCCAGATTGAACTAAGCCTGTTGAATTCGCGGGCTGCTTATGATGAAGCCAATATTCAGCTTAAATCAAGAACCTTTGATCTGAAGTCATTTTTAAGGCTACCTGAGGATGTTTCAATTGAATTAATACCTCCTTCAGCACCTCCGGTTGCTTTTATTGATGAGAACATTGCTGTTGACCAGGCACACAGGAACCGCTCGGATGTTTTGGAGTTTGACAGACGTATTATTGAAGCAGAAAGTAATGTGAGTGAAGCAAGAGCTAATAAACGCTTTAATGCAAGCCTTTCTGCTGAATATGGATTAACTCAGAGTACAACAGATTTTGCCCGGGTTTATAAGCATCCGGATGAACAACAACGTCTTGAGATCGGAGTAATAATACCCATTCTCGACTGGGGGTTAGGTAAAAGTGCTGTTAAAATGGCAGAATCAAACAGGGAACTTGAAAGGACTTCTGTTCAGCAGGATATTATTGATTTCGATCAGGAGATCATGATTGAAGTTATGCAGTACAACCTTCAGAAATCACAGTTTGCCATAGCATCAAAAAGCGATACAGTAGCCCAAAAGCGTTATGATGTTACAAAGCAAAGATACCTGATAGGTAAAATTGCGATCACCGACCTGAATATCGCTCAAAGTGAAAAGGATAACGCCCGGCAGGGGTATGTTTCAGCTCTATACAAATACTGGACAAGTTATTTCCAGTTAAGAAGGCTGACCCATTATGATTTTCTTAAAAAGGAGCAGTTAATGTTTGATATCAATAGTATCCCTGAACTATAGTATTATTTTAAAGCAGTCAATCAAAATCAGCTGCTATTTACCAGGGTTAAAAAGACCGGGATTATAATGAATCAGGACCTTGTCCAGTTTGCGGGACATTCTTCTCCAGTTTCCTCATAGTATTGCAGAGCATCAACCATGCGGAGCGTTTCATAGACACTCCTTCCTAAAAAGAGATCGTTAACTACCTGATGTCTGACAATACCTTGTTTATCAATCAGGAATAAACCACCGTACGAGTATGGATTACCGTCAAAGTCTAGCCTTTCATCCTCCTCATCATATTCATAGGTGCCAGCCATCATGTCGTAATTCTCAGCAATTGTCTTTGAAAGATCGGAGACAAGGGGGAAGGTAACTCCCTTTATACCACCCTGGGATGGCTCAATTTGTAACCATGCATGATGTGAATGTGCTGAATCAACCGAGCAGGCGACAACAGCTACGTTGCGTTTTTCAAACTCTTCCAGTTTTTCCTGGAAAGCAAGTAATTCTGTTGGACTAACAAATGTGAAATCAAGTGGATAAAAGAAAAATACTACATGCTTTCTGCCAATATACTGGCTAAGTGAAAATTTCTCGACAATTTCACCATTGACAACGGCATCAGCTTCAAACAGAGGTGCTTTTTTACCTACTAGGATCGACATCTCAATTATTTATTGATTTATAACACAAACTTAGTGAATATAACGATACTTAATCAGCTAAAAATGCTTTTTTGCTTCATTCCAGTATTCGTCCAACTGGGCTAAATTCATATCATGCATTGATTTTCCTTCTTCAGTAATGCGTTCTTCTATGAATTGGAATCGCTTGATAAACTTGCGGTTAGTACGCTCAAGGGCATCTTCAGGATTAACATCTATAAACCTTGCATAATTTATCAACGCAAACAGCAGATCGCCAAATTCATCTTCAACCTGCTCCTTTGATCCGCTAAGTTTCTCTATTTCCAATTCTCCAAGTTCTTCCTGTACTTTTTCCCAAACCTGACCTGCATGTTCCCAATCGAATCCAACACCCCGAGCCTTTTCCTGAATACGATAAGCTTTTACCATAGCAGGTAGTGATCCGGGAACACCGCTTAACACCGATTTACGGCCTTCGGTCATTTTAATTTTTTCCCAGTTGTTTTTAACGGTTTCAGCATCATGAGCTTCAACATCACCGTAAATATGGGGGTGACGACGAATGAGTTTTTGATTTATGGCTTCAAGGACATCAGCTATATTGAATGAATTTTGTTCCGAAGCAATTTTTGAATAAAAAACCAAATGAAGCATCAGGTCACCAAGCTCCTTCTTGACTTCGTTCATGTTACGCTCAATAATAGCATCACTGAGTTCGTACATTTCTTCAATTGTCAGGTACCGAAGTGAATCCAATGTTTGTTCTTTATCCCAGGGACATTTTGCCCTCAGTTCGTCCATTATAGTCAGAAGTTTGCTGAATTCTTCAAGCCTTTTATCCATCAACTATTAGTTTTTGCAAAGTTAATAAACCTAACCTGTGCTTTTGTATTTTTGTTTACTCATCAACTTTTATGCAGTGGTGTCCACAACTGATCTATACTCAATTAAGCTTCAAGGGTTCAAAAAGGACTGGTCAGTTTTATTGAAGGCTTTAACTGCTTTTTTTAGTTTATTACTTTTCAGTTTAAATTCTCCTGGTCAAAAACCACATAGCTTTCAGCCTCCCAATCTGATGCTTGAGTGCCGCACCAATTATGGTTTCCTTATTGCACATCATCTTGAAATGGAAACATTTAACGCACATCTGCCATCCCTTGAATTCAGTCTTTCACGTTCAACCTATGGCAAGAACCAATGGGAGGTATTATACCATTATCCAGTAACAGGAATTACCTATTGGAATGCATGGCTCGGAGAACCGGAAATACTGGGAAGAGCACATGCTTTAATGCCCTACATTTCATTCCCACTTATTAAAAAAGATAAGACGGAATTCGATTTCAGGCTATCCGCAGGAATGGCTTATTTGACAAAACGATTTGACAGGCTTGAGAATTATAAATATATAGCAATAGGCTCACACCTCAACGCGGCAATCAACCTGATGTTTGAATACCGCTGGAAACCAGTAAATCATCTTCAATTATCAGGCGGTGTCCAACTAATGCATTTTTCAAATGGTTCAATGAAAACGCCCAATTTCGGTCTCAATATACCATCACTTTCATTTGGCGCTGCCTTTAGACTGAATAAAGAAAATCCGTATATAAAAAGGGCAATTCGGCCAGCTTTGAAAATGTATGAGTTTGATGGTCATGAATATATTGAAGTTAGAATAGGTTCAGGATTTGGTATTAAAGATATAAGCGAGGTTTCTGATAAGAGATATAAAGTTTTCATCGGCTCAGTTTGTGCTTTAAAAAGTATTAGCCCTAAAGGCAGAGCAGGGATTGGAGTAGATTTTTCATACGATGGCTCAGATTCCCATTACCTTGGAATGAAAGGTGTTGATTATCAGAACGACTTTAAATTGGTAAAATCCGGAGTTTCATTAATGTATGAGGTTGTTTTATCAAGAATGTCATTTCCCATAGGAGTCGGATTTTATACTGGAGGAGCATATTTTGAAGGTAACACTTATTTTAAATTTAGTATAAACTATATCATAGAAAGAAATCTCTTTCTATCTGTGAATCTGAAAACCTGTTATGCCAAAGCTGATTATGTTGCATTTGGTCTTGGCTACAGGTTCAGGGTAAAACAGTATTGGCTTTAATTAAAATCAAATTTCACGCGGTGAAAGCACTAAAATTCATTATTTTTCTTACAGTGATAAACCTGATCACATCCTGCAAAAAGGAAAAATTAGATGACTGTTTTACATCAGCAGGGGAATTTGTATCAGTTGAAAGGCCTGCTTCGTATTTTCATTCGGTTAATATGAGAGATAATGTGAACCTCATCATAAAGTCAGGTGATAATTTCTCTATCGAAACTCAAGGCGGCAGGAACCTTGTAGATGCAATAGGTACTGAAATTAAAGATAGTATTCTTTTTATTACCAACAGCTTATTATGTAATTGGGTTCGGGACTATGATAATCCACTAAACGTGGTCATTACTTCGCCTGCCCTAAAAGATATCCGCTATGAAAGTTCCGGAGATATTTCAACTGATGAATTACTTATAATTGATGAATTAGCAATAAGTGTATGGGGAGGAGGAGGTTCAATTAATCTTGAACTTGATTGCAGGATTTTAGATCTGGGATTACATTATGGTACAGTTGATTTTAATGTTAAAGGCAAATCAAAAATGACCACTATTTATGCTAATAGCTACGGGCCATTTTACTGTAATCTGCTTGATTCGGAAATTGTTTATATACGTAATCAGGGAACCAATGACTGTTACATCCATGCAAATCACATACTTGAAGCTGTAATAACCAGCATTGGAAGCATTTATTATTCTGGTAATCCCTATGATTTAAAATGCACCGATACAGGTAAAGGTGAATTGATAAAGCTCAATTAATTCCATCACATTTTATTACATGAAAAGTACCTTTAGAAATACTGTGAGGTACAGATCAGGTAGACATGGGGTAGAGTTAAGGTACTTATGTGTGCTGCGAATCCGTTTCCGGGCAATTAATTATCCAATAAAATTTAATCAATATGCCCTGGCAAATACAACTCTTCGTTCAGAAGGTTTGCCAGTCAGGATGCATTTACCTTTCTCTTGCTTAGAATTTAAAGGGATACACCTGATAGTTGCTTTGGTTTCTTCTTTGATCCTTTGTTCAGTTTCAGGAGTACCATCCCAATGTGCATATATAAAACCACCTTTAGAATCAAGAATCTGGTTAAACTCTTCCCAGGTATCAGCTTTTGAGGTCATATTTTCACGGAAATCTAAAGCTTTCTGGAAAAGATTGTCCTGGATATTCTTAAGAAGGTGCTCAATTTTAGTTTCTATATCTGATAAATGATAGACTGATTTTTCAAGGGTATCACGACGTGATACTTCAACCGTATCATTTTCAATATCTCTTGGACCAATGGCTAAACGAACCGGCACTCCTTTAAATTCATATTCATTGAATTTCCAGCCTGGTTTATAAGTCTCCCTGTCATCGTATTTAACCGAGATTCCTTTTTCCTGGAGGTTCTTCATGATTTGCCTGGCTTTTTCAGAAATTACTCCCAGTTGGTCACTTGTCTTATAAATAGGAATTATAACTACTTGTGTAGGAGCAAGTTTAGGTGGTAGCACAAGTCCTTTATCATCTGAATGTGCCATGATGAGAGCACCTATCAATCTGGTTGATACTCCCCAGGAAGTAGCCCATACATATTCGAGTTTGTTTTCTTTGCTTAAGTATTGAACATCGAATGCTTTCGCAAAATTTTGTCCGAGGAAATGTGAAGTACCGGCTTGCAAAGCTTTCCCATCCTGCATTAAAGCCTCAATACAATAAGTTTCAACAGCGCCTGCGAACCTTTCATTGGGTGATTTTACTCCTTTTAGAATAGGTATCGCCATGAAGTTTTCAGCAAAATCTGCATATACATTTAGCATCCTTTCAGTCTCCTGAATAGCCTCTTCTGAAGTTTCATGGGCTGTGTGACCTTCTTGCCACAGAAACTCAGCAGTACGAAGGAATAACCTTGTACGCATCTCCCATCTAACAACATTGGCCCACTGGTTAATTAAGAGAGGGAGATCACGATATGATTTTATCCAGTTACGATAGGTATCCCATATAATGGTTTCAGACGTCGGTCTGACTATAAGTTCTTCCTCAAGTTTGGCTGATTCATCAACAACAACTCCTTTACCATCCGGATCATTTTTCAAACGGTAATGGGTTACAACAGCGCATTCTTTTGCAAAACCTTCAACATGACTGGCTTCTTTGCTAAAAAATGACTTTGGTATAAAAATTGGGAAATATGCATTAACATGCCCCGTATCTTTAAATTTTTTATCGAGTGCCGATTGCATTTTTTCCCATATTGCATACCCATAAGGTTTAATGACCATACAACCTCTTACAGCAGAATTTTCTGCCATATCAGCTTTGATTACAAGGTCATTATACCATTGTGCGTAATTTTCACTTCTTGATGCAAAATCTTTAGCCATGGCTGATTTATGGTATAGTATTTGTGTTTACTGGGTGACTGAATGTATAATTAAGTGGACAAAATTAACAAATTAACCAACGTAATGAACGAAATCTCTACACACATAGCATAATCAAGGGAGGACCTTAAAATGAAAACTTTAATCGCTTTACTTGCTGCAGTTGCATTAACGCTCACTTCGTGCTCTACCCAATACCAGGGAAGGGTTTACGGTGATGACGTTTACTATTCTTCAAAAGATGCAACAGTCTATACACCGGCGCCTGCAAGGGTTGAAAATCAACCTGCACAGGAAGAACCAATTTACGATTACCAGCAACCTGCTGAGCAACCAAATGAATACGACACTGCCTATATGGATGAATACCAGTCAGATGCATACTCAGGTGAGCAATATACTGACCAGGGAACCGGTAATACTTATATTACCAATAATTATTATGATTCAGATGATTATTATGATTATGCTTATTCAGCCCGGTTAAGAAGATTCCACAGTGACTATTATTATAACAGCTATTATTCACCCTATTATACAAATCTTTACTGGTATGACTACAATCCTTATAGCTGGGGTACAAGTATTTATATGGGTTACAACTGGTGGTACCCATGGTATACCCATACGCACATAGGATTCTCCTATGGCTATCCTTACTGGGGTTATGGTTATGATCCTTTTTGGGATTATCCTTATGGATATTATTCACCTTACGGTTACAGTTACTGGAGTGGCTATGGCCATGGTTACTGGCATGGATTCAATGATGGATATTATGGTGGTTATTATCCTTATGCATATTATTATAACAGTAAGGACTATAATTCATATTACTATGGACACAGGGGTTCAGGATCAGGAGGCGGAAGGTCAGGAAACGGGCGCAGCACATCGTCATCCGGAAGCTCAGCTACCGTTAAATCAAGTTTTGGTGAGAGATATGAAGCTGCTTTAAGAAGTGGTGAACTTGACAGACCTGCTAACTCAAGGACTGTCCGTGGTAGCAAAGCTGGTACTACAACCAAAGCATCAACAGCAGATCAGGACGATAATATTACTCCACGTCAGGCAACTACTGGTACAAACAGCAGATCGACTGTTAAAACAAACGATGAACCTGTTACTCCAAGAGTTAACCCTGGTAGCAATAGCCGCAGTGTTTCACCATCAAGCCCGGCAAATGATGATACCCGCAAATCACCGGCAACAGTGGTTCCTGGGAACTCACGCTCAGTTACACCATCAACCGGATCGGATAATGAAGATACCCGCAGGCCGGCTGTCGTAAATCCACGTAATTCCGGTTCATCATCTCAGGGGTCAGGAAACTCAGAAGATTCACGACTTCAAAAACCTGTAAACAGCAGGACTGTATCACCAACCCGTCCTCAGAATGATAACCGGACAACTCCGGCTCGCCCAAACGGGTCAATGAAATACAATGCGCCATCAAGACAGCAAGATCCCAGCAGGGAATACAGATCGCCTCAATCTTATAGCGCTCCCGGTTATAACAAGCCAAAATCAAGTAATGAATATACCAGTCCACGTTACAGGAATATTCGTGAAAATGGCGTAACTCCGTCTGAAAAGAAAACTACACCATCTTCCACTCAGCCGGCAAATGGACGTGAATCTTATGAAAACAGGAGAGAAACTTCATCTCCTCAGAAGACATATTCCGTTCCAAGAAACAGTGAAAGGCAGGCACCTGCCCGTAGTGTAACTCCTTCGGAAAATTACAGGCGTCCCTCATCAGATTACAGCGCACCTTCAAGGTCTAATTCAGGGAGCTATACTCCATCAAGGTCATCTTCCTCAGGAAGTTACAGCCCTTCAAGATCATCATCTTCTTCTTCATCGGGAAGCTATAGTCCATCGAGGTCTTCTTCCTCTTCAGGAAGTTATTCAAGCCCAAGGTCATCATCCTCATCATCCTCCGGAAGTTCAAGATCTTCAAATGGAAGGAAATAAGAGGATCAATAATATAACTAGCAGTTAACCACATAAAACCACTGTCATGAAAAAACTACTAATTGCGACTTTGAGCCTTATTCTTGGATCTACGGCACTCTTTGCGCAGAATGAAATTGATGCTTTACGGTATTCAAGGCTTAATCCAACCGGTACTGCACGATTTACTGCAATGGGAGGCGCTTTCGGAGCCTTAGGAGCTGATTTTTCTACACTAAGCAATAATCCTGCAGGTATTGGATTATACAAAAGTTCTGAAGTAACAGTTACCCCTTCGCTCTATTTTGGCAAAACAGAATCAACCTACTTTGGTGATTTCAGTGAAGATGATAAATATAATTTCAACCTTGGGAATGCCGGGATCGTGATCGTTTCACCTATCCGCAAACCTGAGTCGGACTGGAAGAACATACAATTCGGTTTTGGAGTCAACAGATTGAACAACTATAATAACAGAGTACTGATCTCAGGTTTTAATGATGCATCAAGTCTATTAACTCCATATTGGTTGGAAGCAAATAAGTATGAATTATCATTGGGTCAACTTGACAACTATGGTTCAGGACTTGCATATGATGCAGAATTGATGTATGATACTGCTGTCGGAAAATACCTTATTGATATGCCGTATGGTGGCGTAAAACAAAGGAAGAGTATTGAGACTCGTGGATCAATGAATGAGATGGTCTTGAGTATTGGAGCCAATTACGATAATTTTATTTATTTAGGGGCTACATTAGGAATTCCATTCTTTAAATATAAAGAAACCTCCATTTACACAGAGACTGATACGGAGGACAATAACAATTATTTTGATTCATTCACTAAAACCGATGAACTCATTACAGAAGGTTCAGGAATTAATCTTAAAGTGGGTATGATCATCCGTCCATCGGATTGGTTCAGGATTGGGGCTGCCATTGAAACTCCAACATTTTTTACCGAAATGTCAGATAGTTATAATACCACATTTAAATCACAATTTACAGACACTTCACTTAGAAAATCCTCTCCTTTAGGTTTTTATGAATATGAGCTTCAGACTCCTTTTAAGGCGATGGCAGGAGTTGGGTTTATAATTGGGAAATCAGGTCTTATCAGTGCCGATTATCAATATATTGACTATTCTAAAGCACGTTTAAGAGCTCCTGATCATGATTTTGATACTGAAAATGAAGCAATAAAGAACGGTTATCTTGCTGCAAACAATTTTAGGTTAGGCGCGGAATGGAGGGTAGGAGCAGTTAGTTTAAGAGGTGGTTATGCAATATCCGACAATCCATATAGTACGGGTACCAATTCTGCTATTAATACATTTTCTGCAGGTTTGGGAATCAGGGCAAACAAGTTCTTTGTTGACTTTTCGTTGCTAATGAATGATATGGATGATGAATACCATTTGTATTCCTTACCTGAAGAATTTATGGATGCAAATGACCCTGATTATCCGAAGGCAAACGTTACTGTGAATAATACAATGTTCCTGTTTACCCTTGGATATAAATACTAAAATTATTTGTTTTGATGTGAAAAATGAGCTGCCTTAAACCGGCAGCTTTTTCATTTCTTGCTTAATCTGCTTAAACCGGCTTTCGCTTTTTGATGAATACTTGCCTGGTATCCGCTGAACTTCAAGTTCAGGCATTCCCTGTAGCAGTATAAGGCTTGTTCTGATTTCCCTTCCTTTTCGAAAATAATTCCTAAATTTAGCATAGAGTTGGCAGCATAGTAATTATCAGAGTTCCTTCCGGTTTTAAATGTTTTATAATAACTTTCCTTGGCTTTGGCAAGATTGCCTTCCTTATGCTTTATCCTGGCTGTCCTA
Organism: Lentimicrobium sp.; assembly: GCA_035297395.1. GTDB lineage: Bacteria > Bacteroidota > Bacteroidia > Bacteroidales > Lentimicrobiaceae > Lentimicrobium. Next base: position 51,551 of record DATGZB010000014.1, on the reverse strand, counting down.
TAGTTAAATTCAATTTTTTGATCGGTAGTAAGTTTTTCGTAATTGATTGCGGTTATGACCTGAAAGGAACTTGAATAATAGCCACCATCAAAAAGTAATCTTGCTTTCAGTAGCTCAACTTTAGGTAGACTTCCGCTTTGGGCCTCTGATAAGGCATCCTTATCGTTCTCCATATCTGAGACACCAAATAAAAGCACCCGGGATATATACTTATTATAATTCAAGGTATCTTTTTCTATCAGGTAGCTCCATGCAAGCCGTTGATATGCCGACTTGATAAAGTTCCTGCCTTTAAAATGTGTAATGTACTTAAACAAATAAATTCGGGATTGTGGGTCAAGTTTATTGAGACAAGCAATTCCCGTAAGGTAATCAAGGTATCTGAAATTGTAGTAAGAGATATCAGCCGGTCGTTTTTTTAATAACTGCAAAGCCTTGTCATTTTCACCTTGAGATGAATAGAAAGAAGAGACAGCATAGATAAGTAATGGGTTGATCTGAAGTTCGGATTGCAATCTTTTATCCTTGAGTACTGAATTCAATAGATTAATATTTTCATCGGTTCCAGCAAGGTTGAAAGTAATGAAAGTTGTGATGAACAGTGACTCATTAAACAGGAATGGCCATTTATTATCGGGAGGATTATATAAAATTGTCTCGTGCAGTAAACCAATTCCTTTTTTAACATTGCCTTGCATTCCGAATATTCCGGGAACCCATTTGTAAGAGTCAGGAATACTTCCGACGAGTACATAAAGCAATCCGATTCCGGCTTTATTTGGTTTAAATTGGGGAAACTTCCTGAGATTTTCTTCAAAAAGAGTGTAAGCTTTTTTTATATCCAACGCAGCCTGAACATATTCTCCTGATTTTACTGATGCAATACCTTCCTGTAGAAAAAGCTGTGCCTGTGCATATATTTTCCATGGGGAATCTTCACTGACATTATTTAATATCTTAATCCGTTCTGATTTTCTATCCTGTATTTTATCGTATTCATTTGGATCTTCAGAAATTATACTTTTAAGGAAGTCCTGGTAAGCTTCAAGATAGATAAAAGCTACATTTCCGGGATTTTCAATTTTCTCTTTGCTGATTATATTATTTGCTGCTTCAAACCGTAATCTTAGGATCTCAATGTAGGCTTTTTGATATAATGGAGTGAGCGTAAATGTGGAACATGCACCTTTTAAAGTGATTACACAGAGAATATATAAGAGTAAAGACTTTCTCATTCCCCAAAAAAAAGCCGAATATAAAAATAACTTGAATTACCATTTCAATATGCTGCAGATAAAATCGCCATAGGTATAAGTGGCAAAATGTTGAACCTATTTGTAAGAGAGATAGCTTTTGATCAACCAGGTGAACGAAAATGTTTAAATTTGTGCATCACCTCGGATCCAAAACTGGCTATATACTTATTCGTTTGTGAAAATTTTTAAAAGAGTTTGATCACTCAAATAAACAAGAATATTAATAGAGTATGACGAATAATAATAAGCATCAGCAAACGATAATTATTATAGTGATAGTGATAATTAACCTCATTGTTAAGGGAAAATTTTTGGCAAATAATTCATTGGGAGGTGATGAACCATTTAGTGTTTACATTGCACAAATGGATGTAACTTCAATTATAAGGCTTCTGTCAGAAGGGAATAATCCACCTCTCTATGAAATACTTCTGCATTTTTGGATTAAGATTTTTGGAATATCTGAATTTTCAGTCCGTTTTCCCTCATTGCTGTTCAGTTGTATAACTGTTTATTTCATTTATAAAATTGGAATTAAGTTTCTTAATAAGCGAATCGCTCTGTATTCAGGAATAATTTTCATTTTCTCAAACTACCACATTTTGTTGGCCCATGAGTCAAGAGCCTATTCTTTATTAGGAATGCTTACGGCAATTTCCATGTACTTTTTTATTGGAATAATAAACGATTATACAAATAATAGTTCCAGTTCTGATGATACTAAAAGATTTGGGAACAGCATAACAATGAGATTTGTGCTGCTCAGCCTGGTGAATACTGTGATAGTCTACTCTCATTATTTTGGTTTCTTTGTTCTAATAGTTCAGTTTCTTTACCTGACCTTTAATTTTAACTTTCTTATAAAACTCTGGAAACAAGTGCTGTTATACTCAGGTATTGTAATTATACTTTATTCACCATTTATTTCAGTGGTTGTAAACAGGTTTATACTGTCTTCCGGTGGAACATGGGTTGGTCCGCCTAATGGAATTGTAAGTATTTATAATATGCTATGGACCTTTTCAAACGCTCCGGTTGTTACTGCTTGTGTTATCGCAGTACTTATAATTTCATTGATTAAATTCATTATAAGAAGGAAAGAAGCAAAAAATCCTAACTATTATTTTATTGTTTTTTGGTTTGTTTTTATCTTCCTCTTTATGTTTGGTGTTTCTTACAGGATCCCAATGTTTTTAAACAGATATTTGATGGTCAGTGCAATTGCCTTTATTCTGGTTCTTGGTATAAGCATTGATAGTATTATTAAAAAGCATAATTTCAGTTACATAGTACCTGTTATCATGTGTATCATGTTTATAGTTACAGTTAAACCAAATCTGACGAATAAGAGAAATGTAAAGGAAGCAGTTGTAAGAACCAATCAGATAAAGGATTCAAATACGATTGTATTAATCAGCCCCTCTAATTTTGTCCTCGATTTTGCGTATTACTATAATAAAGAGTACTTTAAAGATTATAATACGAAGGATATGTTTGCCAATGCAAACAGGCATTTAAACAATGATAAGATCTATGGAATAAATAATATCAATGAGATAAACTTAAAGAACCGCAATAAGGTCGTGTTTTTAGACGCCGCAGCTGATTTTTCGAATCCGGATAATAACATAAGAAATGAATTAGAAGCAAGGTATAAGTTGAAGAATAGTTTTAAAGTTTATGAAATCTATAATATTTACGAGTACGAATTAAGATAGGACAGAATACAATTTAACAAAATCCACTGACAGAATTGTGATCATTCGATAAACCGCAAATAGCTTACAACACTGTATTTCTATACCTCTGGTTTTAAAGTTATTAAGCAAGGAGCAAACAATTGCAATTTGATGCTCTGTTGCATAAGGCAGGCAAAGAGATAATTTTCTTTTCAGGGACAACAGGCCTGATGCTATTTTCAATAAGATTATTTCAAACTTAAGACGGCCATTTTCTATATAGAGGATTAATCGGAAATAAGTTTATACAATTGATTTCTTTGCTAAAATCACTGAACTGATGTTTAGAGATCTTTTACCAAATGGCATGTCACACATGGTGTTTACTTTAATGAAATTGGGTACTTAAGAAGTTGAGATAGTTAAGAAGATAAAAAAAATAATTTGAAAATTGATTTTTATTTATTAATTTTACATTATCTATGACAATTAAAACTCATTTATTATGAAAAATATTTATTTTCTATTATTATTCTTGATTTTAAGAACAAGTATAACATTTTCACAAAGTGACAATGATTTTAAGATTGGTATAATTGCTGGAGAGGCAATGAGCAATAACAATGGGGGATATTTAGTACAGAAAACCCTAGATGGGACATCAGAATACACCAGCGTACTTGGAGTCTTGGAAGAAGATGGAGTCAATTTAATAAGAGATTATCAAATTGGTGTTACAACCAAACAACAATTTAAGGATTGGATACAACTGATTAATTTGCATAACATGCAAATGATGACATCCTTTAATGATCATGCTTTCAGGTTGTCAACAGTCCCAAATTCAAATATAAATATATGGGAAAATCTTGATGCTAATAATTGGAATTCATGGGGCCTTAATCAATGTCATGGTGATCAGGGAGATGGATATTCTTTGAATTACAATTCATTATTTGATGAGGTTTATAATGTATCTCCTTATAAAGAAACAATTTGGGGGCATGTAATGGCAGCTGAGTACGGACCAGCTGCAAAATACATATATTATAAAAATGATAGCATTCCCTGTCAACCAACAGGCAACTCTTATTTAAGGCCTCCTCGCTGGAACGTAGATTTTCTTTCAAAGCAATATTGGAAAGATGAATTAATGCCATTTACTATCGCACAAGAACAATTTACTTATTTTAACACCAAAAAAGGACTAACTCAAAATAACAATCAATTATTAATTAATGCGCCTGGAATGCATAATGAAAAAATTGAAGGAACGATTCAGGCAGGTTTTATAACTATGACAAATCATGGTGATATTTGCTATGATGCCGGCTATATTGGTCACTTCTGGAAGGATATGAACCAGAAAGATTTTTGGAAAGCAACAAAGCATTATTGCAAATTCGAAAATATTGATTTTGAAAAAAAATACTTTAATGATGTTTATGCTGAAATTGATTGTGCAAGAAAACTACAAGACAATGGCGTTGTTGCTTGCGACGCTGCCCATAAATTTTCTACCATGAAGAATTTTCAAAATTTTGATTTAATATGGTTTCAAACTTATAATTCAATTATACATGGAGTGAAGGGAATAGTATTTTACTATTTGAATGAAATGTTCGCCGAGGAAAATGATGAAATGCCCTATTTTGAAGATGATAAAATAAGACGGGAAAATTTTTTTAATATAGGACTTTCTTCTAGATTTAATAGAGATAACTTTCCAAATTATTATACGAGATTTTTAAGCCATTTGTTTAGGGAGTTAAGTTATTTAAATAAAAAAGGATTTTTAAATAAAAATCCTAAAACTATAATTGCAACTAAAACAAATCATGCTGATCCGCTTGGGGTTGTTCCTCCATTCTCTGAATACTCACGTGTCAGTTTTCAATCCTACAATTCTAGAGGTATGTTTAATGAGTGTAACACTAATGTAGAACCTGATTTTTATTTTGGTACAAATGAAAATTTCGGATTGAGATATACGATCCGGACAAATGGCAATGAAGTAATTATGATCATTACTAATCCTACACCATTCTTATACGATAATATACCATTGAACTTTAATAAATTATCTCATTCTGCAATCACAAATGCAACCTGTGTTGAAGTACTCTTTGAAAAAAAAGATAAATCCATTTATGATAACTACTATAAAGCTGACCGTGAGTCAATGACCATTGAGGACTTACAAGCCGGTGAACTTAATACTTTTTATAAAATTCCAATTATTGACGGAAAAATAAGTATTGACTTTGGGGCTTTTGATGTTCATGTACTTAGATTCAAAAGAGAATATCCTGAGATTAATTTTAATAATGAGTGGTTCAATATCTGGTCAAATGATGGCAATAATACTTTAGGTGGTTGGTGGATGAGAGAATTTGATAAATTTTTCCCTGGTGATTTTGATGGTGATGGGGATGAAGAATTATTATGTGTACAGTTTAATCCTGCATCCGACAAATGTTGGGTTTTACTTACTGAACACAAAAACGACGAATGGAAATGGGTATGGAGTAATGTAGGCAGTGGCAACATAAACAATTGGACTATACGTTCAACAGATAATTTCATTATAGGCGATTTTAATAATTTAGGACGTGATCAGTTATTGATAATACAAAAACAAAATGAGAATGCTGAAGCCGGGATCTTTAAATTTGAAAATGGTTCTTGGGATAGAATATACACCAATCCTGTTCTTGGTTACATAGGGGAATGGGATATTAGTACCACTGACAAGTTTATTGCAGCTCATTTTGATACATATCAAAGTGACCAATTACTAGCATTACAAGCTCTTCCGAATACAAATCAGAATAAAATACGACTTCAGAAGCTTAATTATGATACATGGAGCAGCATTTTTTCAGCAACGGGTATGTTGGGTTCATGGACGATTAACTCTAATGACACATATGTATGGGGGAATTTTGATGGAGATTCAAAGGATGAAATAATATGTCATAATATTCCTGATCATATTAATTCAAAAATGTATAAGTTTGATGGTCGGATTTGGGTAGAAAAGTGGAATGAAAATATCAATCCTGATATAACACCTTATAAATCTGATTTTATTATTGGTGATTTCAACGGCGATAAGATTGATGAGGTATTAGGAAATGGTAAAGCTGGAAATGGCTGGATGACTTTGTTCAGGTTTGATAACAATTTGAAGAAATTTGTATGGAGTTGGACAAGTGGGCATGGGGATTATTTAGACGATTTATATATCAAGTCATTACGTGCTAATACTAATTTCTTGCCAATAAAATCTGATTCAAGAATTGGAGAAAGAATTTTAGCAATAAGAGAATACAGCGGAGAGAATCATTTGGCATCATATTATGCTTATGCTCCTGACAATAATTCAGTTAATTCATCTCTTTTTCCAGGAAGTTATAAGGACCACTACTTTTATATTCCAATGACTTCAAAAGTAACTTTTACAACCTGTGCTGCTGAAACAAACTTTGATACTCAAATGTCTGTTTTTAACGAAAATGGCACCTATATTGGGTCAAATGATAATGATCCATCATGTACTATTTGTGTCCCTGCATATAAAGCATCAACAATAGGTACTGTTCTGGTAAAAGGAATATATAGGGTTAGAATTTCAGGCAGATCGGGTTCATCATATGGGAATTATAAATTATCTGCGAAAATTGAAAATATTTACACAATTCCTTTCAATGTTTCTGGTAATACAAAGAGTAGACCCGATGAATGGGATGTTCAGGGAGTTGACAATAGTGATAAAGCATATTGTGTTTACATTAATTCTGCGGACAATTTCGATGTTACGACAGATTGGCCATTTACAAAATTCAATACCATGTTTGAAATTTTTATTGATAAATATCATTCTACAGGACTATATAACGATGATATTTCCACGGATAACGGCAATTCAGCATTATCAGGTATTCTCACACCTGGGTATTATTATTTTGTAGTTGATGGTAAGAATGATAATGCAGGTAACTTCATGCTTGATGTCAGTTTTCCTGAAAATTTTAAAGCAGAATTGATTACAGAGAAAGTTGAAAAATTTAGCGATGTTATACTCTATCCCAATCCAACAAATAATCAGTTTTATATTAAAAGTGATAAAGAAATTAAGAAAGTTGACATTTTTAGTATTACTGGAGCATTGTTATTCTCAATAAATTATCCGTCTGGTTCATATTCATACAGTGTTAATTGTTATCCTAAAGGATTATACATTGTGAAAGTATATTTCCAAGGTGAAATAAAATCGTTAAAGTTGATAATCAAATAAATGAATTATTAAAATCTCCCAAAGATCCGGCAAAATCCTACAGATATCCAAAACCCTTGTAGGATTGCCGGAACTTTAAAAAGCATGAAACAAAACAGTTCTTTAACTTTTTTTTACTAACTACTTTAAAGAATTTCCAATTTGCCCCCCGATACCCTCTTCTGTTCGAATTTCAGCCATCTGTAGAAATCGGATTATTAATGAGCCGGATGTGTTACGGGATTTGAAAATCAGTCAGTAGAGATTGCGGTGATAGTTACACCGGAAGGACACAACTGGTTGGAGTTTCACAATTCCCCAGACCTCATGTTATTAAAGATCATGGGAAAGCTTCGTCAATTTGCTTGGTTATCTGCATATCATGTTTGGGGTGGTTAATCTTGATGAATTGCTCACCCGCCTGACGAATCATGTTGCCGAAGTGGCCGGGGAAGTGGTTAACTATGAAAATATTACCAGGCTTTGTTACATAATGGGTATAACAGGGATTCTTATCGGATTGACTGAGCAATTAAGCTTATACTTCTTGAAAGCTGAGGAACTTTTTGTTTTTTTTGTTTTCATTGTTTTCCCTTGTTTACCTTGTTTACTTTTTTTTATCCAAAGCAACTTAATTTCTTCTTTCTTTTCCTTGACGCAATGCTTCAGCTTTAAAAGCTGTGTAACTTTTTTTATAAAAGCAAGAAAGATCACGACTGTGTTTTCGCTAACGCTGTGGTTGTAGGTCTAAATATAAAAAACCTAACTCGTCCTTCGGTCTGTTATAGTTTCAAACTCCTAATCCATACTTTAGCTTCAGGTAATTAGTTCTTACCATTTAAATTACCTCTAAGGTATTTTATACAGTAAACGTTTAATTATTGGTTAGGCGGCTCAAACACGGAGGTTAACGCCTTATCCGCAGGTTCTTTTCATTCAATCAGTGTTCAACCAGCGGCGAACAATGCCGACCTTTTTTTAAGTTTCTAAAATAGTCTTACTGGTTGATTGAGGATGCCAATCCATGATCAATGAGGATACGGCCACAATATTCGCACACGATAATTTTTTTATGCATCCGTATATCAAGTTGTCTCTGTGGAGGGATAGCACTAAAGCATCCTCCGCAGGCGTCACGTTCCACACTAACAACAGCAAGTCCATTGCGTGCATTTTTACGGATACGCTTGTAGGCGGTTAACAGTCTTTCTTCAATAAAGCGCTGATAGTCTTCTGACTTCTGGAGCAGGGTTTGTTCTTCTTTCTCAGTTTCGCTAACGATATCTGATAATTCATTTTTCTTTACTTCCAGGTCATTACGGCGTTCATCAAGGATTTTCTGTGCCGTAGCGATTTCTTCATTTTTAAGATTAAGACTATGGGTGTATTCTTTTATTCTTTTTTCAGCAAGTGCAATTTCAAGGTTTTGGTATTCGATCTCTTTTGAAAGTGAGTCATATTCCCTGTTATTACGAACATTGTTCTGCTGTTCTTCATAACGTTTGATCTGAAGTTGACTGTCTTTGATCTGATTTTCTTTATCCTTGATCTGGGAATTTAAATTCTGGATATCCTGGATATAATTATCAATTCGAGTCTGCAAACCAATAATTTCGTCTTCAAGATCTTCAACTTCAAGAGGTAATTCACCCCTAATGATCCTAATTTTATCGATTTGTGAATCTATTTGCTGAAGGCTATATAAAGCGATTAGTTTCTTTTCAATTGAAATTTCAGTTTCATCGCTTTCTGAGTGTGTTAAAGAAACGTGTGCCGAAATGTAGCTTTTGTCGTCTTGTTCCTGTTTTTCAATGGATTCGTTCATTGAGGTGCTTTTTTCCTTCGACGTTTTTGCCATATTATTCCTTCTTTGGAATTAGTTACAGATAATTAACGGGATTGGAGTTTGTCCCGGAAATTTGGAGTGCAAAGGTAGTAAATTTTTCTTTTAGTTTTCTATATAATAATTCTTTGCTAAATTGTTCAGTTTCATAGTGACCAGCCTCAATGAGCACAATCTTTTTATCAGCAAGAAAATAATCATGATATTTAAGCTCACCAGTAATAAAAACGTCGCAATTACGGCCAATTGCATCCTCAATAAGAAAATTTCCCGAACCTCCGCAAACTCCTACTTTCATAATTTTCCTTTTAACAAAAGGGGAGTGCTTCAGAAACGGAACATTCAGTATTTGTTTCAAATTCTGCAAGAAATCAACTTCTTCAAGTGCCTCAGGTAACATACCTATCATACCTGCTCCAATTCTTGGTGAAATGTTTGTCAAAGGGTATGAGTCCCATGCAATCTCTTCATAGGGATGAACTTCCCTGACACTCTTCAGTACTTTATTCTCGATCCATTTTGGCATTATTGTTTCAATGCGTATCTCAGGTTCAGTGTGTAAAGTACCTATGTTACCTATGAATGGAGAACTTCCAGCGTTTGCGCGAAAGGTTCCTTTGCCCTCTACATTAAAACTACAACAATCATAATTCCCTATAACACCAGCCCCTGCCCGGAATATTGCATCCCTCACTTGTTCAGCATGACTCTCGGGCACAAAGACGACATACTTTATCAATGATCCTTTCACAGGTTGAAGGATTTCAATTTTGTTCAGGCCTAATTTTTCTGCTAAAATGGCATTCACACCATGGAAAGAGTTATCAAGATTTGTATGAACAGCATATATTGCGATACCATGTCTGATAGCTTTGATAATACATCTCTCGGTAAGATTTGTTCCATTTATCTTTTTAACAGGTTTAAAGATCAATGGGTGGTGTGAGATTATAAGATTAAAACCAAGCGAAATTGCTTCATCAATAACTTCTTCAGTAACATCAAGGGTTATCAGTGCCCCTTTTATTAACTCATCTTTATTGCCAATAAGCAATCCGCTGTTATCATAACTCTCCTGTGATAGAACCGGGGCAATTGATTCAATAGTGTCAGTGATCTCTTCTAACTTCATTGACAACAAATAGTTTAGTTATTATAATTTTATCTAACCCCGATAATTGGCATTAGTTCAGTGAAGGAATTGAACTCAGGTACAAATGTTAGATATATTAACGCAATAAATTTACAGCTTTTATTACTAATTCAGTTAATTTTTTAATTTTAAGGCATGGAATTTTTCAGACTGTTACTCTTGCCTGTTGCTTTCATCTACGAGCTGATAACCCGTCTGAGAAACAAGTTGTTCGATTGGAAACTGCTTCCTTCCACATCATATAACCTGCCGGTAATCTCTGTAGGGAATCTCTCAGCAGGAGGTACCGGAAAGACACCCCATGTTGAATACCTCATCCGTTTGCTGATTTCTGATAACAGGATTGCAACCCTAAGCAGGGGTTATGGAAGAAAAACCAAAGGATTCAGAATTGCAGGTTCGGATGATTCAGCCGGAACAATAGGAGATGAACCTGCACAGTTCCATAATAAGTTTCCTGAAATAATCGTGAGTACTGCTGAATTAAGGAGGCAAGGCATATCTGCGCTTATCAAAACATATCCTGATCTTGATGTAATTCTTATGGACGATGCTTTTCAGCATCGTTATGTTAAGCCGGGGTTATCCATTTTGCTGACGGACTATCATAAATTATATACAAAAGATTATCCTTTACCTTTCGGAACATTAAGAGAAGCAAGATCCGGTGCCAAGAGATCAGACCTGATAGTTGTTACTAAGACTCCTAATGTATTATCACCTTTCGACAGACAAATGATTACTGATTATATTAATCCAAAATTCCACCAGAAGATCTTTTTCTCGTTTGTCAAATATGGGACTATTAGATCAGTATGGAATTCAGACGAAATTATTGAACCCGGAAGTAAGTTTACGGTCATTATCCTGGTTGCAGGAATTGCTAATCCCTATCCGCTTGAGTATGAACTCAGGAATATGTGCAGTGATCTGATACTGATGCGCTATAACGATCATCACAAATATACCTTTTCTGACTTTGAAGAGATTAAAGAAAATTATTCCGATATTTACACCCGGAATAAATTATTGGTTACAACCGAGAAAGATGCTATGAGAATGCTCGATCCGGATGTGAAAGAAATGGCATCTCAATTGCCGTTTTTTTATGTCCCGATGGAAATAGACTTTCATGGTGATGACAAGCAAAATTTTGATCAAATAATAATCGATTATGTTAGAACAAATAAAGGAAAGCGTTAATTATATCTCTTCACTCATTTCTGAAAAACCCGAAGTGGGTATAATTTTAGGATCAGGATTAGGAGGCCTTACACGTGAAATTGAGATTGATAAGGAACTACCTTATTCCGAAATTCCCAATTTCCCTACGTCTACCGTTGAAGGGCATGCAGGTCATTTGATTACAGGTCGCTTAGGTGGAAAACAGGTGATTGCGATGCAGGGCCGGTTCCACTTCTATGAAGGATGGACCATGGATCAGATTGCATTCCCAATCAGGGTAATGAAGTTCCTAGGTATTAAGCTTCTTATTGTTTCCAATGCCAGCGGAGGATTAAATCCGGCGTTTAATATTGGCGACATAATGGTCATCACTGACCATATTAATCTTATGGGCAGCAATCCATTGCTTGGCAAGAATTATGAAGAGTTTGGACCTCGTTTCCCTGACATGAAGGAAGCTTATGATCATAAGATGATCGAAAAAGTAAAGAATATCGCAGCTGAAGAGAAAATTCCCCTTCAGTATGGTGTTTACGCCGGTGTAACTGGCCCTACATTTGAAACACCTGCTGAATATAAATACATGCATATTATCGGTGCTGATGCTGTCGGCATGTCAACAGTTCCAGAGGTAATAACTGCCAGGCATATGAAGTTACCTGTATTCGCAGTTTCCATCATAACCGACCTTGGTGTGGTAGGCAAAATATCGGATGTATCCCATAAGTTGGTACTTGAGGCAGCCCAACGAACCGAGCCGGTAATGACAAAAATCCTTATTCGTTTTCTGAAGGAAACTGAATTTTAGAGCATTCAATGCAACAATTATTTCAAAGTTTTCTGAAATTCAAAACTGTCATTTTCCTACTGGCAGTATTAATTATTTTAAGTGCATCTTGTAATAGGTCAGATAAGGGTAAAACTACAATCATTGTTCAAAACCCAGGCAAAAATGCTGAATTGGTACTGACCATGATAGATACCAATCAGATAAGACCAATTGACTCGATAAAACCAGATAACGAAAATGCAGAGTTTAGGATTGAGCTTAATAATCCAATGCTGTTTATTTTAAAGGATAAGGGCCAAAAAATTGAATTTATTGCTCATCCTTCTGATTCCATAGTTATAAATTTTGCACAAAATAAAGTAATAAAGTCAACTAATCCTGAAAACAGTAATTATCAAGATTTTCTGTCAACACTCGAAAAAGCTAACCAAATTGCAGATTCACTTTCATATATTTTTATTCAGGGGCAGTCGGGGGATTCTTTCCCAATGATCAGGGATCAGGTGAATAATTCATTTGAGAAGTTGCGTCAGGACTGTAAGGAAAAGGCAATGAATTATATTAATGCCAACCAAGGCTCAGTTGGAATATTCAGGGCCATAAATTACTTCTTGAAACAAACTCCTCTTTTTGATTATTCCATTGATTATAAATGGTTTCATAAAACTGATTCACTCTTAAATATCTACCATCCCGGACATCCATACACTACCTCATTTCATGACAAAATTGCAATACTCCCACCTTTTGAAGATAATCCCAAAGGAATTAAACCGGGTCAGGTACTTCCTGAAATACGCCTGCAAGGATTAAATAAAAAAATCACCAGAATCGAGCCGGGAAAGGAAAAATTGACCCTTGTTTATTTATGGGATCCCACTCCGGAGAGCAGACACGCGAATACAGCACTTAAGCAGGTCTTCGAAGAATATAAGGACAAGGGATTAAAATTATATGCGATTGCGTTTGATGAGAATTTCGAGAGATGGTCGTCTGTAATCGTTGTTGATAAAATGTGGTGGAACAATATGTTAGATACATCCGGAAATAATTCTAGGCTTCTGGATGATTTAAACAATCCGTCGTTGCCTTACTTTATTATTATTGATCATAACAGGAAGGTTTTAAGTACCCATTTGAATGCAACACAAACCAGGGAATGGTTAAGGGAATATTTGAATAAATAAGCTATATTAGCATTATAAAACCTTAATAATTGAAGATATATTTTGCATCTGACTTTCATCTTGGAATACCCGACCATGATTCCAGCCTGAAAAGAGAAAAGCTCCTGGTGAAATGGCTTGACTCGATAAAGGCTGATGCCGATGAATTATATTTAATGGGTGATGTCTTTGATTTTTGGTTTGAATATAAAACAGTTATTCCAAGAGGTTTTGCGCGATTATTTGGCAAACTTGCTGAAATAACTGATAAGGGTATCCCGGTATTTCTTTTTAAAGGCAATCATGATATCTGGGCTTTCGATTACCTGAACAAAGAACTTGGAATTAAATTATATCGCGAAAGCATCATTAAGGAATGGAATGGTAAAAAGTTCTTTCTTTCGCATGGCGACGGATTAGGCCCTGGCGATTATGGATATAAGTTCTTAAAGAGGGTATTTGAATTTAAACCCAACCAGTGGTTATTCAGGTGGATCCATCCTGACTGGGGTACGAGGCTGGCACTCTTTTTCTCAAGAAGAAGCCGATATGCAAACATACTTAAGGATAAAAAGATAATGGATAAGCAAGGAAGCATAGACCTTTCTGCTGAAAGACTCTATTTCTTTGCAAAAGATCACCTAAGCAGGAATCCTGACATCGATTATTATATTTTTGGGCACAGGCATTGTGCCGGGCATGTGTTGCTTCCTGAAGGTAAGCATTATATAAATCTTGGCGACTGGATAAGTAACTACTCATATGCTGCCCTGGATGAAACAGGGCTCAAATTATTTACGTTTAAAAAAGGTGAACCCGAGTTGCTTGAGGGCCCATTCTGAAATAACAACTTATGCTATTTTCCGGAATTGATATTGGATCTAATGCTGTTCGGCTTTTATTTGCCAATGTTCATGATACAAAAGGCGGACCGGTAGCTGAAAAAGCAACGCTCATAAGAATACCAGTCAGGCTTGGCGTTGATGTGTTTACAAATGGTAAAATCTCTGACCAGAAGATTGAATATCTTGTCAAGACACTCAAAGCATTCAAATTACTCATAGATGTTTATCAACCGATTGGATACAAAGCTGCTGCCACTTCTGCTATGCGTGAAGCTTCTAACCGGAAAAAGGTTCTGGAACTCGTCAGACAGGAGTCCGGTTTGGAAATAGATCTTATTGATGGAATCCGGGAAGCAAATATAATCAGTACTTTCAGTAATATCAATGTAAACAGGGAGTACAGTAAAACCATGTACGTTGATGTTGGTGGTGGTTCAACAGAGATATCTGTAACTGAAGGAAAAGATTTTATTACTTCGGCTTCATTTAAAATAGGGACTTTGAGATATCTGGCTGAAGCAGTTGAAGAGTCAGAATGGGATAGTATGCATAAATGGCTGAATCAGTTCAGGGATGAGTTTGGCAGAATGAATATTATTGGTTCTGGCGGGAATATTAATAAACTTACTAAGCTTTACGGTCACGCATATAACAATACCATAAATTTTGACCAACTCAATTTTGCCTATAAGCAACTTAATAATATGCCTCTTCAAGTACGAATTGATAAATTAGGTTTACGGCCCGACCGGGCTGATGTTATTGTGCCTGCCGCCAGGATATTCATAAAGATACTGAAATGGACAGACCTGGATCTTGTGTCAGCACCGAAGATCGGTTTAGCCGATGGATTGGTACTGCTTCAGTACAAAGAATTCAAAGAAAGAAATACTGCTATTCACTGATTACTCTGTTGAGTTTTGATATTACTGGCATAAGTCAGGTGTTGTGACCTGAATTTGGTATGTTTGTTAGAATGGTATTCTCTCCAAATATTTGAAAATTAATCTGATAACCTCTTAGAGGGACCTGTCTCAGAAAAAGAGATATAATTATCTTTGCAAAAAACTCTGATCTTCTTAAATGATCTCTTTCGAAGAAGCTTTATCAATCGTCGAAACAGTGGATGTACTGCCCATAAGGGAAACTGTCGCAATGATGGACAGTATTGGGCGCATTCTTGCTGAGGATGTATATTCGGATGTCGATATGCCTCCCTTTGATAAAGCTGCTGTAGATGGTTATGCTTGCCGGAAAGCAGATCTTCCTGGTCCTCTTGAACTAATTGAAACTATTGCTGCTGGAGTAACCCCTACAAAAAGAGTACTCACGATGCAATGTTCTAAAATCATGACAGGTGCTATTGTACCGGCAGGCGCTGATTGCATCATTATGATCGAGCATACAAGGATCAATGATAACGGAACTATATTATTCCTGAAGCAAACTACTGGAAACAACATTGCATATAAATCTGAAGATGTCCGGCTGGGACAATTAGTACTTCAAAAAGGAACCTGTCTTAAGCCCCAGCATATTGCAATCATGGCATCAGTAGGTTGCACAATGCCAAGTGTTTACAGGATTCCTGCTATTGGTATTTTAACTACCGGTGATGAATTGGTAGAACCGGATATCGTACCGCAGGGAGCTCAGATAAGAAATAGTAATGCTTACCAGTTAATGGCTCAGGCTGGGGAGTTAGGATCAAAAATCTGTTATGGAGGAATAGTTCCTGATGATATTTATAAAACAACCAGGATAATTCAAGAAACACTGGATAAATGCGATGTTCTGTTGATTACCGGGGGTGTTTCAATGGGTGAATACGACCATGTGCCAAGTGTAATGGAGTCTTTAGGCTTTGATATCAGGTTCAGGCATATGGCCGTTCAACCAGGTAAACCTACACTTTTTGCCACAAGAGAAGAGAAGTATGTATTCGGACTTCCGGGTAATCCGGTTTCTTCCTTTGTCCAGTTTGAACTTACTGTTAAGCCATTATTATACCGGATAATGGGAACAAAATACAATCCAAGGATTGTAACTCTTCCGATGGCAACCGGATATACAAGAAAAAAAACAGACAGGAAGTCCTTTATACCGGTGAAGTATGCATCAGGCAAGATAGAACCCCTGGAATATCATGGGTCAGCGCATATACATTCCTTCGAACAGGCATGGGGAATTATTTCTATGAACATTGGAGAAGACAATGTCAAACCAGGTGAATTAAGAGAAGTAAGGCAAATCTGATGAAGGATAAATTTAACCGTAATATAAATTATCTCAGGATTTCGGTCACCGACAGGTGTAACCTTCGTTGTACATATTGTATGCCGGAGGAAGGTGTTGTAATGCTACCCCATGAACAGATCCTCACATTTGAAGAAATATTCGAAGCAACTCAAACAGCTGTTTCATTGGGGATTTCGAAGGTAAGGATAACGGGAGGTGAGCCACTGGTCAGAAAAGGCATTATTCATTTGATAGAAATGTTGGCATCAATTGATGGAATAAATGACCTTTCAATGACCACAAATGGTATATTACTGAAAGGATTTGCTAAACCATTGAAAGAGGCGGGATTACACAGGGTTAATGTAAGTCTGGATACTATGAATCCAATTCAGTTCAGGCAAATAACCCGGGGCGGTGATTTATGGGATGTAATTGAAGGAATAGATGCCGCAATCAGTGCTGGCTTAACACCCGTTAAACTAAATTGTGTCGTTAAAAAAACCGACAACGATCAAGAAGTTGAAGCTGTAAAAGCATTTGCTAACAGCAGGAACATACAGGTTCGGTTTATCAGGCAAATGAATCTGAAGACCGGTACTTTTTCAGTTGTACAGGGTGGCTCGGGAGGCGACTGCACAAGATGTAACCGTATACGGCTTACTGCGAACGGGAAAATTAAACCTTGCCTTTTCAATGACCAGGAGTATAGTGTGAGAGAATTGGGCGCCGCAGAAGCAATTACACGAGCTGTTACCAATAAACCTTCTTCAGGGACCCACAATCATTCCGGCCAATTTTATAATATCGGAGGATAAGATGGATAAAAAAGGAAAGGCACTTAGCCATATTGATGAAAAAGGTAATGCTAACATGGTTGATATTGGATTTAAGCCTGTTCAGGAACGCATTGCCAAAGCTTCAGGCAGGATTAGCCTCCAGCCTGAAACAATCAACCTTATAAAAGAAAATCTCATAAAAAAAGGGGATGTTTTAACTGTTGCTGAGATTGCCGGGATACAGGCAGCAAAGCAAACTTCATCAATTATTCCATTGTGCCACCCTCTTCAAATAACAAAAATTGATGTCAGGACTGAAATTACAGCTACAGGAATTGATGTTACAGCAACGGCTAAATGCATTGGACAAACTGGTATTGAAATGGAGGCATTAACGGCAGTTTCAGTAGCTTTGCTAACCATCTATGATATGTGTAAAGCCGTTGATAAAACAATGGTTATTTCAGAGATTGCTTTAACAGAAAAGAAAAAACAGGAAATAATTCGCTGAATATGGGAAAATCGCCTTCCTATCGTTATTTGACAATTCCGGTTCCCAGGCCATGGCTCTTTTTTGCTGTAGCCAGTTTATGGACTTTCGGATCAATCAGGGTATTTATGACTGGTTATGAGGGAATTATTGAAGGGAAAGGCTCAATTTATCGATTCTTACTGATAAGTTCATTGGGCGCTTATGTATTCACCCGCCTGGTATTTACCAAGGTGACAAGTCGTTACCTTTTACATATACACTCAATTGAGCATACACGACCAAGCATCTTTTCCATGTTCAGTTTAAGGAGCTACTGCTTAATGGCTTTTATGGTCACCTTAGGTATCGTTGTAAAAACTTTCGATTTGTTTCCATTGATTCCCTTGTCTATGTTCATGGGAGCTTTGGGAATTTCCCTCTTTATCAGCGCGATGCATTTTCTAAGAGCATGGATAATGGGATTAGTTAGTAAGCCAATTAAATATTAAGTAATGGATCCACACGTTGTTTCAGTTAATATTTCTGAACAAAAAGGCACAATTAAAATTCCGGTTAAGCAAATTGAACTTACTGAAACAGGCGTTCGCGGTGACGCACACAGCGGAAAATGGCATCGTCAGGTAAGCCTGTTGGGTACTGAAAGTTTTGAGAAATTCGAAGGCAAAGCGGGAAGAAAACTTGCTTTCGGTGAGTTTGCCGAAAATATAACCACAACCGGGATCATCTTGTACCAAACCCGCCCGCTTGACCGGTTTATAATTGGCGATACTGAGTTGGAAGTGACACAGATAGGCAAATCATGCCATGGTGATGGTTGTGCAATATACCGTGAAGTTGGCAATTGTGTGATGCCGAAGGAAGGCATTTTCTGCAGGGTTATTAAACAGGGTATAGTAAAGGCCGGAGATAAAGTTGAATACTTGCCCAGAACCTTTAAAATAAAGGTTGTCACACTCAGTGACCGTGCGTATAATGGTGAGTATCCTGATCGGAGCGGTCCTGCCGTTACCGGTATCCTTAATCAATTGTTTAAGGATTTGCAATGGGATACTGAAATTGAAAATATAATAATTCCAGATGAAGCTGCTTATTTGATAAAAATTATCAAAGATCTTAATGGAACTGATATCTTAGTTACTACGGGTGGAACGGGGATAGGTCCACGGGACATAACCATTGAAACTGTAGAGCCACTTTTAGATAAGAAGCTTCCCGGAATAATGGAACTTATTCGTGTTAAATACGGGCAAAATAATCCTGCAGCCCTTTTAAGCAGGGGAGTGGCAGGAGTAATTGGTAAGACGCTTGTTTATACCTTACCAGGGAGTGTGAAAGCAGTCGAAGAATATTTAAGTGAGATAAATAAAACACTCAAACATTCAATTTATATGCTTCATGGATTGGATCTCCATAAGTGAATTTAAAAGGACCTTTTCTGCCATTAATTAGCTGAATAGAACTAATGTAAAAAATAAGATTATGATATTACCCAGAGAAGAGGCACTAAATCTGTTGAGATCATATGTTAAGAATGAACGGATGATAGCACATTCACTCGCATCTGAAGCGGTAATGAAAGCTTTGGCAAATTACCTGGGAAGAGATGAGGCAAAGTGGGCACAGGCTGGTTTGTTGCACGACCTGGATGTGGAGGTTACACATGCTGACCCAATGAATCATGCTCTTGAAACAGCAAGGATATTAACGGATCTTAAAATTGATCCTGATGTTGTTGATGCTATCAGAATGCACAATGAAGAAGCTACAGGTAAAGAACGTTCAACTGAATTCCAGCACGCCCTTGCAGCAGGTGAAACTATTACGGGCTTAATCACTGCTACCGCCATGGTTTATCCTGATAAAAAAGTAGCATCCGTAAAGCCCAAATCAGTGGTTAAAAGAATGAAAGAGAGAGCATTTGCTGCCTCTGTTAGGCGCGAAAGCATCTTGGAGTGTGAACTTATCGGAATTCCTTTGGATAAGTTCGCAGAGATAGCTTTAAATGCTATGGCAGGAATCTCTGATGAGATTGGACTGTAATAGTTTTTGAATTATATTTGCCTAAAGCTGCCATCATGTTTAAGCGAATTCCCTCGTTTCTTTATAATAAGTACTTCATAGCCCTAATAGCTTTCCTGGTTTGGCTTACTTTCTTTGACAGGAATAACTTTATTTCGCAGGTTCGTTATGGCAGAACACTAAACAAGCAAAGACAGCAGAAGGAATTTTACAAATCAGAGATTAATAAAGATTCACTTGCCCTTGTTGAACTTTCAGATTCCACCCGCTTAGAAAAATTTGCCCGTGAAAAGTACCTCTTTAAGAAAGATAATGAAGATATATATCTAATCATTGAAGAGGAGGGAAAGGAAAAAAAATAACTTCTTCTATTACCTTACAAAGGATCAACATCAATATGAACCCTTATTTGCTTGTAGTTCTGCAATTGTTTAAACAATTCTATCTGGTGCATAGCTTCTTGTTTTAACTCCTGGCCTGCTGAACCTTTTCCAATCTTAATCAGGATATTTTTCAGGTAATAATTCTTAATTCTTGAGACATTTGGATATTCAGGTCCAAGCATCCTGAACTTAAAGGTTGGCCGTAACATCTCAGCCAGTTTCGCAGCTCCCGAATCCAAAAGTTTCTCATCTTTATGCCTGAGTGAAATAACGATTAGTCTTACAAAAGGAGGGTAATTGAATTTATGCCTGTCCGCGAGTACCTGTTTATACATGGTCAGATAATCATTCTCCGAAACCCATTTGTGAATTGGATGTGATGGATTATAGGATTGAATCAGGACAAGGCCTTGTTTATTTTTCCTTCCGGAACGACCACTAACCTGGGCAAGCATCTGGAAACTTCTTTCAAGTGATCTGAAATCAGGATAACTTATCAATCCGTCCGCATTTAACACACCAACCAAACTTACATTATCAAAATCCAAACCTTTTGTTACCATTTGGGTTCCAACAAGAACATCCGTTTTCCGTGTTTCAAATTCAAGCATTATCTTGTGATAGGCGTTTTTTGTATGGGTGGTATCAAGATCCATCCTTGCAATTTTAATATCAGGGAATAAAAAGGCAAGTTCCTCCTCAACTTTCTCAGTACCGAATCCTTTTAATTTAATAGCCGGGCTTCCGCACTCAGGACAAACCGAAGGAATCGTACGTGTATATCCACAATAGTGGCACTTGAGTACATTAGCCTGCTTGTGGTACGTAAGCGTGACATCACAATTAACACAACCAGGGATATGATTACATGTATCACACTCCATTCTTAAGGAAAAACCTCTTCTGTTTTGAAAAAGTATTACCTGCTCGCCATTTTTGATTGCTGTGTCAATCGATGATAGCAGCTGAGGCGAGAAGTGCGACTTCATTCTTTTAAAGCGGGATTCCTCTTTTATATTTACTATCCTGATCTCCGGCATCTCAATGCCACCATACCGTTCATTTAACTCAACAAGTTTATATTTGCCCGATTCAGCATTAAAGTAACTTTCCAGTGAAGGTGTTGCAGAGCCTAACAGAACACTTGCATTATGAATTTTACCTAACATAATTGCACTATCCCTGGCATTGTAACGCGGAGCAGGATCTGATTGCTTATATGATCCGTCATGCTCTTCATCAACAATAATCAACCCAAGATTCGTGTACGGCAGGAATAAAGCAGACCTTGCTCCCAGGATTATTTTAAAAGCTGATTGCTCACTATCTTTCAACATCGATTCATTGGCCTTATGCCATATTTCAATGCGTTCAAACTCATTGTACTTTGAGTGATAAACTCCTACATCACTTCCAAAGAATTTTTGAAGTCGTCTGATTATTTGCGAGGTGAGCGCTATCTCGGGTAACAGGTAAAGAACTTGCTTGCCCTGAGCAATTATATCATGTATGAGTCTAATATAAATTTCAGTTTTTCCACTTGAAGTAACTCCTTTTAAAATTGCAATACCGGGTTCCTCCACCAGTTTATGTAATGATTCATAGGCCTTTTGCTGTGAATCGGTGAATACAATATTGTCTACTAAATCTGTTGATTCGGTTCCATCAATTCTGCTGATATTTCTTTGATAAACCTCAAGCACTCCTTTTTTTATCAAGCCATCCAGTTGTGCAGATGCAAAAGATGGATTTCTTAACAGGTCAGCCCGGCTGACTTCCTTTATTTTCCCTGAAAAATAATTTGATAAGTTAAAATAAGTCATGAGCAGTTCAAGTTGTTTATAAGCTTTCTTATTTAGCTTATCCATTTCGTCGTTCAGAAGGTGATTATCCTTTACTTCTTCTGTTAATCTTACGAACCACTCAATCCTTGGCTTGTAACGTTCAGTTATTTCTTCTTCAACCCTAATGTACTTTTTCTCCAGCATGGTCTTTACCAGTGGAATTACTTTAGCTATGCCAACAATCCTGCTTATTTCGGTTATTGATAAAATCTTTTGTAAATAAATAGCCTCTATAACCATAAATTCCTGGTCACTAAGGATCTGACTGTCATGTACATAATCCGGATCTAATACAACCCTGGTTTCACTGGCTAATTTATATGCTGAAGGTAACGCAGCAGCCATGACTTCACCTTCAGTGCATATGTAATATCCGGCCATCCACTCCCAGAATTCAAACTGATTTTCATTGACAACCGGTACGGGATCGACTATAGAAAGAATATATTTTGCGGCAGCAGTTTTTGGAGGTTGATCTGTTAACCGGCGAACCAGCCCTGTATACAATTTCTTTGACCCAAACTGGACTACAACTCTAATACCTGGAGTAACGGCATTAATAAGTGATGCAGGCACCCGGTACGTAAAGTACCCTTTCACGGGTAAAGGCAAAAGAACTTCTGCGAATTGCGCTATGTATTCTGTTGAAACCAAATCTATTAGAAAACAGTTGTTAATTAATCCGGAATAACTTTCAAAGATATAGAAAGTATATCAGCTAAAGGATTGTTGTTTTATAGTTATCCCAAATCAATTTACAGGATTGAATGTGATTCTGAATACATTTTGTACTACTGGCCAGTACATCTTCTTAATAGGGATATAAACGGAGCCTATTCATGAAGTAAAGAGAATCATCCCTTGGAAATCAGAAAATAAAAACTTGTATTCGCATTTCAATGTTTTAACTTTGTTATATTAATTCAATCTCACAAAAGATGAAATGGATAGGCCGAAGAGGAAGTGGTAATGTTGAAGACCGCAGAAGTGGTGGAGGCAAGATCATTGGCGGGGGAATTGGAACGATAGTGATAATAGCTATTGTTTGGTTACTTGGTGGTGATCCTTCACAATTACTTACAGGATTAACTGATCAATCATCCCGGCAAGGAATTGAATCACCCGCTCAAGATTCTATGGCACAGTTTGTTTCAGTTGTTTTAGCTGATACAGAAGAAATCTGGGGTAAGATATTTGCTGAGTATGGAGAAACATACCGTGAGCCTAAGCTTGTCCTGTTCAGGCAGGCTATTCAATCAGCATGTGGCTCGGCAAGTGCAGCCAGTGGCCCTTTTTACTGCTCCGCTGACGAGCGGATTTATATTGATCTCAGCTTTTGCGATGAATTAAGAAACCGCTTCGGTGCTCCTGGTGATTTCGCTATAGCATATGTCATCGCTCATGAAGTCGGCCATCATGTTCAAAACCTGCTTGGAACTCTCGGAAAAGTGAATGACCAGAGAACCAGGGTAGCTGAAGAACAAGCTAACCGGATGACAGTAATGCTGGAACTACAGGCTGATTATTACGCCGGTGTTTGGGCACATCACGCGCAGCATGACTTGAATATTGTTGAAAAAGGGGATGTTGCAGAAGCAATAGGAGCTGCAGCAGCGGTGGGCGATGACCGTTTACAAATGCAATCACAAGGCTATATTGTTCCTGATGCATTTACCCATGGAACTTCAGAACAACGGACCGAATGGTTTAAAAAGGGTTACGAATCCGGAAGGCTTGAAGAAGGTGATACTTTCAGAAGGGGCGCAGTATAATTCAATTAATCAATCTATCCTTCACTGATTAATGGGTTTTTACCGCCTTTTATTAAATGAGTTCATTTTCTGAAGATTTGAATTGATCTTTTTTGCTCCCATGATATAAGTCAAAGCCAACAAACCGGCATTCCAACTGGCCATTCCATAAGACTTTTTTGGCCATTGGACGAAGGCCTATCAGTTTCAACGCCCTTTGATCCGATGAAATCAGCCATGCCTGGTATCCTTCAAAATTCCGTTTTAAGGCATTACCCATTTCCTTGTAAAGATCATGAAGCTCATCAACCTGAATCCGCTCACCATATGGTGGATTACTTACCAAAATTCCTTTTCCTTGCGGTGGCCTGATATCTTTAAAATCGGCGACTTTTAAACGGATATCTTTATGCAAAGAAGCATTCCTTATGTTGATTTCAGCTGCTTTAAGGTTTTTAGCCGAGATATCTGATCCAAGTATTTCAATGTCAGTATCCTTTTGCTGATCAAGAGCTTCTTCTTTAACCTGCCTCCATAATTCAGGTGAAAAGTCTTTCCATTTCATAAATCCAAATTCATCCCTAAACTGGCCAGCTGGCAAATTCATGGCTATCATGGCAGCTTCGATAAGCAATGTGCCGGATCCACACATCCAATCTATAAAATTCGATTCTCCGTTCCACCCGGTCAGCATGATCATTCCTGCTCCGAGTACTTCACTTAAGGGTGCTTCGGCATTCATTGAATGGTATCCGCGTTTGTGAAGCGAGGCTCCGGAGGAGTCAAGTGAAACATTAACGGTGTCTCTGTAAATATGAATATTGATCCGTAAGTCGGGATTCTCAAGATCCACTGATGGCCGGTTGCCTGTTCTCTCCCTGAACCGGTCTGCTATGGCATCCTTTGTTCTCTGTGAGACAAAATGCGAATGAGTAAATATAGAATCACTGATCGTTGAGTCGATCGCCAGCGTTTGGCTATTTTCAATATAATATTCCCAATTTATGGCTCTTATACGGTCATAGTATTCATTTTCAGTATTGAAAGTGAATTGTTTGACAGGTACAAGTACTCTAAGGGCCGTCCGAAGGTGATAATTTGCTTTATAAAGCAATTTCTGATCACCATCGAATGAAACAGCCCGCTTCAGGATTTCAATGCTGGAAGCCCCCAGTTTTGAAAGTTCCTGAGCTAAAACTTCTTCTAAGCCTGCAGGTGACTTCGCAAGGAATGATGATTTCAGCATGGATCCAATTTTAGACAAACATACTTAAATTAACATTGTGAGTAAAAATAATACTATCGTCCGTATACTTACTAATAAGAAAAGTTGTTGATGATGGTACCATTCTTGTATTCTGTACTTCATTTATTTAAGCTATTTTTGTTACTGAGAATAACCGGTTTAATGAGAAAGCGCGCAATTACTATCATTATTTCATTGGCAGCCTTTGCTTTAATTGGAATAATTGCTATTCAGTTCTACTGGATGCGGAATGCGCTGCAATTGCAAAAAGAACTCATTGATAAAAAAGTTAATGTTACCCTGAGAAGCGTTGTCAACAGATTATTTGACGAGAGGCAGATAACTGGTCAGATGCCATTTGTTTGCGGTCCGGGTTGTGACAGGCGAACGCGTGAAATACTTGCAGTTATTAATCCCGATAGGATTGATTCTTTATTACATCAGGAATTTGATGCAAGTGAACTGACTCATGAACACGTTTGGGGAATTTATGATCCTGTTTCCGCAAAATTCCTTGCCGGCGAAAATACCAATAAAAGAAACCAGCTTTTTAAAGCAGGGCACAGGGTCTCATTATCTTGCCTGTATAATACTGAACAGATCAGCTTAATTGTTTATTTCCCTAATGAAAAAGAAAAATTACTGGTTCAGTTGTTGCCGTGGTTATTGATTTCTTTATTACTTGTTGGTATAGTAGTTTTTGCATTTTCGTTTATGATCTTTTCATTCCTGAAGCAGAAGAAACTGTCGGAATTAAAGTCTGATTTTGTCAATAATATGACGCATGAACTTAAAACTCCCATTTCTACTATTTCACTTGCGAGTGAAATGTTACTGAATCCTAAAAGTATACTTTCGGATGAAAAGACAAGAAAATATGCCCGTATGATTTTCGACGAAAATCAAAGAATGCAAAAGCAGGTAGAGCAGGTCCTGCAGATTGCCGTCCTGGAAAAGGGCGCTTTTAAAATAGAGCTTTCAACATTTGATGCACATGCTGTTATCAATCAATGCATTAGCAGGTTCGAACTTTCTTTAAAAAATCTTAATGGAGATATTAAATTCTATCCTGAAGCTACAGATTACTTTATAAATGCGGACCAGATACATTTCCAGAATATTGTTTGTAATTTATTGGATAATGCGCTCAAATACACTAAAAATGAGCCTGAAATTACAATCCGGACTACTAATAAGAATGGTTACTTCAATCTCATGGTAAGTGACAACGGAATTGGTATTAGTGATGAAGAACAAAAAATGATCTTCGATAAATTATACAGGGTTCCAACTGGAAATTTGCATGATGTAAAAGGATTCGGATTGGGCCTTTTTTATGTTAAAACAATAACTGAAGCTTTAAAAGGAGAAGTAACTGTTAAAAGTACGCCGCATAAGGGCAGTACATTTGAAATTTGCTTGCCTCTGAATGTTAATGCTGAAGCCTATGGATAATGCCAGGATATTACTTGTTGAAGATGATCATAACCTTGGTGCTTTGATTGAGGAATATCTTCAATCGCTTGGTTACAGGGTTGTCCTCACTGCTAATGGGGAAGAGGGTCTGAGGGTTTTCAAAAACATGAAATTTGATCTTTGTATACTTGATGTGATGCTGCCTAAAAAAGATGGTTTTACTTTGGCAGTCGATATAAGAAACCTGGATGATAAAATTCCAATTATCTTCCTTACTGCCAAAGGTCAAAATGATGATCGTATCAAAGGGTTTAAATCAGGTTGTGATGATTACATCACAAAACCATTCATCAGTGAAGAGCTTTCTTTACGAATAGAAGCTATCTTAAAGAGATGTGGGATCTCATCTGAAAAGAATCATGAGATTATTAAAATCGGGAAATATAGCTTTGATCCTTTTAATCAGTTATTGGTCATCGACGACTGTTCACAGAAACTTACCGTAAAAGAAGCAGCTCTGTTAAGGTTACTTTGTGCCAATATTAATAAGTTATTGCCACGTGATAAAGCGCAATTGGAAGTATGGGGCAGCAGTGACTATTTTATCGGACGAAGCATGGATGTCTTTATCGCCAAGCTTCGTAAATATTTAAGTCATGATGCGGATGTATCCATTCAAAATATTCATGGGTCAGGATTTAAACTCGAAGTTAGAAAATCAACCACTCCCCAGGAGGTTTAAATGACGGTTAAAGAGGCACAGTTATTAGTTGACAGGTGGATCAGTGAAAAAGGGGTCAGGTATTTTAATGAATTGACCAATACTGCTATCCTGATGGAAGAGGTTGGTGAACTTGCCAGGATTATGGCCCGGAGATATGGTGAGCAATCTGAAAAAGAAACCGAGAAGGAAATGAATCTCGCCGATGAGATGGCTGATATTCTTTTTGTGCTTATCTGCCTGGCTAATCAAACAGGTGTTGATCTCACTCATGCTTTCAGTGAAAACCTTGCCAAAAAAACTGCCAGGGATTCCTCACGCCATAATAATAATCCCAAGCTTAAATGAATTAAAATAAGATAAGTCTATTAACAAAAAAAGCTATCCTTCAGGGGATAGCTTTTTTTTTGTTTGTTATGATGTTAAACTGTCATAATATCTTTTTCTTTGGCTTCAAAAAGCTTGTCGACTTTGGCTATGTTCTTATCCGTTAAATTCTGGATTTCCTTTTCAAGTTGCTTTATCTCATCTTCAGGTACACCCTCTTTTTCCAGTTTCTTACCTGAGTCAATTGCAGCACGGCGAATATTACGGATGGTTACCTTTGCATTTTCAACCTCAACTTTTGCTTTTTTAACCAAATCGCGCCTGCGTTCCTCAGTCAGGGGTGGTACAGCAATACGGAGAACCTCCCCATTATTTTGAGGGTTAAAACCAAGATTTGCAGCAAGAATAGCCTTCTCAATCGGAACCAGCATTGCTTTTTCCCATGGCTGGACTATAATTTGACGAGGATCGGGAGTATTAATATTGGATACCTGCTCAATTGGGGTCAT
Organism: Lentimicrobium sp.; assembly: GCA_035297395.1. Taxonomy (GTDB): domain Bacteria; phylum Bacteroidota; class Bacteroidia; order Bacteroidales; family Lentimicrobiaceae; genus Lentimicrobium. Next base: position 23,629 of record DATGZB010000014.1, on the reverse strand, counting down.
GGCTCCGTAATAATCAACCCTGACACCTTCAAGCATAGCCGGACTGGCTTTGCCTGCACGGATTTTTTGAAATTCTTTTTCAAGATGCACCAGTGCATTAGTCATTCCTTCTTCCGCTTCATCTATTACAAATGTGGCTTCTTCATTCATTGTTATTAATTTATTCAGTAAACGCGCAAATATACGAAAGTAGATATGGTTAAAGCAATACTAAGGTGCCAACATCTTCTCCATTGAGTAAACGTATCAGATTACCCTTAATGTTCATATTGAAGACAACAATAGGCATGTGGTTTTCACGACACATTGTGATCGCGGTCAGGTCCATGATGTTAAGATTTTTTTCGTAAACCTCATTCAGTGTGATCTGAGAATACTTCTTTGCATTTTTAACCTTTTCAGGATCGGCTGAGTATACCCCATCCACCCGGGTTCCTTTCATTACAACATCAGCTTTTATTTCGACCGCACGAAGCACTGCTGCGGTGTCAGTTGTGAAAAAGGGATTACCTGTCCCTCCTGCTATAATAATTACTTTCCCTTCCTCAAGATATTGGATTGCTTTATCGCTATTCATTGGTTCGGCAACAGGATTAACCGGTATTCCTGACAATAATTTTACTTTTATACCCTGTTTTTCCAATTCTGCCTGAAGGGCAATGCCGTTTATTATTGTAGCAAGCATTCCCATGAAATCACCTTTAACACGGTCAGTTCCTTTCTCACTACCCTGCATTCCTCTGAAAATATTACCTCCACCGATGACAATAGCAACCTGGACATCATTAAAGACAGCATTGCTTATTTCTTCAGAGTATTGCTTTATCCTTTCAGGATCTATTCCATATTGTTGAGACCCCATTAATGCCTCGCCGCTAAGCTTCAGAAGTATCCTTTTATATTTCATTACTTTCTTTTTAAGTAAAGTTAATAAATCATTTTATGATCAGCATCCGCATCGATTTGCTTCCGGAATCGCAATTTAATGTATAATAATATGTGCCCGGCTCAAGATCACTAATAGAAGCTACAATGAGGTGGTCACCTGTATTAAAATAACCCTGTGCTAAAGTCCTGACAAAAGTTCCCCGGCTGTCATAAAGATTCAGATTTATGCGTTCACTCTTTTTGAGTCTCAACTTTATACTTGTGGAAGACTTTGCCGGATTAGGATAATTCTGCATTAAGGTGAAATCAGGGATGGATAAGAGTTCTTTAACACCTATTACCGTTGTATCCTTGTAAAACAAGTGTAAACACCAGTTATTCAGTGTACCTGAATTGGGTACGCCAGAATCGCTCACCCTTATTTTCCATGTTCCCTTGATAGGATCATTGTCTAATTGATCTAAAGAAGCTTCAGGTCTGAAATGTCCGGTAAAAGGAGGTGTTCCTTCCTCAATTGATAATGAAGCTTCATCATCAAATACGGTCTGGGTGTAGTTATCACCTTCTCCTCCATTATAATCACTTAACAGGATAGCATGGTTTTTCGGAGAAATAAGGGCAATTCTTAATTCTGATGTTCTAGGATGGGTGATATCGACCAATACATCCAGGTCAAATAAATCCCCTTGTTGAGTAATTTCAATCTGATCCGTCGTAGAAGAATTATCCAGTATGCTTAAAGGAGTGTTTTCTGAACAAGATTCATTGTTAAAGATGTAATCAACATTATAAGAAAGGAATGAATTAGGAGTTTCTGTTCCCGGTGGCGATATTCCTATACCACCGGCAGGATAGGTGGCAATCATAGTTGCATCTTCATCCTGAACAGCAAAATAATAATAAACAGTAGTACCTAATGGGAATCCGGGTACCTCGAATTGAAAAGTATCTGAAGTAATTTTAACAGGAAGCAGATAATTGAAAGTCAGCCCGTTGGATGAATAATAAAGCCGTGGTGTATAATTTACTGTATCTACAACGTGGTCTCCTGTAACAACTAAAGTGGTTTCCCTTGGTTCGGTTGAGACCCCGGAGGGAATTGGAGAATGTTCAAAATAAAACCTTTGATTAAGCGCATTGGATGCAATATTTGCAATTGAAGCTCTAACAAGTGCTCCAAAAAGTGTCATGTTCAATATAGGAATATCATCACTTGGCGTGTGGTAAAAGGCATTGAAATCATTCCAGTCTTCAATAGCTAAAAGTGCCGGATAACCTGCATTCCAGAAAGAGGAATGATCGCTGGCAGTCACATCTATAAAATTGTATGAAAGTTCAGGCTGGTAATATCCGTTGGTAAGAATGAAATCATTTGAAAATGCTGTTGATAGTGGATTCGTCGCGATTGAAAATTCAAGGTCATCGTTGGAGTCCCAGGCAATCATGTCCAGGTTCAGCACACCAAGAATTTCTTCACCGTTTGCGAGTGCTTGTTGTGCATAATAATTACTGCCTACCAATCCAATTTCCTCTTCATCCCATGCAATAAATTTCACTGTATATAAAAGATCAATTGACCTCAGGACCCTTGCTGCTTCCATAGTGGCAACGGTTCCCGAAGCGTTGTCATCAGCTCCCGGAGCAGTCGGTCCTGATGGCATATTGTCATAGTGGCCGCAGATTATATAAATCTGGTTGGGGTATGTTGTGCCAAGTTTTGTAGCAATAACGTTGGCTCCTCTCTCACCATTGAAATACTGAATTTCAGGTGTATAACCATATTCTTCAAATTTTTCGAAAATGAACTGGGTCGCTTTTGTATTACCGGTAGAAAGGTAATGCCTTGAATTTATAGTAATAACCTGCCCATCTACCGTGACTGTGGTATCACCGCTAAGTTGCCTCTCAAGTAATAATATATCCTCATTGGTTGAAAGGGCAGCAATTGAATCAACGAACGGACTATAAGCCAGTTGGGCTTGCCCTGAATGCAGGCCGAGTATTAATGAAACCAGCAGCAGGTTTCGACAGAAGCGTTTCATGTGGTTGTTAAGTTAAATTTTCTTTCTAATAAATTGATAAATTTATCTGTAAATCAAGGTAAAATCACTCTGTTTAATCATTTTGTCCATGACAATTCTTGTATTTCTTGCCACTGCCGCAAGGACATGGGTCGTTTCTACCAACCTTCTTTTCCACCCGTATTGGTGATGTGACCGTTTGCTGTTGAGTATTTGCATTTGCCTGGGATAAAAGATCAGTTCTTTCTTCCTTATACCTTCCCGGGTCACTTCTTCGTGGCCGTTGTGCCTCTCTGACCTGTGATGATTCCTGAATAGGAAGATTGGCTTTGACAATGAAGGATGATATCTCATTATTTGTTTTTTGGACAAGCTGTTTAAATAATTCAAAAGACTCGAATTTATATATCAGCAAAGGATCTTTTTGTTCGTAGGTAGCATTCTGTACAGAATTCCTTAACTCATCCATTTCACGGAGATGGTCTTTCCAGGAGTCATCAATAACCGCCAGGGTCACGCCCTTTTCAATTGCCAGGTTTATCTCCCTGCCTTTATCATTGTATGCCTTCTTAAGGTTTGCAACTACCTGCATGGTACGAATCCCATCTGTTATAGGAATCGCAATATTCTCATACTGAGGCTGGTTTTCATAGATATCCTTTATCACCGGGTATGCCTTATCGGCCAGTCTCCTGCTCTTCTCAATATAATTCCTGTAAACCTGGTCAAAAAGCTTTTCTACCAATACATCCTTGTTCTTTCCCTGGAACTCATCAGGATCTACATCAGGCTCTGTAGCAAGGGTTTTGAGTGTCGATAACCTGAATCCCTCATAATCCCTGTCATCCTGGTGGGTGGTGACAATTGTATCACATACGTCATAGATCATGTTAGATATATCTACAGCGAGGCGTTCACCATAAAGGGCATGACGTCTTTTCTTATAGATTACCTCACGTTGTGAGTTCATGACATCATCATATTCAAGCAACCTTTTTCGTATACCAAAGTTGTTCTCTTCAACTTTCTTTTGCGCCCTTTCAATAGATTTAGTGATCATTGAATGCTGGATTACCTCGCCCTCTTTTAATCCCAGCCTGTCCATGATACTTGCTATCCGATCGGAACCAAACATTCGCATCAGGTCATCTTCCAGCGCAACAAAGAATTGAGAGCTTCCCGGGTCACCCTGACGACCTGCACGTCCTCTAAGCTGACGGTCAACACGGCGTGATTCATGTCTTTCTGTTCCGATGATTGCCAAACCGCCTGCTTCTTTGACTTTAGGCCCCAATTTAATGTCGGTACCACGACCCGCCATATTGGTAGCAATGGTTACGGTGCCTGCCTGTCCGGCTTCTGCAACTATCTCAGCCTCTTTCTGATGCAATTTTGCATTCAGAACGTTATGTTTAATATTGCGTAATTTCAACATTCTGCTGAGCAATTCAGAGGTTTCAACCGAGGTTGTACCTACAAGAACAGGTCTGCCCTGTTGTATTAGGTTTGTTATCTCATCGGTTACTGCATTGAATTTCTCACGTTTAGTCTTATAAACCAAATCTTCGCGGTCATGCCTGACAACCGGCCTGTTTGTTGGTATTACGACCACATCAAGTTTATAAATATCCCATAACTCACCGGCTTCTGTTTCAGCAGTACCTGTCATACCGGCAAGTTTACGATACATACGGAAATAATTCTGAAGTGTGATAGTAGCATATGTTTGGGTAGCTGCTTCAACTTTTACGTTTTCTTTGGCTTCAATCGCCTGGTGCAATCCATCACTGTAACGTCTTCCTTCAAGTATACGGCCGGTTTGCTCATCAACTATCTTGATCTTATTATCCATAACCACATACTCAACATCTTTCTCGAAAAGAGTGTATGCTTTCAGTAACTGGTTAACGGTGTGTACACGTTCAGATTTAACTGAGTAGTCACGCATAAGATCGTTTTTCTTTTCAAGCTTCTCTGTATCTGAAAGCGACTGTCTTTCAAGTTCGGCAAGTTCAGCACCAATATCGGGAAGGATATAGAATTTTGGGTCCTGGTAAGAAGTAGTAATAAGATCAATACCTTTTTCGGTAAGCTCAACTGTATTATTTTTTTCATCAATAACGAAAAAGAGCTCGTCATCAATGATATGCATATTTTTTTGTTGTTCGGCAAGATAGAAGTTTTCGGTTTTTTGCATTAAAGCCTTAATTCCCGGTTCACTCAGGAACTTTATCAGAGCTTTGTTTTTCGGTAAACCACGGTAAGCCCTGAACAACTGTTCGCCTCCTGGTTTTTCATTTTCAGGGGTAGGATTATCAGTAAGGAGTGATTTAGCCTCAGCCAAAATCTTTGTAACCAGCGAACGCTGGGCTTCATACAGCTTCTTAATTTCAGGTTTCAGGGCTTCAAATTCCTGGTTTTCACCTCTTGGAGTGGGACCTGAAATTATAAGTGGCGTACGGGCATCATCGATCAAAACAGAGTCAACCTCATCGACGATTGCGTAATTATGGGGACGTTGAACAAGTTCCTCAGGATTCCCCGTCATATTATCACGAAGGTAATCGAAACCAAATTCATTGTTAGTGCCAAAAGTAATATCAGCAAGGTAAGCTTTACGCCTGGGTTCCGAATTAGGCTGATGTTTATCAATGCAGTCAACCTTCAGTCCATGGAATTCATAAAGGACACCCATCCATTCCGAGTCACGGCGGGCCAGGTAATCGTTAACAGTGACAACATGAACACCCTTGCCCGGCAAAGCGTTCAGATAAACCGGCAGCGTAGCTACAAGGGTTTTTCCTTCACCTGTAGCCATTTCAGCAATCTTACCCTGATGAAGAACAACACCCCCTATTAGCTGAACATCATAATGCACCATGTCCCAGGTGATCATATTTCCCCCGGCCATCCACTTGTTATGGTAATAAGCTTTATCACCAACAATCTGTATGCTTTCGCGGGTAGCTGCCAAATCCCTGTCCATCTGAGATGCTGCGACTTCTATTGTCTCATTCTCTTTAAATCTTTTGGCAGTTTCTTTCACTACGGCAAAAGCTTCATGCAGGATGTCATTCAATACTTTTTGTGTTATCTCGTAGCTCTGTTTATCCAGTGAATCTATTTCCTCATAGATATGTTCTTTTTCATCCATATCCATTTCAGGTTCATTCTCTATCTTTTCTTTCAGGGCAGCTATTTCCTGTTCTTTTTCGTTAATAGCTTCCTGTATTCTTCTTTTAAATTCAAGGGTTTTATTCCTTAATTCATCATTTGAGAGCTTTTCAATAGAAGGATACACTTCTTTTACCTTCTCAATATATGGCAATATTTCCCGAATATCTTTATCTGATTTAGTTCCAAGGAATTTCTTAAGAAATGAAAGCATGGTATTTTGTTTAAGTATAGGTATTAGATTAATGCATTGCGCATTAAATAAACCCGGATTTTAAATGAATTGCAAAGTTAACTTAAATTATTATTATTAAACAGGAAAGGAGGGCAGATGGGTATTGCAACAGAAATTAAAAGCCGCTGGTTTGCGGCTTTAATTTTATTTAGTATTCATCTTCATGAAAGAAAAAGTCCTCCTTCGAGGGATAATCTGGCCAAAGGTCTTCAATACTTTCATAAACTTCGCCTTCATCTTCAATTTCCTGAAGGTTTTCTATAACTTCCATCGGTGCACCTGATCTAATGCTGAAATCTATAAGCTCTTCTTTGGTTGCCGGCCAGGGTGCATCTTCAAGCTTTGAGGCAAGTTCCAATGTCCAATACATAGGTCAGAACGGTTAACATTAAAATTTTTGCAAAAGTAAAGTAATTTACATCAAAAACAAGAGTTTCATAAAGTTTTACTTTATGCATAACAACAACTCAAAAAACATGCCTAATACCTTGCAATCCAAACAGTTTCATTTATTCCAAGATCAAAAGCTATTTTTCGTGCAAGCACAAATAAAAAATCTGACAATCTGTTCAAATATTTAACCACAAGGTTTCCCTGTATAGTTTCCGGTTCTTCTTCTATTAGTTTGATTGTTAATCGTTCGGCCCTTCGGCAGATGGTTCGGGCAATATGACAATATGAAACTGTGGTATGACCTCCGGGTAATATGAATGAATTTAATACAGGAAGCGTTTCATTCATTTTATCAATTGCTTTCTCCAATATAGAAATATCATCATCATTTAATCCGGGAAGATTTTTTAATTGAGCTGCCGGATCGGCAGCAAGCAATGATTCGGCAGTAAATATCCTGTCTTGTATTTCTATCAGTAAATGTTTAATCTCTTCTTCTACTTCCTGATCCCTGATCAATCCAATAAATGAATTCAATTCATCAAGTGTGCCGTATGCCTCTATCCGGTGATGGTATTTTGGAACCCTGGTGCCACCGATTAAGGATGTTTCTCCTTTATCCCCTGTTTTAGTATATATCTTTAATTCAGATGCCATGATTGTAACCCTTTCAATTTTTGTAACGCACTTAATAAACCAATGTTCAAAACCTCAAATTCGTAAATAAGAGAATAACCCCGGTCAAGTAACACTGATCTGCGGTTTATCCTTTCTGATAGTATTCTATGGTTCTTATATTGCTGTTGATTTCATCCGAAGCAATCAATCCATCTGAAAGTCTTACAATTCTATGTGCATGACGGGCTATATCCTCTTCATGGGTAACCAGGATAATAGTATTTCCGGCTTTGTGTATTTCTTCAATAAGTCCAATAATATCAATAGAAGTCACTGAATCAAGGTTACCTGTAGGTTCATCAGCCAGAATAATAGAAGGACGGTTAACAAGTGCTCTTGCAATGGCAACCCTTTGCCGTTGTCCTCCTGATAATTCATTTGGTTTATGCTTTACCCTGTCAGACAGGTGAACTTGTTCAAGTACATTTAATGCCCTGTCTGTCCGCTCATTCTTTGAATAACCTGCATAGATCATTGGCAGGGCAACATTCTCAATCGCATTTAGTCTGGGCAGAAGGTTGAAGGTCTGGAAAACAAACCCAATTTCCTTATTCCTGATTTCGGCCAGGTCATCATCCAGCAATTTGCTCACATCCTTGCCGTTAAGCCAGTAACTTCCGCTGGTTGGGGTGTCAAGGCAACCAATCAGGTTCATAAGTGTTGACTTCCCGGATCCTGAGGGACCCATTAATGCAACAAACTCATTCTTTTTTATACTCAGGGTAATACCTCTAAGTGCTCTTACAGTTTCAGTACCTACTTTAAAGTGACGGGTAATTGAATCTAAGTGAATAACCTCCTGATCCATGCGGAATTTTTTGAACAGAACGAACAAATGTAAGAATAATTGTCAGAACCGGATAATAAAATCCTGCTTTGGTATGCCATCCCTGAAGAAGATAATTCCCATCGAGAAAAGGTCAATACTGACGGAAATCCGTTCATTTTTCTTTATTTGGTTCCATGCACGATTCATTTCATCCGACCAATGAATGTCATGGATGATCATAATTGAGTTCTCCCGGAGATAAGGTAATAACTGTTCAAAATAACTTATTGTGGGTTTGTATGCATGGTTCCCATCCAAAAAAACATAATCCACAAAGTCAAGTTTCTGAAGAATCGTCTGGAGTATATTGTTAAAATTTCCAATAACAATTGAATAATTTTGCCGGTCAGCCACTTTACTTAAATTCTGTTCAGCAATCGCAGCTCTTGTAGCGCTTCCCTCTACTCCTATGAAAAAGCTGTCAGGTGAACCTGTTGCCTGATACATACTGCTGATTCCTAATGAAGTACCTAACTCAAGCATGATCTCAGGTCTGAAGTATTTCACAATCCTGTGTAAAAGTTCTCCCTCTTTGGCCGGAATAGAACTTCTACCGGTAAGGTCTTTCACACGTGCCCTGTGTGTTTTGTAACCTGCCTTGCCACCGCTTACCCCAAAATCCTCAATCTCAACAATATTTTTATTTTTCAGGAGTCTCCTTCTTAATTCTTCAACCTTTTGGTAAGAGATATAGTAGTTTTTGTCTTCAATGACTTTAGTTATAAAATCATAAACAAAAGGGGAGTGGATACCGTATTTAGTTTTTGATTTCATACGGTAGTTAAAGTATTTGAACAGCAGCTTTAACTTTCTTGTCATAACTTTAATCAACATCCCCATGTTTCCCTGTCCAAGCTTCTGAAGTGGATTGCTTCAGCAAGATGTTCGGGCATGATCTGCTCACTTGCGTCCAAATCAGCAATGGTTCTTGATACTTTAAGGATTCTGTCGTAAGCACGTGCAGAAAGGCTTAATTTGTCCATGGCATTTTTCAGCATCTGCATCCCTGCATTATCAAGTTTGCAAAACTGGCTGAGCATCCGTGAGGTTATCTGTGCATTTGCATGAACTCCTTTAACTTCTTTATACCTTAACTCCTGGATTGCTCTTGCATTAACAACCCGCTCCCTGATTATGTTGCTGGTTTCTGAACTTCTTGTACCTGAAAGTTCATTAAATGGCACTGGAGTGACCTCCACATGAATATCTATCCTGTCAAGCAACGGTCCTGATATCTTGTTCAGGTATTTTTGTACGTCCCCCTGCTTACAGATGCATTTTTTCTCAGGATGGTTATAGTAACCACACGGACACGGGTTCATAGCAGCAATAAGCATGAAATTAGCGGGGTAATCGACAGTTTGCCTGGCTCTGGCAATGGTTACTTTGCGATCCTCCATCGGTTGCCTCAGGACTTCAATAACGGATCGTTGGAATTCGGGTAATTCATCCAGGAACAATACTCCGTTATGTGCCATACTGATTTCGCCTGGTTGAGGATTTGAGCCTCCTCCAACCAATGCAATTGCTGAAACCGTATGATGGGGACTTCTGAATGGCCTTACTGAAATGAGCGATGCATTCCTGTTCATCTTACCGGCAACCGAATGGATTTTTGTAGTCTCAAGCGCCTCATTAAGGTTCAACTGTGGCAGGATAGAAGGCAGTCTTTTTGCAAGCATGGTTTTACCAGAGCCTGGCGGCCCGATAAGGATTGCATTGTGCGATCCGGCTGCCGCTATCTCTAAGGCCCTCTTAATATTTTCCTGTCCTTTAACATCCGAAAAATCGAATTCATATTCCGTAACTTGCGAATAGAATTCTTTCCTCGTATCTACTATTTCAGGCTTCAATTCAATCTCACCCTGAAGAAAACGAATTACTTCAAGTATATTCTCAACTCCATAAACTTTCAGGTCATTGACAATCGCTGCTTCCCTGGCATTTTGTTTAGGTAAAATGAATCCGCTGAATCCTTTTTTCCTTGCTTCAATGGCAATAGGAAGTGCCCCTTTAATGGGATGCAAACTGCCGTCAAGTGAAAGTTCACCCATTATTATAAATTCCTCAGCTCTGTGTGCCGGGATCTGGCCATTTGCAGCCAATATCCCTATTGCTATAGGTAAATCGTAGGCTGAACCCTCTTTACGGATATCAGCAGGAGCCATATTAATTACAATTTTCTTTCCTGGAATTTTGTAACCTATATTACGGAGGGCCGACTCAATTCTTTGGTGACTTTCTTTAACAGCAACATCCGGTAATCCCACCATGAAAAACTGAATCCCAATCTCAATATTAACTTCAACAGTGATAATCAAAGCATTAACTCCGAGAATTGCACTTCCATAAGTCTTAACAAGCATGTCTGAGTCTTTAATCCTAGGACTTGCAAGTTAATAAGTATTTTCCTATGAGACACAATTAAGTTTGAAAATATTGCAAAAGCCCAGCCTAGTTTTTCCTTGTTTATTCTTGTTTATTCTTGTTTAATCTAGCTTAATCTAGTTCAAGATAGTCTAGGATTATTCAGGATAGTACTTTTTCCTTTGAATTTTTGCTTTCTGCCTTTTTAATGGTTCAGGATTGTGCAGGATAATCAGGATTGTTCAGAGTATTTCAAGATAGAAAACTCAGATTTTAATATTTCGGAGTTGCAGTCTTAAATGGGCTTTCCTGAGAACATCAAAACGTTCTTCATTTGACATACTTTCCCAATTGGCAATTTCATCCAGCATTCGATAACATCCCACGCACATGCCGCTTTCATTAAGCCTGCAGACCAATCTGCATGGCGACTTAACTTCAGGCTTGCCTTTCTGGATTTCCACTTTACAATTTTTTCATCCACATAAACTTACACAAATGTAAAAAGTTCACTGACTGGCTGGGCTAAACCAGAAAAAACAAGAAAAAACAAGGCTAAACGAGGAAAAACAAGGCTAAACGAGGAAAACAAGAAAAAACAAAGGAAAACCAGTTTTAGACCCTTGCGGGTTTATAACCTGACTGCTGCAATATTTTTTGTGAATCAGTATCTTTCAGCAGATCTTCCAGGGACACATCATTATTCTGCATGTATTTCCTTACTATCTGCCAGCCAATCCAGTGACCGGTCCTTGAAGGAGATTCTTCTGAAAAACCTGAGGTAAACGGCCCATCAGTCATAAACATCGTAATGGCTTTTGGATCTGATGAATACAATAATTGATTATCAATTATAAAAGTCCAAAGGTTCTGTTCATTACTTACAACCCAATCTAACTGCTGAGGTGTGTATTTGATCAAGGTGTTAGCTTTACTGTCAGGGAGCAACAATTCAGTAAAATATATAAGTTTTCCCTGCTCGATCATAGCATCGAGTAATGTGGCAGATTGTAGTTCAGGCAGATGTGCCCAGGCTATTTCTTTAAATGAATCCGGAAGAATGAATTCACGCTCAAGCCGGTTAGTTATGTAAAGAGGATAGCCCAATTTCTTGTCTAAGTAAAAATCCTTTCCTAAATAGAGGTCCAGTCCGATGATAAGTGCTGAATCAGAATACTTAACAGGCATCTGGATATCAAATCCGGAAATATAGGTATAGACCTGTGGAACTACAAAAGCGGGCATTTCTTTCTTTAATAGCACGAATCCCTTATCAAATGCTTCATTAAGCCACTGAACATCAGGATACTGTTTCATAGTGAAGGCGTAGGTTTCCCTGATTAACGGGTCGGTAACAAACTCCTTTAACTGACCAATCCCACTTTTGTCAGGCATCGTTTGACCCAGAAAGACTTTATAATCAGGAAGTATTTTCCTTAAACCTTCTTCGAATGAGTTTGTATCAATATTAAAAAGATCAACCTCATAACGACGAATTCCATTTTGAGTGCCTGAAGAATCTTCATTTGGTTTAATGCTTGATTTACAGGAAGTAATAAATAATACTCCAATAAAAGAATAAAGAAAAAGCCTGCTCATTGTGTAGTTTTATGATGCAAATTATCCAATGGCGCAAAGATAAGCATTACAAAATCTTCCAGCCAACACTTAAGGTCATCAGGTCGTTTCTCATGGTAAGACCATCATTTTTAAGGTAATCGCCCATACCAAGTTCATACCTTAAATCAACCGTAAATATCAGCAGGTCAGCGCCGGCACCAAATTGAATCCCCCAGTTTGCCCCACGAATATCATCCTTTGTCAGGGCATCTTCCCAATTATTTACTTCAATTTCTTTATTGACCACAATTGAAGCAATGGGACCAGCAAATATCCTGACATTGGTGAGCTTAATATCAACCACTTTAATACCAAATAAAACAGGAACATCAATCGTTCGCAATGATATCTTCTGCTCACTTGCATCAGCAAGCGGATCGATCAGCAAACCTGATTTCTTCATAAACAATAATTCAGGTTGGATATAAGCCCTGGCACCGAATCTTACAAAAGCACCCCAATGAAAACTGCTTCTTACTTTTTCATCCAATGATAGTTCATCCAGGTTATAACGTGAAAAGGTAGCTCCAATCTTTGGACCAAGTGTAAGTCCGGGAATGGTTTGTGAATAGGCAGGAATGAGAGTTATAATTGCAAAAGCCAGAAAGATTAGTTTTTTCATAGTAATGGTTTTAGGGTATAACAACTATCTTCAACATTTTTATATTTCAAAATGCAGACTACAATTTTCACTATTTTTGCTTATATTTACAACAAAGATCATGCTAAGGTGATCGATGTTTAACATATTAAAATTACTAAAACTAATTCGTATGAAAGCAAGACATTTACTGATTACCATTATCTGCTTAATAATTATTGTTCCTTCAACAGCATTGGCTCAATACAGGTCGTTTGTACTTGGGGTTAAAGCAGCACCTTCCATAAGCTGGCTAAAGTCAACACAAGACAGATACAATTCGGAAGGTGCAAAAATCGGCTTCTCCTGGGGAGTGGTTTCAGAATTTTATTTCGCGAAGAATTATGCGCTTGCTACAGGAATAAATTTCATATATCAGGGAGGTCAACTCTCTTATCCTGACTTGAAAGAAGATACAGAAGTTACCCTGTTCAGGGATTACAGAATTCAATATCTCGAATTGCCGGCTGTCCTTAAACTTAAGACAAACGAGATGGGAAAACTTAAGTACTTTGGCCAAATAGGATTAGGCTTTGGATTAAGGATGAATTCAAAAGGAAAGGATGAATATACCCTCAATAATCAAACGGTCGTTGATTCAAAATTCAAGGATATTGATGACCAGACACAGATTTTCCGTGCCTCAATGATCATTGGAGCAGGGATTGAATATCCGATTGATAACAATACTTCGGCAGTCATTGGTGTTAATTTCAATAATGGGTTCACTAATGCATTGAAAAAGAATAATATAGTTACTTCATACAAACATCTTGGCAAACCAAACTTTATAGAACTGAGTTTAGGTGTAATGTTCTAAAAATTTACTCTTATCAACTTATTTTACCTTTATGAAAATTGCCCTGGCGCAATATAACTTCCTTATTGGGGATTTTCAGTATAATCAATCGAAGATCCTTTCAGGTATTAACATTGCTATAGATGAAGGTGCCGACCTTGTTGTCTTCCCTGAGCTTGCATTAACCGGATATCCCCCGCGTGATTTTCTAGAGTTTGATGATTTTATTACCCGTTGTGAAGACCATATGAGGGTGATTGCCTCACATTGTAAATCAATCGCAGCTATTGTAGGTTCTCCTTCCAGAAACAATACAGGTAAAGGGAAACCACTTTTTAATTCTGCATGGTTCCTCAACAATGGCAAAGTTGAATCCATTGCCAATAAGTCCCTTTTACCCAATTATGATGTATTTGATGAATACCGCTACTTCGAACCCTCAAATAAGTTTAGTTTCATAGATTACAGGGGCAAGAGGTTGGTGTTGACTGTATGTGAGGATATCTGGAATACATCGGAAGTACCAATGTATTCTTTTTTTCCCCTGGATCAGGTGAATTCTATCACCCCGGATATCATTATTAATATTAGCGCTTCACCATTTAACTATAACCAATCAGTCCTGAGGAAGGAAGTGCTCAAAGCCAATGCCCTGAAATACGGTAAACCAATTGTTTATGTTAATCATACCGGGGCTCAGACTGAACTGATCTTTGATGGAAATTCGATGGTGTGTGATGCTGCTGGCAATATCCGTAATCAACTGCCCTATTTTGAAGAGGCGGTAAAGGTTATTGAAATTACCGATGATTACTTTAATGCGGGAGACAGAAACCCTGACCTTCAGCACATCCCGGAGAAAACAGCCACTAAACCACATAATACATTCAGGGATGAACCCCCTGTAATCCAACTCATTCATGATGCTTTGGTCTTGGGAATTAAAGACTATTTCAATAAAATGGGCTTCCGGAAAGCGGTTCTTGGATTATCGGGCGGCATAGATTCAGCAGTAACACTGGTTCTTGCAGCGGAAGCACTTGGACCTGACAATGTACATGCGGTGTTATTACCATCAGTCTATTCCTCCGGTCATTCCATTTCAGATGCCCGACAACTGGCCGAAAACATGAAATGTCCGTATGATATAATACCCATAAAATATACAGTGGCCGCCTTTGAATCAACATTAAGCCCATTATTTAAACAACTTCCGCCTGATATTACAGAAGAAAATATCCAGGCAAGGGCAAGGGCGGTTATCCTGATGGCACTTTCAAATAAATTCGGTTATATTCTACTGAATACAAGCAATAAAAGTGAGGCTGCCGTCGGATACGGAACCCTATATGGTGATATGTGTGGCGGCCTGTCGGTATTGGGCGATGTATATAAAACAGATGTTTATAAGCTGGCTGAATTTATCAATGCTGAGAAAGAGATCATTCCTCTGAATACGATTACCAAACCACCTTCAGCTGAATTGCGGCCCGATCAGAAAGATACAGATTCCCTTCCTGATTATGAGCTTCTTGACCAGGTTCTTTACTCATATATTGAAATGAAAAGAAGCCCCTCAGAAATGATCCTCATGGGCTTCAATGAAAGTATCGTGAAAAGGGTAGTGGGGATGGTTAACCGCAGCGAATGGAAAAGATATCAAACACCGCCCATTCTCAGGATTTCACCCAAAGCTTTTGGTATGGGCAGGCGCATGCCAATTGTAGCCAGATACCTGACTTAACTTTTTATCAGCTAATTATTCGTTCATTTTCTTTTAATAAGCATTCAATGCTTCAACAGCCCTGATCTCAGGCAGCGCTTTACGCATTGCTTCTTCAACGCCATTTTTTAAAGTCATCCTGCTGTAAGGGCATGAGCCACATGAACCCTGGAGCTCTACATTCACTACATTGTCTTCTGTGAGGTTAACAAATGAAATATCGCCACCATCGGCCTGAAGATATGGCCTTATCTGCTCAATTACGTTCTTGACTTTATTGGTTAATTCAATTCGGTTATCAGTTGCCATGATATAATTGTATTTATTTTCTTAATGTGTTATCTGAACCGGCTTAGTCGGTTCAAGGGTTAAATTTCTTACAGCTACCTGCTGTGCGGTTTTCTCAGCCAACTCCTGGAAAGCTATTCCAACCGGTGAAGTAATATCAAGTGCAGCAGGTTTGCCGTTATCTCCTGATTCCCTGATCGATTGGACAAGTGGGATTTGTCCGAGCAGGGGAATCTTAAATTCTTCTGCAAGTTGCTTGCCACCCTCTTTGCCAAATATATAATATTTGTTCTCAGGAAGTTCCTCAGGTGTAAACCATGACATATTCTCAATCAATCCTAATATAGGCACATTAATTGATTCTTGTGTGAACATGGCGATTGCCTTCCTTGCATCGGCTAATGCCACTTCCTGGGGCGTTGTAACAACAGCCACGCCGGTTACCGACAGATTCTGAACAATTGTCAGATGAATATCTCCTGTTCCTGGAGGCATGTCAAGGATAAGGTAATCCAATTCATCCCAATTAGCTTCGGTAAAGAGCTGAGTGAGAGCATTTGAAGCCATTGGCCCTCTCCACACGAGTGCTTTCTGAGGATCAACGAAGAAGCCAATGGACAATATTTTTATTCCATATTTCTCAACCGGCGCAACCAGCACTTTACCATTCTTCTCAACTGCTGAGGGTTTTGTACCCATTTCGTTGAACATGAGTGGAACGGATGGACCATAGATATCGGCATCCACCAATCCTACCTTTGCACCCGATTGCCCTAATGCGACAGCAAGGTTAGCGGCAACGGTTGATTTACCTACCCCGCCTTTGCCTGAAACCACAGCAATAATATTTTTAACTCCCTGAAGCATTTGCTGTTTTTCAGTCCTGCGGGTGTTAACCCGCGAAGTCATCTCAATATCAACAACCAGCGATTCATCCACCAGCGACTTTACAGCATCTATACAATCCTGCCTGATCTTGTTTTTTAACGGACAAGCAGGGGTAGTCAGCACAACTTTAAAAGAAACATTATTTTCATTGATTGTTAAGTCCTCAATCATATTAAGCGTCACCAGGTCTTTGCCAAGGTCAGGATCTTTAACGGTTCTTAATGCATTGAGGACGAGCTCTTTTGAGTATTGCATAAAAAGGAAAATTAGACTTATTTAGATTGTGTAAAGATAGTAACAATATCTATACCGGATGATACTTTTTCCTTTGAATTTTTACCTTTTGCCTTTTGCCTTTTTAGAATTAAATGAATTTGTCCAGTTCTTTCGGATTCCAGAAAAGCTCCCTGAAATTGACAATTTGATCTTCTACAATTATGGCCCCCTCACTTTCAAGTAGTTGTTGCATGACATCCCTGCCGCCGAAATGACGTTTCCCGGTTAGCAATCCATTCCGGTTGACAACCCTGTGGGCCGGGATGCTTTCGAGTGAGTCGTGTGAGGCATTCATAGCCCAACCTACCATCCTCGACGATCCCTTTGAGCCAAGGTATTCAGCAATAGCCCCGTATGAAGTCACCCTTCCGAAAGGGATCAGTTTTACTACCTCGTAAACTTTTTCAAAGAATGATTCTTCTTTCATACCCCATAGATTATCCAATTCAGGTCATTGTGAACCTGAGGTATTTTATTGCCACACCCTGTTCAAGAAACAGCTTTTCATAGTGGGTTTGGGTGAGCATAACATCATCTTCCAGATCATTGTTGTAAAGGTCAAACGTATGGAACAGCAACGCATAGCCTTCCTGAGCAATGACTTCCAATGTATAAGTAAAGAGATCGGTGTTGTCGGTCTTGAGATGAATGATGCTGTCTGGCTTCAGGAACTTCTTATACCGGTTGAGGAACATCGGTGAGGTCAGCCGTTTTCTTGCTTTAGCCGGTTGCGGATCAGGGAAGGTTATCCATATCCCGTCGATTTCATTTTCTTCAAACAGGCATTCTATCTGGTCGATACGTGTCCTTATGAAGGCAGCATTCCTGATGTTATTTTCAAAAGTTGTCTTAGCTCCCCGCCACATCCTGGCACCTTTAATATCAATCCCTATAAAATTCTTTTCAGGATATCTTGCCGAAAGAGCAACTATATATTCGCCTTTTCCGCATCCAAGTTCCAGTATGATCGGATTATCATTGCCAAAGAACTGCCTCCATTTTCCTTTCATCTCAAAATCTTTTTGCTGAAGTTCTTCAAAAGAGACCTGGAAAAGATGGGGGAAGGTTAAATTTTCAGCAAACCGTGCATGCTTCTTTTTAGGCATGGAAGATTGTGGATTATTTTACAATAACAGAATAATTTGAAGATTAGTTTGCTTTTTCAAGCATCCAGGCACTGGAGTAACCGGAATGGTGAACAGCCTGAAGTTCCTTAAGTGCGGAACTTCTATCCCCGAGGCTTTTTATACTGACAAGGTGTAATTTTCTCTTGTTTTGTCCAAGTAACTCAGCATTATAACCTTCTGCCTTTAATTGGTTCACCAGTTTCAGGGCATTCTCTTCAATTCCAAAAGCTCCGGCAATAATATAATAAGTGATGGCTCCTGCCTGATTATAATTCTCGTTTACTTTCGGATTAACTGTTTTCTTTTCCAGCCGGGTTGGGATAGTCCTTACTGTGCCGTTAGTGCTCAGGGCTTCAGGCTGACTGAAAACATAGGTAGTGCTTTCAACTGCGGATGGTGAAATGCAACGTGTTACATCGGTAAGAGGTTCTTCAGAAACTGTTGCCGGATCACTGACTTCAGGAGAAGCAGTTTTAGCCTTAATGGCAGAAACTTCTTCTCTATGGGCAGGGATCAGCGATGCATAATTATTATAAAGGTTGTTGAGAGACCCTGCATTAAAGGTAGCCCAAACCGCAACTGCAGCCAAAGGTAGCATTACGGCAGCCCAGCGCATGGTTTTTCTTACAGCCGGACGGTTCAGTGCCCTTTTGGTGACAGTGGATCGGTCAACCGGACTAAAACTGAACTTGGTAAGGCCATAAGCATCACCAAGATAATTGACCGTATTTGAAGGGTGAAACTCAATATTGTTTTCCTTGTTATTGACAAGATACCCGATGGGTTCAAATTCAACTTTTTTGCCTTTGATGAGTGAAATACGAATATTTTGAATCTTTTCTTCGATAGCTGATTTGGCCTCGTTGAAAGTCAAACCCTGTTTCCCGGCGTATGCATTGATCAGGATGCCGTCATTTTGCGAGAGTGCGGCATTAAACGTAACCAACTTTGAAGGAGGGTAGAACGTGTGATGATGAGGATTGATATGCGCAGGCTTGTAAATGGTAATAAAACCACCCAGTCCCGGAACGATCACACAATCATGCACAAACAATAGTTCGCTTATCTGCTTCGCTA
Source organism: Lentimicrobium sp. (assembly GCA_035297395.1). Classification (GTDB taxonomy): domain Bacteria; phylum Bacteroidota; class Bacteroidia; order Bacteroidales; family Lentimicrobiaceae; genus Lentimicrobium. Next base: position 4,606 of record DATGZB010000014.1, on the reverse strand, counting down.
ATGTTTTCATGGTCTTCCTCAATTTTGCGCTAAGATAAGTACTGCAAAAATCTTAATCAAGGAATGTTGATAAGTTTTGATAAATCGTCAGGACTGTCAATTCCAATTGTTTCAATGTCTGTGATACGGGTAAAAACCGAATAGCCGTTGTATAACCACCTTAATTGTTCCAATGACTCAGCGTTTTCAATGGGAGAAGGCTCTAATGCAGTGATTTCCTTCAATGCATCGGTCCTGTAACCGTAAATACCTATGTGTTTATAGAATTTAGTTTCACTGAGCCAATTATCTGAAATAGAATTGCGGACAAACGGAATGGGTGACCTGCTGAAATAGAGCGCCTTGCCATGTCCGTCTGTTACCACTTTTACCACATTCTGGTCAAATATATCTTCACCCTTTTCAATTACTTTGACGAGTGTTCCAATTTCAGCCGAAGGATCTTCAAAGATATCGATCACTTTCTCTATCTGGGCAGGCTGAATGAACGGCTCATCCCCCTGGATGTTAACCACCACATCATACCACTCGTTATGGCCTTCAAGTTTAGCTATAGCTTCTGCTATCCTGTCTGTTCCCGAACGGTGTGATGAAGCTGTTAGAAGAACTCTTCCGCCAAATGACCTTACATGTTCAAATATCCTGTTGTCATCAGTTGCTACAACCACGCCTGATAGTTTGGCGCATAATGATGCCTGTTTGTAAACCCTTTCAATCATAGTTATCCCGTTAATGGGAACCAGCGGTTTCCCGGGAAACCGGGTTGAACCGTAACGGGCAGGTATTATACCAATAACTTTAAGTTCAGAAGAGTCCATTTATTTCAGCATTGATACGTTCAATTACATTGGCAAGGTCCTCGGGTTTTTCGGAGAAATTAATGTTATCCACATCAATGATAAGCAGTTTACCCAGATTGTATCTTTCTATCCAGTTTTCGTACCTGTCATTGAGGCTTTTCAGGTAATCAATCCTGATGGAGTTCTCATAATCCCTTCCTCTTTTCTGAATTTGCCTTACAAGGGTTGGCACACTTGCCCTTAAATAGATTAACAGGTCGGGCGGCTGGATAAATGAACTCATCAATTCAAACAAGGCAACGTAATTATCAAAATCCCTTGTAGTCATTAGGGTCATATTATGCAGGTTAGGCGCAAAGATGTAGGCATCCTCATAAATGGTGCGATCCTGTACAACGGTATTGCCGCTTTTCCTGATGTCGATGATCTGCCTGAAACGACTGTTAAGAAAGTAGATCTGAAGATTGAACGACCACCTTTGCATATCTTCATAGAAGGCGGGCAGATATGGATTTGTTTCCACATCTTCATAATGAGGTTGCCAACCAAAATGTTTTGCAAGTAATCCTGTGAGCGTTGTTTTCCCGGAGCCGATATTTCCGGCAATGGCTATATGCATGGTAATGAGTTTATTTATCCTTGATTTGCTTGGTTAGATTCATAAGCAAAGGTACTAAAGCTGATCAAATTTCTTTATGTCATTTGATTATTATTAGCTGCCTGGTTTTTCAATTTTAAATATTCTATTATTAACCCATTAATATAATAGTTTAAAGAAATGGACATAATCCTTAATAGCTTATCACATATTAAGTTTGCTTTATACAAAAATAAATTTGGATTTAAGTTATCATTCAAGTATATTAGCTGGCATGCAAATAAGCTTTGTCATGAAAAAACTACTCACCATTTTGATGCTTATTTCCTTAAATGCATTTGCCCAACCCTGGTTAAAATTCTATGAGCCCTGGTTTAGTAATGTTCCTGGTTCAATTAATTGCGATTATGATAGTGGTTACCTTTTGTCAATAATTGCATACAATTATCCACCACATGATCAACATCAGTTAATTCAAAAATTAACTGATAATGGGACTCAAGAATATCAAATTATTTTGGGGATTGGTTTAAATCAAAATAGTAGATTTGACCTTTTTACAAGAAATTCAAATAATGATTATATTCTCCCCGGAGGAATATGGGGTCAAAATATTTCGGCTGAACCAATATTATTAAAACTTGATTCGTGTAAAAATAAGGTTTGGTGTACCCAGTTAGCTAATAACCCCAATAATGAAGATTTTTTTTGGGATGCAGTTTCATTACCATCCGGAGAAATTGTTACTTTGAGTATACAAAACGACCCTCAAAATTCACAAGCTTTCCATATTCATAAATTCAATTCGAATGGTGTTCAACTCTGGAGGAAAGAACTGGCAAGCGCTCAATTGCATCCCGATATTTGGGATCCAGAAGCATGGAAATTACTATTGCTTCCGGATGGTGGATTTCTTGTGACTGGATACTGCTATTGGCCAAATCCAGGTCCGACTCAAATGAAATACATCAGATCATTTTTAGTAAAAGCAGATAGTGCAGGTAATGAACAATGGTTATATGTGCATGGAATAAATGACTATATATACTCATATTCAACGGTTTCTACTTTGCATAATAATCGTATTTACACTGATGGTGCTGCAAATTCTGATAATCTACCTTACTCAACTCCTCATTTGTTTAAGCATAATTTAACTGGTAATCTTCTGTTTGACACTAGAATATATATTGAAGATACCAATAATCGAACTGCAAAATTTAATTCTTTAATATCTCATAATTCATTTGGTAACTTTTTTATAGATGTAAACATGTATTCCCAAAATTCAACTTCAAATGAAAGGCCTGCTTTTATTAAAATCGATACTATGGGTATTGTAAAAAACTTCTATATGCCAGATACTTTACTCAATTTAAGTTATGCAGGATTACCGGAGATAATACCTAATAATAAAGTTCTTTACCCCGGTGTAAAATTAGGTTCAGACCAACTTGAAAATGTTTATCTCATAAGGTGTTTGACTGATTCATTGCAAATTGATTCCATTCCCTGGTCAAATTTCAATTATGATTCCTTATGTGAGGAGCCGATTATAAACCACACGATATCACTGGACAGTTGCCTGATAATTGTAAGCAATGATGATTATAAGCCTCCGGTAGGCAGCACTTCCCTTGAATTAATTCCCTACCCGGTGCCTGCTGAAAATCAACTGATAATCAAGCATTCAAACAGTCTGCAATTCAGGGATATCACCCTCATGTTTTACAACACTTTAGGTAATTTGGTTGAAATTTTAATAGTAAACAGTGGCACCGATGCCTCAAAGATTGATGTTACCTGCTGGCCGGCAGGAATGTATGTGGCTGTTGCTACCAGCGGTGGTAAAATGATAGGTAATTGTAAATTAATAAAGGAATAAACAATGAGAACAATCACACTAATAGTCATTTTCATCCTTGCCGGGTTAAAAGCAATGCCACAGGATAATACGACTCAGATTCCAATTGAGACTGAATTTAAAAACGGACTGATCATTTTTACATTACCATCACCCTATTCCTCCCCTGAATTCAGGCCAATGGCGATTCCACGTTTTGTCACCACCCTGCGGACTTTAAAGGTTTATCCCAATACACTTTCAAGGGTTCAATTGCTTGATGAATTGCAGAAAAGACTGTCGGTAATAAAAGAAAGTTCAGACAAAACTGAAGCTCTTGATTATCTGAAAAATATGGCTTTATTTATCTATATGAGTAATAATAATGTAACCAATCTCCCTCAACAGGCAAGAACAAATTTAGATAGATGGAGTAAGGCAAATATTTCATTTAAGGAGGAACTAAAACTGGTTACGGAGTATTTGAGAATGGTGGATGAATTTCACTCTAACTAATCCTAAATAAAGGGCATGAGGAAGAAATATCCTCATGCCCTTTTTAAATCACATATCATGAGGAAATCATTCATTATATTGATGTTTATATCCTTACAATCAAATGCCCAACCGTGGTTGAAATATTATCAACCATGGACTCAAAATTCTCCAGGATCTGTCAATTGTGATTACGATAATGGATATTTGTTGTCAATTATCGCAGTAAATTATTCACCTTTCAATCAGCATCAAATCATTCAGAAAATTGATGATAATGGAAATTTAAATTATCATTTAGTTTTAGGTGAAGGTTTAGGAGAAGGAAGCAGATTTGATCTATTTAACTTGAATTCCAATAAAGAAATTATCTTACCGGGAGCTATATGGGATCAGGGATTAACAAGCGATCCTGTTTTACTTAAACTGGATTCGTGTAAAAATAAACTATGGTGCACAAGGCTTAATAACAATCCCTCAACAGATTTTATGTGGGATGCAGTTGAAACAAGTGAAGATTATATAATTGCTGTAAGCATACAAAATGATGAACAAAATATGGATGCTTTTCATATCCATAAATTTACTCCCGACGGAAGGCAAATCTGGAGAAAGGAGCTAGCCAGCGTCCAGCAACATCCTGATATCTGGAGTCCTGAACCTGTTAAATTGCTATTAATGCCGGATGGTGGTTTCCTGGTGACCGGATACACTTGGTGGCCAAATCCTGGCGATACAACAGGTTATTATTATATAAGATCAATGCTGGTAAAAGCGGACAGTGCCGGTAATGAAGAATGGCTTTATGTACACGGAATAGATGATTATTTCTATTCTTCTTCAAGTGTATCAGTGTACTATGATGGCGCC
>DATGZB010000013.1:0-1858 GCA_035297395.1 Lentimicrobium sp. | reverse complement strand
GTTTACTTTTAAAGTCTCAATCAAATTACCTAAAGTGTTGTAAAACATGAGGGTGATATCCCTGAATTGCAGACTGTTTGAATGCTTGATTACCAGTTGATTTTCAACAGGCACCGGATAGGGAATTAATTCAAGGGAAGTACTGCGTACCGGAGGCTTATAATCATCATTGCTTACCACTATAAGGCAACTGTCCAGTGATATTGTGTGGTTTATAATTGGTTCCTCACATAAGGAATCATAATTGAAATTTGACCAGGGAATGGAATCAAACCGAAGTGAATCAATTAACAGACGCATCATGTAAGTATCGTTACCACTCGTTGCATAGATCACACCAGGAACTAACACTTTACTATCGTTGGTAATTTCAGGTAAACCAGATCCATTAAGTGAAAGTGACAAATCTGGCATAAAAAAATCCTGAACTACACCAAAGGTATCTACTTCTACCAAAGCTGGCCTTTCATCTGAGGTTGAGTTATTCTCAAACATGACAACTCCGGCATAAAAATGATTATTAAGCTGGCAGGACATCAGAGAATTTCCCTTCGCTGTTCTGTCATAAGAATCTGGTATAAAAATTCTTGTATCATAGAGTAAATTTCCATTCATGTCATGTTTAAAAAAATGAGGAGTTGAGTATGACAGATTCTCAGGATATCCTGCTCCATCAGTATAAATTGAACCATTGTAATAACTTGACACCAGAGATAAGGAATAGACATAATCATCTATTCCATGGGCATAAAACCATTCTTCATTACCGGCACTGTCTGCTTTTACCAGCATTGATCTTATATAATACCAACCGGTTGAATCGCCGGGATTAGGCCAATAACATATACCTGTAACAAGGACACCTCCATCTGGCATTAAAAGCAATTTTACAGGATCAGGGTCCCAGATGCCTGGATGTTGCTGAACGCTAGCTAGTTCCTTTCGCCATATTTGTCGCCCGTCAGGAGTAAATTTGTGAATGTGAAATGCATCCATATTTTGTTCATCATTCTGGATGCTTAAAGCAATAATATTACCTTCCTGAGTAACAACCACATCCCAAAAAAAATCTGTTGATGGGTTGTTATTCAATCTTGTACACCAAACTTTATTTTTACATGAGTCTAATTTAAGCAATATTGGATCTTCATATAGACTTTGACTCCATATAGAGCCTGCATAAAATTGATTTGCTAAAGTATCTAATGTAAAAAGGTCAGTTCTGCAACCCTCATTTAAACCGTTTCCTAAAATAAAATGATATTTTAAATCCCCGTTATCATCTATTTTCTGAATTATCTGATGTTGATTGAAAGGTGAATAGTTTACACCTACAATTGAAAATAAATACCCATTATCATAATCACATTTAACTGATCCGGGAGTATTTTGAGTCCATGGTTGATAATATTTTAACCATGGCTGGGCAAATGATTGTAAGGATATAAACATCAATATAATGAATGATTTCCTCATGATATGTGATTTAAAAAGGGCATTAGGATATTTCTTCCTAATGCCCTTTATTTAGGATTAGTTAGAGTGAAATTCATCCGCCATTCTTAAATACTCCGTAACCAGTTTTAGTTCCTCCTTAAATGAAATATTTGCCTTACTCCATCTATCTAAATTTGTTCTTGCCTGTTGAGGCAGATTGGTTACGTTATTATTACTTAAATAAATATATAAAGCTATATTTTTCAGATAATCAAGAGCCTCAGTTTTGTCTGAACTTTCTTTTATTACCGAAAGTCTTTTCTGCAATTCATCAAGCAATTGAACCCTTGAAAGTGTATTGGGATAAACCTTTAAAGTCCGCAGGGTGGTGACAAAACGTGGAATCGCCATTGGCCTGAAT
>DATGZB010000012.1:0-4420 GCA_035297395.1 Lentimicrobium sp. | reverse complement strand
GATGGTGTCCACCTCTTCCCATTCCGAACAGAGTAGTTAAGCCCATCAGCGCCAATGGTACTGCCTAACCGGTGGGAGAGTAGGTCGTCGCCAACCTTTTAACACATTAGGCTGCCTCTTCAGGCAGCCTTTGTTGTTTTATGCCTGATACAAAGCAGTTCTTAAAAAGTGGACTTTAAGCTGCTTATTAAGAACTGCCTTACGCTGTTACTTAAGGGAACGTAAAGATGTGCTTAACGGCTTGCAAGAAAGGGGATAATCAGGATTTGATAAACTTTACTGTAATCGAATTACCGGCATTGTCACTAAGTACAATTAAATAAAAGCCTTTCTGAAGGCCTTTAAGATCAATTTTAAGCTTGTTTTTCCCTGTATAAGATTCCTGATGCTTAATATCAAGAAGCTGCCCCATGATGCTGTATATCCTTATTTCAATTGATGATCTCTGCACAGCATCAAACTGAAGGACTGCTTCGGTGCCCGATAAAGGGTACACCGAAAAATTATTGAAATGATCATTTTCGGGAATTGATTCCGGCAATTCAGCATTTACTTCAAGCGTTAACTTAACAGGTAAATGGTCTGACATCTTGCCAAGTGCATCCAGAACATCAGATGGAACAGAGTTATTCGGCAGGTTAGTGACTGACTGATTAAAATGAAGACCATCCTGCCCGATGGCTTTATAACTTCCCGATTTATATATTACATCATCACTTCCTTCCATAATGTAATCACTTGCAAGGATGAAATCGAAACGATCATCCAGCCCGCCTCCGGCCTGACAACCGGAACCTGAATTGGAAACAGATTGTGTATGAATAGATGCAAACAAAGGATTATTGTTCCAACTGCCTGGCATATTGAGAGGATCGTAAAATATAAAATCATCGGCAGAAACACCGGTAAATGTCTGATAGGCGGGTTCATTTGATGTGTACAGGTTGAAATCACCCATCAATAGGTAGTTTCCAGGCTGTGCATGATCTTTTAGCCAGTTAATAACATTCGATGCCATCTCACCGCGTTTAACCTCATCCTGGTTGCTGTCACCGGCTTTCAAGTGAGCTATAATGCAATTTATATAAATAGTGTCGCCATTCGCCAATTTGGCTGCATTTTTAAAGTAAAGCCTGTAAAGATCCACATCCCTGACAAGTGATTGAATAACAGTAGTTGATTTCAAAGAAAGGATAGTAGTATCATAATAGAGCATGTTAATGATGTCAGAGCCTGCGGTATTGGTTGCAGGTGCCCTCTTGTATGTTGAACGGCCATCAGTATTAAGTACTTCATTTAACAGGCGCTCATGATAAAAATTGAGGTTACTGATCTCATTGACAGTGAGAATTTGCGGTGATATATAATCAAGGATTGTTCGCAGGTATCCTTCTTTATTGAAGTGATTGTTATTAGAGTTTGTGCAGTATTCAGTATAGTTACCATAATTAAGGAGATTGTAATGCATTACAGTAAGTGTATCCTGGGCGGATAACCTGAAAACAGTAACCACAAATAAAAGAAGTAAATAAAAATGCTTCATTAAAAGATTTTAGCCTTACAGGCAAAATAACGAAAAGCTGTGCTTATTTATGAACTTTTCTGACGAAATCTTCCACTTCGCGTACACCGCCCTGGTATATTAAATAACCATTGTAAGGTTCACGGTCAGTGATTTCGTCATTGATAGGAGTCAGCATAATCCTTTTAACCTCTTCGCGGTCGTTTGTCTGGCCTAATGCCCACCCAAGCTTAATATAAGCAGCTTCAGGCAGCATATTGGCTGCAGGCACGATTCCTTTTGCCATAAGGTCACGTCCTGTATCATAGACAAACATGTGAACATATCCCCACAGGGTTTGAACTGTCATATACATGTGCACTCCCGCTGCGTAGGCTCTCTCAATCGCAGGATAGAGCGGTTTGTTTACGTGTCCAAGCCCTGTACCTGCAATGACTATTCCCTTGTACCCATTCTCAACTAAAGAATCGATCATATCGGGTTGCATGTTCGGATAGTAATAAATAATGGCAACCTTTTCCTCAAAGTAGGGCAGGATGGTAACTTTACGGTCTTTACGACGATGATTGTACTCAGGCTTAATAGGTGTAACGCCTGACCGGGTTACTGTTGCCAATGGAGTATCACCAATGGTCCTAAATGTTGACCTGTATGATGAGTGCATCTTTCTCACCCGTGTTCCACGATGCAGGAATCCATACTCATCACTGGTAGGACCAAACATACAAACCATTACTTCAGCAATGTCACCATGACCTGCAGCTGTGCAGGCATGCATAAGATTTAGAGCTGCATCTGAGCTTGGACGGTCAGATGATCTCTGCGAACCCACCAATACAATAGGAACCGGAGAATTCTGAACCATGAAGGTAAGGGCAGCGGCGGTATGGTGCAACGTGTCGGTGCCATGGCCGATAACAATCCCATCAACTCCATTTTCAATTTCCTTGCCAATGGCAATAGCCAGTTTCTTATAATTATCAGGGGCCATATTTTCACTGAAAACAGCGAATACTTTTTCAGTGGTCAGGTTACAGATCTCAGCGAGTTCAGGAACTGCACCATATAATTCACCGGGCGAAAAAGCAGGAATAACAGCGCCTGTCCTGTAATCAAGCCTTGAGGCGATCGTTCCGCCTGTACCGATAAGTTTTACTTTAGGTAAACCCTGTGTGTAAGGAAACTCTTTCTCAGGAATTTTGTAGTTGGCCTTTTTGTAACCGGTTTCCTTCATTCCGGTAATGGTGAAGATATCAATACCAACATTATAACCGGTAATGATCTTCATAACGATATGCTTGTCATCGTCATTCTCGGACCGTGGAAGGATGGTACCTTTGAATTCACCACGGGTTGTTTGCACTTCTGCCTGTCCCCAGACCCTTACATTAAATTTCTTTAAAATATTGAGTGCTGCTCCTTTGTATCCCTGGAAAAAATCGTCTGCCATTGCCATTATAAAATTACAACAAGTTTGAAAGTTCGGTTAGTCTTATATTCCCTATAGCCATCATTCTGAGTTGGCCCATTATCCAGTCTCTCTCTTTTATGAGATCATCCGAAAACTTAATCTCTGAGAATTTTTCTTTCAGGAATGGAACTTTAGCCAGAAGATCATCAGAGGTGATCTTTTTGAATTTTATACTCTCGAGGATTGAAGGGAAATCAATCTTAGGGTGCTCATAAACAACAGGTAACATGCGCCATGCAAGTTCAGGCTGCAGTTTCTGCTCATTCAGGAATTTCAATAAAGCATAAACTATCTTGTAACTGAATTCGGCAACAGGTTTGATCTGGCCTTCGATGTATTTTAACTTATGGCCAAACAGTGTTGTAACAAACACAGGATCATACTTAAGCTCATTGACAATTCTCTCTATGAGAGGGAAAAGGTCTTTCTTGAAGACATAGGTGTAGGTGTCCTCAGGTGCATTCCAATCCTTAAGTATCCGGTATCTTTCAATCACTTCCTGAGGTAATCGTGATTTCAGCTCTGCAATATAATCGTCTTCAAGTGGTATTGGTTTTGAGTCCGTGTCAGGATACATTCTGTCGGCACCAGGTAGCACCCTTTCAAAGATAGTGGTTCCGTCTTCAAACGACTTACGGGTCTCAGGCGGAATGCCTTTAAATGCCATCTGGCATCTTTCTTCAATGGTTTCAAGGGCGGTCTTAATATCATCTTCAGGACCCCAGAAAATGACCTGTGCATCTTCATCTGCTGACTGAAGCTTCATTCTGATGAACTCCATGTCGTTAGTTGAGAGGACTGGTTCAAAAGCTTCGCTATGGGTCATATTAGGCTGTTCAAGACAGGCTATTACTTTAAGCCGTTCGCTTATTTCATCGGCAAACATTTTACCTGGTTGCGTGAAGTGGCTAAGAGCGGCTTTGAATTTCGGCAAATTGACAGCAATGATTTCATGCCGGTTGGTTTTTGCATCAGCCAGTGGCTGGTATTTAAATTTGAAATCATGATAATCAAGCCTTACATGGCTTATTCTCCATTCGCTGGTATTCTTTATCTTTTCAATTAGAGATTCTTTGAGCAAAAGTAACGACCATTGGCGAAAAGCCTCATTATGGGTAAGTTGGGGAATCCAGCGGGTATGTGCTACGCCTTTTATTTCCACCCGGTGTCCGCCACGGCAACTTACATTAACATCCTGCCTTCCTGCACCAATGCCTGTTCTCACTTTGCCGGTACTTCTGTTGAGGAATCTTATGTAATCACAGGCTTCTTTAACTTCATCCGGATTGACCATATCGGGGTAGGTCACTGTTTCAATCAGCGGCATTCCGAGCCTGTCGGTGCGGTAAATCCTGGTATGGCCGATATCAGAGACTTCGCGGCATGAATCCTCTTCTACGCTGAGTTGGATTAACCTGATATTCTTT
>DATGZB010000011.1:0-160568 GCA_035297395.1 Lentimicrobium sp. | reverse complement strand
TGACAACTTTTATTGTTCCATCAGGACTTCCCCTGCTCGGTATGCTCTTTTTTGGAAACCTGCTTAAAGAAAGTGGTGTAACAAAACGTTTAGCCGATACTGCCAAAGGCCCGCTCATTGATATTGTAACCATTTTAATTGGATTAACTGTCGGAGCATCCACGCAGGCTACAACCTTTCTTACTGCAAAATCGGTTGGTATCTTTGCTTTAGGTGCAGCTTCTTTTATTATAGCTACTTTCGGTGGTGTTATGTTTGTAAAGATCATTAACCTGTTCTTAAAAGAAGGAAATAAAATCAATCCTCTGATTGGAAATGCCGGAGTATCTGCTGTTCCTGACAGTGCGCGTGTTTCTCAGATTGTAGGGTTGGAATACGATAAGACAAATCACCTGCTGATGCATGCAATGGGACCAAATGTTGCGGGTGTAATAGGCAGTGCTGTTGCTGCCGGTATTCTTCTGGGATTCCTTGCTTAATTCAAGGCCCCACTAAGTATTTGGTCTCCCACATAGAATGTGACTTAAACCAAGATAATCTTTACCTTTGAAGCCGGACAACCTGAAAGTTGTCCGGCTTTATTTTTTTGGGTATTCAAAGGTCAATTTCATAAACCGGAAATATAACAACTATGCTCATTATCGGCATTGCAGGAGGATCAGGATGCGGGAAATCTACTGTCGTTAAGCAGATCATAAATCGCCTTCCTAAAGATTCTGTGACAGTGATACCTCAGGATTCTTATTACAAGGACAATGGTCACCTTAGTCCTGAAGAGAGGGCTAAAATAAATTTCGATCATCCGTCATCTATTGAATTTAGTCTTCTGATTAAACATCTGGATGAATTGAGCGAAGGGAATGAGATCGGGATGCCTGTATACAGTTACCTCACCTGTGCCCGGTCTACTGAGACCATACCGATTTATCCCCGTGAAGTCGTCATTGTTGAGGGCATACTCATCCTAACCAACCCAAGGCTTCGTGAGAGGTTTGATATTAAGATTTTTGTTGATGCTGATGCTGATGACAGACTGATAAGGATCATCAGGCGGGACATTGAAGAACGAGGCCGCTCATTCAACCAGGTACTCGACCACTATGAAAAGTTTGTCAAACCCATGCACCTTCAGTTTATAGAACCCACAAAACGTTACGCTGATATTATTGTTCCTCAGGGAGGAGCTAACCATGTAGCAATAGATATCCTTACCTCCCGGATTAAAATGAATTTACAAGCTATTAGGTAAAAAACCCTTCACCCTGCGGTCCCGGGCAAAACCTGACCAATCCGGATTAATTTGAGACGTAATCAAGCCGATCATTTGAGACGCAATCAGACCGGTTAATTTGAGACGCAATAAATTGGTCATATCTGTCAAATTGTCAATAAAAATTACGTTAAATTATTAAAAATCAGACAGATTGGCATTGGAATTTGCCTTGATCAGGTGTTAAATATTGGTTGGCATACAAGTTGGATAAATCAATTTAACAAATGATTCAAAAAAAAGAAGGAGGTAGAGCTATGTTACCGACATTAAGAAAAGAAAAAAGATTCTTTCCAAGCATTATTGATGAATTTTTTGGAAGAGATTTCATGCCAGACCTCTTTGAATTCCAGACAGGTATAAATATGCCGTCGGTGAATATCGTTGAGGGTAAGAACGATTACAAGATTGAAGTTGCTGCACCAGGTTTGGATAAAAATGATTTCAAGATCAGCCTGGACAATAATGTATTGACTATCTCTTCAGAGAGAGAAGAGAAAGATGAGAGGAACGACGAGAGATATATGCGCAGAGAGTTCAGTTATTTCTCATTCAAGAGATCCTTTAGTCTGCCGCAGTCAGTAGATCCTTCTAATATTTCAGCAACCCATAATAATGGTATACTGAACATTTCAATACCAAAACATGAGGATGCTAAAGAAAAGCCTGCAAGGCAGATAGAAATTAAGTAATCCGCATACTTTGGGATTATCTGATTCAAATTATAAAAATTCTCACTTATCCAAGGATTGCTTTCGGAAAGAAGCAATCCTTTTTTTATGCCCTTTAATAATTAAAAAAATGATGACACGATATATAATCATTCATCTAAGCGTTTCCTAAGCGTTTTCTAAGCGTTATCTAAGCGATTTCATAGAACGTTTAAGTAACGCCTAAAAAATGCTTAAATAACGTTTAGACCGATTAGTGTATATTTTGCGATCTGCGAAATAAAAAAGTGCTGCTTAATCCCCTGAACACAACAAAATAAGTGTAAATTTAACGCCCTGAACACACACACTTACTTTACTGAATTCTTGGTTTATGCCGCTCTATGCTGTAGTCGATGTGGAAACAACCGGTGGTAGTTACCAGAAGGCACGGCTTACAGATATTGCCGTTTACTTGTTCGACGGGGAAAAGATCATTAATGAATTTACTACCCTGATCAATCCGGAACAACCTATTCCTTACATGATTACCCGGCTTACCGGCATAACCGATGAAATGGTTGCCGATGCACCTAAGTTTTATGAAGTTGCAAAGAAAATAGTTGAATTAACTGAAGATGCAATTTTCGTCGGGCACAATGTTTCGTTCGATTATAATTTCATAAGGCATGAGTTTAAAAGCCTTGGGTACAATTTCAAGAGACAAACCCTGTGCACTGTGAAAATGAGCCGTAAAATACTTCCCGGACATTTATCTTATAGTTTAGGCAATTTATGCAGCTCTATAGGAATTGAAATCAATAACAGGCACCGGGCCGCAGGTGATGCACTGGCTACTACTATGCTTCTGAAAAGGTTGATGGAAGTAGATCAAGAGCATATCACCTCACAAATACAGGAAATTCCGGAGATTATTAAAGAGGTGCCCGAGGAAACCGGAGTCTATTACCTTCATGATGATTGTGGTAGCATCATTTATGTTGGTAAAAGTAACAACATGTATGAACGCATCCAGCAACACTTCCGAAACCAGGACTCATCAAAGGCGCTTGAGATGAAAAACCGGATTGCTTCAGTTTCTTATGAAGTTACAGGGAGTGAATTACTTGCATTATTGCTTGAATCGCATGAAATAAAGAAACTCAGGCCACCCTATAACAGGGCTCAGCGTCGCACAGTTTATGCTTATAGCATCATTTCTTTTTCAAATGAGGAAGGATATATTTGTTTCCAGGTTAGCCCACTTTTAAACGGAAATGTCCCACTGGCATCATTTCCATCTCACCAAACTGCTGAAAGATTCTTATATTCACTGATCGAAAAATATGAGCTTTGTCAGAAACTTTGCGGGTTATACAATACGGCAAGTGCTTGTTTTTACCATTCCATACGACAATGCAAAGGAGCATGCATTGGAGCTGAGTCGCCTGACAGTTATAATAACAGGGCTCAGAAAGCATTGAATGAAATGGGGTTCCGGGATCCGGACTTTTATATCATAGAAAGGGGCAGGACTATGGATGAATATTCCGTAGTAAAGATAGAAGGAGGCAGATATACTGGATTTGGATATGTTGAGGCGGCTTCATCTGACCCTGAATCATTGGAGAATTGTATTAAATGTTATGAAGATAACCGGGATACAAAACACATTATTAAAAGCTATATCAGGAAACACCCGGGATTGAAGATCATTAAATTCAGGAAAAATGAGAATCCGGTATTTTAAAAACACTTCATTTATTATTTTCTCCTCTATTCTGTTTTCATGCACATCAGTCAAAGTCCAGAAACCTGCTGAAGTTTACCTTCCGGGGAAGTTCTCTTCTCAGCAATCCACCCTCAACCTGACGATCCGGTCAGATATTAAGACCATTCAAAAAGACCTCAACAAGAAGCTCACAGGTTTGATAATGGAAGACAACAGTCTGGAAAACAATGGCGGTGATAATGTGATGTTTAAAGCCTGGAAGCAGAGTGATATTGTGCTTGATATTGATGGAAATACACTTTCGTATAAAGTGCCATTGAAGACATGGATAAATGCAGGTTTCAACATTACTAAATTTGGGATTACCCTTAAAGATTACCATGAATTCAATGGAGCAATACAGCTGAATTTGAAAACCGATTTGACATTGAATCCTGACTGGACCATCACAACCAAAACAACTTCTGAAGGATATGAATGGCTTTCAACTCCTACCATCCGGATTGCAGGATATGATTTTTCAATAAAGTTTGTGGCTGATATTATTATGCAGGCCAGTTTGAAAAAAATCGGTAGTCTGATCGATGAAACTATTAAAGAGGATCTCAGTTTCAGACCTTATGCTGTTAAAGGATGGGATGCTTTAAATAATCCCTTTAAGATCAACGACCAGTATAACATATGGTTAAAAGTACAACCTGATAAAATAATATCATCAAGGCTAAGTGCCGATAAGGGAGTAATTAAACATGGAGTGGGCGTAACTGGCTCAATTCTCCTTTCAATTGGTCATAATGATATCCTCGCTGATGCGGTTAATACAACTGTTACAAAGCCCTTGCCTGATATTTTATTCGGAAAAGTACCTGAAGGGAACTCACAATTACATGCCTATTTTACTGTTGGGTTTGATGAAATTAATAAAAGCGCGGAAATTTACCTGAAAGGCAAGAAATTCAGTCAGGGAAGAAAACACGTTAATATAGAAGCAGTTAAAATTTATGGTAATGAAGGGAATCTGGTTGCTGAAACAACATTATCGGGTTCTTTTAATGGTACTATTTATTTTAAAGGAATTCCTGCCTACCGGCAGCAGGATTCATCATTGGTGGTAAATGACTTTGATTATGACCTTTCTACAAAGAATTTTTTAATAAAATCAGCCTCCTGGTTATATCAGGATGGTTTCAGAAAGATGATCGCGAAGGAATTAGCCTGGAATATAGGCAAAGAAATGAAAATGGTAAAGTCAGTAATAAACCAAAATCTTAAAAGCTTCAAAGTCCAGGATGGTTTATTGCTGACCGGAAATGTTGATGAAATCTATCCCGGAAAAATTCAAATCACCTCTAAAGGGATCATTTCTGAAGTGGTTGCCACAGGTAAGATTGGATTGGTAGTTGAAAGTATTAATTTCTAAAAAGAAAATCCGGCCCTTTGGACTCAAAGGCCGGATTTAAAAATGAGTAAGATATTAGTCAACGTGGTAGATTGATCCTGAGCCGGATATTTTACTATTTACATCAGGACGTCCCTTATAATATATTTTACCGCTTCCGCTGATATTTGCATTGAGGTATTCGGAAACAGAGATTTCACTCTTACCTGATCCACTGATTGTTATATCTGCAGTTTCGCTTAATAATCCGAATGCATAAATATCCCCTGACCCGGAAATATTCAGATACTGGTCTTTACAATATCCTTCAAGATAGACTTTACCACTGCCTGATATTTTAGCATCAACAACAGGTGCATCAATATCGTGGAGATCAACGTTGCCTGATCCTGAAATCCTGATATTCAATTCATCAGTAATGAGAGGGTTTTCGTTGTACACATTTCCTGATCCTGAAATCCTGATCATGTTAAGATCATTTGTAACGATGAAGACCTTGATGGGTTCATATCGTTTGGCAACAATGCCATTATCAAATCTGATTTCAAGTTCATCATGTTTAACGTCAGTTCTGATGACATCAAGAATATTATTTTGTGCTTCAATGGTAATACCTTCTTCTGAACCCTGGGTTATATAAACATCAGCGGGTATAGCGAGAGAAAGATCATTGAATGAAGAAGTGTTGCGGTTTTCGCTGACTACAGGACCGGAGCCCTTGACAACATCAAACCATTCATTTTCGCATGAGCTGAATAATAGTGTTGTTCCTATGATAGCTAAGTAGAGTTGTGTACGCATGGCAATTAATTTTTTAGGTGATCTGTATATTGATGATTATTCAGCCAGTATAAAATATTATGCCAAAACGACATATCATATCGAAACGCATAAATATAAAAATGCCTATTTTTTATCTCATATTCAACAACAGCAAGCAATCCACATAGTATTAACTGCATTAAAAAAATGCACTTTAAAAAATATTTTAAAAAAGATTTGACTTTACCAGTGATCGGTTATGAACACTTAATCAGGTGAATGCACATTTTTGAACATAACAGAAGAGGCTGCCCGGCAAGGCAGCCTCATTTTATATAAATTTCATCCTATGGATCTGACCATGAGGATTTTAATTTATCGATACCTTATTTATTAATGAATTGATCAGCATAATATTGGGCTGTGAGTTTCCTGCCTGTTGCTTTTTCTATCATATCATTCCATTTATACCGGGCTCCTGGTTTGAAAACCTTATCGATCAGATAATTTCCAACTTGTTTGTTATTGTAAAAGCTCTGGTTCATGAAATCTGTTGAATGCAGTACTTCAGATGTGATATAGAAATTAAGCTGTGAAGCCAGTAATTCGCCCAATAAGTAATTATGATAGTAGCATGGGAAAGTAGCAATATGGATCTTGCTTGCCCAGTCCGGTTCGTTTCTTCCTTCCGGTTTCTTAATCATCTGGTATTTTTCAACCAAAGTCCACCATAAAGCATTTAAATCCTGATCGGGATTCTCGTACATGGCTTTTTCAAAACGGTACATTACCTGTGCCCAGCGACTGAAAACAAGCTGTTCAAGGCGAAGTACCTTATAGGCATCGGGAGCAATCTTGTCTCTTTCATCCTTTGAAATCAGATTCAGATCATTCATCCACTGGGGATTTGAAGCCATTCTGCCAAACAGCATAGCAATTGACTCGGTGGTGAAGGTATGGGCAGGAACTCGCAATGCAAATGGCAGATCCCTGTCGATATACTTATCATAAACACCATGTCCGAATTCGTGCATCATGGTATTCATCCAGTTATAATTAGGTTTTATATTGCATAAAACTCTCACATCACCTTTATTATCTATGTCTATGCAATATGCGTGCTGATTTTTGCCGGGTTTCTCATAAAGATCGCTTTTCCCCATAATATCACTGATATCCATGCCAATTGAAGAATAATAATCACTGGTAAGTTTTTCAATGTTCTGGGTGGTATAATATTTATCAAGATCAACAGTGTAAATGGCAGGTGCTTCCTGGAAGAACCTGTTCTGGTAATGCCATGGCATTAGTTGATCTTTAGGAACTTTTACATGAGCTGAGAGATAAGTGTCAATCTCATCTTTTAACTGGATAAATGAATCACGGGTAAGGTTATCAAGTTCATCAAAAAGGGCACTGATCTCAGCAGGGTCCTGCTCGCTAAGCTGAAGGCTCATGGCATGGTAATTATCAAAGCCCAGCTGTTTTGCAATGTTGTTCCTTAATTTTACCAGTTCCACTATATCACTTGCTACCAGTGGACCTATTTTCTTATGGCCGAGCCAGGCTGCCTGTAGCTCTTCATTATTTGTTGAGGTTTTGAGTACTTCTTCAACCTCGTTATCACTTAATTGCTTGCCGTTAACTTCTGCACGGAAATTCGAAAATTTCTTTTCAATGTCAAGTTCCATTTTGATTTTCCTGGCAAGCAGGGAAGTATCAATTTGGTTTCCCAGGTAGGTATTGTAGAGTACCTCAAGTTGCCGCTGAAGTAAGGTATCCTGTATATTTCCCTCACTTTTGAATTTTTTAAGCAATTCAAAATCTGCCTTATTAGTATAAAAGTTATTTAATTCAACATTATACTTTTCAGCAAGGGCATAATCATCATCCTTGCCTGAAATGGATGCATTCCAATAGGCCGTGTAAGCCTTGGTCTGCAAAGGTGAGATTGTTGATTCATACTTCTGTATGAAATCTCTGAATTCAGCTTCCATGTTTTCTTTTTTTTGGGTACATCCTGCCAGGAAAGTTATGATCATCATCGGCAGTAATATTCTAACTATACTTTTCATAAATGGTTGGATTTGGAATGGTTTTTACTTTTCAATTTCCCATGAAGTTCCTTCACGTGTATCTTTGAGGATAATCCCTAGATTTTGTAATTCATTTCTGATTTTGTCGGAAGTGGCAAAATCCTTAGCAGTCCTTGCGTTTTTTCGTAACTCAATTATAAGATCCATAAGGCCTTCCATCTTGCTGTTGCCAGTATTATCTGCTGAATCATCTTTTAGGCCGAGAACTTCAGTGATGAAAACAGTAAACAGCTCCTTAAGCGATTTAATATCTTCAGAAGTAAGACTTTCCAGGTTGTTATGCACTGAATTAATGATCCTGACTCCTTCAAACAAGTTTGAGATAACTATTGGACTGTTAAAATCGTCGTTCATGGCATTATAACAGTTTTTCCATTGTTGAGCTACATTGGAGTCAGAATGATTGCCAGGTTTAAGTTGGTCAATGAGAGCATTAGCTTTCATAAGCCTGTCAAGTCCTTTCTCAGCTGCCTGCAGTGCTTCGTTCGAAAAATCAAGGGTACTCCTGTAATGTGCCTGTAAGATAAAAAAGCGGATAGTCATTGGTGAATAAGCCTTTTCAAGCGCATTATGGTTTCCTGAGAAAAGTTCTTTAAGCGTAATGAAATTACCCAATGACTTACCCATTTTCTGACCGTTAATAGTGATCATGTTGTTGTGCATCCAGTACTTAACAGGTTCAATGTTATTAGCAGACACACTTTGGGCAATCTCGGATTCATGATGCGGGAAAAGCAGGTCCATTCCCCCTCCATGGATATCAAAAGGATTACCAAGATACCGCGCGCTCATTGCAGAACATTCAAGGTGCCATCCGGGGAAACCATCACTCCAGGGTGAAGGCCAGCGCATAATATGTTCAGGTTGGGCTTTTTTCCAGAGAGCAAAATCGAACGGATTCTCTTTTTCATCCTGTCCTTCAAGGTCACGTGTATTGGCAATCAGCTCCTCGAGAACTCTTCCCGACAATTTTCCATAATGATGATTCTCATTATATTTTGCAACATTGAAGTAAACTGACCCATTTTTAACATAACCATATCCATTGGCCAGTATTTGTTCAATGAGTTGGATCTGTTCGATGATATGTCCTGAGGCATGTGGTTCAATGCTTGGCCTTAAAACATTAAGGGCATCCATATCTTCATGGTAGCGGTTGGTATAATAATTCACCACCTCCATGGGCTCTAACTGGTCAAGTTTTGCTTTTTTACCTATTTTATCTTCACCTTCATCCGCATCATTTTCAAGATGGCCAACATCGGTTATATTCCTGACGTACCTAACCTTATAACCAATATGCATGAGATACCTGAAAACCAGGTCGAATGTGATTGCGGGTCTTGCATGCCCCAGATGGGCGTCGCCATAAACCGTTGGTCCGCAAACATATAGCCCGGCAAAGGGCGGATGCAATGGTTTAAAAATTTCTTTAGTTCGCGAGAGGGTATTATATATCAGCACATTATTTTCCATGGCAATCAATTATTAAGCAAAAATAATTAAATACTTTCAGGCATTCAGCTCACTGTTCTGTGATTCATCCGAATATCCTGATACCGGAAAAAGTAAATAGGATCTTCTTGTAAGATATAAGAAAACACAAACAACAGCTGTCATTATAATCGAAAATACTATTAATAGAGGTGAATCAACATGCCCGAATTCATCAGGTGATTGGGTGATTATTCCATTGGAATTCAGATAGGTAACAGCTACTACTGTTGCATTATTAATAAAATGGGCCATTACCGGAACCCAAATGGTTCCACTCCAGATAAACAGGTATCCAAACGCCAGTCCAAGGAACATTCTGGGTAAAAATCCATAAAACTGCAAATGGAAAGCACTGAAAAGAATGGCTGAAATCCAAACAGCCAGGTGTATATTCTTGAAAATACCTTTAAAAATTCTTATGAGTACAGCCCTGAAGAGAAGTTCTTCTCCAATAGCCGGTAGTAAAATAATCATAAGAGCATTGATTCCCAGTGATAAAGGATCAGTGTATGAAAGCATCCATTGAACGAGTTCATTAGCTTTATCCTCGGAGCTTCTCATCCAGTCTTCAATTGACTGAAAACTCTGTGGCAAAAGCATGCCTTCATTTAATTCCATAAGGAAACTTACTATTGGGCTCATACCAAATATCAATAGCAAAGTTGCTATTATATGGGATCCTTTAACAGAATTAAAACCAAGGTACTGGCCGGGGTGGGTTTCAGTGAAAAATGCCAATGCAAGGGGTGGCATAATGAATACACCTATTTGATTTAATATCTGCATGATTCGAATAAATCCAATATTGAGCATGATATTGGGATCCAGCAGTACATCCTTTCCCATGAAAATAATCGTCACCAGGTATGCCAGGCCAATTGAGAGTGCAGTCCCTAAAATCAGGAGGCCTATTAAGAGAAGTAACCGGCTGACATTTGAAATTCCGGGAAATAATTTGAAAACGCTCATGGGGTGTAATTAAAGGTGCAAAATTAATATTAAACAACGATTGTGCAATTCAGCAGTTGTCTCATGAAAACTCTGAAGCGGTGTTAATTAAAGAACATTCAATAATGGCTTTGCGTTTAACCTACATTGATATGTACTATATGAAAAAGTTTATTAAAGAGAATGGCCTGTCGATAGTTTTCTTTGTTCTTTTTATTATAGCACTTGTAGGACAGGCAATTACCGGGTACCATGAGTTTACTGCCGAGATAAGTGATAATAGTCCGGATAATGGATATAAGGTTTCATTTGCACAATACTTATCTACTGGGCATTTTTTCCAGGCAACATTTGAAAATTGGGAAAGTGAATTCCTTCAAATGGCATTGTTTGTGGTGCTTACAGTATCACTGAGGCAAAAAGGATCCTCTGAATCAAAAAAGCTTGATGCAAAAGATAAACCTGATAAGGAACCAAATCCCAGGCGAAGAAAAGCTCCCTGGCCTGTTAAAAAGGGAGGAATTATTCTAAAACTTTATGAGAACTCACTAAGCATCGCTTTATTTATTCTTTTTATTCTGTCATGGTTATTAAGAGATGAGAATTTCTTCAGAACGCTAAAAGGTGAATCAACCTTGAGTATCATGCAATATTTAACACAAAGCCGCCTTTGGTTCGAATCCTTCCAAAATTGGCAAAGTGAATTCCTTTCCGTCTTCGCAATCGTTATTTTATCAATCTTTTTAAGGCAGAAAGGATCACCCCAGTCAAAGCCGGTTGATGCTCCTCATGAAGAAACCGGTGAGTGAAACTTTCATCAGCAGTTTGGTGTTTCGTTAATAGGTCAAACAGTTCCTTTTATCAAACTAAAAATGTCACAGTTATCCAGTGAATCAGAAGGTTTTTTTAAAGAAGCCATAAGCCGTGAACAATGTAAAGATACAGGCCTGGCTTTGATACTGATTCTTTCAATAATTGGGTATTTCACAGGAAATATATTGTTTTTTAAGATTTCGATCCCGGTTTTGGTAGTTACCATGACTATACCGCAATGGTTTCATCCGTTGGCTGTAGTTTGGTTTGCATTTTCAAAACTCCTTGGTTCAATCATGTCAAAAATAATCCTGACTATGGTTTTCTATTTAATTGTAGTTCCGGTTGCATTTATCAGAAAATTATTAAAAGTAGACAATTTAAAACTAACCCAGTTTCATAAAAGCACTGAAAGTGTGATGATAGAAAGGAATCATGTTTATGACCGAAGTGATATTGAAAACCCTTATTAGCTACTCTAAACTCAAAAGAAAAATGGAATTTTTACATGATCTATGGTCTTTCATGAGAATAAGGAAAAAGTTCTGGCTTCTTCCTTTGATTATAGTTCTTTTAGTATTCGGTGTATTAATAGTCTTTACAAGCGGTTCAGCTATTACTCCATTTATTTATACACTTTTCTAAAAGTAAACTGAAAATAATGTCAGAAGCTATCCTTGGTATCTCGGCTTATTATCATGACAGTGCTGCAGCCCTGATCATTGACGGCGATATAATTGCTGCTGCCCATGAAGAGAGATTTACCCGGAAAAAACATGATCCTTCGTTTCCTGTGAATGCCGCGAGGTATGTTCTGGAAGAAGGTGGACAAGAGTATAAAAATTTAACAGCGGTGGTATTTTATGATAAGCCATTTATTAAGTTTGAAAGATTACTGGAAACATACCATGCCTTCGCACCTAAGGGGCTTACCAGTTTCACGACATCTATTCCGGTCTGGATCAGGGAGAAGCTCTTCATGAAAAAAATGCTGTCGGATGAACTTTCAAAGTTAGGCAGGGAAAAAAGATCCAATATACCGGTACTTTTTCCCGAACACCATCTTTCGCATGCTGCCAGTGCTTTTTATCCTTCACCTTTTAATGAGGCAGCAATTTTAACCCTTGACGGTGTAGGTGAATGGGCAACGGCTATTATTGCCCACGGAACAGGTAAGAATATCCGGATACTTCGGGAGTTGAGGTTTCCTCATTCAATTGGACTATTATATTCTGCTTTTACCTATTACTGCGGATTTAAAGTAAACAGTGGTGAATACAAGTTGATGGGCCTAGCACCTTATGGTAATCCTGAATCTGAACAAACGAAACTGTTTAAGAAATTAATACTTAAGCATATTGTGGACATTCGCGAAGACGGATCGATAATCCAGAATATGGATTATTTCGGTTATGCCACCGGATTGATAATGACAAATAATAAGAAATGGGAGGCGCTTTTTGGAATACCACCCCGGCCGGAAGAATCATTGGTGACACAACCATATATGAATTTGGCATTGGCAATTCAGCAGGTTACTGAAGAAGTCATGTTTAAAATGGCTTACACAGCACGTAAACTTACAGGAAGCAATAACCTTGTAATGGCTGGTGGTGTCGCACTTAACAGTGTTGCAAATGGAAAATTACTTGCTTCAGGTATGTTTGATGATATCTGGGTTCAACCGGCATCGGGTGATGCCGGAGGAGCTTTAGGTGCCGCCCTTGCCGGTTGGCACATATGGTTGGGCAGGGATCGTGTTGCCAACACTGAACCGGATGCAATGAAAGGGGCCTATCTTGGACCTGAATTTTCATCCGTGGATATTAAGCAGACTGCCCGAAAGTTCAACGCTGATTATATTTATTATGATAGTTTCAATTTGCTGTCAGAAGAAGTAGCTAAATTACTTGCACAAGGAAAAGTCATCGGATGGTTTCAGGGAAGAATGGAATTCGGGCCAAGGGCTTTAGGCAGCAGGTCTATACTTGGCGATGCCAGAAATCCTGATATGCAAAGAAAGATGAACCTTAAAATAAAATTCAGGGAGGGTTTCAGGCCTTTCGCTCCAACTGTACTTGAGGAAGATATTGAAGAATATTTTGAGCTTGACAGGCCTTCACCTTACATGCTTCTGGTAGTGCCGGTTGTTGAAAAGCGAAGAATTCCCCTGCCTGTAGATTACCACAATGGAACATTATCCGATATGCTTTACTACCTGCGGTCAGACGTTCCTGCAATTACTCATGTTGACTATTCAGCTAGATTACAAAGCGTTAACAAGAAGACTAATCCACGTTATTGGCAAGTAATCAATGACTTTAAAAACCTTACTGGATATGGTATAATTATAAATACGAGCTTTAATGTCAGGGGTGAACCCATTGTCTGTACACCCGAAGACGCATATAAATGTTTCATGCGGACTGAGATAGATTATCTGGTAATGGGTAATTTCCTTTTCGATAAAAAACAGCAAAAGAAAATTGTATCCGATTTTAATTGGAAAGAGGAGTTCAAGTTAGACTAAATTTAAAATGAAGAATTTAATAAGGCAATACCTTTTGGCAGGTTTACCTTTTCTTTTTATCGGACTTATACTCAATCCATGGCTGGTTAGCTGGCTGTTTAACGAAACATTTCCTACCACAATTTTCAGTGGTATTCTGTTTTTCTCGATATTGCTCATAGCTATTGGATGGGGTATTATTTATAAAAAACAGAAATTCCTTTCATGGCTTTATGAAAAATATAAGGAGTTGGCTCTGATTTTTTTGAACATCATCGTTCTTTTCGGGATCATAAATTTCATTGCAGCTATAATTCTCTATAAACCTGTAAAGAATATTTCTTCAAGAGCGTATTACTATGACCCGATGGATGTCTTTAATGATTCAATAGAATTCATGCGTTCTATCTACCCTGGCAAGAGTGATGAGGAAATTAAGGAACTGATATTATTCACGAATCCATACCAGAATCATCCTGTGCTTGAGTATCAGGAAAAGATACAAACTTCATCATTTTACAATGTAGGATTTGAGGGAGTCAGGTTTGACCAGAAAGTAAATCAAAAGAACGTTGCTTCTTTGATTAACGGAGCGGTTTGGGTTTTTGGAGGATCAACAACTTTTGGGCAGGGTGTGAAGGATGATGAAACAATCAGTTCCTTCCTTAATCGATTGGATACAAGCAATACATACATAAATTTTGGTGTTCATGCTTACCATCAGACAAATGAAATCGAGAAAATGCTCCTGCTGCTTAAGAAAGGTTATAAACCCTCACGGGTTATTTTTATTGACGGGCTGAATGATATAACCAGAATGATTGAGACGAATTTTCATCCCTTAGAAACTCCCGCCCTTGCAAAGAGTGCATACTCGAGCGATTACAACATTGCAACCAAAGAAACCGGCAATTCTGTTCTTAAGCAATTGCCAGCTACCAGGTTAATCAGATCAATGATGGGCCGGGAAAAAGGACCTGACCAAAAAAAGTTGCTTCCATGGAATCAATACGATAATGTTTATGATCCTGAAAACATGTATAATTTAAATCCAAAACAGCATTTCCAATCAACAGTACTCAGGAGTCCGTATAAACCTATTGATACAGCGGGATTAAATTACGTAATCTGGAAACTTGAGGTTTTTTACAAATTTAACTATCAGTACCTTCAAAAAATAACTGAGGCTTATGAAATACCTTTTAGCATCTATTACCAGCCAATCGGCATTTTGGAAAAAGGTAATCCATTTTGGAAAGATACCTTAACCACTAACACTGCTCCCCTTTTTGTGAATTTTAATTATATCGTACCAAAAATTAAGGAGATTATTCATCAATGGCAGTTATCTTCATTTTATGATATTTCCAGTGTGGATGATTCCTGTAGTAAGTGCTATGTTGACCTTACGCATTATAATCCGCGGCTAAACAGAATGATGGCTGTTGCCATCCTTAACACACAGCAAAAAAATGTTACTCTTCTTAAAAAACATAAGTGAACCTTAGATAAGGATTGTAGGTTTAATCTCAAGCAATTTATAAGTATAAACGGATTAATACACTCAGTAGACTATGGAAACTTTGAAAAAAAGTATTACGGTAGAGTCCGTGATTAATGCTTCACCAGAAAAGGTCTGGAATTTATGGAATGATCCCAAACATATAGTTAAATGGAATTCCGCCTCCCAAGATTGGCACACTCCCCGGGCTGAAAATGACCTGAGGAAAGGAGGGAAATTTGTTGCACGTATGGAGGCAAAGGATGGTAGCAGCGGATTTGATTTTTCGGGTATTTACAATAATGTCGAATACTTAAAAAATATTGCCTATACAATGGAGGATGGTCGGAAAGTGAATGTAGATTTTATATCTGATGGCAATTACACCACTGTTAAGGAGACTTTTGACCCTGAGGAAGAGAATCCGCATGATTTACAGAGATCAGGTTGGCAGGCTATCATGGATAATTTTAAAAAGTATGTTGAATCAAACAATGATCCGGATAAGCTCAGATTTGAAATAACGATCAATGCTGATGTTCAGAGAGTTTATTCGACCATGATAGATAAAGTGATGTATAATGAATGGACTGCTGAATTCAATCCCGGTTCATGTTTTGTAGGTTCCTGGGAAAAAGGTTCAAAGATTTACTTTCTTGGCGTTGACCAGGATGGGAATCAGGGTGGTATGGTAAGTATGATCAGGGAAAATATACCTAATAGGTATATTAGTATTGAACATATAGGGATTTACAAAAACGGTGAAGAAATTACATCAGGTGAAGAAGCAGAAGGGTGGGCTGGCTCATTGGAAGATTATTCATATCTTGGAGTTGATGGAAGCACCCTGCTTACGGTAGAACTCGAAGGATTAATGGAATACAGGAAGTACTTTGAAGAGGCCTGGCCCCGTGCGCTGAAGACACTAAAAGAAATTTGTGAGAAATAAAAAGCTGCCTTTTTCCAAAGACAGCTTTCTCCAAAGAAACACTACTACCGGTTATTTAATAATCGGGTTTTCATTAACTGATGCCCATTCTGCATAAGCACCTGCATATAAGCGTACGTTGGTGAGGCCGGCTAATTCCTTAAAAGCGAAATAAAGAACAGAGGCTTTTATCCCAGTCTGGCAGTAAACGATAACCTGTTTTTCAGGAGTTATACCAAACTTGGTTGCAGTTGCTTTAATTTCTTCTACGGATTTATATTGACCATTTTCTGTCAGTACTTCCTTAAAATTCATAAAGATAGCATTTGGCAAGTGCCCTTTACTTTTGCCTGCTTTATCGAGTCCATCATACTCATCCTTTTCACGTGCATCCAGTAAAATAATATCAGGATTGTTTATGATGGATTTTAATGATGCCATCTCAATATTCATATCGTGTACCAGATTTACTTCGAATGTCACAGGTTTAAGAGTTGTTGGCGTAACAGTCAGGGGTATACGCGCTGCTTCCAGCATTGCCATGTCTTTATGAAACAATAAGACTTCATTTGCTCCAAGGTAATTTAATATCCACCATACCCTGCTATTGTATTTCTGCGATCCATCATCGTAAATTATGATCTTTGCAGTATTACTTACTCCTTTATTCCCGAATAAAGTTGCAAGCTCTGCTGCATCCTTGAATTGACCTTCAACAGGTCCTTCCTTATACAGACTTTTATGTGGAATGTTAATAGCACCCTGGATATGTTGCTTTGCATAAACATCTGCAGCCATAACATCTATAAGAATGACATTTTTATTGTTTTTTAACTCGGCGGCTAGCATTTTGGCATCAACAGATGAAGGGCTTGCCTGACTTACTGACAATAATGTGCCAACTAAAAGTGATGAAATTATATACTTTATACTATTTTTCATGCCTATTGATTTAATTGAGTTTAACCTGTACTTGCAATTGAAGCATATCATTAGGAAATTCATTATAATTGACAAGTTCACTGGAAGAACTGGTTTCCGATTTATATATGTAATTCAGCTGAACCCTTGACCAATCATTCGGATAGTAGTTTAATCCGAAAGTTGTGGCTGAAACACTATAATTGGTATGATCATAATTTTCAAGATCCATGTCAGGGTCATAGGTTTCATATTTAATAACAGGCATGATCTTCCATTTGGTGTTGTACATCAATTGTGCAAAATATCCATTGCTTTTGAAATTACCTGCAACCAGTTCAGGAGTAGAGCCACAACCTCCGCCAATAAGTTTCGATCCTTTATCTTCACCATAAACATATTCTGCCTGCAGTATGAAGTTGTATTTTTTCAACTGAATGTCAGCACCATACCTCATTTTCTCGTCTTTTGCTGTAACTGTTACATCCGGATTCTTTTTCTTACCGGCCATGTAACTGCCTCCGATGCTCAACCATTCTGTTGGGGCTATCACCAACCTGCCTGTTAAATCCTTACTAAGATCACCATCAAAAACATTCCTGCCTGTACCATTTGTAAGGGAGAGGTACCATGATACAATATTTTCTTTTTCAAGTCCAAATAGTTTTTTTGCTCCGGAGGTTCCACTAACCATTATCCCAAGGTCACGATCAGGGGCAGTAAGTTCTTCAACAACTTTCGAACGGTTGATTGTATAGAGATCCTGACAACCGGTTGATAATTCCAGTCCGAAAGGCTTTTTGAATTGACCCATTGATATCCGGAACCATGGTTTAAACCTGTTGTAGGAAACAAAAGCATCAAGGATATACGGGCCATTCTGGAAAGGACTTAATTCAGTAAGAACATAATAGGAGAAATCATATGGAATATTTCCGGCAACACCAATACGAGCCCTGCGAATGCACCAGGTAGCCGTATTTTCAGAATTTATATTATCCTGATCTTTCAGAAATTCATAACGAAATTCAGGTTGAAAATACCCGATAATCTGCGGACCAGCGCTTGAAGTGGAAGGTTCCATACAACCCTGACCATAAATTGCTGTAGTACCAAATAAGGTAATAACCAGTGAGTAAAATATCTTTTTCATGTTTCTTTGTTTAGGATAAATTCAATGCAGGATCACTAAGATCCTGCATTGAATTAAATGAATTAGTCAGTGACGACAGGCCAGTTCTTGGAACCTTTGAATACAGGCTTACCTGCTGCTTTTAATTGATCATAAACAAGCTTATTAGCTCCGAAACCTATGCCATTAGTTTTATAACCGAGTACATTCATCCAAAATGCTGCAATACTGGAAGTTTGTCCGGTGTAGCAATATATGAGCGCTTCTTTTGATGGATCGAATGCCTTTACCAGATCTCCGGCTAATGCAATTACAGGCAGGTCATAAGCACCTGAATAATGGCCGAATGTGGTATAGTCTTCAACAGGCCAGTAATTAAAAATCTGATAAGTTGAAGGATTAGCAAGTACATCAGCTGCTGATGCAGGAGTAAATCCAGCATTAAGAACAGACTGAACACGCTCTTTCAGAATAGCGGCACCATCAGTTGCTGTTGAAGTCCATACCGGCTCAGCAAATGAGCCAAGTGCCGGGCTTGCCGTGGTAATCCAATTAGTATTGCCAACAGCAATATTACCATTAGCTTGATCTACTGCTCCGCTGTTTGACACCCATGGTGCCTTAAAATTGCCATTCCATCCAGCCATACCCCATTTGAGGACAACTGCATTGGCAAACCCTGATAAACGGAGTGCCATAACGGCCTGACCGGCTGTCTGACCGGTATAGCAGACAACGCAAATTGGCTTATCAGTGTAATTGGCGGCAGTGGTTACCACATCTTTCAATGGAACGTTAATCGCATTTTTTATATGACCTGCTGCATAATCAGCTGCACTTCTGATGTCGAATACATAGTGTGTAGGAATGGTTCCTGATAATGAATCAATTACGCCACCCATTGTTGTTGATTTTGGATCAATGATCCAATTTTTTGCAAGGTCAGGAAGATCAAGAGAGTTTTCTATCATGTAAGTTTTAAGAGTTGTGTATGCATTAACTGCATCAGGTTCATCTTTTTTACATGAGCTCATCATTAAAACTGGCACTAAGGCTAGTAATAGGGCAATGTTCAATAACTTTTTCATAGTAGTGTTTTGATGTTTTTTACAATAATGTTTTCTTTAAAGTCCCTTAATTAAAGGATGCCCCAAAACTATAAGAATGCGATATGACCTGTGAAGTCGGAAAAAAGAGATGTAATGGATTAAAAGATGCAGTCTGTCAAAAAAAAACTGATGTAAATCATAAAATATGCAATCATTTGTACTATTTTTAGCATTCAAAAATTAGATGACTATATGGCTTTTTCCGGTGCAGAGACTTGTGTATCATTTGTTTATCAGGTACCATGTTTCGATTTGCTGACTCCTGATGAAAAGGAATTAATTGATGCAGCTTCAGTCCTTGTTAATTATAAGAAAGGTGAAACTATATGTAAACAAGGTGCTTTTGCTTCACATATCATGTATATTGAAAAAGGTTTAGTGAAGGTTTACCTTGAAGGTCCGCCAAAAGATCTTATTCTTACTATTACTCCACGTTTCAATCTGCTTGGACTGCAATCCTTATTTGAAGGAAATAATAAGTTCGTTTATAGTGTAAGTACGTATACTGAAACTGGAGTCAGACTGATAGATATTCAGGTTTTTAAACAATTACTAAGACAGAATCCTGCATTCTGTTATCGTATTCTTAATATCATAAATGAAAGTTCCAATCAGGCTTATGGACGATTTTTCAGCTTAACCCAAAAGCAGTTGCATGGAAGATTGGCAGATATATTATTATGCCTTGCTACCCGTATATTTAAATCACAATCATTTGAACTCCCTCTTACAAGGAGTGACCTGAGTGATCTTACATGCATGTCGACAGAAAGTGTAATAAGGATCATGAAAGAGTTTAAGGACGGTGAACTTATTGAATCGAATAATAAGTCGATTACTTTAAAGGATGTCAATCGACTGAATAAGATAAGTGAGAAAGGGTAATTTCCTGATTACATTTTCAACTGAACATTTATCATCACTTTAAAGTTTATGCGGCTTTAAAGTGATTAGCTTTTATGGAGTCAAACATTTGGTGGTGGGTTGGTTTCAACCTTTTTGTCCTTTTGATGCTTGCTATAGACCTGGGAATATTTCACAGGAAAGCACATGAAATAAAGTTTCGTGAAGCGATAACATGGACATTTGTCTGGATTGTACTTGCACTCATTTTTAATTATGGAATATTGCATTACCTGGGGAAAGTCCCTGCTGTGGAATTCCTGACAGGCTACATAATTGAAAAATCACTCAGTATTGACAATATATTTGTATTTATCCTGATCTTCTCTTCGTTCGGTGTTCCACCTGCTTATCAGCACAGGGTACTTTTCTGGGGAGTAATAGGTGCCTTGTTGATGAGGGCTGCATTCATATTTGCAGGTATTACCTTAATCGAGAAGTTCCATTGGATCATTTACATTTTTGGAATCTTCCTCATTTTCACCGGTGTAAAAATAGCAGTTAATAAAGGGACCAAAGTAAATATTGAGGACAATTTGGTGCTTAAGATAACCAGAAAAATCATTCCGGTAACCTCTTCATACCATGGTCCTGCTTTTTTCAGCAGAATAAATATGAAATGGGTAGCAACACCATTATTCCTGGTTCTTCTGTTGATAGAATTCACTGATGTCATTTTTGCCGTGGATTCAATTCCGGCAATTCTTGCCATCACAAAAGATCCTTTTATAGTTTACACATCTAACGTGTTTGCAATACTGGGTTTGCGTTCACTTTATTTTGCTTTGGCAGGTTCATTAAAGTTTTTTACTTACCTGCATTATGGTTTAGCTCTTATCCTGGTCTTCGTGGGTATTAAGATGACAATATCTGATTTTTACAAATTCGATCCATTTGTTTCATTAACCATTATTGCCTCTATACTGGCAGTCAGTATTATAGCTTCATTACTTATAAAGAAGCCTGTTGAAATCAAAGAGGAAGAAATAAAGCACTGATACAGTAATAAGTTCATGGGCTGCTTAATTCAGGTGCTAATTGATATTTAAGCCAGAATTGATTAACTTGCAGGCTATCATAAACCTGCAATTATGAAATATCCAATCGCATTGATCATTGGGGTGCTCTTCTTCAGCAAAATTCTTGATGCCCAGGATACTAAACTTAGATTTACTTCTGAAAAGTCGGCTATTCCCGTTGAAGGAATAATTCAAGGATTAGATGATAATGAATTACTTGAATTGGTGCAAAAGCAGACATTTCGCTTTTTCTGGCACTATGCCCATCCTGTAAGCGGATTGGCAAGGGAAAGAAGTAATACAGTGCTGGCAGAGCATTACTGGGATTATATTAACGAGGCTGACGGGTTACCTAATTTCAGCAAAACTCCCTTTGGCCCGGATGCATGTGCAATAGGCGGAACCGGATTTGGTATAATGGCCACGATTGTTGCCGTTGATCGAGGCTGGATAGGAAGGGATACAGCGGTACGCCGTCTTTCTAAAATAGCTGATTTTCTGGCTAATTCTGATTGTTATCATGGTATCTACCCCCACTTTATGGATGGCAATACAGGTAAGACCATTAAATTCGACAGATTGGACGATGCAGCTGATCTTGTTGAAACATCATACCTGTTGATGGGTTTTTTATGCGCAAGGGAATATTTTAACGATTCCACGCCACGGGAAATCTACCTAAGGAACAGGATAACCAGAATGTGGGATATTGCCAACTGGAACTGGCATACTAAAGGAGAGAATAAGCTTTACTGGCACTGGAGTCCAAATAATGATTTTGACATGAATTTCCCTATCTGGGGTTGGAATGAATGCCTTATTACTTATATAATGGCAGCTTCCTCTCCCAATCATTCTATTACTGAAGAAGTTTACAAAGGCAGCTGGACCGGAAGCACTGGATTCAGGAATGGAAAAAGCTATTATGGAATAGAACTTCCATTGGGTAATTATTTGATGGGTGGACCACTTTTCTTTGAGCAATACACCTTTATGGGTATTGATCCAACAGGATTAACAGACTCATATGGAATAGATTATTTTATTCAGGCTAAGAATCATACACTGATAAATCGTGCCTATTGTATTGATAATCCCAAAGAATATAAGGGATACTCAGAATCTTGCTGGGGATTGACTGCCGGTGACAGTTATAAAGGATATGTTGCACATTGTCCCGAAGTTGACCCTGGAGTTATCCAGCCAACTGCTGCTCTATCTTCATTTCCCTTTACCCCTGAATATTCAATGCAGGCACTAAGGCATTTCTATTATAACCTGGGTGACAGGATATGGAGTGAATATGGTTTTGTAGATGGCTTTAGTGAAACTCATAACTGGTATGCAAATAGTCATCTGGCAATTGATCAGGGGCCCATTGTTGTCATGATTGAGAATTACCGTACCGGTCTCCTTTGGAAATTATTTATGCAAATACCGGATATCCAAAATGGTCTGAAGAAACTGGGTTTCGAAAGTAAATGGTTTGAAAATAGGAAATGACTTGAAATCAATGCATTGATCCATTTAGCATAAGGCGGTTCTTTGGAGGTTTCGGTAATAAAATTTTGATAACTATGAATAAAAGATTCAGCATTACTATCAAATCAGCAATCGGCTGCCTGCTATTCTTCATTATTATCAATCGGATATTTGGGCAGGCAGAGGATATTGGAAGACTTGTAAGTTATAACAAAACCGCTACAGGAATCGAGGGAATTGCTGAAACAGGAAGCATAAGTATTAAAGTATACAATCAAAATATCATCAGAGTCACAGCCTCAGCACTGTGCAAAGTCAGAGATTTTTCTTACTCACTTTCTGAAGATGCAATACCAGTTGACGAGGCTTTTAGTTTAACAGAAACTGATAAGATCATAAAAATTGAGACCCAAGCTTTGATTGCAGAAATTGAGAAACTTCCTTTGTTCAGGGTTACTTTCAAAAACAAAAAGGGTACTGTAATTAACGAAGATATGCCTGGCGCGGGTTTTAGTACAGGATATTCCGGAAACAGGACTACAATTTATAAGAAACTTCAGCCTGGCGAGCGATTTGTAGGATTAGGCGAAGTATTAGGTAATTTAGATAAAAGGGGCATGGGATACACATTGAATAATACAGATACTTATAAATACGGAGATCCCCGGTTACCTATGTATGTAAGCATTCCCTTTTTTATAGGTATCCATAATCATGAAGTCTATGGGATTTTTAGCCATAACACTTACAAGTCATTTTTTAATTTTGGCTTATCGACTCCTGATTTTTCATCAATTACAACTGAAGGCGGGGGGATTGATTACTTCTTTATTTATGATACTACCGTTGCAAAAGTAATCGAACATTATACCTTTCTAACCGGTAGAATGCCATTGCCCCCTTTATGGAGTTTGGGGTATCATCAAAGCAGGTGCAGCTATTTCCCGGATGATAATGTAAGAATGATTGCAGAAACTTTACGGCGTAAGAAATTACCTGCTGATTGTATTGTCCTGGATGCAGATTACCTTCAGGATTACGAACCATTCAGGATTAACAAGGATCGTTTCCCTGATATGCCGGCGCTTACGGCTAATCTGGCCGACCTGGGATTTGAGGTCACTGCTTCAGTGAATCCGGGAATAAAACTCGACTCCACTTATTTTGCCCATAAGGATGGTCTTGAAAAAGATGTTTTTATAAAATTCCCTGATGGGCGGCCTTATACTGCAGAAATTGCACCCAGTATGAATAACTATGTTGATTTTACCAAACCTTCCGGCAGGGAATGGTGGATCATAAATATGAAATTCCTTCCTGAAAATGGAATTTACGGCACCTGGAACGATATGAATGAGCCGGCTGTTGGAGGTAGCTATTTGCCTGACAATCTCATCTTTGATTTTGATGGAGATTCTGCCAATGCCCTTGAAGCTAAAAATCTTTATGGAATGCTTATGGCAAGGAGCAGCTATGAAGCCGCCCTTAAACATGGCGTTGGAAGGCGTCCGTTTGTATTGTCACGTTCAGGATTTGCAGGCATTCAAAGATATGCGGCGGTATGGACAGGTGATAATACCGCCCGTGATGAATTTCTTTTAAATGGGGTTTTACTAAACACACAGATGGGATTATCGGGAGTTGCATTTGTCGGGGATGATATCGGTGGATATATCGGTACCACTAATAAAGAATTATTTATCAGGTGGATGCAAACCGGATTGTTTTCACCATATGCACGTAATCATAAAGAAGCTTTCTCAAATGCTAATGAACCATGGAGTTATGGGGAAGAAGCGGAAGCAATCTCCCGTTCATTCCTTGAATTCAGGTATCAACTGTTACCTTATTTGTACTCAGAATTTTATGAAACAGCAAAAACAGGTATACCTGTTGCCAGAAGCTTATGCATCGACTATCCTTTTAATGATAAGATTTATCTGTCTCCATATCAGTATCAATTTCTCTGTGGCGAGGCCCTGATCGTAATACCCGTTACTCCGCAGGAAAAAATCAAGTCGATCTTTTTGCCGCAAGGTAATTGGTACAATTTTTATAATGATACAGAGATTCAGGGAGAAGCTGAATTTCAGGAAGAAGTGCCAATCTATAAAATACCTTTGTTTGTAAAAGAATCTTCGATTATCACACTACAATCAATTATCCAGACAACCAAAGAAAAGCCGTCGGATACTCTTTTTGTTCACATCTATAACGGGAATATTAAAAACACATTCACTTATTATGAGGATGATGGTTATAGTCTTGGCTATAAGACAGGCGAATACTTTAAAAGAGAGATATTATTTGATCCCATAACTCATGTAATCCAATTTTCAAAAGCTGAGGGAAATATTCCTTCAAAATTTACAATCCTGAAAGTGGTATTGCATGGATTCGATAAAGCATTAAGAAAGTTGGTGACAGATAATTCAAAAACTATCCTGTTACAAGATGAATCAAATACAATGTTGGATGGTTTAAAGTACCTGAAAGAAATTTATGATCCTACCTGGTATAATACACTTAAAAGTAAAGAAACTGCCGGAAAACAAAAGGTATTTGTGATTGAAAATTCGTCAGCCGAATTAAATATCCGGTGGTAAGGACTTGCCTTTTAATTGTATTCATAGATTAACTGCGTAAATATTTTTCTTAATTTCACAGCTGTAAAACATTCATCTTATGAAGATATTCTATACGATTTTTGCTTACTTAATTGCAGGTCTCCTTTCTCTTCAAGCTCAAATAAAACCTCCATTTCCTGCTCAAAATGACCTCCCTCCAATGACGAGTTATGATTCTACGCAACTTTCAACACTTCCCGAATTTAAATTGCCCCAATCGGTTACAAAACGCATGTTGCCATCTTATGTAAATAACTCTTCAAAACCATGGTTCCGACCGATGTTTAATCAGGCAGGATTAGAGTGTGGCCAGGCAAGTAGTATAGGTTTTGTATTTACTTATGAAATGGACTTCTTGCGGAATTTTCCGGCAAGCTCAACCGATAACCAATATGCTACCCACTTTGCATACAATTTTGTAAATGGTGGCACCGATGCGGGTGTAAGTTTTTATGAGACCTATGAAATCCTGAAATATGCCGGTTGTCCTACAGTTCAATCATACGGAGGTATGTCGGCAGGCGGACCTTCAAGATGGATGAACGGCTACAATCTCTACTATCAGGCAATGCAAAACAGAGTTAACGAAGTCTATTCAATAAAATTGAACACTGTTGAAGGATTACAAACGTTAAAAAACTGGTTATTTGATCATGGCAATGGATCACCTGATGGAGGCATTTCATGTTTTTACGCACAATATGTAGCCCCATCTTACCGTCTGGAAGAAGGAACACCTGAAGCAGGAAAATATGTTATTCATACCTGGGGGAGTTCTGCCAACCATTCAATGACAATAGTTGGTTATAATGATGAAATAAGATGGGATTATAATAATGATGGCCAATATACTGATGATATTGACATTAACCTTGATGGCCTGATTGATCTGCGTGATTGCGAAATCGGGGGATTTATTATCGCCAATACATATGGAGGTTATTACACATGGGGAGATCAGGGTTTTTGCTATATGATGTATAAATCAGTTGCCGATGCGTATCAGCAGGGCGGCATCTGGAATAATACTGCTGTAATCATTGATGTTAAGGATATATACATCCCTCAGTTAACTGCAAAGGTATCACTTACTTATTCCTGCAGGAAAAATTTAAGGGTTATGGTGGGTGTTTCATCAAATCCAAACGCAACCCAACCTGACCATATAATGCATTATCCAATCTTTGATTTTCAGGGAGGATGTAATCCAATGCAGGGAACTTCAGGCCCGGCGGTTATTGAATTTGGCTTAGACCTGAATTATTTGTTACAATACCTGACTCCGGGACAAGAAGCTAAATTTTTCCTGATGGTTCAGGAAGATGATGTTTTTGATGTTGAACGTGGAAGTATTGGAAGTTTTGCGCTTATTGATTACACGAATGCCGCCAACATTATTAATAGTGATATATCTGAATTGCCGCTTGTTAATAATGGAATTACCTATGCAACTGTTAATGCTGCTTTAAATTTTGACCCTGTTGAAATACTGACTGATAATCTGCCGCCAATTGAACTTTATAGTAATTATTCTTATTCTTTACAGGCGATTTCAGGAACTCCACCATACAAATGGAATATTGCAGAAAATTATTCAATAACAGATTCTGTTTCAGAAATGCAAGTTATTGACGCAGTCAAATTACAGCCTTCTTCAAATAGTAATGGAATGGCTAAAATTGAACTTCCCTTCTCATTTCCATTTTACGGAAACAGTTATGAAGCTATCTATGCAACCAGTGATGGATCTATAATGTTTGAAGATTCCAATATACCCTGGCCTTTTTATATTGAAGGAAGGACTTATTTCCTTGAGAATGCAATGATAGCACCCTGCATGTCTCATCCCTTTGTAATTGGAAGTACATCTGAAGGAATTTGGTATGAAGAAAGTGAAGATTATGTTACTTTAAGATGGAAATTAAGCGTAACCCAGGTTACTGGAACAGTTATGAATGCTACAGTAAGGCTTTATCCAAGCGGAAGAATTGAGATTAATTATGGTGAATTTATTGTACCTTCTTATACAGAACGGCATGCTGGAATTTCTGCAGGTGATGGTCAAAACTACAAGATCTTGACTTATGATCCTGATTTTACTCCTTCAGTAGACCAACTCACCATTTTTGATCCGATGGACACCCATCATGGCATTTCACTGACAAAAGAAGGTGTGTTAGTTGGATTGACCGATGAAATCCAGGATAGTATTCCAATTAATGCTTGTGTTACTGATAAAAACAATCTAAAATGTTATAAAATCCTTTATCTTAATACAGAGGGCTTGTTTATAGATTATGATATTGCAGCCGGTGATGATAATATTATTGGTTTCGGTGAGGATGTCTATATAACAATCCACATAAAAAACCTTAACAGTTACAGTCTTTCAGAGACAACACTGAATTTGAGTACATCTGATGCATACTATACTATAGTGGATGGAATAGAAACGATTTCAGGATTAGCTCCCGGAGATACATTAACTTTGCCTAATGCATTTCATTTAATTACTCATAACAACGTTCCAGATAAGTATCAAACGCCTTTTGTAATAAATGCGGTTTCGAATGAAGGTAACTGGTCAAGAACAGTGCCATTGGTTGCTTATCGTGCCATAACAGAAATAACATCTGTTAAAATTGTGGATGGTAATAACGAAGTCCTTGACCCTGGAGAAACAGTGTTACTGGCGATTGATATAATTAACACTGGTGGTGCTGAATTGACAAATGGAGTGGCTTTCATTACGACATGGAATCCGTATTTAACTATTTACCTGAGTAGTGTTTCCAGGGATACATTAAATTCCGGTGAAGAATGGTCACTAATTTATGGAATTATGCTATCACCGGAAGCTCCGTTAAATGAGATAGTTGACTTTAATTTGTCGATTACTGGTGATCACTACTTCAGTTATTTTAAAACAATTCCATTATACACAGGACTGATACTTGAAGATTTTGAATCCGGTGATTTTAATTCTTATAACTGGGAAACCGCCGGGCATGCATCCTGGTATCCGTTGCAAGGTTCTGCATATGAAGGCGAATGGTGTGCACGTTCAGGGGTGATCACTGATAATGAGGTATCTACCCTGGCACTTGAATGGGATGTTGCTTACCCTGATTCTTTATCCTTCTATTTTAAGGTAGTATCTGAGCCAACCTATGATTACCTGAGATTTTTCTGTAATCAGACTGAAGTAGCCAAATGGTCGGGTAATATCAATTGGAGTAAAGCTACAATAGGTGTCGCCGCAGGTCATAACTTATTTACATGGAAATATACCAAAGACTATAGTATTTCAACCGGCGATGACTGTGCATGGCTCGATTATATTGTATTACCTGTTTATTCCATAGCAACTCCTGTTTCTGATATTCAAAAGATTAAAGCAACTTTATCAGTCTCACCTAATCCAGCCACTGATAAGTTTGAAGTATCATATACCTTAGAGGAGCCCACTCCGGTTAAATTGTATTTAATTGATATGCATGGAAGAATATTGTATATCTATGAAATGTCAGAAGCAGGTAGTTTGCAGAATCGTCTCGTAATCGATGCTCTGAATATCCATGCAGGGGTTTACGCAGTTGTCCTTAAAACAAAAAAAGGCACATTAGTAAAGAAAGTTATTAAAACCTCTTAAAACAGTTCGTTCATCTTCGTAATTTTATTGCCATGAATTATGAAGTTAACGGTTTAAAAAGGCCGGGACATAAGGAGTTTATTTTCATTATATTACTGGTACTCCTGTTAATTCCTGCTTTGCAGCATCATCTGCAAGTGGTAAAGGAACCGCCTTTAAACGGGAAATTCCAATTACCCACAGAACCCAACCTTGATTCATTAAATTGGGAATCCTGGTTTGAAGGCTCTTTTCAGGTTGATTTGGATAACCGTATTGAACAGCATGTCGGATTTAGGAGTTCATTGATACGTCTTAATAATCAGCTTGGCTACAGCCTTTACAATAAAGCCAGCGCTGAAGGGGCTGTTGTTGGTTCAGGACATGAAATTTTCGAAGAAGATTATATAAAAGAATATCTGGGAGAATATTTCATTGGTGAAAATACATGGTCAAAGAAAGTCAGCAGGCTTAAATATATCCAGGACACTTTGTCGAAACTGAATAAGACCTTTGTTGTCATCATTGAACCGGATAAAGCATCCTTCTATCCTGATAAAATCCCTTTACGATATAAACATCTGGCAAAAGGGATGAATAATTATGAATGTTTCTCAGGATATTTAAAAGCACAAGGTGTAAATTTCCTGGACCTCAATGCTTATTTCTCAACGATAAAAGGAAAAACCGAATACCCACTGTTTCCTCAGTGTGGTACGCATTGGAGCTATTATGGGGCAACTTTTGGTGCTGACACAGCGCTCGACTATCTTGAAGAATTGACCGGACTGGAGCTCACCAATATCAGAATCAGGGAAAATGTTATTCCCGAACAGCCAAGGCATCCGGACTATGACATTGGACTTGCAATGAACTTAATTTTTCCAATTCCCCATGAGCCTACTCCTGATCCTGTCATAGAATTTACAGATAGCAAAAACACAAAAAAACCTTCAGTCCTGGTTGTTGGTGACAGTTTCTACTTTAATTGGTTAAACCTTGGTATTCCGGCAAAAGCCTTCAGTAGTTGTGATTTCTGGTATTATAATAAAAAAATAACCAAATCCGACCGTTCTCAGGCAGGTAACGTTGCTTCACTTGACTTTAAGAATGAGATCTTAAGGAATGATATCATCATAATTATGGTCACATCCCGGATGCTGCATAATTTCGCCTGGAATTTTGATGAGCAATTATATAGTCTTCTAAAACCAGGCTATAATGATAAGAAGGAAAGCTTTTCCAACCAGATAAGAGCATATGATGTACATTTTAAAAAACTGGTGGAGGATGCAAAGATCAGAGGAATATCACTTGAAGAGAGAATAGCCGATGAAGCTGAATATTTGGTTTACATGGATCAAAAAAAGAATCCGGAAAAATACCATAGCAGGGAAGAAATTGTTAAGCAGACAGAGAATGCTATCAGGAATACCCCTGAATGGCTAGCAAATATTACCCAAAAAGCCAAAAAGAATCAAATCAGCGTTGATGAACAGATCAGAAGAGATGCTGAATGGATGTATGATCAGAAAGCTGGTCATTGATAGCTCCGGATATTGACATTTAACCCAAAATGTCGTAATTTAAGCGCAAATACTTTTGAGCATGGGTACTTTTGATGAAATCAGGGAAATGGTTGTGATAAATCCCTTTAAATGGAAGAAAATTTCCCAATTGAAGGAAGTGATCATAATTAAGGAATGCTATTGTCCAAATGGCCATAGCCTTATATCTGACCAGGCAACT
Source organism: Lentimicrobium sp. (assembly GCA_035297395.1). Lineage (GTDB taxonomy): Bacteria > Bacteroidota > Bacteroidia > Bacteroidales > Lentimicrobiaceae > Lentimicrobium. Next base: position 129,890 of record DATGZB010000011.1, on the reverse strand, counting down.
TTTGATGGTTATAGTGGCATATTACTTAAGGTCAGGACGAGACAAAAAGAGGGCATTATAGCCCTTAATCCTGTATACGGATTGAAACACCGTTTTTCAAGTTTCCCATTGGTAAAAGATGAACTGTTGTCAATAAAATGTCCGGAATGCGGCATTGACTTACCAGTCTTTTCGCCTTGTACATGTGGCGGCGAACTTATCACCCTTTTCCTTGATAAAAAGCCGCAATTTGCAAACAGCCTGCTGATATGTAACAGGGTGGATTGTCAGCATGCACAGATTCGCTTCAATAATGAGGTAGTATTATACGACAAGGATGGGAATGTTATTTTTGGTTAATGTTTACCAATTACGAACATAAATTAAAGGGGTCGCAATTATCATTGACCTCTTTTTAATTCTGTATTGCAAAGGATTTGAACAGAAGTACTTCAGATGATACAGCAAAAACTTTAATCCAGCCGTATTTATACTCGTTTCCTCTTTTTATCCTCATACCAATATATTTTTCCGTATCCGACAGATCGTACCATGTTCCATTGGAACCCCAGAAATATGAAGGTGGAACTACCCACATAAACTGGTGCAGATAATCACTATACCAGGTGTTTATGTCATCAATCCTTTGATTGTAACTTAAAGTGTCTATCCAGTAAATCTTTCCTGTTGTTCCTAATCCCATGGGATAATATTCAACTTCAGTTGCAAACTGGATACTGTCTTTAACTGTTAGCGAGGTAAAAGGATAGAAGTTCTGGGTTGGATAATAGATCGTATCATCATCAAAATACCCAACTCTGATTATTATATCAAATGTACCATCCTGTTCGATGTCAATGGAATCCGACCCATAGTAATAGCTGTTGGTTGTATCATGGTATACTTCGACAGCTATTGGCGGATTCAACTCCGTATATTGCATTTCACTGTTTGTGATGCCTGCATAAACAGGCATTTTGGCTTTCTCATCGTCATCAGGTTTACAAGAATAACAGATTAAAGTGAAGAGAATGAGGCTAATTAAAATTCCGGATTTCATGATAACCGATTTTAATTACAAACCGTCAATAGTATAAGCCATTACTTTGAAATTATCAACCCAAACCCTTCCTTGTCCACGATACCATACCATTGACTGGATCTTTTCATTTCCTGAATATATTTCCGGCGTTTGGTAATCCATTACCAACCTGTTCCATTGACCGGGAATAAACTTATTATTTTCATTAAAAGAAAGTGCCCTGTATTTAATGTGCTCATCCTTATTGTTTAAGGTTGTAATCACCAAAAACAGATTATCAGTAATATCTTCGGATGCATAAATATAAGCAATTGCCCTTATATAACAGTAATATTCCTCAGTTATCTCCTTATAAGGGATTTTCAAATCAGGGGAATACATTACCTGAGGATTCATTTCAAGCATACCTGCTCCTTCATAAGGTTTAGGTGCCACAGTATCTGTGATGATTCTGTCATCAAAGGTTTGGGAAAACAAAACTTTATTATTGAAATTTACATTGTCAGGGATGGCATCTATAGCAGTTTCTGATCGTTTAACCATCAACAAGTTACGATCCTCTTCTGTTACCTTGGTTTTAAATAATACCCTGAAATAATAAGCACGCGTCATTCTGCTTCCGTCAATCACTCCCATTTGTATCTGATAAGCTTTTAAAATATTAAGGGCCATCAGGAAGAGAATAATTATAGCGGCTAGAGCTCTAATCCAAACAGGACGTTTGAGCATATATTGCACAAAAAACCCGGAAGGAATTATAAGAGCGGCATAAGCTTGAATGAATCCCCTCCATCCGTAACTGACCAGACTGTTAAAAGATGCAATAAGGTAGATAACAAGGGCAAGGTAAATAACAGCAGGCAGGAAGTACTCCCTGAATTTCTTGTAAACCATGATCAAACCTATAAAACCAAGTACGCTAAGAGGCGAATAAATGAACCATCCCTTCCTGAATCCGAATAAGACATGTCCAAAACGGGGATGCATAAAGTCAAATGCCGCACCCGGGTCGTTATAAATATTCAGGAAATACTCACCCGCATAGGTTCGGTAATAAAGCAACTGAGGCACGAAAAACAATGCTGTAATGAACCCGGCAAGAACGATGTGTAAAAAGTATTTCTTTATTATTCCAATCTTCCATTTCAGGGTCTCAGTATTATAAATTCCCCACAGAACCGGAAATGCAGCAATGAAAACATCGGAAGGTCTTACCGCAATGATGAGGCCAAGCGTTATTCCCAAAGCAATGGCATATTTAACTTTAAAGGTCTCATGCCACCTGATTGTGTACCACAGAAAAATCGTAAATAAGGTAAACAGGTATGCATGAGGGGTATCATTTCCAATGGTGGTGAAGTTAAATAAATTGGTTCCTATATATAACAGGATCAGTGTAATAGTTGTAACATTTTCGCTGAAATACCGTAGAAGCAGTTTTCTTGCAATTATCAGTCCAATGAGGCTGAACAATCCGCCATAAAGGATTAAGGCCATTGGATAAGGTTTTGAGAATCCATCTGCCGGATAACCAAAAGCTTTCGCATAGAGGTGTGCTGCAAAAAAAGGTGGAGTCCACAAGTATGACATCCCTTTATAGAATCGCATGATCATTCCTCCCTTTTCTGATTGTGCTATCTGAAAGTAAGTAGGAGTGACATTATATTTTTCGTTCACCTGCTTATACCATTCTGTCTTAAGTGCCACATCATTATAGATGTATTTCGCAGGTAAATGCATATAATAACCGAAATTATCATACGAGATGAAATTCTTCTGCGGTAGGATAAACTTGGATGAAAATATCAGTATGCAGAAAAGTAAAATGAAATAGATTGAAGGTTTTTTCCACCACATTGATGTTGCTTTTGAAGAAGGTTACTTTAAGCAAAGATGCAAAAAAATCCAATATTTAATTGAAAGTTTAATTGAGTCTTCCCTGTTATGACAATTGATCAATAAATTAATCTCATTACCATTTATATAGAATAGAGCTCTTTAAGTTTTTTTGCAACAGCCGCCTTCCCGAAAAAGGAGATTGCCTGCTCCCTTATCTTCCCGCTGTCGAACTGCTGGTGATGGTCAAGCATATAATCGATTGCTTTGAGTAGCGCATCTTCGTCATGAGGCTTGACCAGTATGCCATTACTATCATTGACAACCTCAGGAATGCCCCCCACTTTAGTTGCAATAACCGGGAGACCGCAGGCAAAGCTTTCACTGATTACAACGGGCATGTTTTCATAGTTGCTGAACATTACCATAAAAAGTGAGCTTTGGAAGCTTTTTATCAACGACTCCCCTTCCAGCAATCCTGTGAAAATCACATTTTCACTAGTAAGATTCAGGTCGGATGCCAACCTCTTCATTGCCTGCAGATCTATACCTTCACCTACCATAAGGCATTCAAAGTCATTTCTTTTCCGGGATAATCGATTTAAAACCTGTAGTAATGCGGAAATATTTTTTGACCTGTCTTCAAAACAGGAGATATGAATGAACCGTTTTTTTTCATTTGCAATTTGGTCTTTTGGCTTAAACACTTCAGTATCGACCAAATTTGGAAGGAGCAAATAATTTTGGTTGCGTAAACCATGCGCCTTCATGGCATTAGCAAGATTCTCAGATACAGTGCTTACAGCCCTGGCTTGCTTTACGACCACTTTTGTAGTTAACTTCCTGAAAAATCCTGCATAACTTCCGGTTACGGGTAAATACCTTGACCAATGCTCAGTTATCACGTAATCAATTCCATAGAATAATTTTAGCCAGAGGGCAGGAATGCCCATTCTGGTTAAAACGTTGACATGTATCAGAGTAGGCTTTCCCCATTGCCTGACAATTAATTTGTATCCTTTGATAATTGCCTTAATAAACTGAATTGCAGAAAGTAGAGTTGAAAAGTAAGCTGGCAGACTGAAGTTTGTTCCATAATAAACCCTTACGGTAAAAACTCCATTCTCTGTTGTTTGGTCTAATTGAAATACCGAACTATTATCAGATATAGCGCGTAAATATAAAACAGCAGTACTTACAAAACTTCCGGCTGCCTCAGCATGTCTTTTAATAAAAAGTCCAGGCATCGGATCATAACGGTCAGGATACCATCTTGCAAGAAAGAGTATTTTTTTATCTGCTGGTTTCAAGATTTTACCCTATGTGAGTTTTTTACCTAATAACGCATTTAGTGTCTGAAATTATACTTTACTTTCTATAGTACTGTATGTTTCACAAAGCTATAGATATTTTGGTAACTTTAACTGGTATAAATCGAGATATTTTGAATTGCATTCAAGAAAATAAAAAATGTAACATTTCTTGCTATGAATATTTTTTTGACGTATATTTATTCCTACAACCTCCCCCACTCTGATAGCTTTTAATTGCTGGTACATCAAGGTTCCCGACTTCATGACCCGATTGAATTTGTATTCATTTTTGAGTTTCATTTAATTAATAAAGCTATATGAGAAAGATGTTTTTACAATTGTTGACCCTGATAGTGATTTGCGGTTCCTTTCAAATTGCAAAAAGTCAGGTTAGTATCGGAGGGTACAATGTTTATTTTGGCAGTCTTCATAACCATACAAGCTATTCTGATGGTTCCGGGACACCAGTCGAGGCATACAATTATGCGAGAGACATTGGCCAACAGGATTTCTTCGCCCTTGCGGACCATTCTGAAATGTTAACTTCATCAGAATGGGCCTCTATTAAAAGTGCAGCCAATAATGCTAACCAGGATGGGGTTTTTACCGCTTTGTATGGTTTTGAGTGGTCAAGTATCTTCTCTGGTCATGTGGCAGTTTTCAATACAGAGGATCTCTGTAGTTATCTGTCGTATGGTTCATTTGATGCAGTGCTTACCTGGGTAAATGCCCGGAATGCCATAGCATTCTTCAATCATCCCGGTTGGAGTGCCTTTGCTTTTAATGAGTTTGATCATTTTACAGATTCGCCATCTGACAAGTTTGTAGGAATGGAGTTATGGAATGACCATGATGGTTTTAGCAATTACTATTATAATGATGGTTATTACTCTAATGATGGCAACAAAGGCTATTTTGATGAAGCATTGATCAGGAACTGGAAAATCGGGGCTTCAGGTAGTGATGATAACCATTCAGCCACCTGGGGAACTGCAACTCAAATGCGAATGGCCATTCTTGCTAATGCCAATACAAGAACCGAACTTCTTAATGCTCTAACAGCGAGGAGGTTTTTTTCAAGTGAAGACAAAAACATCGGATTATCTTTTAAGCTGGATGGCTCAGAAATGGGATCGTACCTGCAAACCGGAACTTATACGGCTTCAATTCAGGCAACTGATGCTGATAATGAAGTTTTTACACTTGTTCAGCTTATAAAAAACGGTGTTGTTGTGAATAATTGGTTTATATCTGCTACATCCCCTGTGATTTCACAAAACCTCACATGTGCATTAAACGATTACTATTATGTTAAAGTAACCCAGGCTGATGGTAATGAAGCAATCTCATCACCTATTTTTATTACAAGCCTTTCAAACCAACCACCTGTTGTTCAAATTACCAGTCCTGCAAACGGGGCAACCTTCACTTCAGGCAGTAATATTCCGATTGTTGCCTCAGCATCTGATCCTGATGGAACAATAAACAAAGTTGAATTTTACCAGGGAACCGTTAAACTGGGTGAAGATAATAGCTCCCCTTATCAATACGATTGGTTAAATGTTCAGAATGGTACCTATACACTGACAGCCAAGGCCTTTGATAATGCGGGACTTTCAACCACCTCTTCATCAGTGAGCATTTCAGTCATAACTCCTTCAAATGGATCTATTTCAAAAAGGATCACCCAGGGAATGGATGATGCAGAGGAAGGCAAATCAGGCAATGTGGTCTTAAATGGTGATGACCTTGAATTAGTATATGATACCAAGCAAACAGGCAATCAAACTGTTGGATTACGGTTCGGTGCTTTAGGCATACCGGCTGGTGCTACCATAACAAATGCTTACCTGCAATTTACAGTTGATGAAAAGTCAACAGCCGCATGTACTCTATTGATTAAGGGAGAAGCATCTGATAATGCAGCTCAGTTTTCAAATACATTAAACAACATCTCAGGAAGACCGAAAACAAGTTCAAGCGTCTCCTGGGTTCCACTACCATGGAAAACGGTAGGTGCGTCCGGGGCAAGTGAAAAATCCCCTGACCTAAAAAATATAATACAGGAAATTGTGAATCGCTCAGGATGGACTCCGGATGGGAATCTTGTATTGATAATTACAGGAACTGGAAAGAGAGTTGCCAGAAGTTTTGAAGGGAATCCAAGCCAGGCAGCTTTGCTTCATGTTGAATATTCTACAGCAAGAAGTGGCATGATTGAGCAGGAAAAGGTAGTGCAAGCCACTCAAAATGATACGGAAGCTCAATTTACTTTATTCCCTAATCCGGTATCCGGTAAATTAACAATAAGAGAAGATACCGGCAATCTGATGAAATCCGTTGTTGTCATTAATTCAGTAGGCAAAATAATCGAGGTGTACAACCCTGTAAATATAGAGTTCGTTGTCGATTGCCTTGATTACGCGCCCGGTTTGTATTTTATAAAAGTTGAGACAGATAAGTCGGTGGGAATTAAGAAATTCATAAAGCTTTGATTATAAGAAAGAGAAGTCCTTGCAAAAGGGCTTCTCTTTGTTTTAGGGGTGTACATTCCTGCAAAGGGGGGTAGAGATGATAGAGGGATAGTAGTTAGCAATTAGCTTCTTGGTTGTTGGTTATCCATCACAATTAATCTGCACATTCCTTAAATTTCACTCGGAAAGCAATAAATTAGTTCCTCTAAAAGGTCCATAAAATGAAGAATCGTTTCTGGTTGATATCCAGGTTTGTAGTTTTTGTTTTCGTTGCCAATCTTCATCTGATAGCACTAAGTCAGGATAATTTAACGCATTCTGTAAATCTTATTCCCCAACCAAAAAATATTATACCAGGTACGGGATTCTTTCAAACCGGCCACGCACTAAAAGTGTATATCTCAAAAAAAGCGACCAATGAGACCAGGTTTACACTAGAAGAATTAAAAAAAGAGACATGGAAATATGGGATTCAGGTAAAAACAACCAGCCATATCCGAAGTGCTGATATCATATTTTGTATAACCGGTCGTGATAAAGCAATTGTTAAGGAGGTCTCAGCCGGTATGAACCAGATACCTGTAAACGGAAAAGATGAGGGATACTTCCTGAAAGTGGATAATAAAAAGATTATTGTGGCAGCAGCAACTGAGGCAGGACTCTTTTACGGAATGCAAACTTTAAAACAACTGATAAGGACAAATAAGGAAAACAAGCTAGCAGTTCACTCTAATGTGGCTGTTCAAGCAATTGAGTTACCCGCTCTTACTATTATCGATTGGCCTTCATTGAAATACAGGGGTTGGATGGATGATATCAGCAGGGGTCCGATTCCCACTGTTGCTTTTCTGAAAAACTGTATTCAAAAAATGGCTGAATACAAGCAAAACTACTTTACCCTTTATACCGAACATGTCTTTAAGCTTAAAAATTACCCGGATATAGCTCCTGCTGACGGATTGACCGTTGAAGAGATCAATGAACTTACTGAATTTGCAGCAAAATACCATATAGAAATGATTGGTAATTTTCAATCGTTTGGCCATATGGCAAAGATCCTGTCTAATCCTTTCTATACATCTTTAGGTGAGAATGCCGATATACTTAATCCTGCCGATGAATCGACGTATACTTTTTTAAAGAATGTTTATGCTGAAATAATACCCTCTTATAAAAGCACCTTTTTTAATATTAACTGTGATGAGACCTTTGGATTGGGGGAAGGGAAGTCAAAAAAGCTGGCTGCCGAAATAGGCCTTGATGGGATCTATGCTTCCCACATTAACAGGATCGATCAACTGATTAAACCATACGGAAAGCGAATTATGATGTGGGGCGATATAGCTGTGAATAATCCGGGTATAATTAACAAATTACCCAAAGACCTGATCATTCTCTCATGGGGATATCATGCTGCTGAGAGTTTTGATGATGCTATACTGCCATTTAAGAAAACAGGATTTGATTTCATGGTTGCACCGGGAGTGAGTTGCTGGAACGAAGTTTGGCCGGGAATGTCAAATGCTGTGATCAATATCTCAAATTATGTTAGGGATGGTTACAAACTTGGCGCCATGGGAATGATGAATACTGCCTGGGATGACAATGGACATAATCTCTTCAATAGTAACTGGCATGGATTAATCTGGGGCGCTGAGTGTTCATGGAACCCACTGCCTGAAGCACACCCTGAAGAAGCTGTTTATCAACGGAATACCAAGCTGAAGGAATTTAATCACAGCTTTGATAAGCTGTTTTTCAAAAGGGATGGCATCACTGAAACACTTATGGCTATAGACAGCCTGCGTCTTAACGTCCCCGGGATTCTCAACGAATGGTCATTCTGGAGTGATATCCTTGATTTTAATTCTACAAACACAACCGATAATTTCATTGATCAAAATAAGGACATTATTGCACGAACGCATTTGTTATCAGGTAAAATCTCAGTTTTCTTGTCACAAAATCCTGAAAACCAGGAAATGATTGATAATGCGCAGTTAGCACTTCAAAGAATTGCCTTCACTGCTGAAAAGAATATTACACGTGCCTTTTTATACAAATTAAAGGCAACTAGTGATAATGAATTGATTGATGAAGCTAAAAGTAGTATCAACAACCTTAAAGAACAACTCTACGATATCAAGAAAAGATACATAGACCTTTGGGAACGTGAAAATCGCACTTGGTGGCTTGATAAAAACCTGAATGATTATAATGCTCTTTGGATGAAACTGGATGATGCTGGCAGGAGGGTTTTTGTTGAAACATCTCCTGAATTAATTGAAGGACAGATATCAATCACGATGAAAAGCTTATTTGACAAAGGGCCCATTGTTTACACCCTAGATGGAACCGAGCCTTCTTTTAATTCCCGGGTATTTGATGACACTTTACGCTTATCTGCTTCTGCCCTCATAAAAGCAAGGGTTATTAAAAATGGCCTTGCAGGACCAATAAGTGAGAAGTTTATCTGTTACCATAAAGGAATCGGTTGCTTAAAAAGCCTCCATTCTTCGTATAGCACCTATAACCCTTTATATGCGGCCGGAGGCAGTAACGGATTGGTTGACGGATTAAAAGGCTCAGTCCGTTTCAATGATGGGAGGTGGCAGGGATATCAGGGCCAGGATCTCGATATAGAGTTCGATCTAAAAACTGTGACTGATATTAATAGTGTATCGGTTGACTTTATTCAAAGTTCTTATTCGTGGATACTATTACCAAGGGATGTTGAAATACTGGTTTCGGATAATGGAACTGATTACAGATCATTAAAGACCATTACTCATAATCTTCCAATGATAAGTAATGAATCTTTCATTCACACCTTTACTGCAAACTTTCAAACTGTGAAAACAAGGTATATAAGACTTATTGCCCATAATCCCGGTGTATTGCCACCAGAACATCATGCTGCAGGTAATCCATCCTTTATATTTGCGGATGAAGTAATAATTAAATAATAAAACGATTGTAAGGAAGTCATATCAGAATGTAAGGATGTTGCTTGTAACGTCTCTGCTTTTTTATTCTAATTTTGTAAATATAATTCACGTTATGCTGAGACGTGTCCTTACACTGATCCTTTTGTTGATCTTTCTTTATAACGCAGGAGGGTACTACCTCTGTTTCCGTTATTATCAGCATGTGATCCGCAGGGAAATGAAACATATGGTCAGAAAGGAAGTCAGCAGTGACCAACTTACAGAGATCATTGTACCTGTTTCCAATACCGGCGAGCAAGGGCGTGAATACATTCCCGGAATTGTATGGATAAAACCGGGAAAGGAATTCAGTTATCAAAATAAAATGTTTGATGTGGTAAGGTCGACCATTAAAGGCGATAAAAAACACTATTTATGTATAAATGATAAGAAGGAAAAGAAGCTGCTGGCTGAGCTTATAAAACTAAAAACACGAAGACTCGAAAAGCGGCTGAAATCTGCAGTAACCTATTATTCACTTCCTGAATGTATAAGGTACATTGACCCCGGAGTGGTTATAAGATTTACTCCTTTAGCTTCTTTTTATCACTCTGTTTCCCACGAGATTCTTTCTCCACCTCCACCTGTTTTGTGAATTAACTGCTGCCCCTGAAAAGGGCAAATAACTAAATTTTCACTTAACAGAATTTTCTAATGAAGACAAAAAATGTTATAGTGGCACTTTTTATGTGCCTCAGCGGAACTATATCCGCACAAAATGATACCGATACATCAAAACTTATAAATCTTTCAACGGTTGAAATTTCAGCTAACCGTGTACCAATCACGCTTCAGAATAATCCCGGCGCAGTATCAGTTGTTACCTCAGCAATGTTATCAACTATGCCTAAATCAATTGGTGCTGAAGAAGCTTTACGATTGGTACCTGGTGTACGGATTGATAACCAGCATGATGGTGAGCGGGTTCATGTATCAATCAGAGGACAAGGTATACTGACAGAAAGGGGACTTCGTGGAATCGGGGTCATCATTGATGGTATTCCGGTCAATGACCCATCAGGTTTTGCTCCTGATCTTTATGATGTTGACTGGACGACAGTTAAGAGAATGGAAGTACTCAGGGGACCTGCAGGAATATATGGAGGTGGCGGGGCTGCCGGAGTACTGAACATAACAACCGGAAATGGGGGAGATAAGCCTGTAAATGGTGAATTGATGCAGTTAATCGGCTCAAATGGATTCAGGAAATCTTTTATCCAACTTGATGGTTCATTAAATAGAGCAACAGTCGCCAGGGTTGGCGATTTAGAAAAAGGTATAACTAATTACAGGGTAAGTTTCTCAAGATCAGATGGCGATGGCTATAGGGATCACCAGGGATTTTACAGTAATAAACTTTATGAGAAACTCACTTATAAGGTTTTAAATAAACTGTCAGTTACACAAGTAATATCTCATACGGATTATTTTCAGCAAAATCCTGAAGGACTGAACATTGGACAGCTTGACAATGTGCTTCAGGCAAATCCGGATGCACGGCCTTTTAATGAATATCAAAAGACCAATCGGACAACCATTGGTCTTACAAGTAGTTATAATTTTAATTCTCATCATGATGTGAGCGCAACAGCATGGTATCGTACCTGGGATTATAAGGAGACAAGTAATCGCGCTGCTGAATACAGGAACTATACTGTACCCGGTGCTGCCGCCCAGTATAATCTGCATTTCGGAAACAATGTTCTCATGAACCACATAAGCTTTGGGGCAGATTATAAAAGCCAGAAGATTACCATGTATAAACTTGAAAGTGCTGCTGATCCCGATCGTATTGAAAGTATGGATGATACAAATCTTGAAACCGATTCACTGTTAGCAAATCAGATCATTGATCAGCAGTCAACCGGAATCTGGGCATCGTGGAAGTTGGAACTTCAGAACTTTAAAGTACTGGCCAGTATCCGCTATGATGATATGCAGAACGAACTAACCAACAAAATGATGGCTCCTGATACAGCAGTAACTTCAAAAGATTTCAATCATAACTCTGCACGGGTAGGAGCCAGCTATTCCTTTAATAAAGCCATAACGGTATTTGCTAATTTCAGCCAGGGATTTTTACCTCCGTCAACTGAAGAGCTCGCCAGCAATCCCGTTGGTTACAGTGGATTCAACACACATCTTGTGCCTGCTACATCTGATTGTTTTGAAGGAGGATTAAGAGGCTTTTTATCAGACAATTTTTATTATGAACTCACCGGGTTCCTGATGAGTACTGATAACGATTTCTTCAGATTCAAGCAATCAGGACGTGGGAACCAGGAAGTATTTTATGGCAATGCCGGTAACAGCAAGCGCACAGGAATTGAAGCTTTTTTCTCATATAGGATAAACGACAAAGTGAGCCTGCAGGCAGCATATACTTTTGCTGATTTCCAATATGAGTCAGCTTCTGTTGACCCTGTATATACTGACACAGCATATGTCCTGACAACTCCTCCCGCTGCCGGACAACAACTGCCGAATTCACCAAAGAATCAACTGTTCGCTGAAGGGACATGGAATTTTGCAAAAAACTTTAACCTGACTCTTGGAACTGAATATCAGTCAAAATGGGCTATCTATACTGATGCTAAAGCTTATTCGGAAGAGCTTGATCCAACGATATATAAAAATTGGCAGGATGGATTCAATCTCTGGCATGCAAGAATCGCATATGAGTGGAAAATAAAAGGCTTAAGCGGTGAGCTCAGCTTATCAGCAAGGAATTTCACCGGAAATAAATATATGGCGTTTACAGAGCCTGATCCTGATGGTAATTCCTATCAACCTGGTCCGGGAAGGGAGATTTTTGCTGGTCTCAAGATAAGATTTTGAACTGAAATGCTTTGAAGTAGGTTCTATTTCAGTAATCTCAAAAACAAACCTTTACCTGACATGTAAAGGATTGTTTTTTTAGATCAAATAGTCTTGATTTAATCAAAGCGTTCCAAATCAACATGATAGACAACAATTTTTAACATTTTCCGTTAAAAATTATTTTATTAACCTAAAACAGACACATGAAATTGGTTCAGTATTATTTTACACAGATGTTGAAAAACACAACTGCCAGAAGTTTATTGACACTAATCATCATCCTACAGGGAACTCTTTTATATTCAGCTACATATTATATCGATCCTACTTATACCGGCTCAAATCAGAATGGTTCTCAATCTAAACCATTCAATTCCTGGTCTAAGGTGAATATTTCCAGCGGAAACACATATCTTCAGAGAGGTGGAACAACTGCTCAATCAGGCCAAATAGCTTTTACAGGCAAATCAAATATTACATTCGGAGCATATGGCAATGGTTCAAAGCCAAAGATCATTACTTCCGGATCGGGGAATGGGGTTTTTTATATAACCAATTCTTCGAATATCACAATAAAAGATCTTGAGATAACATCCAGTGGGAATTGGAATGCAGGAATCATTATCCAGGGTAGCTCATCATCGGGGAGCTTAATCAGAAACTGCTGGATACACCATATGGCATGGGGTATCAGGATACTAACCAGCGCATCAGGAACGAAGATCCTGAATTCAAAAATCCACGATATACTTGATGATGGCATTTTCGTTCAGGATTCTCCAAATATTGAAATTGGGTACTGTACTATTTTCGATATAAATAGGAAGTATCTCGTTAATACTTCTGAGAGTTATGCTGCGGGTGACGGTATTCAGCTTAACTCAACAAACAATCTGAATTTCAATATTCATCATAATACCATTGACCATTCTTCAATGGGCAATAAGTTTTGCTTTTATGTATGGGGCAATAATTATACAGGTGTCCTTGAATACAATACATTTATAGGTAATATTCCTAAACAATCAAACGGAGCTTTTTTTAACAATACCACAAAAACAGTCACTGTAAGGTATAATACATTTAAAAATGGCTATTATGGATTCATTACCTATGCCTCGAAGGTAGAGGCATATTATAACAGGTTCATTACCAATAAGGTGGGAATACTTGTGAACCCGGGATATACAACCATTTGCCGGAACAATGTATTTTACAATAACTCTAAATATGGGATTTCATCTTCTTATAACACAAATGTCACTTTAAGGAACAATATATTCCATCTTGCGTCATCACCTGCCAAAGCATTTTATTTCATGGGGAGTATCTCTTCAAACAATAATATTTTTAATACCCAATATTCGGGATTCATTAATGGGTATGCGTCATTAAATGCCTGGAAGAATTCAACAGGCAATGATATGAATTCAGTTGTCGGGAATCCTTACTTCGTTAATGCGCCAAACGGTGATTTCCATATCCAGTCTGCCTCGGTAGCAATTAACCATGGACAAAATGTTAACCTGAACCGTGATTATTTTGGTAATTATGTTCCACAGAATGGAATTCCTGATGCAGGTATACATGAATATCCGGTGACTAAATCGGCTGAGATCAGCGAAGTTGATACCAATGCTTTAATAACTGATTCAGCTTTGATTAAAACGATAAGGATCTTTCCTAATCCTTCATCAGATGGTAACTTTTCGATTCAATTTATTGACGGTTATCAGGATGCAACGATGGACATATATGATGTTTCGGGCAATAAGCTTAAAGAAGGATATTTTATAAAACCTGAAACTGAATTGATTGACCTGACAGGATTTCCATCCGGAATTTACCTCATTAAAATCAATACAAAAGAATGCTCTCAAATTCTGAAAGCCATTATCAATTAAGGCATAGAATTAAAAAAAGCCGGTTAATCCGGCTTTTTTATGATTTAGAGTTTGAATGCGACTCCTAAAGTCAGCCAGGTAATCCCATATCCAAGTTCACCCATAGCAGCAAAATTATCGGTGAAATAATACCTGGCGCCTGCAGTCAAACCGAAGAAAGCACTGCTTCCAACTGCATCATAATAATCTGGCAGGTTGTTGTCACCGGATTCTTTAAATGATACTATTTCATAACCAATTGCAACACCAGCATAAGTATCAAGTTTATTGACCAGAGGGTAATGAAGGTTTCCCCTGACAGCTAAAATAAGGTCTGTGTATTTCCATTCCCAGCCCGGTAACTCATATTTGTAACCGGCATATCCTATCAAACCCCCGACTCCAATTGAACCCCCTTCATCAAAAACATTATCCTTAACACCAACCTCAAACGAACCTGAAATGGGAAGCAATGTGCTTGAATAGCCTGATCCCCAGCCAATATTTCCAAATCCCACTCCAAGATTGATTACCTTATCGCCCTTGACAAATAATTCATCCTGTGCTTGAAGGTGAAATGAAACTATTACTACAAACAGGGTAAAGATTACTTTTTTCATATAGGTGTATTTTAAGTGAAAATAAATGATTAACCAAGGTTGAAAACACTTCAGTTAGTGATTATGTTTACATACAAAAAAAGTAATCGGAATTTATTGCCAAAGGCATGCCCAAAAATCCTGGCAATGAAAATTAAAATCAGACTAAATTGTAAACCGAGAGATTACTTCGCAGTGTTAGAAAGGTATCAATGGCTTACTGTTTTAAAATCCGCCGGATTGTGTTTATGTTTGAATAGAAGAGCAAACATCACTGCCACAACCAGAGCATAGAAGGTAAAGGCAAACCAAATACCCGGCCAGTCTTTAGAGCCATCGGAAAGCAAAAAGTACTTGTCAACCATTATACCGCTGAGATAACTGCCAAAAAAGGCACCGAATCCATTTGTCATCATCATGAATAATCCCTGGGCACTTGCCCTGATGGAAGGATTGCTTTGTGTTTCAACGTACAATGAACCACTGATATTAAAGAAATCGAAAGCCATTCCGTAAATGATACATGAAAGGACGATCATCCATAATCCATCACCGGGATTGCCAAAACCGAAAAGACCAAAGCGCAGAACCCATGCTACCATACTGAAGAGCATCACATTCTTGATGCCGAATCTCTTCAGGAAAAAGGGGATGGTCAAAATAAAAAGGGTTTCCGACATCTGCGAAATCGACATGATAATGGCTGGATATTTAACAGCAATCAAATCTTTATATGCTGGAATATTGGCAAAATCGTGAAGGAAGGTGTCTCCGTACATATTGGTCAACTGCAGAGCTGCTCCAAGCAACATGGCGAATATGAAAAACAGAGCCATTTTGTAACTCCTGAAAAGCTTAAAAGCACTCAATCCAAGAGCAGTGGCAAAGCTCTTCTTTTCATTTGGATCATGTGATGGCGGAGTATTAGGCAGAGTGAAAGCGTAGATTCCAAGGGCAAGTGATGCAAACGCTGCTACATAAAACTGTAGTGCTGAGGTTTCAATATGCAGTAAACTCACAGTCCACATGGCAACTATAAATCCAATGGTGCCCCAAACCCGGATGGGAGGATAGACTGTAACAATATCAAGATCTCTCTTCTTCAGTGCTGAATATGCAACGGTTATTGCCAACGCAATAGTTGGCATGTAAAACATCATGTTTATCAGCATCACAGTGAAGAAAAGGTCAGGATTATTGACCTGCGGCAGGTAAAACAGCATAGCCGCTCCTGCCAGATGGAAAATTCCATACAATTTTTGGGCACTAACCCATCGATCGGCGATTATCCCGGCAATAGCGGGCATAAAAAGTGAAGAAAGCCCCATCGTTGAAAAGATAGCGCCAAATTCAGCGCCTGACCAGTGTTTATTCTGAAACCAGTATGCCCCAATTGTAATGAGCCAGGATCCCCAGATAAAAAACTGGAGAAAGTTCATAATTGTAAGTCGTATTTTTATTCCCATTTCGGTCGTCAGGTTTAATTTTGAGGGAATAAAGATAGAAAGATCCTGTGGATTAACAGATCATGAAACTTAAAGGAGAAAGAGAAAGAGGAATACGCGGAACTGCTAACGCTGTATCAATATTTTATGCATTTTATCAGAATCAGTTCCTGCAAATTTGATGAAATACATTCCGGTAGCCTGATCATGCAAATCAATGAATGAACTTGAAGGGCCTGCTGATGGTGATAGTAAAATGTTTTTTAACAATACACCTGTTGAAGTATATATTTCCAGTCTTGTGTTTCCATTCAGTGATCCGGTATTACAACTGAACATGCCATCGGTTGAGGGATTTGGATAAAAAATCAATTCTTTGTCCTGAATTTTTTCTTCAAAACCATAGGTACAGAACTCAAAATCAAAATTCACCGAAAGCGTCAAGCTATTCGAGCAGCCTGTTTCCGGATTTGTCACCATCACTTCATAAGCCTGATAATCAAAGCTGATGCCTGAAGTTTGGGCTGTCACCTTTTGCTCTGTTGAACCGTTATTCCAGAGATACAAACAACCCGGATTCCCTGCATCAAGGATTACGGAATTAAAGGGGCAAGTGGAGATCTCATTCTGATTAATGATTTCAATGCCGGGAGTACCTGCCGGAATAAGATTGATTACAGGCAATGGATTAACAGTGACTGTCACATTTTGTGATACTACGTTGATGCCATCGTTAACTTCAACAGAATACAATGTTGTTACCATGGGAGTTACAACAGGTTGAGCAATTGTTGAAGTGAACCCTTCAGGATAGGACGACCATAAATAGGTGTAATTTTCTGTGCCACCTGATGCAATCGCCATGAGTTGAACACTATTGCCGGAACATGTGATTTCAGGTTGTGCCGAGGCATTTGCATTTAAAAATGAGGGTGTCTGTGTATAGACATTGAGTGATAATGCTAATAAAGCAATAGTAAAGATCTTCATGTTATTATGAATTAGTATTAGTGAAATCAAATATTAGATTCATTCTAGCACCTGAAATACAAATTCATAGTGGATATAGATAACTGTCTGGGAAATCTAAAATCCATTATATCATATTTATCAATAATATCTTCTTTTGTAACTTGATATCAAGAAAAAATAGTTCAATTTGGGTCAACGGTTGTTCAAAGGTTGTTCAAGATAAGATAGTTAAAGATGGTTCAATGTGATTCTAACTGAAGTCAATGGCGACTCTTTGGACAGTTGAATGCTACATCATTACATTTGCAAATCGCAAGACCATAGTAAGAGTTAACCAAGAGTTGACCAAGAGCCAGTAAGATTCCTTATAAAATTTTTAATCTCTTACCAGGGACAAAAATCAAAAAATTTCTCACTATCCGGTAGGGTAAATGGGGTAAGCAAAAAAGAATTTTTGATCCATTTTGCATAATTAACTACTCTTTTGTACCTTTGCGCACTCAAAACAGTGATCCAGCGTTTAACAGCCGGGATTATTGGGGCCTATAGCTCAGTCGGTTAGAGCACCTGACTCATAATCAGGTGGTCCCTGGTTCAAGTCCAGGTGGGCCCACCTATCTAACTTTAAAGTCCTGAAATTCAGGACTTTTTTCTTTTTCAGGTTTTCTCCCAACTAAAGTCGGGATGGGCCTACAAACGCCCACAAAACCAAACGAGGCTTCCCATGAATTCTCGTTTTTTTATCATAATACAGGGTGCCACGACTTTAAGTAAGATACATTAATGTTTTAACATTTATATTATTAAGTAAACAGTTGAAATTAATTGCACCGGTATTTATTAGAAATGAATCCCATGCATACTACAATGTAATTACTGTATTTTATTGACTTCTATTCTTTTTGTGTTTGCTGCAAATTGTTTTGGTTAATCATTATGCAAATATAATGTTTAATAAATTGACTAATACATTAAACAATATGTTCAATTCTGATGTTAATGCACCATAAACCTTAAAAATAAAATCCATGAAAGCTCATCTTAATAAATTAACTTTTGCAATAATTGCACTATCGTCGTTGGTATTCTTTAGTTCTTGCGATAAGGATGAAGAAAAAGACGTAGTTAATGATATGCCAAAGAATATTGTTGAAACAGCATCAGCAGATGCGCGTTTTTCAATTCTTGCTGAAGCTTTAACAAAAGCTAACCTTATAAATGCACTTCAAGCTGAAGGCCCATTTACCGTATTTGCTCCTACCAATGATGCCTTTGAAGCATTGTTCAATGAACTTGGTGTAAGTGGAGTAGCTGACATTGATGCTGCTACTCTCACACCTATTCTTCTAAACCATGTAGTATCAGGTAAGGTCACTTCTTCACAGGTAGCCACCGGTTATGTTTCAACACTTAATAATACTGCTCCAGGTGGAAACTCAGTGAAAATCTTTTTAAATAAGGGCACTGATGTAAGGGTTGATGGCAGTAAAGTTATAATCGCTGACATTTCAGCATCTAATGGCGTTATTCATGCCATTGATAAAGTAATCCTTCCGGCAAGTGTTGTCAATCATGCCATTAATAATTCAAATTTCAGCATTTTAGTTCAGGCTGTAGTAAAAGCAGGACTTGTTGAAGCTTTAAGTGCCGAGGGTCCTTTTACAGTATTTGCTCCAACAAACCAGGCTTTTGAAGAATTATTCAGTGCTCTTGGAATTTCAGGTATAGACGCTTTAACAGCTGAACAGTTAACCCCCATACTCTTATATCATGTGGTAGCAGGGAATGTTTTATCAAGCCAGGTATCAAATGGCAGTGTCCCAACCTTAAACACAGATAATTCATTAACATTATCAGTGAATGGTAATACCGTCACTATTAATGCCAATAGTAATGTGATCGCTACAGATGTACAGGGAAATAATGGTGTTATACATGTCATAGATTCTGTTTTACTGCCATAGTAATATTATTAATTCAATCAAAACAGTAATAATGCTGCCGGTTCAGTGCTGACGTCCCCCGACTTCAGTTGTGATACTCCTGCAAAACAAACGAGGCTTCCTTTGAAGCCTCGTTTTGTTTAGTATTTTAAAAGGCGATCTAATCAGGCACTCTTTTTTGTTAACAAAATATTCTGTATTAAATTTGTATAAATATTTACTACTCCTAAATCTATGAAACGAACATCAATCACATTATCTTTCTTACTTCTTTGCTCTTTATCTTTTTCACAAAAGGTCGAGTTTCTAAAAGTTTCCTGGTCTGAGGTCCTGTCACTGGCAAAAGAGCGTAATAAACCGATTTTTGTTGATTTATACACTGCTTCATGTGGTCCATGTAAAAAAATGGATAAAGAGGTCTTTACTGACCCAACATTATCAAAGTTCATTAATGATTCATTAATTCCATATAAAATGGATATGGGTATTAAAGAAAACCGTTGGATTATTGAGGACTATCACATTGGATCGTACCCAACATTTCTCTATTTTTCACCTCAGGGCGAATTGATTTATAGGTCCTCAGGGTCCACTGATATAAATGGATTGACAGAAATTACAAGGAAGGCGATAAAAATGGTTTGCTCAAAACCATTCTCACAATGGCAGGAAGAATACATTTCTAATAAAACCAATCCGGAGTTTTTGTTTGAATATATAAAGATGTTTCAGGAGATGGGACTTCACACTGGGGACATAATAGATGAATATTTGAATTTGATACCTGAAAATCAAAGGTACAATAAGAAAAATCTTGAATTGGTTTTGTCAAATGCGGGTTCACTTGCGGCCAATGGAACTGCATGCAAAATCATACTTACATGCCGGGATACATTACTCACACGTTATACTGAACTGGAAGCTGATGAATATTTTGATTCCGGGCTTATGATGTACGCCATGGGACTACTTGAGAGTGCTGCTGTGGATACAAACGAAGCCACTGTTGATTATGCGATCTCCGTCGCTTCCCGCATTAAAAATCCATATATCAAGGAACCCGGTTATGATTTGCAAATGCGGGGTTATTATTACGGACTGATTAATGATTACACGAGATACGCTGACAATACAATCGCATACATTGAGAAGTACTACTTTGATAACTATCAACTTTTAAGTAATGACACAATGCTAATTGTATCAGCACTTAATAAATATTCAGGTAATTTTTTTAATGTAGTTAGCGATGATGAAAAGTTGCTGAAAGCTCTTAATTGGTGTAATAAGTGCATTGAATTATCATTAACTAACAGTATAGTCTACGAATACTTTTATAACACTTTACTTGATACCAAAGCTAACCTGCTTTACAAAATTGGTAATAAACCTGAAGCATTGAAACTGAAAGAGCAAGCACTTTCCTTATTACCTGTCAATGATAATTCTATTAATGAAAGATCGCTAAAGCAGGAAGAACTAGAAAAAATGAAGAAAGGCCTTCAAACATGGTATTGACTTTTTAAAGAACTTCTATTGAATGATAGTATTAATTTGATTTAGAGATGGCAATAGATTTGCCTAAAAAGATTATATTATCACAATAAATAAGATATAATCTCGTATTCTAAATATAATTATTCTAAAAACTAAAACTATCATCATGAAAAAGCTAAATTTGATTATCACATTTCTGGTTGTTTTGACTTTCAGTGCTAACAGCCAGGTTATCACTAAAGTTACTGAAGGCAGCACAGGAGCGACTTGTAAAGTAAACACTGATAAAAATAAGGTTGTGTTTTGTGATATTAAAACAGATACTTTAAGTTCTTTTCAGCTCAGAGATTGTAATACTATAAAGGTGCTTACTGATCCTACAATGGAAATTATCAGTTATTCATTGATATTCCGTACAAAGAATTCTGATATTTATGAATTTAGCGGTTCAGGAAATTTGTTGCCGGAAAAGGTTATAGATAAAATTTTAACGAATGACCTTTCATTTTTTTGGCTGGAAAATATTACTGTCAAAAAAGGCGATGCTACGCTTAATATCGGAACAAGAAAGTTTTACCTCAAAAGTTAAAGAATTGATTTACAGCTAAGCTGCATATTTCCAAAAGGTATAAATTCTGCTGCCTGGAAATTTATTACATTTACTTATAAATTTCAGCTACACTAATTAATTTCAGGCAATCCTAAAATCAAAACGATATGGAAAAGCAGGAAAATTGCGAAAACTGTGGAATAAGAGCCAAATATGACAAAAATCCCAAATCACTCATTGGCCGGATCTGGAGGTGGCATATTGGGTTTTGCCCGGGTTGGAAAAAGTATTTTAATTCATTGGATGAAGCAAAGAAACAGGAACTTTCTGCTAAATATCACCTGGCAAAATAAAAGAGTTACTGTTTAAATCAAATTGCTTACCGGAATTTCATATTAATAAACGGGAGGGTTCGTTTACCGATTTTATTGATCAATCCTATCTGAACCCCTTTCATATCATGAGCCCTGTTGACAAGGGCTATCTGTAAACCCTTGCCATATTTATTACTCTTCCTGGGGTATTAAGCACTATCTTTGGCACAATGAAATTTACCGTATTATTTATATGGCTCACTAGTTTATGTAGCCTCTCAATAAACTGTTCAGCCCAGCTTTTACTGCCAGACCCTGGTAAATTATATACCTCGGACGAAGTTCCAAGGATCGATATCATTATTCATCCTGATTCACTTCATCAAATATATGAGCATCCGGAAAGCGACAGGGAGTATAGGGCTATCTTCGTTTTCCGGAACAGAAATTCGCACGATACTATTAGGAATGTCGGCTTTCGGTTAAGGGGAAATACCTCCAGGTACTCGCAGAAAAAGTCATTCAAGATATCATTTAATACCTTTACTGATGGTGGAAAATTTGAAGAAGTTGAAAAACTAAACCTGAATGGTGAACACAATGATCCTTCTTCCTCAAGGGCAATTATATACTGGTATCTTTTAAGAAAAATGGGTGTTGCAGGTCCCCGGGCAAACCATGTGCAGGTTTTTATCAATAATAATTGCTACGGCCTGTACACAAATGTCGAGCATATTGATGAGGAGTTCGCAGAAGCATATTTCGGGAGTAAAGAGGGTAATCTTTACAAATGCCTATGGCCGGCCGACCTGGTTTACCTTGGCTCGGCACAATCAAAATACAAATACATGAATGGTGACCACCGGGCTTATGAATTGAAGACGAATGAAGAGGCAGATAATTATAGTGATCTGGTTACTTTTATAACAACTTTAAATCTTACACCGGGAAACCAACTTGAATGTGAATTAGAAGATTTATTCAATGTGCAGGATTATCTTAAAATTGCTGCCATAGATGTTATAACAGGTAACTGGGATGGCTATATTTTCAACAAGAATAACTTCTATCTTTATGATAATCCTGCCACAGGTGCTTTTGAATATATTCCTTACGATGTTGATAATACATTTGGAATTGACTGGTTTGGAATCGACTGGTCAAGCCGGAATATTTACAATTGGGCCTCCGAAGAAGCACGGCCATTGTATAAGAGGCTGATGCAGGTACCAGAATATAAAAGCCAATACACATTTTATATAAACAAAGTGACAGAGCTGGTCTTATCGGACGAATTCAAAGAGTTTCTTCAATCACTTAAAATTAAGACACGGCCTTACCTGCTTACCGATCCCTATTATCCGCTTGATTATGGTTATTCAATCAGCTCATTTGACCAGTGTTGGGAGTCAGGAACCGGGGGTCATGTACCAATCGGAATAATTTCATACCTGAACCTTCGGGGTGATAAGGCCCTTGATCAGTGCAATGAAACAAATATGACTCCGGCCATTAGTTTTATAAGCAATAATAGTCCAATTGGGGGGGAAGATATGATCATTAAGGCCCGCGTCGAGGATGATAACTTAAACACGGTGGTTCTGAGTTATTCTATTAATGGTGCCACACCTGTGCTGGTTTATATGTTTGATGATGGTACCGGAGGTGATGAAATTGCGGGTGACGGTTTTTTCACAGCATCTTTAACGGACATAGAAGCAAAATCAGTGGTCGAATATTATATTTATGCCTATGATAAACAAGGGTTGAAGACGGAAAAACCCTGTAGCGCAGTCAAGTATGTCTTTCCCGCACAATCCTTGCCGGAGAGGTTTCTTGTATGGCCAAATCCTGCAGCAGGGGATTTCTTATATTTAAAAGAGAAATCATCAGCCGGGTTGTATGACCTTACAGGTCGCTTACTGTTCTCTGATCCCGGAACCGATGTGATTGATATTTCGGATTTCAGATCGGGTGTTTATGTTTTAAAGTTAGATAGGAACCAGACAGTCAGGATTGTGATAGCACGATAAATGAATGATGAATTATGAATTGTGAATTGTGAAGGATGAATTCAAATTTCAAATCAAGAAACAAGGAGAAACAAGGAAAAACAAGGAGAAACAAGTAAAAACAAGAATGATGAATGATGAATCCCATACCAGGAATGAAAGCCCCTCGCCTTGAGGAGAGGGGTTGGGGTGAGGTGTAAAATGAATGATGAATGATGAATGGTGAAAACATAGCGATGCGATTCATCGCGTCGTAAACAAAGAAAAACAAGGGAAAACAAGAAAAAACAAGAATTAAAATGATGGAACAGATTAAACCTGATCTTGACGGAATTAAAAATATTGTTTTTGACTTTGGGCGGGTACTTTTAAATATTGATCCCAAGCTGACCCAGATAGGATTAATGGAATTGGGTTACAGACCCGACAATGAATCAGCCGGAGCAAAGGACGATGAAGTAGTGGTAAAATTAGAACGTGGTGCAATTTCCGAAAATGAATTCATTGATACTGTAATTTCAGTAGTCAGAGAGGGTGCAACCCGTGAAGATATAATAAGGATATGGAATGCCATGCTGCTCGATTTCCCTGAAAGCCATGTAGCAACTTTAAGAAAATTAAGGAAAGATTACAGGATATTCCTGCTTTCAAATAGTAATTCTATTCACTTTAACTCTTATACTGCCACCTTCAGGGAAAGATACGGAATTGAACTGGATAGCTTGTTCGATAAAATGTGGTTCTCTTTCCATATTGGCATTATAAAGCCCGATCCTGCCATTTTCAGGTATATCCTTGAAGATGAAAATCTTATTCCTTCAGAGACCCTTTTTATTGACGACACACTGGTTCATGTTAAAGCGGCAGAAAGTACTGGCATCAGAGGATTCCATCTGTCCGACGGCCATGATATAAGCGATCTGTTTTAATCGTAATTTTGCAACCTCATTTGAATTTCAGGATATGAATATAGCTGCCCTGGTGTCAGGAGGAGTCGATAGTTCCGTAATGCTTCATCTGCTGAAAGAGCAGGGGCATGAACCTGTCATCTTTTATATACTGATCGGCTTGAAAGATAAGGATGGTTTCCTTGATTGTCCTTCAGAAGAAGACATTGAGATAACAAAATGGCTTTCGAGAAGGTACAATTTAAAAATGGAGATCGTAACCCTGCAGGAAGAATATTGGAACAGTGTGGTTGCATATACGCTGGATTCAGTCAAGCGTGGACTGACACCTAATCCGGATGTTATGTGCAACAGGCTGATAAAATTCGGAAGCTTTAATGATAAATACGGTAAGGATTTCGATTTCATAGCCAGTGGACATTATGCTTCAACAACAATGCGTAATGGTGTAAAATACCTTTCAACGGCAAAAGATAAACTCAAGGACCAGACAGACTTCCTGGCTCAGATTACTTATGAGCAGTTGTTGAAGATCATGTTCCCCATTGGTGAAATCACTAAACCTGAGGTACGCCGGATTGCCGGAAATGCTAAATTGCCAAGTGCCCACCGGAAAGACAGCCAGGGTATCTGTTTCCTGGGCAAGGTAAATTATAATGATTTCATCAGGAGATATGTTGGTGAGAAAGAAGGAAAGATCATTGAGCTTGAGACAGGTAAAATACTCGGCACCCACCATGGCTATTGGTTCCATACCATCGGTCAACGCAAAGGTTTGGGTTTATCACAAGGTCCCTGGTTTGTGGTAAAGAAAGATAGTAATGAAAATGTGGTTTACGTTTCCAATGGCTATGACCCCCTCACGCAATACAGTAGTATGATCAGGCTTAAGGGATTTAATTATATTTCCGAAAATCCGTGGGAAGGAAATCCGGGCCCTCATCCTGTTATGTTTAAAATTAGGCATACTCCCGATTTCACGAAAGGAACCCTAATGATCGAAAATGGGAGTTTGATACTGAAATCTGAGGTGCCGGTTTCAGGAGTAGCGGCCGGACAATTTGGTGTGATATATGATACCGGCTGCAATTTATGTTATGGCAGCGGAGAAATTGACCTCGAAGTAATTTAATCCCTCACAGAGTTGCCGTAGTTGAAAGTCCTAATACGACCCGCTTTCACAATAATATACCTTTATTTGCCCCTATTTTTAAGGTAATTTTAATACTATAGTCATGAAAGTATATAACTTACTATACTTCAGCTATTTGAGTTACTGTTATGTTAAAAATAAAAAACTGATAGATACATGCATATAATTGTATTTCTGTTTGTTATAATAAAAATCAAGGAGCCGGGCAGTGAAATATATTGCTTGGTATTTGATAAATTTGTTTCTTTGCACTTCAAAACCAAAAAAAGCAAATAACATGTCAGACATTGCAACAAGAGTTAAAGCTATTATCGTTGATAAGCTTGGCGTTGAAGAGAAAGAAGTTACTCCGGAAGCAAGTTTCACTAATGACCTGGGAGCCGATTCTCTCGATACTGTAGAACTGATCATGGAATTCGAAAAAGAATTCAACATCGCAATTCCGGATGACCAGGCTGAGAAGATCGGTACAGTTGGTGACGCTATAGCTTACATCGAAAACAATACTAAATAAGGGATTCCCTGAATGAAGTTAAGAAGAGTTGTAGTAACCGGACTGGGTGCACTTACTCCGTTGGGCAATACAGCCCCGTTATACTGGGAAGGATTGCTGAACGGGGTAAGCGGTGCCGACCGAATCACAAGGTTTGATGCAAGCAAGTTCAAGACTCAGTTTGCATGTGAAGTAAAAGGTTTTGATCCTTTACAGTTTTTTGACAGAAAAGAAGTCCGCAAATATGATCCATATGCGCAATATGGTATTGTCAGTGCCGACGAAGCTATCATGGATGCAGGGATGGATCTCGAAAAGATGAATCTCGAGAAAATCGGAGTTATATGGGCTTCAGGGATAGGCGGATTGCTTACTTTCCAGGATGAAGTTACAGATTATGCCAAAGGCGACGGTACCCCGCGATTCAATCCATTCTTTATTCCAAAGATGATCGCTGATATTACTGCCGGACATATTTCCATTAAATATGGCTTTAAAGGCCCTAATTTTGCCACTGTTTCTGCTTGCGCTTCCTCGGCTAACGCCATCGTCGATGCCTTTAACTATATCAGGATGGGCAAAGCTGATGTTTTTATAGCCGGTGGATCAGAAGCTGCAGTTAATGCACCCGGTGTAGGTGGATTCAACGCCATGCATGCTATCTCAACCCGCAATGATGACCCAAAAACTGCTTCCCGGCCTTTCGATAAAGACCGCGATGGTTTTGTTATCGGTGAGGGTGCCGGTGCCCTGGTCATAGAAGACTACGACCATGCAATGGCAAGAGGTGCTAAGATATACGCCGAGATCGTTGGCAGCGGTCTTACAGCCGATGCTTACCATATGACCGGACCTCACCCGGATGGTGACGGAGCCCGCAGGGCAATGAAAATTGCAGTAGAGGAAGCCGGAATTGATTTATCGCAGGTTGATCATATCAATACCCATGGAACTTCCACTCCATTGGGCGATGTAGCTGAAATTAAAGCTGTCTCAACGCTTTTCGGCGAACACGCTCCAAAGATAAATATCAACAGTACCAAATCTATGACTGGCCATTTGCTGGGAGCTGCCGGTGCTATCGAAGCAATTGCCTCAATATTTGCCGTTTACAATGATATTGTTCCTCCAACCATCAACCATTTTACGGATGATCCGGAGCTTGACAATACACTGAACTTTACATTTAACAAAGCTGTTAAACGCAATGTGAACTATGCTTTAAGCAATACTTTCGGCTTTGGCGGTCACAATGCAACTATTATTTTTAAAAAATATACAGTGTAAACGTGCTTAATACGAATCTGAAACCAATCAGGTTTTATTTTTCAAGAGAAAAGCAACTTTATAATGCAATAAAGAATATTTTCGGGTTCTTTCCTGAAAATATTTTTTTGTATAAGCTCGCCTTCACCCATAAATCTCAGGCTGAAACCTATAACGGCATCAAGGTAAGTAATGAGCGCCTTGAGTTCCTTGGTGATACAGTTCTCAGTACAGTTGTGGCTGATTACCTGTTCAGGATATATCCATTGAAGGATGAAGGTTTCCTTACTGAAATGCGGTCACGCATCGTCAGTCGTGCTCAATTGAATAAGCTTTCCTTAAAACTTGGATTAGATAAGCTTATCGTCCATACTACTGGCACAAATTCGGTATTCCGCTCAATCAAGGGTGATGCATTTGAAGCCATTATCGGGGCTATTTACCTGGATAAGGGATTCGAATTTACCCGCAACGTCCTGATTAACCGGATTATCAAGAACCAATTTGATTTGGTAGAACTTGCCAATACCGACTTGAACTATAAAAGCAAACTTATTGCCTGGACGCAAAAGGAAAAAAAGGTTATTGAATTCATTGTTGTTGATGAAATCGGCTCAGGATATGCAAAGCAGTATGTAGTCGATGTTAAAATAGATGAAGAAATCCTTGGCCGTGGACAGGATTACTCTATTAAGGGTGCCGAACAGAATGCTTCGATGAAAGTTGTACAGAAACTCGGTATTAACGGCACTCCGGCACAGCAGGTTATTTAAAAATACTTTGTTATTACCTCGCCCGGATTCCTTTTCAGGGCTTTTTATTACCGGGCAATTTATTTCGGCTTATGGGTTAGACTATGTATCTTTGACTAAAGGATTTAATGTATGGTAACAAAGAAGTATAAGCTTTCAGCCGAATCAGATACTGAGATTGATATCATTGGTATTACAACCGGATTAAATGATTACAGGCTGGCTTATTTTCTCAACAAAGTTGCTTCCTTTAACCTTCAACGTCTGAATGATCTGCCTGTTTTTAATGAAAAACTTAAGGTTCTTAGAGATTATTCACTTTTTACCTGGACTGACGATGACCACCGGCTTATGTACTATTTGATCAGCAATGACCATAATGACGGAAAGATGATTGAACAGTACAGCCAGGCAAACTATTTTCTTTTTATTAAAGGAAAACACAAAGCACAGGATAGTAAATCGCTGCAATCACTTATTCGCAAGATTCCATCGGTTACTTTCGTCTTTGTTCCTGAAATATTAAAAATTAAAGAATTGAGTGGAATACTTCAGGATTTAGAATTACATGAATTAAATAAAACGTAGAGGCCGCAGGATTATGCGTCTCTGCGTTTTTTTAGTATCCTACCGCAATTTTTTTGGTGATTGATTTTTTACCATTTATGGTCAGGGTACATAAATACATTCCCTTTGATAAGTCGTGTGTAGGGATGACTACTTCACCTGAAACCTCATCAAGGTTCACGATCTTTAATGTCCTACCACTAAGGTCTGTCAGAATGATTTTTCCTGTTCCGTTATCCTTTAGATTATATTTGAAATGCATTTTATCACTTGAAGGATTGGGGTATCCATCTGATAGATAGGAATCTGCGGGTAGCTCATTATCCTGAGCATCAACTGTTCTGTCGATCATATCTATTGTGACATCATCAAAGTAATACCCGTCAAAGTTTCCTCCATAGTCAGTCCTAAGCGTGAATTTGATTTTTACAGGTTGATCAGCATAATTACTTATATTAATTTGCTCTCTAACCCAACCGGAACGATCATCATATACCGGTTGTCCAAAAGCCTGGTTCAGGGTTCCGTTCTTCGTATACCGGCCTTCGAGGGCTGACCAGGTTTGTCCATTATCATTAGAAATAAAGACCTGTACAAAATCATACCCGGGTTCAAGATACCATCTGGCATAAAATCCCAGGACAGCTACCGATGCATTCGTTAAAGTTACTTCATTCAGTAACTGTGTACTTTTATTGTTATTGTTACCATAATTCCCGAGTGGTGAATCGGCCATGCTGGTTGGTGCAGACCATGGAAACAGTGTACTCAGGGCCCAGTTGCCTGACCAGTTCTCATTAGTGGTCAGATCGTCGCTAAAAAGGTGAACCGGGGTTCCGAAATATTTCTGAACGGTATCCCGGTAAGTGATATATCCATCGTTCAGCACAAGGATAAATTGGATAGTATCACCACTTTTAATACTGGATGAGAGGGTAAATGGTATCGAGTCACTTACTTTATCCAGAACCTGTAAACCATTTATTTCAATAGTGTCTCCAACTGATTCAAAGGCATCGCCCAGTGGCTCAATATGTACTTTGTAATTTGTGGCAGTTTGGCCAAGCCTGGTAACATCAAAGTATGCATAATACTCTTTTGCAGGAATTATGAGCGGTGTTTGATCCATAAGCTTCCCATATGTTCCGGAATACCTTGCAGCCAGGATACTTTGAATCATATTTTCCTGGCATAGCGGAATAATTCTTGAAGTGGAAGGCCAGAATCCATCATTATCATTGCCACATTCAGGAGTATAGGCAAGAATTTTTGGTTTTGTTTCCTGTTCTCCGTACATCCAGTCATCGCTTCCACCATTTGTAGGATATATGGTAACACACGCAGGTCCATATATATAGTGATTATCCACTGTCATGTTTTTAGAATATTCAGCAAAGACGGCATCATCAGTCGAAACCTCCGGGATATATCCCCAGGCGTAAAGGAGAAGATTACTGTACGAATGATAATTTAGTGCCAGTTTGAAGTTGTGTGATTCACAGAATCCCTTGATCATCTGTGTTTCAGCTTCTGAGAAAGCTTCAGTACCCCTGAAAGTATCATCCCATGGATAGGGTGAAGATCCTTCATTATCATAACCCCAGGCAAATCCGTAATTCCTGTTGACATCTATACCATAAGAACCATCACCATTATCACGACGGTTCTTACGCCACATTCCTCCACCTGCAGGGTTGGTTTGAATGTTACGCGCATACCCGTCAACATTCAGTATCGGTATAAAAAACATTTCGGTATTATTCACTAAATCACGCACTTCCTGGTTATTATCGTAATTCTCAAGAAGATAGTACATATAATACATCAGGTGCTGCATTCCAATTCCCTCGCGGGCATGATGCATACCGGTATAAAGTACCTGTGGTTCACCTTCATCCTCGTTGGGATTGTCAGAGATCTTTACATAATACATCGGCCTATCCTCGTAAGTTGTTATTTCATTTGAAACCGGAGCTTTTATGGTAATCAGTTCGGGGTAAGTGGCTGCCATATAATCAAGTTCAGCATAACACTGCTCGATGGTGTAAAACCCGCCACATGACCCAAGTTCAAAATCAACAGGAACAGGGTAATCAGACGGTGCCAGCCTTGCCCGTTCGGTAACCTCTGCAATGTCAATCCCGGCATTCCTGCTAACATACCATTCAGATACATCATCTATCAAAATTTCAACCGGTAGTCCGAGTGAGTGAACCTTATCTAATTCTCTCTGTGAGAGTTCAGTGATAAATGCTTGTTCTTTATAATCATAGTATCCTTCATCCACAGCAATCCCATTTGAGGCAATGGTTTTGAGATCCAATGAATTTACAGTGATCTTTATCCTGCTGTATTTTTCAACCTGTGCAAAGGCTGCAAATGATAGATTTAGAACCAAAAGGAGAAGTAATGCTCTTTTCATAAAGGATGAATTTGGAATTCTGGACTATATAACACAAACTTAAAGCTATTTTGGAGACTTTCATGGTTGCTTTGAAATATTTTCTCATATTAGCAGAATCAAGTGCCGGGAGAAATTATGAACTAAAACATGTAATTAATTGTTTTGCGGAGACTTGCAAAGCCCCAAATATAGCAATTTATGCAGGATACGGAAATATATAAACCTGTAAACCACATCAGGATTGTAACTGCGGCGTCACTTTTCGACGGACATGATGCAGCAATTAATGTAATGCGCCGGATACTTCAGGCGTCAGGTGCTGAGGTTATTCATCTTGGACATGACCGCTCGGTAAATGATATTGTGAATACTGCCATTCAGGAAGATGTGCAGGCTGTTGCCATCACTTCTTACCAGGGAGGCCACATGGAATATTTCAAGTACATGCACGACCTGCTGGAAGAGGCCGGTTGCGGCCATATTAAGATATTTGGTGGCGGGGGCGGTGTAATCCTCCCTGTTGAGCAGGAAGAATTGCATGCTTACGGGATAGAACGTATTTACTCACCTGACGATGGCCGTCATATGGGCTTGCAGGGAATGATCAATGACCTTCTGAGGAAATGTGATTTCGCAGCAGGGAATATCAGCACAATCAGCGCACAGGATATTGAGAAAGGAGAGTACAAAGCCATCGCTGCCATGATCACCGCAATTGAAAATGGAGATAAGGCCGTTGAAACAATACTTGAAGAATTAAACGAACAATGTGATGAATTAAAAGCACCTGTTATTGGTCTCACCGGAACAGGGGGAGCCGGGAAGTCCTCACTGATCGATGAACTGATAAGGCGGTTTAAGGCCAATAATCCGGAAATAAAGATTGCTGTCATTTCAGTCGATCCAACTAAACGTAAAACAGGCGGTGCGTTATTAGGCGACCGTATCCGTATGAATGCCATTAACCATAACGGTGTTTATATGCGCAGTATGGCTACCCGGCAGGCGAACCTTGCACTGTCAAAGCATATTAAAGATACGCTCTGTCTTGTTAAAAGAGCCGGATTTGACCTTATCCTGCTGGAAAGCAGTGGTATTGGCCAGAGTGATACTGAAATTATAGATTTCAGTGATCTCTCATTGTATATAATGACTCCCGAATTTGGTGCTGCGACACAGCTTGAGAAGATTGGTATGCTTGACTATGCCGATATCATAGCAGTAAATAAGTTCGATAAAAGAGGAGCGCAGGATGCAATAAGGGATGTCAAGAAACAATTTGCCCGCAACCATAAACTATGGGATGCCGTGATAGATGAGCTGCCGGTATTTGGCACGATGGCCTCCCAGTTCAATGATGTAGGGGTCAATGAACTGTATTCACACCTTGTTGAGAAGATAAATACCCGCTTCGGCACCAACTATAAACCTATAGCTGAAGGCACTACCGGCATCGAAAGGCAGTATATCATTCCGGCCCAAAAGGTCAGATATCTTGCTGAAATTGCTGAAACAGTAAGGAATTACAATGGTTATGCCAATAAAATGGCCGAAGTAGCCAGGAGACTGCACTCATATGAGATTACCGCTGAATCCATCAGAAGCGCCGGACAAGATGTACCTGAAGCACTTAACACCTTAATTGAGGATGCAAAAAATGAGCTGGGGAGGGATAATTACCATAAGCTTCAGAACTGGGAACATCTCAGGAAGCGTTATCACGATCCGGAGTACGTTTTTAAAGTAAGGGATAAAGAAGTAAGGATCAAAACTCATACCACCTCATTATCTCACGTTAAAGTGCCAAAAGTAAGTCTGCCTGATTACAAAGGCTGGGGTGACATTTTAAAATGGACCCTTAAAGAAAATGTACCGGGTGAATTTCCTTATGCAGCAGGCGTATATCCTTTCAAGAGGGAATATGAAGATCCAACCCGCATGTTCGCCGGAGAAGGAGGACCGGAGCGCACAAACAAGCGCTTCCATTACCTATCCAAAGGGATGAAGGCACACCGTTTATCCACTGCTTACGATTCTGTCACCTTATATGGCGCCGATCCTGACCTGCGGCCCGATATTTACGGAAAGATTGGGAATGCAGGGGTTTCAGTATGCTGCCTTGACGATGCCAAGAAGCTTTACTCGGGCTTCAACCTCGTTGATCCGATAACATCTGTTTCAATGACTATCAATGGTCCGGCACCTACGCTGGTGGGCTACTTCATGAATGCTGCCATCGACCAGCAATGCGAGATCTATATTAAAAAACATGGACTTGAGAAGGAAGTACAGGCGAAGATCAGTGAAATATATAAGTTGAAGGGTACAAAGCCACCAAAATACCAGGGGAAGCTGCCGGAAGGGAATGACGGCCTCGGACTGATGCTTCTTGGTGTAACGGGCGATATGGTGCTGGAACCGCTCATTTATGAAAAAATAAAAACCGATACTATTTCAAAAGTAAGGGGAACGGTACAGGCTGATATCCTTAAAGAAGACCAGGCCCAAAATACCTGCATCTTCTCAACAGACTTCTCATTAAGAGTCATGGGTGATATGCAGGAATATTTCATTAAGAACAACATCAGGAATTTCTATTCAGTATCAATTTCAGGCTACCATATTGCAGAAGCAGGAGCCAATCCCATTTCACAGCTGGCATTCACACTGGCAAACGGATTTACTTATGTAGAGTATTATCTCAGCAGGGGATTAAAGATTGATGATTTTGCACCTAATTTCTCTTTCTTCTTCTCTAACGGAATTGATCCCGAATATGCTGTGATGGGAAGGGTTGCGAGGCTTATCTGGGCCAAGGCAATGAAATTTAAATATGGAGCTAATGAAAGGTCACAGATACTGAAGTACCATATTCAGACTTCAGGAAGGTCGCTGCACGCACAGGAGATCGCTTTTAACGACATCAGAACCACCCTTCAGGCGCTCTACGCCATTTATGATAACTGTAACTCTCTGCATACCAATGCCTATGATGAAGCGATCACAACTCCAACAGAAGAGTCAGTCCGCCGCGCTATGGCAATCCAACTGATCATTAATCATGAGTTGGGATTGGCTAAGAACCAAAATCCTTTACAGGGATCATTCATCATTGAGGAACTTACAAACCTCGTTGAAGAGGCCGTCCTTAAGGAATTTGAGCGGATTTCTGATCGCGGCGGTGTGCTTGGAGCTATGGAAACCATGTACCAGCGAAGCAAGATACAGGAAGAGTCGCTATATTATGAGAAATTAAAGCATGAAGGAAAACTGCCGATAATGGGTGTCAATACTTTCCTCTCTTCCGAAGGTTCCCCAACCATCATACCCCAGCAGGTCATACGCTCAACGCAAGAAGAAAAGGACCACCAGGTTGAAGTGGTTAAAACCATGAATAAAACCTGGGGAGAAGAGGCAGCTGTTTCACTCGATAAACTTGCGCTGGTTGCATCGAAAGGAGAAAATGTCTTCGAAGCCTTAATGGAAGCCTCAAAATACTGTACCCTTGGCAGCATCACTAACACGCTTTTTAATGTTGGTGGACAATATCGGAGAAATATGTAATTAAGGCTAAAGGCTAAGGGCTAAAGGCTAAAGTTCAAAGTGTTCCCGGTTTCCGGTTCCCTGTTCACGGTTCCCGGTTACAGTTCCCATTCAATCTTCTCACCGTTGCATCATGATTCTAACCCAGATATTTTAATAAATCTAAATTTTCCAATCCCGAAAATGCTACCACATAAGGAATTCAATTTCTAAAATTGAATTCCTTGCATTATGATTTTCTCCTAAATACAGGATGAGGTTGGGTTGGATTTGTATTCGAATAGTAATAAAATTGCTTCAACCTCGACTCAAGATTGACTGAATATGGATTTAACATCGAAAAATCAATCAAAAATTCGATGTTGAATCGAAATCAAATCAAAGTTCAGTCGAAGTTGAAGGAAATCAAATGCAAATTCATTACTATCTTAATGCTAATTCAACCCAGCCAAAAAAATGGAAAAATAGCTAAAGGCTAATGGCGAAAGGGAACTTGAGGATGAGGCGTCCTCACCTTTTGGGGGTTTCAAATCCCCCAAAGGGTTAAATAGACCTAATTCCTGAACGGAACGATGCATTTCGCTGTCGATCTACCGATTGCAGCTTGAAAATCCTCAATACAAAGTTCAATAACTCTTGAATTTTCTTTGTGGCAGGTAAGGCAGGCGCCGGCTCTTAGTATCCGCTTTTGTTCTTCAATATTAAATGGCCTCATGCCGATTCTGGTTGTGGAACCCTTAGTGAGACTAAGAAAGCCTGTCCAGGCATCTTCAGGGAGGCCGTCGTGTTCATTTATAGCATAAAGGGGCTCAAACTTCCAGGTGCCATTCCTGAGTAAGGTCAGTTTTCCTCTTCCATAACCAATGGCAAGGGGATCGAGGTGGCATGAAATGCATGTTCTGGATTCTCGGCGGGTAGTATGACCTGAAACAGGAGCATATAACCGGTGAAAGGAAACTCCACCTGATGATTCTGCACCCTCTGAAATTCCTGGTTTATTACCTCTCTTACTTATGCTTTTGGCGTGTTTGTTTTTGTCCTTATCATTAAATGATGCCAGATCCAGTGTAAGGATCATTCCCGGACTGAAGATCCCTATTTGTTGCTGTGCTGCGGGTTTATGAACATCCTTCATTCCAAGCACCGGAAGCTCTGCCATGTTTTCACCGATATATTCAACCCATGTACCGTTGAGCTTTTGCCTTGTCAGCATGTTGTAGCCTTGCGTCTTTTTCTCATAAGTATTGTGGCAACCAATGCATTGAGGAACCCACGCCGTATGGCAGGTTTCGCACGAGAGGCGGTCGTGTGCTTTCCCTTTGGTACATTCCGGAGCAGCAGGTTTTAAGGGCAGTTTCCTGTTGTCTGATTTTCTCAGAAGTATGCTCTCAACGTTCCTTTCGCCGTTAACACTGTTTTTGTTGGCTATTTTGTTGTCTTTAGTGTAAACTGATCTAATCTGGTTATCAGTTTCACCGGTTTCATGATAGAGGACCCTTGTATTTATAAGCGGCCTTTTTGCTTTGGATGTCAGAAGCACTTCCGGGTTTTTCTCTTCAGGATATCTCAGCCATGCAATGAGTTGCGATTCACGGTCGGTTTGGTCAATGGAAGCTGAATTCTGGCGGTTGTTAATGGGCTGTTTAATATGCTGATTACCTGTAGCCCGGGAAGTCGGTTCTTCCTGGACAGGATGGCAATCACGGCATTGTATTTTCACTGCTTCTTCTTTATGCGTGTATATTTCACCATCACCCATAAGTTCATAAGAACCATGGCAATCAATGCAAAGCATTCCAGCTTCATGATGAACATCAGCAGGAAATTTTTTAAATATCCGTTTATCAGGAAGTGTTTTGTAATTGGCTTTATTCTCTTCAGGTACTATATCGCCGGTATTATTGTTTTTATGATTGCCCTCACTATTAGGAATATGTTTTAACTGCGTTTCATGCCATCCTTCATACGACATGGATATTCTGCCTGAGCGGCTGTGGCAGCTTTCGCATTTATCATTGGTGATTTTCACATCAATTGAAGGATGATAAAGCATTTTTCCATCCCTGCCGGCAATCAATTCAGGGGAATTGGCAGATGACTTTTGAGACTTCAGGAAAGATATCTCATTGAAGGTAGCCAATGCGTTGTTATCATAAGTAAGATGGCAGGCATTGCATCCACCACCCCGGTCCAGCCAGTCTGTTTTGCCCGGATTTGTTTTCTCCATGCCGATGTGGCATCCCACGCATAGGTTCATCAAATGGACATCTGCCGCTGACTTTGAATCCGGATGAAGCTGTGAGGCGCTGAAATGGCCGTCTGGTGATTCAGATTCCCCGAAAATCCATTTGTCCACAGCAATCACCCCATTCAGTGTGGTCATCATGGAGTTGGGTAAACGTGCTGCAATATCATCATGGCATCCGTTGCCGCCGCATGTCTCCGCTGCATTGGACAGATTTCCCGGTACTTTATGCATTTTCCTGTGTGCTGCATTCGCATTCAGGGTGAAAGGATCCCCTCCATGACAGGAATAACAACCGATAAGCTGGGGATCATGTGATTGAGATAATCCTCTCATGCCCTTGTGGCAGCTCATGCAACCTTCAGTTCCTCCTGCAACCTTAACCGATGGCAGTTGATGGTTGTTGTGAAAGTTAACAGTGTTCTTTACTAAAATTACAGGAGCCTTATAGCTGCTCTCCCAGGGAGCCTGAAAAGTATAAGCCTCACCCCTAAAGAAGTAACCGGTAATGGTAAATCCGGCATAAATGATGCCTGTAGCCAGAATTATAATCTTCAGCACTTTGGCTAATTTAGATGATAAAAAAGGAGTGAAGAAGATTATTAGAAGTATCGTAACAAGAATTGATACAACAATCAGTGGTTCAGACACAAGGTGAAGCATTTCCTGCACACCGATGAAGAACCATGGCCCTTTCATGATAGCTTCATCAGCCTGAACAAGCGGTGCCCTGAAGAAGAAACTTAATGCTATAATTATCAGGGAGGTAATTATGAAAGTTGGCCATTTGACCTTAATAGACCTTACATGCTCAAATACAACTATAAAGATGATGATGGTGGCAGTTGCGGCATGATGCAGGTACAAGGTAATCAGTGATTCAGAAGTTCCTGATAATGCGGTTGATAAAAAATTGCCTAAAAATGGAATGGAGGAAAGAAGGGAAGACAGAATTAAATGCGCTTGCCGGCTGTCTGCGTCGTTTTTCAAAATAAAGCCGGAAAGCATCACGTAGAAGATTACTATTATTGAAAGCACCAAACGGGTCCAGATACCTTTACGCAACAGCTTTTTCGGTTCACCCCCTGCCTGTAAAATTACTTCCGCTTTCCTGAAATGGTCAATAAAATGCAGAATAGTAAAGACCAGGAAGAGCTGTGCGCTCCAGTAATGCAGGTTACGTGTGAATGATGCCGCAGGATTAGCAGTAACAAAAGTTGTCACTGATTCATAAGCTTTTACCGGATCATAGGGTATGACCAGAAACACTCCTGTAAGTCCGCAAACCAGCAGCAAAGCGATGGCTATCCACCCGTAAGTGTCGTAGAGTGTGAGAATGCGGACTTTCATGTTGTAGTGACAGTATGTGCGGTGGTGGGTTTGGAACTGTTTGTTTGAACGGTAATGTCCCCTGTTACGGGGTCAGTTGAGTAGGGCAGGTGCGACAAGGCTTTTCTGGCAGGGCCTTTAAGCACTTCACCGTTTGAACTATATACGGATCCATGGCATCCGCAAACTAGTTTGCAATTTTGTTCCTTATTAATTTTACAGCCTGCATGGGTGCAGCGATTTGTGAGTACGATTAGTGATGCTCCTTTCTTGCTGATCAGGAATGAGTCAAAAAAGTAAGTTCCATCGGGTTTACCCCACAAGCTGACTTTTTGAAAACCTTTTCCTCCGCTGAGTTTAATAGTACGATTCGTCAGCACATACCATAAAGCCATAAATGAACCTACCAGTATATATCCGGCGAATTTGATGAATGACCTGCGTGTATATTTGTCCTCCTGAAAATTAGCCACCGTATTAGAAATCAGGGAATAAAAATACTGAAAATAGTGTTGGTGAAAGCCGCTTATACTTGAGAACTGTTCAGATATTTCAGCAGATTCAGGTAAAGTTTCTGCTTAAGGGGCTCCATATCGACCGGCTGGTTTAATTCGCGGCTCACAGATGTTACGCCTGAATCGGTAAAACCACAGGGATTGATGTAATTGAAATAATTGAGGTCGGTGTTTACATTGAGAGCAAATCCATGCAGGGTAATATACCGGCTTACTTTTACCCCAATAGCACAGATTTTTCTTACGGGGGGTTTACCACTATCTAACCAGACGCCAATAAATCCTTCCCTTCGGATGCCATTGATTCCGTAATCCTGCAGTGTCTCAATCACTGATTCTTCAAGCACCCATACATATCGTTTTACAGATAATTTAAATAGTTCAAGGTCAAGAACCGGATATCCAACCAACTGACCCGGGCCATGATAGGTTATATCTCCACCTCTTTCAATATGGTAATAGGTTGCATGGATCTTCTCCATAAAGTCCTTACTGACAAGCAGGTTATTTGAAGAACCGCTTTTCCCGAGGGTATATACATGAGGATGTTCAACGAAGAAAATATGAGGTAAAACAATTTCTTCAGAGGAAGAAGTTTCAATATTAGCAATATCGTATTTTGCAGCTTTGAGTTTATTATGGACTTCAAGTTGGAGATCCCAGGTTTCCTTATAATCTTTTAATCCAAGATCCTTAAAAACTATATTAGTCATTGACACTTTACTTGCTTTTCAGCGTGATAGGATGACCTGACAAACGGGGCACTCTCAATAAATTCGAATCCTTTGCTAATACCTGTTATACGGTACTTTTCAAACATAATGGGTGTAATATATTCCATAACAGGAGTATGTGTAAGTGTTGGTTGCAGGTATTGCCCAATTGTCATTATACGGCAGCCAACTGTGAGCAGGTCATCCATTGTTTCATATACTTCAAGTTCTGTTTCACCAAGTCCCGCCATGATACCGGATTTTGCTTTTATGCCACTTGCTGAAATATGGCTAAGGACTTTTAAGCTTACATCATAAGTAGCCTTGCTTCTGATTATGGGCGTAAGCCGGCGGGTGGTTTCAAGATTGTGGGAAATAATATCCGGCGATGATTCAATCACCTTATCGAGATCATTAAGGTTTCCCTGAAAATCGGGCACAAGTGTTTCAATGGTCGTTCCGGGATTGATTCTTTTGATCTCTCTGACAACCAGAGCCCAAAATGCTGCCCCACCATCAGGAAGGTCATCCCGGTCGACTGATGTTATTACACAATGCTTTAAGCCCAACGTTTTAATTGACTCCGCAACTTTAAGTGGCTCATCGTTATCAACATGAAGGGGTTTGCCGGTTGTGACATTACAGAATTTACACGACCTGGTGCATATACTGCCCAATATCATAAATGTTGCCGTACCATTGCTCCAGCACTCTCCGGCATTAGGGCATTTACCACTTGTGCAGATAGTGTTCAGACCTTTCTCATGTATGGTATCCCTTACTTTTTCGTAAGAGCCGCCTGTTGCGAGTTTAATCTTTAGCCAGGCGGGTTTTCTCAGAATTCCCGGTATCATAAACATTTAAGAATGCTTACAAAAATAAACAGTTTTGATAATCAGGTGACAGGAAAAACGATCATTAAAAAATTATATATTTGTCATATAAGACATTTAATTTCCCCATCATGAAAAGTAAAATCAACGCAGTTGTGTTTTGCAGTTTAATTGTTCTCACAACCATCATTCAGACGAATCTTTTTGCCCAGAGTGGAGTGTCAAAAGATACCTTGATGCTCGCAGCCCGCGAAATTATTGATGGAACCACCTATTGCGGACTTGTGACCATAGATGAAACCGGCCAGCCACAGGTGCGAACAATGAATCCGTTCCCTCCCAATGATCAGTTAATTACATGGTTTGCAACTTC
This sequence comes from Lentimicrobium sp., assembly GCA_035297395.1. Lineage (GTDB taxonomy): Bacteria > Bacteroidota > Bacteroidia > Bacteroidales > Lentimicrobiaceae > Lentimicrobium. Next base: position 89,130 of record DATGZB010000011.1, on the reverse strand, counting down.
CAGGGACAGCCGGAAAGTTAAAGAGATCAGGAACAATCCTAAGGTAAGTGTCTATTTTGCTGACCATGTCAATGCTAAAGGTTATGTAAATATTACCGGGAGAGCCGAAGTGATCGACGATAAAGAATTATTGATGTCAATGAAGCGCGATTACTGGCAGAGCATGCCCAATTGGCAGGAAATTTTTGTACTGATAAAAATTGTACCGGTAACAATTGAAGTTGTGAATTACAAACATGGATTGACTAATGATCCCAAGACTTTTAAGGCACCTTCAATAGCTTTATAATTTTCGGCTTAAAACCATAGCAGTAAAGAATAAAGATGTAAAAGCCTGAAGCTGATTCTAACAACCTCCTCCAGATTCAGCAGCCGGTTGCATTCTTTGCGGAACCACTGTCTTTGGCTTAATATCACTTTTGGTAAGAGCAGAGGGTTGGCCAGTTCCTTTTTTATTAAGTTTAGTGGTGTCAATTACAGGAGTTTCGTTCAATTTGGAATCAGCTATGGCTTCTTTAGCCATGAGCTGTTCAAAAGTGCCGTTAAAATACCGGATATTCTCAATGCCAACCTGTTTGAGCAACATCCATGCGCCTGAGGCTTTTTGCGGTGTATTGCAGTAAAGCACTATGGTATTCCCTTCATTTTCAATGTCCTTAATTGAGTTGAGGTAATCTTCAGTCAATATCTTTTCAGCAGGTATGTTTATCGCATTCTCAGCATGGCTGAGATTATAGTCAAGGGGCTGTCTGAGATCGATAAAAACTGTTTTTCCCGGGGCATATTGACCCAGAGTCGATTTATCAACCATATTTTCAGGATTCCGTGCTTCCTTCAAAATTTCATCACCGGATAACTCATAAGGTAAATCATTATGGTTCAATGCTATCGCTAAAACTAACACTGCTACAATGATGATTGTAGGTATGACCCATTTCAGATTTGTGGAAGTAACTTTATTCATCTGGTTGTTCTTTGCGGTTTAGAACTTAATCTTTTATATTCCAGCTTGTTATTGCTATTTTCAATTAATAATATCAGCAACCACCACCTGCTTCTGGTTGTGGCTTATTTCGGATTACCGGAACTTCCCGGGCAACTTTTATCTCTTTGTTCTCCTCCGGTTTTGATAATTCATCTGTTCCATAGAAATATTGGTTGGCAGCAAGACGGAGGGAATAATTATCAATATCTTCCTGTGGTGCAGAAGGTGAAGGCTCTTTAAGATCAACTATTTTACTGAACCATTCGTTGATGCCGCCTTCGAGGATGAATACCGACCCTATCTTCTTTCTTTCACATAACAACCATGCCTGATCTGACCAAACGCCTGAATTTGAATAAAGTACTTTATCGGTGTGTGGCATCGTCAGTATTTGAAGTGATGAAGCTGTCAGGAGTGAGTCAAATGGAATATTAACTGCCCCGGGTATTGCGAAAGCTTTAAATTGATCAGCAGGGCGAAGATCGATGATCAATAACCCAGGATCTTTCATAATTATCCGCTTTGTGACTTCTTCTATAGTCAGAAACCGGGATGGATCATTCCATGATACGGCTAAAGCAGCAGGATCTGTTTCTACTGACTTGTCGGTTTTATCCATAAAAAGAATACCGATAGCTAATCCAACTGCAATGACGATGAGTATGATATAATTTCTGCTCATGGTTTAGTAGTTAACTTTTTGAACTTTCTTTTCGATCCAGGAAGAGCCAATAAACATTGCAATAGCGGCGAATATAAGCAAGGCCGCAAATACCGATTCTTTCATTCCAATAAGATCGTAGATCATTGAGCCACCCATGTTGTGGCTGTTGTATATTCCTTCGAATAATCCATACATCTCTGAGAAGACCAGCACACCCAAAAAGAGTCCTATTGTGAAAACCAGTGCATCAAGCTTTCCTATTGCTGCGCCACAGAAACTGGTACCCGGACAAAATCCTCCGATGGAGAATCCGGCTCCCATGATCAACCCTCCAAGTATGGCTGAATAGACATAATATGGGTTTATATAGAGCAGTGAAGCATCCATCCATCCCATATAATCAAAATAGATAATGCCGGTCATGGCAGTAATGGCTGCAGTGAAGAAAACTTTGAGTACTACGAAATCGTATCCGAAGAAAGTACCCATGATCTTCCTTGAAGAGGAGAATCCCGATGACTCAAGGGTAAATCCAAAGCCCATTCCCAAAAGAAGGGCAATCACATTATTCCATGCTTCGGGTATCTGATCGAGCGGTATTAATGGTGCTGTCATAATATTTCCTGTTATCCGTTAAATCCAAAGTCTTTTAAATATCCATGAGAAAAGATAGGCTGAGCCAAAGATAGCCATCATAGTGATTATACCTGAGGAGGAAAGCACTGCCATTCCACTTAAGGCAGCCCCTGATGTGCATCCACGGGCAAGCTGTGATCCCATTCCAAAGAAGGCTCCACCTATCAGAGCTGCGATTAATCGTGTTTTGGATGATATTTTGGGTGAATGCTCTGTTTTAATTTTTAATCTTCCCCATAAAGCTCCCGAGAAAAACGCTCCTGCAATCACTCCTAAAACCTCGAATACGAGCCAATTATTCATCGGACTGGAATCATCACTAAGGAATTTACTGTAATACGCTGATTTTTCAGCATGCTCAGGTGACACAGCATGTACAGTTGTCACAACAGTACTTTTTACTGCCCCCGAAGCCCCTAATCCCCTGCCTGTTATATAATATGTGGCGAATAACACTAAACCAAGCATTATTCCACCCAGGTATGGATTTAAATAAAAACTGCCATCTCTTTTCATATTGTTCTGAATGTTGTTTTCACAAAACTATTATCATTCGCTAAGCTGTATTTTGTCATTTGGCTATTTCTGATCTTCTCCGGAGGATAAATCAATACAGATATCTGGTAATCTGACCTGCTTCAACCATGATAAACCTGAATATCAGTCCTCCGATCAGCACAAGTGCTGCGGGCACAATTACAGGCATGTGGATCCCGAATCGCTCCAGGACTTCAAGCAAGGCCGGGAAAATCAATCCGAGAATCACTACGAATACCCAGAATGGAACTGTGAAGGGGCCTCCAAGGAAGAGCATTGCCGATGCGATCTGTGTTTGCGATCCAGCCTGGAATCCCATGATCATATGGGTGATGAAGAACAACTCAATTATAATAAGTAACAAGTCGATTCCACTCATTAACTTCCTCTCTTCAGCCGAACGGCTCATAAGCATTATAACGGCTGCACCTGTCGACATTCCGGAAACAAGGAATAGAGGGCCAAGTATGCTTGTATTCCACAAAGGACGGGCATTAAAGGCTGAGAGCAATATTCCGGTATAAATACCAAGGATCACGGATAAAACAATGATAGCCCATGCCAGCCATAACCTGTATTTTATGAAGAAAGCTTCAAGTTTATCCAGGAGAGCATATCTCCAGTTCCAGCCCGGCTTCAGTTCTTTGGCATATGATGCAACCCATATGAATGAGAGAGGTGTAATTGCCATCAGTACCCATGCACCCCATGACATCGGGGATTCAATCCTGACAGTCATATATAGTCTCCAAAAGAAAAGCTGGTGCTTAAGATCAAGGAACAGGGCAAACAAACCAAGTACCAGTGCGACAGGTGCAATGATGGGTGCTTTTTTTACAGTTGCCTGCATTTGTTTTTCTTTACCCAATATGGTAAAGAGCGCTGCGAAAAACAGGATACCTGCTGCCAGTCCGCCAAGGAACAGGTATAAAGGTATCTGCCAATGCCAGATATGGAGATATGGATCGATATTTGGAATTGACCGGCCGCTTACGAATAATTCTTCTTTCATTTATATCTTAAATTAAATGAGTTACACCAAATAATAGATCTGTGGGTTGGTACCTGCTTCAGGGGCCAGGGTTTTGAATTTCCTGTGAGCAAGCACTTTCGAAATACTAGAGTTTTCATCATCCAGATCTCCGAAATACATGCACTTGGTTGGACAAACTGCAACACAGGCAGGATCAAGACCTTCGGTCACCCTGTGGTTACAGAAAGTGCATTTATCAACATAACCTTCAGGATGTGAATATCTTGCATCATAAGGGCAGGCTTGAATACAGGCACCGCAACCAATGCATTTTTCATGTGCCACTACAACAATCCCGCCTTCAATAATATGGCTTGCACCAGTGGGGCAACATCTAACACAGGGAGCATTTTCACAATGGTTACATCTTTCTGAACGGAGTTCGAGACCAACTTCAGGATACGTACCATGTACACTTTCAACCACCCAGTCGCGACAAAATCCCAGGGGAACATTGTTTTCCATTTGACATGCGATAACGCAATCACTACATCCTACACATTTGCGTGTGTCTATTGCCATGGCGTATCTCATACGTTAACCTCCTCTTTTTCAATATTTGCAGTGGAACTAAAAGTGACGAAGTTCCCTCTCATTCCGGTGCCTCCCATCAACGGGTCTATCATTACATTCGTTATTAATTGTGTATCATTTGCCCCCCTGCCAAATGCACGGGTAAGTTCTTTCTGGTTATGTCCGAAACCATGGACCATATACACTGAGTCCCAGCGAATACGTTCGGTTATCCTGACTTTTACCGGAAAGGTTGAGGTAATGTCATCCTGATTCTTCAAATAGATATACTTCCCTTCCTCCAGGTTCCAGATGGCTGCCACACGCGGATGCACCCATACTGAGTTCTCATCCATAAGGTCTGTTAGGTTGGGATTGTTAGCTGTCCTGCTGAAAGTATGCATAGGAGCCCTTCCATAGATTAGCCGGTAAAATCCTTGTTCAGGTTCCGGATGCGGGGTGTACACTGGCATTGGATCAAATCCTGCAGCAGCAAGGGCAGCAGAGTAAAATTCAACTTTGCCTGAAGGTGTTTTAAACTCATGCGGGCCATCAGGATCAAGGTACGGGCTTGCTTTTTTTCTTGGCAGGATTATTACTCCTTTGCTTTTTAACTCTTCAAAAGTCAAACCCTTTTGTTCAAGCTGCCATTTGATGACTTCTTCAAAATCATCATAATTGAAGTATTCATGAAGGCCAAGACGTTCACCTAATTGCTTGGTAATCCACCATGCCGGCTTTGTTTCCCACATTGGTTCAACCGCAGGCATTCTTAATGCAATAGTCACTTCACGGTGGGGAGCATCACGAAGGTCATCATAACGTTCCAGGTATGTGCACTCAGGAAGAACAACATCGGCAAAACCGGTGACCTCCGTAGGCATTGTATCAACAACAACAACAAGTTCAAGGTCTTCCAGTGCCTTTTTCATCTGATCCATCAGCGGTATGGCAACCGGAAGGTTTGTACCTGCTATAAACCATGCCTTAACAGGATGCTTATTCTCTTCAGATTCAATACTTGCATCAATAAATGTGTTGGTCACCGACATCGTTGCGAATGGGAATTGCCCGTTAAGAAGTTCCTTCCATGACCATGCAGGTTTCGGATATTCGGGATGTGGGAAATCGGGAATTCCGGCACCCTCTTTCATAAAGAAACCTCCCCGGGCACCCCAGGAACCAAGTAAACCGTTCAGGATGGCAATAGCTCGTGACCTTTGTGCATCGTCGCCATACCAGGTAACATGCCTGCCGGGATGTATAATAACAGAGGGCGCTGCATCCGACATTTCCTTTGCAGTTCGTCTTATAATAGCAGGTTCAATGGTTGTAATACCATATGCCCATTCAGGGGTGAACGGACGAACATGCTCTTTCAGCAGGTCAAGCCCGGTGGAATATTTTTCAACGTATTCTTTATTATACAGCTCATCATAAATAAGAACATGGATCCAGGATAAAAGGAGCGCAATGTCTGTTGAAGGTTTGATCGGAAGCCAGTACTTTGATTTATTGGCAGCTATGGAGAGCCTTGGGTCAACGGTAATTATGGTAGCTCCTTTATCAACAGCATCGGAGAATTCCTGTACTTGGGCATTATGCATGTTTTCACCTATATGGGAACCTATCAGCACAAGACATCTGGTATCGCGGATATCAGTGGGTTCAGGGCTACCAACCTGGGAACCAAAGGTTGTTTCGAACCCCACTTCCCTTGGCCCCCTGCATTGTGCATATGAAGGAGCAGTAATGGTTGAAGAACCGAAGGCTTTTAAAAGATGTGAAAAGTGGCCACCGGCTGATCCGTGGTTAAAGAGAGCGATGCTTTCAGGTCCATGTTTTGAGGCAATATCCTTCATTTTACCGGCAATGAAATCAAGTGCTTCATCCCATGAGGCTTTCCGGTAAGTCTGTTTACCGTTTTCCTCAACTCTGATTAAGGGGGTTTTCAAACGGTCATCATCGTAAACCATTCCTATTCCACCTGTCCCCCTGGGACAAAGTCTGCCGTTACATTGTGGATCTGCAATATTCCCTGTAAGTTTAAGAAGCCGGCCATCATTGTCTACATGTGCCCAACCGGCACATTTCCAGAAACATACTTCACAGTAGGTCGGTATGAGCCTGGCTGTTTCTCTCTTTTTTTCTTCCTTTGCAGAGGCAAAAAGTTTTTTGCCCAATCCAAATTTGTTTGCTTGGGTAGCTATAGCTGCCGCTCCGATACCCAGGGCAGATATCTTTATGAATTCACGTCTGGTCTTCATTTATTTAATAATGAAAGTGATCAGTTGAAGGAGTTAAAATTTGACTTCAAATATCGGAAACCTAATATAATTATAGATCTTCATATAGAAATTTAGACACTCTTTAAATAGGTGGTAAAACTTTCATTTTCAGATGGAAACTTAATTAGTAAATTTGCAAGTTTTCAGTAAGTTATGAAGATAGGAACCATTGATTTAGGCGATTTTCCGGTTATACTTGCACCAATGGAGGATATTACCGATCCTCCTTTCAGGCTGATTTGCAGGGAAATGGGTGCCTCGGCAGTCATTACCGAGTTTATTGCTGCAGATGGTTTAATTCGTGATGTTGGGCAAAGTCTAAAAAAGCTTGAATTCGATCAGGCAGAGAGGCCTCTGGGAATACAGTTATTTGGCAATACTATTGATTCAATGGTAAATGCAGCAATTGTCGCTGAACAAGCAGACCCTGATTTCATTGATATCAATTTTGGATGCCCGGTCAGAAAGATTGTCAATAAAGGTGGAGGGGCAGCTTTGTTACAGGATATCCCCTTGCTCCTTGGGATTACAAAAGAAATAGTCAGGTCAATCAGAAAACCAGTAACCGTGAAGACAAGGCTGGGATGGGATGAAAATTCAAAGATCATCGTAGACCTGGCTGAACAATTACAGGATCTCGGCATTGCCGCCCTAACCATTCACGGGCGTACACGGGCACAAATGTATTCTGGCAGTGCCGACTGGACCCTGATAGGCGAAGTTAAGCGCAATCCGCGTATGCGTATTCCCGTGATTGGTAATGGTGATATTATTGATGTTGACTCAGCTGTGAGGGCCAGGAATGAATTTGGTGTGGATGGAATCATGATTGGAAGGGCTACAGTTGGCAATCCATGGATTTTCAGAGATATAGCACATTATTTCAAAACAGGGGAGAGATTACCGCCAGCAGCGGTTAATGAGCGTGTATCCATCTGCCGGAGGCATCTTCTGGATTCCATTGTTTGGAAAGGTGAGTATACAGCAATTCTTGAGATCAGGAGACATTATTCACATTATTTTAAGGGACTATGCGATTTTAAACCTTTCCGGATGAAACTAATGATTGCAGCTACAATGGATGAAATTACCGGGATTCTGAATGAAATAGAAGCAAAGTATTCTTAGTTACTATTTTTTTTAATTTAGCTTAAAATCTTTAACATGTCAGCAGATCCGTTCAAAATATTCCTGGTTGAAGATGATGTGATCTTTTCAAAGGTCATCTCGTATCATCTTTCTCTCAATCCGGATAATCAGGTGGAAGTATTTCCGGATGGCAAGAGCCTGATCAAGAATCTGTACAAACAGCCTAATCTGATCACTCTTGATTACAATCTTCCTGATATGACAGGTTTGGAAGTGCTTAAGCAGGTTCGTGAATTTAATCCTGATATACCGGTTGTGATTGTATCTGGCCAGCAGGATCTGGCAACCGCAATTGAATTGCTTCGAAAGGGTGCCTATGATTATTTATTAAAAGACCAGGATACCAAAGAGCGACTCTGGAATATAACCAGGAATATCAGGGAGAACCTGATGCTCAAGGAAAAAATCGCTGTTCTGGAAGAAGAGATTGGCAAAAAATATGAAGCCGGGAATCTGATTAAGGGGAACAGTGCAGCCATTAACAAGGTATTTACACTTATAGAAAAAGCAGCTAAAACAAGTATTGTTGTTTCGATATATGGTGAAACCGGTACCGGAAAAGAACTGGTTGCTAAGTCCATTCACTTTGAGTCGGCCCGTGCAAAAAAACCATTTGTTGCTGTTAATGTTACAGCAATTCCAAAAGAGCTCATTGAAAGTGAGATGTTCGGGCATGAGAAGGGAGCATTTACCGGTGCTGCTAACCGGCGAATCGGACGTTTTGAGGAAGCAAACAAAGGGACTTTGTTCCTCGATGAAATTGGCGACATGGACCTGAATATGCAGTCAAAGCTTTTAAGGGTCTTGCAGGAAGAAGAACTTACAAGGGTTGGCGGAAACGAAGTGGTTAAATTAGATGTGAGGGTTATTGTGGCAACCCATAAAAACTTACAGGAACTTGTTAAACAGGGGAAATTCCGTGAGGACCTCTATTACAGGTTATTGGGATTGCCCATAAACATACCGCCTTTACGCGACAGGGGAAATGATATTGTGCTTCTTGCACGCTTCTTTGTGGATGAATTCTGTGCAAAGAATAAAATGAAGAAATTATCAATTTCATCTTCCGCAATACAGAAATTGCAGAAATACCATTTCCCTGGTAATGTCCGTGAACTTAAAGCCATCATGGAGCTTGCTGCTGTGATGACAAATACCAGCACGATAGAAGATAGCGATATTTCACTTACTTCATCAGGCTCAACAAGCGATTTCTTGTATGAAGAAACAACACTTGAAGAATATAACCGCCGAATAATCAACCATTTCCTGCAAAAATATGACAATAAGGTTCGACTGGTAGCCAAAAAGCTCGATATAGGCAAAACCACCATATACAGGATGATGAGCGATCTAAAAATCAAGTAATAAAAAAGGCTGCTATACAGCAGCCTTTTTTTATTAGTATATATCACTGAATGTGGTAATTATATCAGCCCTTTGGCATGTTTTTCCTTAATAACTTTGAGCATATCTACCGTCATCTTTTCAAGGTTCCATTTAGGATTCCATCCCCATTCCTTGCGTGCGCAGCTGTCATCCATGCTGTTTGGCCATGAATTGGCAATAGCCTGTTTCATGGGCTCAACGTTATAGGTCATCTGGAATTCGGGCATGTGCTTTTTAATTTCAGCAGCAAGAATTTCTGGATCAAAGCTCATTCCGGTGACATTAAATGAATTACGGTGAACCAGTTTTGAAGGATCGGCTTCCATAAGATCGATAGCTGCATCCAATGCATCAGGCATGTACATCATATCGAGGAACGTTCCTTTTCCAAGCGGGCAGGTAAATTTTCCTGTTTTAACGGCTTCATAGTAAATCTCAACAGCGTAATCAGTAGTACCGCCACCGGGCAGTGTAACATTTGAAATAATACCCGGATAACGGACCGAGCGTGTATCAACGCCAAAGCGTTTAAAGTAATAATCGCTTAATAACTCACCGGTCACTTTAGTTACACCGTACATAGTCTGGGGCCTTTGAATGGTGTCCTGTGGGGTATTGTCGAGCGGAGTACCGCCACCAAAAGCACCAATTGAACTGGGAGTGAAGAGAGCACATTTATATTCGCGTGCGACTTCCAGGCAGTTCATTAAACCTCCGATACCAACATTCCATGCGGCTAGTGGCTTACTTTCGCCAACGGCTGACAGGATAGCGGCCAGATTATAGATCGTATCGATATTATATTTCTTCACTACATTAACGATCTGCTCCATGTTGGTAGCATCAACCACTTCAGCAGGACCTGATTCCAGTAATTCACCGGTTGGCTTTGTTGATCTGAAACCGGCAACAACATTGCTGTTGCCATAACGTTTACGAAGTTCGAGGGTAAGTTCTGAACCAATCTGGCCCACTGAACCAATAACGAGAATGTTTTTCATTTGGTTTTTAGGTTTATCTTTTTTGTTAATCAATTCACAATAGCGCGGCAAAAATACAATAATTTGGCAAAATGGCTAAATTAAATTCAATTACAGAAAACAATATTTTAAATAGCAAAAGTCTGGAAATCAAGCATCTTAAGAAATCTTAAATTATTATTTAAAAGAACTCCGGTCTTGTTTAAAAGTAATATCTTTGCGCACTGTTATTTATCAAACAACAACCATAAAACATAAAAAATTAGCATTATGTACGATCGCGTTCAAGCTTACCTGCAAGAAGAACTTAACGGTATAAAAGAAGCCGGTTTGTTTAAAAATGAGCGGGTTATTACTTCTCCCCAGGGGGCAGAAATTAAAGTTAACACGGGTGCTGAAGTTCTTAACTTTTGCGCCAATAACTATCTCGGTTTATCCAATAATCCTAAGCTTATCGCTGCTGCAAAAGAAGCCCTCGACACCCATGGATACGGACTTTCATCAGTAAGGTTTATCTGTGGCACCCAGGATCTGCACAAAGCCCTTGAAGCTAAAATTGCTGAGTTCTTCGGCACTGAAGACACTATTCTTTACGCAGCTTGTTTTGATGCCAATGGTGGTGTTTTTGAACCGTTGTTAGGTGAAGATGACGCAATCATCAGTGACTCACTAAACCATGCTTCCATTATTGATGGCGTTCGTTTATGCAAAGCTGTTCGCTATCGCTACAACAATTCAGATATGGCTGACCTTGAAGAGCAACTCAAGGCTGCTCAGGCCCAACGTTTCCGCCTTATTGTTACCGACGGTGTTTTCTCAATGGACGGCAATGTTGCCAAAATGGATCAGATTTATGCCCTCGCTCAGAAATACGATGCAATGATCATGGTTGATGAATGCCATTCAGCAGGTGTTGTCGGTGCTACCGGCCGTGGTGTTACTGAATTACATAACATCCGTGGTAAAGTGGAAATCATTACCGGTACATTAGGTAAGGCTTTCGGTGGTGCTATTGGTGGTTTTACAACTGGAAAGAAAGAAATTATCGGAATGCTTCGCCAGCGCTCACGTCCTTATTTGTTCTCGAACTCTATACCTCCAATGGTTGCTGCCGCAGGTATAAAGATGTTTGATATGATGAGTGAGACAAATGAATTACAAGACAGGCTGCACGAAAATACTGCATACTTCAGCCAGAAGATGATGGAAGCCGGTTTTGACTGTAAACCTACACAGAGTGCTATTGTTGCAGTTATGCTTTATGATGCAAAACTTTCACAACAAATGGCTGCTAAACTCCTTGAAGAAGGAATTTACGTGATTGGCTTCTATTACCCTGTTGTTCCTAAAGGACAAGCCCGTATACGCGTTCAGGTATCAGCTGCCCATACCCGTGAGCACCTCGATAAATGTATCGCAGCCTTCACAAAAGTAGGTAAGGAATTAGGTGTTATAAAACCGGTTTCTTCATGCGGATGTGGTTGCGGATGTAATTAAGAGCTAAAGGTTATATTTATTAAACAGGGCCATTAAGGCCCTGTTTTTTTTTGAATGGGTCAGAGAGAGTTCCTCAGCCGCCGGCTTTAGGCAATTGTGTTGATTCAGACTTGCTCATTATAATGGATCGAGTATGTTCAGTTGCCAGGTCTTGAGAACTCAATTCCCTGTTTATTGTTCTTTGTTTATACTTTTGCAATCTAAGAGAAAATTACAATAAATGAAGATTAAATTTTTAGGCGCTGCCCGTGAAGTTACAGGAAGCAAACACCTTATAAGTACAGCAAGCGGTAAAAAAATCTTACTCGATTGCGGAATGTTTCAGGGTAAAGGTCTTGAAACTGAAGGAATGAACAGGGCATTGGGATTTGAGCCAACCGAGATAGATCACATCATTTTAGGACATGCCCATATCGACCATTCCGGAGTAATCCCATACATGTATAAGCAAGGTTTCAGGGGTTCAGTCATTTGCACTCATTCAACCAGGGCTTTGTGCGCCATAATGCTTCCCGATAGCGGGTTTATCCAGGAAACGGATACAGAAAGATTTAACCGAAAAAGGGCTAAGCATGGATTGCCTCCGGTTGAACCATTATATACAAGAAGTGATGCTGAAAAGTGTTTGGAATTATTCATTGGAGTCCCTTATGACAGAAAATTCCATATTGATCCCAACATCAAAGTGAAATTTACCAATTCAGGGCATATGCTCGGAAGCGGGGTTATAAATCTTGATGTACTTGAAAACGGCAAACTTATCCGTATTGGTTACACAGGTGATATAGGAAGGCCGGAAAACAGAATACTTCGCCCACCCGACCCTTTTCCGCAATGCGATTACCTGATCATGGAGTCTACTTATGGCGACAGGTTGCATCCTGTGCTTGGTGATGCTGAACAGGAGCTTCTGAGAGTAGTTACCCAAACCTGTATTGAGAAAAAAGGTAAATTGATAATCCCATCATTTGCTATTGGAAGGGCTCAAGAGTTAGTGCAGGCGTTAAATAACTTTTACAATGAAGGCAAACTGCCTAAAGTACAGATTTATCTGGATAGTCCTTTAGCAATCGACGCCACCGATATATTCAGGCTTCACCCTGAATGTTTTAATGACCATGTGATCGAGGTCATGGAAAAAGATCCGGATCCGTTTGGATTTAAGAGCCTGCATTACATCCGGACAGCGGATGAATCCAAAGCATTGAATAGTATAAAAGAACCCTGTGTTATAATTTCATCTTCCGGTATGATGGAGGCGGGAAGGATAAAACACCATCTTGCCAACAATATTGAAAACAGCCGGAATACCGTTCTGGCAGTTGGCTATTGTGCCCCTACTACCCTGGGTGCAAGGATTCTTCGTGGAGATAAGGAAATCTCAATATTCGGTGATAAGTACCAGGTAAGGGCAGATATTGAAAAAATTGAAGCCTTCAGTGGTCATGCAGATTATAATGAGATGCTTGAATATATTAAATGCCAGGATAGAAAACAACTACTGGGTATTTGCCTCGTGCATGGAGAAACCGGACCGCAATCTTTCTTTAAGGAGAAACTGGAAGAAGCGGGATATTCCGATATTGTTATCCCCAGGAAAGGCGATGAACTTTCAATTGGTGAGTGATTACTTTAAAATTATTTTACTCTGGAAATTAAAAGTAGGCAGTAAGAGCAAACCAAGAGTTAACCAAGAGCAAAATAGGATAATTATTGGTAATAAAAAAGGAGCAGTCTGTTTCAGACCGCTCCTTTTTATAAAAAAATTAACTATGAAATTAATCTGCTGCAGCTACTTCATGAGCACCTGCACCTTTTCTTGTAGAGTAGTTGATCTTAAAAGCACCAACTTTGCGGAGTTCCTGTTTTACATCAGTAACAATACCCATTTTTACTTCTGAATCTACTTTCAGGGAGGTTGTTAACAGTTGCCTGTCAGCTTCATCACGTGTTTCCCTTTCAGAATAGATGAATTCAGCAATATCACCCACAGTTCTGAAACTATCATTGAGTTGAATTCGTGATTCTGTGCCGTAAAGTTTAGACTGAATAGGAGGTCCGATGTAAATGTAGCTTACAAGTGACTTCTTCTCCAGCTTTTGAACTTCGGTTGCTTCAGGAGCCTTGATTCTGACTTTAAGGGTTACTTCCCTCATGGTAGTAGTAACCATAAAGAAAAACAAGATTATAAAAATGATATCAGGCATTGAACCTGTACTGATAGCCGGCAATTCTCTGGCGCCTTCTTTTTTGAATCTTGACATTACTTGTTTCCTCCTATATCTTCAGGTTCAGCTTCAGAAATTGGTACCGGAATTGCTTTTTGAACAGCATCAGCTTCAGTTTGCTTGAGATCACTAAACTTCTTACCGAATTTCTGTTTCGAAAGTTCATCACGGAGTTCGTTGACTGCGGCAGTCAACTCATTCTGTACCTTTATATACATCTCATATGAGGTACCCCGGTCATTCTTCAGCGAAATTACACCCTTTGAAACCGGAAAAATTCCAATTCCCGGAATATTCTCTTCCCTTTTTTCAGGAAGATTCGGATCATTCGTTGGGTTACTTAAGAAGTTCTTAGTTTCCTGCTTCAGTGTACGTATATCGCCTAATCTGCCATCGATAGACAGCCTGTCGCTTTTGTTGACAAGAACATTGAAGACATTACGGTCTTTAATATCTGGTGGTTTGACAGTAGGGTCCGGTGGAGGGGGTAACCTTCGCGTGATTCCTGAATCGGTATCCATTGTTGTGGTAACAATGAAAAAGATCAGGAGAAGAAAAGCTATATCAGCCATCGAACCTGCATTTATTTCAGGTGCTTTTTTTGCCATAATTTAATCCTTTCTAAGGAATCTTATTTAAACCAACTTGATATTTGGGAGTACGCTATACTTATTATTACACCAGCAAAAATAATGTAAGTTGCAAGTAGTCCTCCTCCAATAGCTTTGGATAAGTTCGGCGAAATTCCCATTTTCTGATAAAATTCACCTGTTTCAGCAGGAGAAACTGCATAAGCAATGAAGAATAACGCTAAAAGTCCAATAATACTGAATATTGTAGTTTTAGCAGCCTTCAGATTACCTACCATCTGGATAAGAGGGAATACAATTACTCCAAGAATGGCAGCGATCATTAGAATGTACAATGCTACAAATCCAATATTCATTAATACGTTTGTTGTCTGTGATACAGTCTCCATGATGCTTAAGCTTTAGCATTTTTATTTCTAACAAGAATGTCCATGAAAGAGATAGTGGCATCTTCCATAGAATTGAGGATTGATTCCACTTTTGACAGCAGGTAGTTATAGAAAACCTGAAGAATGATAGCTGTAATAAGACCAAAAACGGTTGTAATAAGAGCAACTTTCATACCACCTGCTACAACGGTTGGAGAGATGTCACCTGCAGCTTCAATAGCATCAAATGCCTGAACCATACCTACAACTGTTCCCAAGAATCCGAGCATAGGTCCTAATGCGATAAACAAAGCGATCCATGAGAGGTTAGCTTCGAGACGTCCTGTTAAAACACCACCATAGGAAACAATCGATTTCTCAACAATTTCAATACCTTCATTATAGCGGTCAAGTCCCTGGTAAAATACGCTGGCAACAGGGCCACGGGTATTTTTACAAATTTCTTTTGCTGCTGTAACACCTTCAGTTTCAAGAGCAGTTTCGACTCTGTTGAGAAGCTTCTGGGTATTTGTAGTTGAAAGATTTAAATAAAGGATCCTCTCAATAACCAGACCTAAACCTACGATAAGACAGAGAAGGATCGGGAACATCCACAGTGCACCACCTTCAATGAATTTCTGCTTTAACACCTGGTGGAATGACTGGGGAGCATCGTTTTCTGCAACTAATCCTTCAGCTGGCGTGGTGGCTGTTGTAGCAGTTGTGTCCTGCACAGTTGTATCTTGCTGTTCGGTTTGTGCAGTGGTTGGCTGATCCTGGGCTATAACAGTATTGATTACTCCGAAGGTGAGCATCCCTGCTACTGTCAATAATGCAACTAATTTTTTCATAGTTAATTGTTATTGTTTTTGTTGTTTAAAAATTGAACTTGTTTTATTTCTATTTATTGCGTTTATATTTCATTTTTTTCCCGCGGAGAGAATGGGATTCGAACCCATGATACGCTTTTGGCGTATACACACTTTCCAGGCGTGCGCCTTAGACCACTCGGCCATCTCTCCCTAACAGGTTCAAAGTACACCCCTTAACCCATTTTCAGCGCGCTAAATTACAAAAAAAAGTCACAAATGAATTATGTCGTTTTATTTTTAAAAAATCGTTGCCCTGTTGATTTTTAACCTTTTCTGATTAAAGTTCAGCATTTGGCAGCACTATATGATACTTATTCACGTATACAACATAAAAATAAGGATATTTATCCAAATAATTACCGCAAACACTCTTTATTTGTGATCTTTTCTTCCTAAATGTTTGTCAATAAAGTCACAAATTTCATCCATTGCTTCTTTTGCTTCCTTGAAAACAGGGGAAAATAATGGATAACAATGCACCATTCCTTCGCCGGCCCTGAAAGTTATATCAACACCTTTTTCTTTTGCTTTCAGATAAAATCTTTTGCCATCATCGAATAATTCGTCATCGGTTCCCGAATTAATAAAAATCGGAGGAAGTCCTTCAGGATTGCCAAATAATGGAGAGACCAGCGGATTCATCGGATCGGTTGCTCCGCAATAGTGTTTACTGAAAACCAACCATGAATTGGTTGGAGCTAATGACCGCTTATTCTTTGTTTTGTATGATTCGCCTGAACAGGTAAGATCTGCCCATGGTGAAACAGAAACCGCTGCGACAGGCATCAGCAGTTTTTCGTCCTTTAAAGCGAGTAACAATGCCAATACCAATCCTCCACCCGCTGATTCGCCTGTTAGCAATATGTTTTCAGGCTCAAAGCCCTTTTCCTGAATAAGGTGCCGGTAAACCATCACTGAATCGTCCACTGCTGCCGGGAACGGATGTTCAGGTGCCAATCTGTATTCATATACCAAATGGATGTATCCACTCCGTTTTGCCAGTTTGGAAACGAATCCCCGGTGGTCACTGCATGACCCAGAAACATAACCCCCGCCATGAACATACATTACCAATTTTTGCTCATCAGTTCCTGCTGGAATTATCCATTCTGATTTAATGCCCTGTATTGAATCTGGTTTTATGGAAATCCCATCAGGAATTTTTGCGTACCTCGAAGCTCCTTTTTCACACAAATCCCTGAATCCTTGAATTGAGGTGTTCATATCGTAGGTCTCTTTCCTGAATTTTCCATTAAGGATATGGCGGTTGCGAAGGAGAAGATTTATCGATCTGGCTTTAAAGGAAGGCATATTGTGGTTTTTGGTTGCAATTTAAAGTAGATTCTTACTGTACTATCAGTCAGAATAAATTATTCAACGGTTAATTCACCTGCAAGTGGTGTTTGTAAAAATTTTCTCAATTCAGGGCCGCTATAGCCTTTCCCAAGCAGGTACATCATTTTGGCAATCGCTGATTCTGTTGTGATATCATATCCGCCAATCACACCAATGCTTTCAAGGTGTATACTGGTTTCATATTTGCCCATTTCAACAGATCCGCCCTTACATTGTGTAACATTGAAAACTGAAATCCCTGAATTTATGGCACTTTCCAGTTCATCAATAAACCATTGGTCTGTTGGGGCATTCCCGGCTCCATAAGTTTCAAGTATCACTCCTTTTAATCCACTGATTGCTAAAATACTTTTTACTACATTTTCAGTGATTCCTGGAAACAACTTCAGTATAGCAACATCCTGGTCGAGTTTCTTATGGAGTTGTAACTTTCCGGATCCCGGTTTCATTACATTTTGCTCAAAGTATTTTATATGGACTCCAACCTTGGCGAGTAAAGGATAATTACCGCTGAGAAAGGCATTGAAGTTTTCCGCATTGAACTTACTTGTGCGGTTTCCCCGCATAATATTATTTTCAAAACAGATACAGACTTCAGGTATCATGGGTAAACCTACCTCATTTTTGGCAACTGCAATTTCAATTGCATTGATAAAATTATCCCTACCATCAGTGCGTATAACACCCATGGGAAGTTGCGATCCTGTAAATACTACAGGCTTGTTGAGGTTTTCGAGCATGAAACTAAGAACCGACGCTGAGTACGCCATTGTATCGGTTCCGTGGAGGACTACAAATCCGTCAAATTTATGGTAGTTTTCTTCTATTACCTCTGCCAGTTTGATCCAGAAGGCCGGTTTCATATTCGACGAATCGATCAGCGGATCAAAGCTGTAACTTTCTATTTGGCAGCTGATATTTTCAAGAATGGGGATATGTTTATAAAGAGTATGGAAATCAAATGGCGTAAGGGCTCCTGTGTGGGGATCCTTAATCATTCCAATTGTTCCTCCTGTATAAATGACCAGGATTGCAGGTGTTTGATTGCTGGTTGTCATGCTAATCTGAAAATCCTTTCTGCATTGGCGGTAGTTGCTTCTGCTACTTCTTCAATTGAAATGCCTTTAATTCCGGCTAACATATTCGCAATGAGCGGAATATATGCAGGCTCATTTCTCTTACCCCTGTATGGCACCGGTGCAAGAAAAGGGGCGTCGGTTTCAAGCACAAGATGTTCAAGGCCAATGTGTTTTAAGGTTTCCTGCATCTTGTTGTTTTTAAAAGTGATCACTCCTCCAAGGCCAAGACTGAATCCATATTTAATAGCTTGTTTGGCCTGCTCAACTGATCCTGAAAAACAATGGAAAATCCCGCGAAGGTCGCTTTTATTTACATCCTTCAATATTTCAATTACCTGGTTGAATGACTCTCGGATATGTACCACAAGCGGAAGGTCATAGGTTAACGCAAGGTCAATATGGTGCCTGAATACAAATTCCTGCTCATAACTATAGGTAGTATCCCAGTAAAGGTCTATACCACACTCTCCTATGGCATAAAACCTCCTCTCTGAAATCCATTTTTCCACAACTGCCAGTTCATCAAGATAACCAGCTTTCACTGATGTAGGATGCAATCCGATCATTGGCAGGCAGTTACCGGGATATTCATCTGCAAGTTCAAGCATACTGCTTATACTTGTGCTGTCAATATTAGGGAGCAGCATTCGGCTGACTCCTTTATCTATGGCTGATTGCACTGTTTCCTTACGGTCGTGTACAAATTCTTCCAGGTATAAGTGGGTATGTGTATCAATGAATTGCATGGTGCAAAAATACTAAATGGATACCTTATATTGTTAACACTGTTTATTAATGTAATTTTGCGCTGACAGACTCCTCTATGGCATTCAAACTGCTGATTATTAGATTTAGTTCAATTGGTGATATTGTACTCACAACACCAGTCGTCAGGTGCATCCATGATCAGCGGCCCGATATTGAGATTCATTATCTTACCAAAAAACGCTTCTCAGCTATCCTTGAAAATAATCCTTATATCAATAAGGTTTATTCATTTGATAGCCAATTGACTGAAGTGATCCCTGATCTGAAGAAAGAGCGTTATGATTTTGTTTTAGACCTCCACCACAATATAAGGTCGCGTTACACACTATTATCCATAAAGCGCTCTTACCGTTCTTTTAATAAGCTGAATATTGAGAAGTGGTTAATGGTAAGCTTCAAAATCAACAGATTACCTGCAGTACACATCGTAGACCGGTATCTTGAAACAGCCCGAAGTCTTGGAATAAAAAATGACGGAAAGGGACTGGATTTCTTTATTCCGTTGAACCAGGAAATTAAAATAAGTGAACAATTTCCTGAACTGGCCAAAGGATTTATAGCATTTGTAACCGGTGGAAACCATAATACAAAGATCTTCCCTGCTGATATGGTTGCCGGGGTTTGCAGGTCATTAAATTTACCGGTTGTTTTGCTTGGAGGAAAGGAAGATGCTGAAAGGGGAAACATTACGGAATACCTTTCGGAAGGGAAGGTGGTAAACTTATGCGGCAAGCTTTCACTAATGGAATCCGCATCCATTGTGCGTCAGGCTGCTGCTGTGATTTCAAACGACACAGGGCTCATGCATATTGCTGCTGCATTTCGTAAGCCATTGGTTTCTATATGGGGGAATACTATCCCTGAATTCGGAATGTATCCTTATATGAGTCCTGAAGTCCCTTCACTAATATCAGAAGTGAAAGGTTTAAGTTGCCGGCCTTGCAGCAAAATAGGCTATAAAGAGTGCCCGCTAAAACACTTCAACTGCATGCGAAACCAGGATATTGCTGAAATAATATTCTTCGTAAATCAAATCGTCAAAGCAAATACTTCTAATAAATAAAGGGATTTTGCATTCTTTCAAAGCCTATCGAAGTTTTTGGACCGTGCCCGGGGTAAACAGTATAATTATCGTCCAGCACAAATAATTTCGTTAATATATTTTCCCGCAGGATGTCGAAATCACCTGTTGGAAGATCTGTTCTTCCTATGCTGCCGTAAAAAAGAACATCTCCAGCTATCACAAATTTCTGAGGATGGTTAACCAGGCAAATACTGCCATCGGCATGCCCCGGTGCATAAATAACTTCAAGTTCAGCATTCCCGAATCTGACTTTATCACCCTCATTAATGAAATGGTCAGGCGGTATAATATCGTTGCTGTTTAAGCCGAAATGATATGCTTTATTTTGAATATTTTCCCAGAAGATCCTTCCCTCGGAATGGACTGTTGCACCAATGCCATAACGGTTTTTAACAAATTTGACTCCAAGTATGTGGTCTATATGGTAATGTGTAACAATTTGAAATTTAGGTGAAAGGGATTTTGAGTCAATATACTTTTCAAGTTCTGCCTCTTCATCGCGTGAACCACATGCCGGATCAATAATAATACATTCGCCTGTTTCATCTGATAAAATATAAGTATTAGTAGCGAAAGGGTTGAAAGCGAATGATTTTATGTTTATCATAGATCCAAGGTGTTATTAGATTCCCGGCAATCAGGGCAGTTTTATATTATTTAAAGGTAATTCAAGTGGATTGTAAGGTAATGCAAAAATATATAAAGTGGTTTAGTAACACTTAGGGCTACCTGTTTGTTAAGAATTATTATCAACAATCGTTGAAAATAATATGTTAAATTAGCGTTTCTATTACATGCATATCATGACTCGCAGTCCTGAAGATAGTTTTTACCTGAAAATCAGAAGAATCTTACTGATCATATTCCTGTTTGCGGTTGCCTTACCATCCTTGAAGGCACAGTTTTATAACGGGTCGCAAATGCCTTTTGGCAAGAGCAGGGTTCAGTACTCTGATTTCCTGTGGCTGTATTATCGACTCCCGGATTACGATATTTACTATTACCTGAATGGAAAGGAACTGGCTAATTATACAGCAAGGTTTGCAAAAGAATATTACCCGGTTATAGAACAAAGATTGGATAACCGCTTTACAGAAAAGATCAATTTCATCATATTTAATTCACTCACCGACCTGAAGCAGAGTAACATAGGGCTATTGAGTGAACAGCAATACAATATAGGTGGCATTACTTATATTGTCGGGAATAAAGTCTTTGTCTATTTTGACGGTAATTACAGCAATTTCGAGAAGCAACTTAAGGCAGGTATGGCCCGTGTACTGATAGACCAAACTATTTATGGTGGTTCAGTTGGCAGGCAGATAACCAACTCTACTGTAATGAATTTGCCTCCATGGTTTATCGACGGACTGGTATCTTACCTCTCGGAAGATTGGAATACTGAATTGGATAATCAGCTCAGGGAAGGGATCACAACGGGCCGTTATAAGAAATTCAATCACCTGACTGGTGATGATGCCGTTACAGCAGGGCATGCAATATGGAAATATATCGCTGACAGGTTCGGAACCAGCAGCATTCCAAATATCGTTTACCTGGCAAGGCTCAGCCGTAATGTTGAAACAGGATTCATGTACGTACTTAATATTTCATTTAAGAATCTGTTGAAACAGTGGTATGGTGAGATGCAGAATGTTTATTCAATAAGTGCTGAAAGGCAAAACTCACCTGAGCATAATGTTAAAAAGCGACTCAAAAAGGATATAGTCAATGACCAGATAAAACTTGATCCTACCGGAAAATATGCTGCATGGGTGAGTAACCAGTCAGGATTGGCAAAAGTTTGGGTATATGATATTTACAAAAACAAAGCCAAACGCGTATATAAGCAGGGCCATCGTCTGGATGAAAAAGTTGACCTTTCATATCCGATAATAGATTTTCATCCGGGTGGATCAATTCTATCAGTGATCACCGAAAGAAAGGGGCAAATTGTATTCAATCAGTTAAATCTTCAGTCAAAGAAGAAAACCCGTCAATCAATCTTTGGCTATCAGAAAATTCTATCCATATCTTATGCACCCAACGGGCGGGATCTTGTATTATCAGGTATAAAAAGAGGACAGAGTGATATTTTCGTTTTCAATATTGCATCAGCCTCTTCCGAGCAAATCACGAAAGACATTTATGATGACCTCGATCCATCATTCCTTAAAAATGGGAAAGAGATCATTTTCAGCTCGAACCGCACAAATGATACCATTGAAGAACAACCGCCACTAATGAAACCCGGTTTACCTGCTAACCATGACCTGTTTATTTACAACTATGAAACCAAAGACGAGGTTCTGAGGAGAGTAACCAATACGCCGAGTGCCAATGAAACTGAACCCATGGAATATGAAGCAGGGTTTATTACTTACCTGAGCGATCAGAATGGAATTTATAACAGGTTCATAGCCCGTCTTGACAGTACAATTACGCATGTCGACACATCTGCCCATTACAGGTATTTTACCCGTAACTACCTTACTACCAATTATCCTAATAATATATACAGTCATGATATCTCCCCAAGGACGGGTAAGATGGCACAGATCATGAGCAAAGGGAAGAAATGGCCATTATCAATTACCGAGCGTCCACCGGCAGCAAGTGTTGAGCCGGTAAAGGCAAACAACACATTATACATGCAGGAGAGAATCACTGAGTTTGAAAAAAAGCAAATTGAAGAAGCTGTAGTTGAGCCTTTGATGAAATTACCCAGGTTTGTGAATGTGTACACTGATGAGGAAGAAAATGAACCTGAGGAGCAGTTCCAGAATGGATATCCATATATTACTGACAGGCCAGTTGTAACCGAAGATACCACAACTGACGGATTCAGACCTCCGAAAGCACGTAACTACAATGTGGAATATGCCATTAACGAACTGGTAAACCAACTTGATTTTACTTTTCTGAGCAATTCATATCAGCCCTTTTCAGGGGGTGGCCCCATATATCTTACTCCCGGCTTGAATGCTTTCTTTAAAGTGGGAATGACTGATCTACTTGAAGATTACCGTATTGTTGCCGGTGTGAGGTTAGATTTTAACCTGGTTAACAATGAATATGTGCTGAGCTTTGCCAATCTAAAACATCGCCTGGACAGGGAGATTTATTTCCACCGGCAGTCTATTGAGCAATCAAGTCCTTTCTATATTATCAGGTACAGGATCAATGAAGTTCATTATATCCTAAAATACCCCTTTAATCCCCAGTTAAGCATTAAGGGTACTTTGTCGGCAAGGAAAGACAGGGCAATTTTTATGGCCATTGACCAGTTCACCCTCCGTGAGCCTGATGTTAACAGGTACTGGGTTTCAGGAAAACTAGACCTGACCTATGATGCTACCCGGTCTCTTGGATTGAATCTGTATGATGGATTAAGGTTTAAAGCATTTGGTGAATATTACCACCAGATTGAAGGCGATGACAGGAATACCAATATGATTGTTATCGGTATGGATGTGCGGCATTATCTTCCATTACACAGAACCATAATATGGGCAAACAGGATTGCTGCCAGTACATCTTTCGGTAGAAGCAAGCTAATTTATTATATGGGTGGTGTTGATACTTGGCTTGCGCCAAAATTTACGTACGAAGCTCCTATAGACTATACAAAAAACTATGCTTATCAAACCCTGGCAACCAATATGCGGGGTTTCAACCAGAATGTAAGGAACGGAAATTCATTTGCCCTGATCAACAGTGAAATTCGGATACCTTTGATAAAATACCTGGCAAATAAGCCACTGCGTTCTGATTTCCTGAATAATTTCCAGATTGTTGGATTTGGTGATTTTGGAACCGCATGGACCGGTACCACTCCTTATTCGGATGATAATGCATTATTTACAAGAGTCATTACAACAGGTTCAATAAAAGTCACCATTCGTGAACAGCGCGAACCGCTCGTGGGAGGATTTGGTTTTGGTGCCCGTTCACGTTTACTGGGCTATTTTATCAGGGCTGATTACGCATGGGGCGTGGAAGACCTGGTAGTTAACAAACCCATTTTTTACGTTTCACTGAGTCTGGATTTTTAAGATTCTCTTCCCATTGAAGTCAAAACTTCATAAAAACCCGGAGGCATATTTGCAACCTGTTTCATTTTAAACTTGTGGTAGCATATAGGGAGTTGGTAGGGAGCAATCTGCCAGCTAACTGTTCCTTTCGGTGGTAAATAACACCAACTCTTTTAAAGATTCAAGAGAATTTGAGTAAGGGAAATCTGTCAGCATCAACAATGCACGGTCACGGTATTCAATCATTTTCTTTTCGGCATATTCCATACCTCCGCTCTCGTGGACTTTTTGCATTAGTTTGAGAACCTTCTCCTTATCCTGGTTATGGTTTTTTACCGTATAGATGATCTTCCGTTTTTCAAGATAATCTGCATTGTTCAGTGTATAGATGAGGGGTAGGGTCATCTTTTTCTCTTTAATATCAATACCTGAGGGTTTCCCGGTCTCAAGTGTTTTGCTGTAATCCAAAAGATCATCCTTTATCTGAAAAGCAATACCGGTAAGTTCGCCAAAATGGCGCATCTTCTCAACCGTTGTTTTATCAGCTCCGGCCGATGATGCACCGGCAGCGCAGCACGAAGCGATTAATGAAGCTGTTTTCTTTCTTATAATCTCAAAATAGATCTCTTCCCTGATATCAAGTCGCCTGGCTTTTTCAATCTGTAGGAGCTCACCTTCACTCATTTCCCTGGTAGCTTCTGAGACAATTCTGAGTAATTCGAAGTCGTCATGATCCAAAGCCAGAAGTAATCCCTTTGAGAGCAGGTAATCGCCTATTAAGACGGAAATTTTATTCTGCCAGAGAGCGTTTAAAGAGAAGTAACCCCGCCTTTTATTGGAATCATCAACAACGTCGTCATGGATAAGGGTTGCTGTGTGCAATAATTCAATTAAAGAAGCCGCACGGTAGGTTGTATCGTTGATCTTTCCGGCAATTTCGGCAGTGAGGAATACAAACAGCGGACGCATCTGCTTACCCTTGGTTTTTATAAGATAAGCCGTAATGGTATCAAGCAACGGCACTGAGCTTTTCATTGCCACCCTGAAACGCTTTTCGAATTCCCGGATATGTTCTTCAACCGGCGCCTTAATTTCTTTAAGGGTTGTCATTATGGAGATTTGATTCAAAAATAGCTAATATTTGCCACTCCTACAATTATACCTGATGTTAACCCAGCCAATGAAATTAACAGCAGAAGCACGAAAGTGGATGATAAAAGCTGTGCTTGAATATTATTAATTTTGCTGAAAAATTCAATTAATGTCCTTTTTGTTTAATGAAATAGTATTTGGCCCGGTCAGCAGCAGGCGTTTTGGCGTATCACTCGGAATCAATTTGCTTCCCGATACTATGAAGTACTGCACTTTTAATTGTGTATACTGCGAATGCGGGCTTACTTCAAAGGATCAGGACTCCAGGGCAAAACTGTATCCTACCGGCGAAGTAATATCTGCACTTGAAGAAAGATTCAGGGAATTGCATGAAAAAGGCCTTAAACCTGATAATATAACTTATGCAGGCAATGGAGAACCCACAATTCATCCTGGGTTTCCGCAGATCATCGAAAAGACCATCAGCCTTCGTGACATCTATTTCCCTGATGCTAAAATCACAGTGTTATCAAATTCCACCCGTATCAATGAAAAAGAGATCAGGGATTCCCTGATGAAAATTGATAATAATGTATTAAAACTCGATGCAGGCAGTGAAGCCATGTTTCAGGCTATCAACCGGCCTCTCTCACCGGTCACTCTTGGCAGAATTGTTCAGGATCTGCAGAAATTTGAGGGAAAGGTCATAATTCAGACTTTATTCATCAAAGGAAGGATTCATGATGTAGATATTGATAATACAACTGATGAAGAGGTGAATCTGTGGCTTGAACATTTATCTCAAATCAACCCTTCACTGGTTATGCTTTATTCCATTTCACGGGCAACACCGGAAGATGGATTAATTAAAGTAAACAGGGAGAAACTTGAATCTATTGCCGAAAAAGTGAGGGCGCTGAAACTCGAAGCTGAAGTTTATAATTAACTGAACCTTTTATAAAATCTTCCTGTTTCTCTTTTAAAACAATATATATATATGTGGCATCAGGTCGATCATTCAGACGGAAGCAGTGAACTGGTAAAGTCATTTGACTTCGATGACTTCAGGGAAGCATTTGCATTTTGTACTAAATTAGCAATGCTGGCTGAAAAGCATAACCATCACCCAAATATCAATATTGCATATAATAAAGTAACAGTCAGCACGAGTACTCACGACTCAGGAAACAAAATCACGGAAAAGGATAATAAACTGACGTCAGACATTGATAAATTAAAGGTATAATGCTGCATTACGATGTCAAAATATTACTCGCATTCGGTGAAACCTTCAGTGACAATGAAGAATTCTTCCAGTGGTTGCTCTCGAATGGTTATCCTGAATTGGCCGCACTGTCAAAAGCCATAAGGGGAAGCGAGGAAGCATTCAACTGGTTACTTAAAAATGGATATCAACATTATGCAGCCCTTGACAGTGCGATAGATGACAATGTAAATGCTTATGCATGGCTGAATATGAACCAGTACTTTTTCCTTGCAGTTCTTTCAGATGCCTGCCATAACCAACAGGAAGCCATAGAATGGCTTACAAAGAATGATCTGAAGATTTTTATATTAATAGCAGAGAAGATCAGGTATTTCCGTAATAATCAAACCTTTGACCATCACAAAATACACTTTTAGATCATCCGCACTTTGAATACCCGCAATGCTTGCAAGTAAGGCATCCCTCTTTATAGATCAGGCCATCTTTCTTATGACAGTCAGGGCATTCGGCTTTTCCTGCAGATTGTGTTCCATCAGGAATATATTTCTTAAGTGACCTTACGACACCATTTTTCCAGGTGTTGATATTATCGCTCTCGAAAGTAAGATTGTCAATGAGATTTACAAGGAATGGCAATGGCATTCCATGCCTAAGGATTCCTGAAATGAGTTTGGCATAATTCCAGTACTCCTTATTAAATGACCTTGACAATCCTTCAAAAGTAATTTTATAGCCTTCCTTGTCGAGGAACTGAAAATCATACCTGGCTTTTTCATTGGCTTCTTTATGCTTGATGACCCAACCTTTATTTACCCATGCAGGCAAAAAGAAACCTTCAGCTTTACCCGTAAAGATTTCATAAGGCTTATTATTGAGTAGTCCTATCACAGCCACCCATTTTTCATGGTCATTCTGAAACCTCACAATATCAGCTTCAAGTTTAGCCGGACGGGGAGGAGCTTTTGTTTCCTGAAACTCGGTTTCTTCTTTTGCAGGTTTCTCATTTCCAACCAGTACCCCTGAACGTGAGCCGTCCCTGTAAATGGTCATTCCCTTGCATCCACTTTCCCATGCAGTAAGGTATACCTGGCTTACCAGTTCTTCAGTAGCTTCCTTTGGCAGGTTGACAGTAACACTGATTGAATGGTCAACCCATTTCTGGATGGCTCCCTGCATTTTTACCTTATTCACCCAATCAATATCATTGCTTGTGGCCTTATAATATGGTGATTTTTCAACTATTGGCTCAAGCTGCTTATCATCATACAACTTCACCTCTTCAGGATCATAGCCATTTACATTAAGCCAATCAACGAATTTCGGATGGAAAACATTGTACTCTTCCCATGAGTCGCCTATCTCATCAACGAATGTGACTTTAACATTTTTATCGTTCGGGTTAACTTTTCTTCTTCTCTTGTAGCTAACCATGAAAACAGGCTCAATTCCCGATGTGGTTTGTGTGCAAATACTTACGCTGCCGGTTGGGGCAATGGTAAGCATAGCTATATTCCTGCGGCCGTATTTTTTTAGTTTCTCAAGGACTTCAGGGGATTCTTCACAAAGTCTTTTTATGAAAGGATTGTTCTTTTCCCTTTCAAAATCATAAATCGGGAAGGCACCTCTTTCACCGGCAAGGTCTGCACTTGCGCCATAAACTTCAGTAGCCAGTACCTTATGTACATTGACTGAGAAATCAGTGGCTTCTTCAGTGCCATAACGTAATCCGAGAGCAGCAAGCATATCACCTTCAGCAGTGATCCCTATTCCTGTGCGGCGGCCCTTTAATGTCTTTTCTTTAATATTCTCCCAAAGTTTGCGTTCAATGCGTTTGATTTCCTCTTCTTCGGGGTCATGCCTGATTTTATCAAGTATGGCATCAATTTTCTCCGATTCCAGGTCAATTATATCATCCATTATGCGAAGTGCAAGTGCAGCATGTTTGCGGAATAAAGGAAAGTTGAAACTGGCTTCAGGAGTGAAAGGTTTCTCTACATATCCATAAAGGTTTATAGCGATAAGCCTGCAGCTATCATAAGGACACAGCGGAATTTCACCACATGGATTTGTTGAAAGGGTTTTAAATCCTAAGTCAGCGTATGAATCAGGCACAGATTCCCGTATGACTGTATCCCAGAAAAGTACTCCGGGCTCGGCTGATTTCCAGGCATTATGGATGATCTTATTCCATAAAGCAGTGGCATTTATGTCGGTTACCTTAATCGGACTATCAGAACTTATTGGATATTGCTGCCTGTAATTAGTTCCGCCTTTAACCGCGTGCATAAACGCATCATCTATTTTAACCGATACATTGGCACCTGTTACCTTTCCCTGTTCAAGTTTAGCGTCAATGAATCTTTCTGCATCAGGATGCTTAACTGAGATGGTCAGCATAAGTGCTCCACGCCTTCCGTCTTGTGCAACTTCGCGGGTTGAGTTAGAGTAACGTTCCATGAAAGGCACTATACCTGTAGAGGTGAGTGCACTGTTCTTAACCGGGCTGCCGGTTGGCCTGATATGTGAAAGGTCATGGCCGACGCCACCTCTGCGTTTCATGAGTTGCACCTGTTCCTGGTCTATTTTCATGATGCCGCCATAGGAATCATAATTACCATCACCGCCTATTACAAAACAATTGCTCAGTGAGGATACCTGGAAGTTATTGCCAATGCCGGCCATTGGGCTACCCTGTGGTATAATATACTTAAAATTCCTGAAAGCTTCAAAGATCTCTTCTTCGCTTATAGGATTAGGATATCGCTTTTCAATCCTGGCAACTTCTGATGCCAGACGATGGTGCATGTCGTCGGGAGTTAATTCATAAATATTGCCATCACTGTCTTTAAGGGCATACTTATGCATCCATACATTTGCAGCAAGGGTATCACCTTCGAAGTATTCAGTGGCTTTAGCCATGATCTCTTCATCGGAATAGACTTTGTATTCTCTGGCAGAGGCCGCCGGGGTTGATTCCGGTTTAATCTGTATTTCGTTAATCATCAGTTTCTCAGTATGTGAATTCTGTTCATCAATTAGTTCTTTGGCTGGTCGTACCCGCTTTTCGAGCATTTCATTATAAAATTCGTTTTTCACTGTTTCAGTATGTTCAACAGTTGATTCTAATTGTGCGAAAAGGTCGATTTCCATAGTTCCTATTAATGTGGTTGGTTAATGGACTAAATGCAAATGTTAATTTAATTGATAATGAGCACAGAATCGGTTTAATCAGCTATTCAAAAATATATTACCAATATAATTTATAAAACCTTCGGATGACCGGGCAGGTTAAAAAGATTTATTAACAAAAAATGTTTAATCAACTCTAAGTCAGTTATTAAAACCCTTGATAATTAATTTTGCCACTGAAATGCACTCGTTTCGGGCAACCTACCGTTTGGAATATTCTCCAATAACCTAAAACAGCCGTAGCTGATTTCGGTTTTACAAATATCAGCAACCTGACTCCATTTTGAAGGTCATAAATGCTACGAGTTATCAAGAAGTTGTTAACAACCTTGTTAGACAAAATATGAATTCAATGGAATTTTCTTCAAATGATTAATCTTCAATGGCTTAAAAAGGTTCATTAACCCAATTCACACTTTTTTAAGCGTGAATGCAAAAGTTGTTCCTACCCCGGGGGTACTTCTGACATTTATAGTTTCGTCATGTGCCTGGATAATGTGCTTTACAATGGCTAGTCCCAAACCGGTTCCCCCCAGTTCGCGTGACCTTGCTTTGTCAATCCTGTAAAAGCGTTCGAATATCCTTGGCAAGTCACTATTTTCAATTCCGGGTCCATTATCGGTGACTTCAGTAAGAATATGTGTGTCCATGTCGAAAAAGCTGATTTTAATACGGCCATTTTCAGCATTGCTGTATTTGACCGCATTATCAAGAAGATTGATAAGTACTTCCCTGATACGCTCCCTGTCGGCATTTACTAAATATTGCCGGTCAACTGGTTGTGCGAAACCTATTTTAATCTTCTTCTTTTTAATTTTAATCTCCAGGAATTCAAATACTTCCCTGCTCAGGACAACCAGGTCAAAACTTGAATAATTAAGCTTAAGCACACCTGATTCCAGCCTGGATATTTCTTCAAGGTCTTCAACTAGGTCGATTAAACGGTTTATACTTTTTTCAGCCCTAAGCAGGAATTTCTTATTAATGGAAGGATCATCCAGGCCTCCGTCAAGCAAGGTAAGAATGTATCCCTGGATGTTGAAAATGGGTGTTTTTAGTTCATGTGAAACATTTCCAAGAAACTCACGACGGTAATTAGCCATCTGTTTAAGCTCCTCTATCTCTTTCTTTTTTATTTCTGTCCATTCCAATACTTCCTGGTTTGCTTTGTCAAGCGAATTGACGCGTGCCTGTCGGGTAATCTCTTTCGGCAGCTTGGAAGTACGGATGGTTTTATAAATGATACGGATTTTTTCGCCTATAAACTTATTAACTGAATTCCTGATGATTATATATGAAAACAGGAAAATCAGGATAAAATAAATAAGGTAATACCAAAAGTCAGCATTTGAAGTCCCGTTAGTTATCAGCAGTAACACGACGACAAATGCTGATATTGCTCCAGAAACATTTAATGCCAGTCTGCCTGCCTCTGAAAGATTGAGTTTCATTGATGTTACAACTTTATTTTTAAGTGGTTATCCTAAACCAGGACTTCGTATTTATATCCCACCCCCTTTATGGTCTTTATGTTTTCGAGACCAATTTTTTCCCTTATCCTTCTGACATGAACATCTATAGTACGTTCGCCAACAATAACTTCATTTCCCCAGACTTTAGCATAGATTTCTTCCCTGGTGAATACTTTATTTGGCTTAGAAACAAGTAATGCCAGCAATTCAAATTCTTTGCGTGGTAATGAAATTTGCTCTCCCTGCCTTAATACAGTATATTTCTCTTTATCGATCCTTAGTTCATTTGTTGTACTATGGGATGTAGATCCGGTATGGTTAAGCCGGCGGAGTATAGCATTAATTCTGCTTGAAAGGATTTTTGGTTTAATAGGTTTGGTAATATAATCATCAGCTCCTGCGTCGAATCCGGCAAGTTGTGAAAAATCTTCGCCTCTTGCAGTTAAAAATATTATTATTACATCTTTGCCTGTAGGCAGATTTCTGATCTCCCTGCATGTATCAATTCCATCCATGCCCGGCATCATAACATCCAGGATCACTAATTGAGGATGAAATTTCCTGAATGCTTCAATTCCATCTTTCCCATTCTTCGCCTTATGAACCTTATAACCCTCCCTGGTTAGGTTATAGCTCAGGAATTCAAGTACATCCGGTTCATCATCGACCAGAAGAATGGTAAAATCGCTTTCTTGCATCGAAATTAAATTTGAGTGAAGGCTATTCAAAATTAATAATTTATTCAGAGGGAAGGTGAATTTTTTCGCGCGTTAATGATAAACACAATCTTGAACGTTTTAATGCGTTTTTGAATATATCACTTTAACACTGTACTAACTGATATCTATTCTGATCCGTAAATGAAAACCTGCTTTTTCTTACTCCTTTTCTCGCTAACAACCTTATACTCATTCCATTCAGAAACTTTAGTGACTGATAAAATTACGGGAAACTACATTGAGTCAGGACCTATAATAACCGAAGAAAATACCGGTATCTGTATTAATTCGGCCGAAGCCAGACTGGCTGATCTTATAAATGACTACAGAAGATCAAAAAAATTACCTCCCATTATACTGTCTGTTTCTCTAACTAAAGTTGCCCGTATGCATGCAGAGGATCTTGATAAAAATTATAAAGCAGGAGGTAATTGTAATCTGCATAGCTGGTCAAAGGATGCCCGGTGGTCCTCCTGCTGTTATACCCCTGATCATAAAAGAGCTGCCTGCATGTGGGATAAACCTCGTGAACTTACAAGTTACAAGGGTGATGGCTACGAAATTGCCTATTTTTCAAATTTCAGTTACGCTGATGAAGATGAATTCGTAAAAGATGCCTTAGCCGGATGGAAAAGCAGCCGCGGGCATAATGATATAATTATCAATAATGGTAAATGGAAGACAAGCGGGTGGAAAGCAATGGGTGTTGCAGTCCAGGGGGATTACGCCGTTGTTTGGTTCGGTGAATTGGCCGATCCTGAAGGGAAGCCGGGCCTCTGCCTTAACTAAGATCTTGTTTTTCTTGTTTTTTCTTGTTTTTTCTTGTTTCTACTTGTTTCACTTGTTTCGATTGTTTCGATTGTTTCGATTGTTTCGATTGTTTCGATTGTTTTGATTGTTTCCATTGTTTCGGTTGTTCTGGCTGTATGGATTGTCTCGATTGATCTGATTGTTTCGGTTGTTGACAATTCAATGCCTAAACTTTTTACTTTTACATGAGAATAAAAATTTCAGGATGTTAGCTTCTTTACTTCAACATATAAATATTAAGGAATCCCTTAAATTTAAACTTTACCTTTTCGTTATTCTGCTAATAGCATTTTGGCTGAATATCAATCTTGCCAATGCCCAAAACTTCAAGGGAGGAGTGAATCTGGGATTGGTTGGCAGCCAGGTTGCAGGTGACCGTTTCAGTGGGTTCAATAAAGCAGGAATAACCGGCGGTGCCTGGGTTAGTTTGCAGACTGCAGTTCATACGGAATTCAGGATGGAACTTAACTATATCCAGAAAGGCAGTCGCGAGAATCCAGACTATGAAAAAGACAGAATGGATTTTTACATCATGCGGTTAGGTTATGTTGAATTGCCGCTGCTTTACAGAATGATCTACAGCGAGAAGCTGAACTTTGAGATAGGCCCTGCAATGGATTTCCTGATCCACCATTATGAAAGATACAATAGTGAAGAACTTGATGGGGTTGACTTTGCCAGTAGCAATTTGTGCCTTATTATTGGCCTCTCGTATAATCTAAATGAAAGGATCAAAGCCGGTTTCAGGACCAATAATTCAATTTTCTCAATCCGAAAAGAACGGGTTGACGGAGATGTGTGGAGGTTTTTTGAGCATGGCCAGTATAATGATGCACTGATACTTTCGCTTTATTACACTTTATGATTTTCAGCTATTTATAACAGGATTATGCCACTTAAAACAGTTACAGTTACCAGATATATGCAACCATTCAGGGAAGGAGGCTCTTTGCCTGCCCTTGCCGAAACTGATGATGGCAATAAATATGTGGTAAAATTCAGGGGCAGCGGGCATGGAGTTAAAACACTTATAGCTGAATTAGTTGGAGGTGAATTGGCACGTGCACTTGGTCTCAAAGTGCCTGATATTGTTTTTGCTGAACTGGACGAAAGTTTTGGTATCACTGAAGGAGATGAAGAAATCCAGGATCTTCTTAAAGCAAGTAAAGGATTAAATTTAGCATTACAATTCATCTCAGGAGCCTTTTCCTTTGATCCTGTTGTAACTAAAGTTGATCCGTTTACAGCCTCAGAGATCGTATGGCTTGACAGCCTGCTTTTGAATGTGGACAGATCATTCCGGAATACCAATATCCTCACCCGTAATAAGGAACTATGGCTGATTGACCATGGTTCCTGCCTCTATTTCCATTATAATTGGGTTGGCTGGGAACAAAAGGCCACAGGACCATTCAATTACATTCGAGAACATGTTTTACTACCACAGGCAAATGAACTTGAGGAAGCTGACCGTTTATGCAAGGCTCTGCTTGATGAGGATACTATCCGGCAAGTGGTAAATCTCATTCCTGATGAGTGGCTGAAATGGGAATCACATACCGAATCACCTGATGAATTAAGGGCGGTTTACTACGCTTTTCTTACACAACGACTGAATTATTCACCCGTTTTTATTAAAGAAGCGCAGGATGCTAAAGCACGTATATGAATATGCTGTTATAAGGGTAGTACCCCTGGTGGAGCGCGAAGAGTTCATCAATGCCGGGGTTATTCTGTTTTGTAAAAAGAAAAAGTTTATCCGGATGAAATACCGGATACCGAAAGACAAGATACTTTCCCTGGCACCTCATGCCGACATAGAAGAAATTAGCTTAAACCTTGAGGCTTTCAGCAAAATAGCCGCTGGTGATAAAGATGGCGGACCCATTGCTTTGCTTGATGAAGCTGAGCGATTCAGGTGGTTAACGGCAGTCCGTAGTGCATCCATACAAACATCACGTCCTCATCCGGGTGTGACAACTGATCCTGAACAGGCAATTAATTCACTGTTTGACGAAATGGTAGGATGAGCCTTAAAGTCAGAGGCAGTTGCAAAATTGGGCATCATCAAGGAAATCCGGATTGATAGAGAAATAAAAAAAGGAGGGAAAAGTTTCCCTCCTTTTGCTGTTTTATAAAGTCAGGTTACCTTGTAATTATCAGTTTGACCGTACTATTGAAGTGATCATTTCTGGCATTAACAAGATAAACTCCGGTTGGCAGGTGATGGGTATCAATAACCAGTGCTTCGCCAACAGTTGTTTCATTGAGCATCTCAATACCGGTGAGTGAATAAACCCTGACCTCAGCTTTATTCTTGTTCCCCGGCAATACCAAAGTAAAATGGTTCCTGGCAGGATTCGGATATACCGATAGTTTATCAACCTGCATATCATTTGTAGCAACACAAACCTCAACTGTTATGTAACCGCTTTTTGTAGTAGTGTAGGAATATCCCGCGCTATCAGTAACAGTTAGTGTTGCATCATATAATCCGTTGCCGCGATATGAAACTACCGGATTCTGTTCAGTGGAAACCTGAGGTTGTCCACCGGGGAATGACCATTCCCATGATGCTATTTCACCAGCCGAATAGTCTACATAGGAAACCGAATCACTTTCACAGATAACCTGAGGATCGGCAATAAAGTTTGCAAGCAGTGGTGCACTGTTAATTCCCAGGAAATTTACATATTGGTACATCAGTGAATCCCTGACAGTGTAATTTACACCGGCAAATTCCATTGAGGAACCAATGGTACGATATGAGCCGCCATCATAAGCGACAACAGTATTGTACTGCGGGGAAACATTTTCCATTATGGCGATGGCTGATTCTAATGGTGCAATATGGTCAACATTGTTATTATCACCATAATAGTTGAATGATATACCATCGGCAAAGGTACCGGCGATGCCGTTTATAAGTCCAAGGTCATTTGAACCATTGGCAACTCCGCCGATTTTAAACAATGCATGAGCCGCAGTGGGTGGGTTGGTTGACCAGGTATCTGCACCTTCCATGTAGACACGACCGCCACCGTTTATAAAATTAACCAGTGCATTTCCTTGTCCGGTTGTCAAAATAGCATTATTTGGATAAGTGCCAAGACAGATAAATAGGGAACGGTAAGGGCCAATGATCAAAGGCCAATTGGTTGAGTAATCAGCATTTATTCCATTTTCCAGCAAAGCATTTTTAATAACCGTACCCGAATTATGATTGTGGTCAAGGTCAAGGATAAGTGCAGGCAACTGGCCAACTGTAAAAGCAGGTTCACCGGAAGCAGTAAAACCGGCATCAGCCAGAACATTAAAATCCAGCGATGCCCTGTAACCCATTGGCGTTGTTGGTAAAGCAGTGATGGTGTATTGGGCAATTACTGTTGCAAAACCATCTATCGTTCCATAATTGGCACTGTCAACATTGATTATGATATACGGATCATCAGTGCTCAGCATTCCAATTACGTTATATGCCGGGGCTGTACCTGAATTTAAAACTTTAAGGTTCAGGAGAGCAGTTTCACCCGGATCTATTCTTCCATTGTTATTACCACCTTCATCATTCACCGTTAGTCCGTTATATTTTAGAAATGCTGAATGGGCTGTAACAGTGAATTCCCCATCCCATATATTAGTGTCAACAGTGGCTGTGTAGCTGAATGCGATTTCATATCCGTCGGGAACATTGTCAGCAACAGAAATGCTGAAACCATCAGTTGATGATATGATCTGTCCTGCAGGTATCAGGGAATAAACTTCCGACGCATCATTTATAGTAATATTCGGGTCTGAACTGCTAATGGTAATGGCAGCATTAACGGCATCTTCAGTACCTGCATTTTCCATTGACAGGTTTAAAAATGCAGTTTCCCCATAATCAAGCTGGAGATTATTATTGCCTGATGCATCGCTTATTGAATAGTTATTATAGGTAACATAAGGTCCGTTTAGTGGTATAACTTCCACTAAAGCAACATAAGGAATATGATTAAAAGCTGTCACTGTGAGCGTAAAAGTACTGATCTCAGTCAATGTTGGTATGTTAATTGTAGCTTCGCCGTTTGCAACAATGGCTGTTCCCAAAATTTCACCATCCATGGTAATACAGGCGATAGCATCATCAACATCACATTCAATAACAAATTGGTCTGATCCGATAAAAGCAACATCACTATGATCAACTGCCAGGCTTTCAGGCATTGCAGTACGAACCATAACTGACGGATCACCGAAAACCAGCCATGTATCTGTCATGTCATATCCATCCTGTCCGTAGGTATCATTCATTTTCAAACAGCCATTGACAGCTATTCCTGCAAATGTTCGTTTAATATTATCGCTGTAGCTTTCAATTAAAATATCATCCATTTCATCCTCTCCTTCCATAGGAGGATCCCATGACTGATTAATGGTTGACATCATGGTGGCAACAGCACCGGTAGGTCCGTCATTGTTTGCTGCCCTTAACCAGGCCTCAGCAAAACAGGTTTGTCCGGTAAAGTTTCCGTTTACGCAAGCTACCGAGAAGATGAAAGGCCACCTGTTATTATTGGTCAGCTGATTGACATCTGAATTGGAAAATCCGGTCGTACCCCATGATACATCACTTCCATGACCAACATAATTAATGATGCTTCGACCGTCATTGAGTTCAACGGCAACTGTTTGCGGAGTAGGATTTCCGGGTAGGTCACCACCACCCTGTGATCCGTCATAAACTTCAGCTACTGTGGAATATGTGAAGCCTAAAAGGTCATTACGAATATTGCCCATATGTTCGTAATCGTATTCATTATCATCTCCGGGCCCCTGGTCTGAAGCGATACCAACACCTTTAGAGAACCAGTCATAAGAAACGTCCGGATTTTGTTCGTACATGACAGTTCTGTTTACCATTGTAGTAACGTGTTGGGCTGTTTCAGCAGAAAACCTGCCGACCAGTATGTCAGGATAATGGTCATTGCCGGCGAGATATCCGTAAGCCTGGTCTGATGGTCCTGCGAGGTCACCTGTTGTTACAGTTGGCACTTGAGCATGATCGCCAACCAAAAGCAGGAAAGCCAATCCATTATTTGCATAATAATCTGCAACAAACGTTTTTATAGCCGAGGAGGTCGTTCCAATGGTTGAAACATCTACCATTTCAACCGGCATGCCGGTTTGTTTTTTCCAATCAATAAAGGGCTGCATTTCATCCATAAAATCACCGTAGCTTATTATAAGCATGTTGCCTTGTTCAACAAGGGGGGTGTAACGGCTGGCCTGCACACCGGCATTGAGGAAATGATTATAATAGATATTGTTAAAATCTGAGGTAAGCACATTTGATGGGTTATTCCTGATCAATGTATTCACACCGGAGGTGCCATTCTCTTTCACGGTAAGTGTAATGTCATAGTAAACCCTCAGGTTTTTAGTAACCGGGTTATAGCTGAAAGGATTAACAACCACTGTTTGTCCCCTGTAATCCCTTATAATGTATGGATCGCGAAGAGCAGTTTGTTCAGTTGGGTAAAAAGCATCAATGTCATATACCTTGCTATAGGTATAGGGAACGGTTGAAGGATCTGTATTCCTGAGGATATTTCCTTTTGAAGGTGCAACTTCAATATTTGGGAAATCCATGTAGGAAGCTGCCGTTACCTCAACCATCATATTTGCCTGGTCAGGTATGATAAGTGAAGCAGTAATTTTGGGCAGGTCGGGCATCCCTTTCTCAAGAAGCGGAGTAGCATCACCGACAGAAACTGTGAATGCCTCACCCCGGGGAGTAAGTACCGGCGAAAGATTAAATCCATCAAGATGTACGTTTAATACAGAGGTAGACGGATTTCCATCAAGCAGCTTAATACTTGCCGGCGTTGGCTGATCAGAGGTTATTGCCATCCAGTTTTGTCCGGATACAAAACCTACCATTAAAAGAAGAAACAATGCGAGTAATAGTTTTTTCAAATGCATGGTGTTTTATATTGTTAAGTATTGGGTTTCGATGTAAAATTAATCAAGCAAAACTAATTTCCTAAGAATACTTCTGTTTTCTGTCTCATAATTTATAAAGTATATTCCTGGTTCCAGTTCAGAAGCATTAATTTCTAAATGATAATTGCCTGCAGGAATGGTCGCTGATTCTAATATCAATTGAACTTCCTGTCCCAATGTGTTCAGTAGCCTTATACGAACGGGTGTGGCGCTATTGAGGCTGTAATTAATGTTAAACCGGTTTGAGAAAGGATTGGGAAAGACATTGAATTCCGCAGGGTTTTCAATTTCATATACATCAACTATCTCCACATAAATCTGGTTTGAAGGAGTTGATATACAACCTTCTTCTGAACTCACCGTGGCATAGTAAGTATCAGTTACTTCTGGTTCGAAGCTTTGTTGATTAGCACCTTCAATGGCACCATTGCTGTTATACCATTGATTCCCTTCAGCAACGCTTGAAACCAGTATGTCATCCTGCTGGGTGATTACAGGAGCTTCAGGCGCCGGATTAACATCTATATTCAAAAGATCCGTTACGACAGTGCTCCCCGATGTAACACTGACTGTAAATTCAGTGGCTGCATTAACTGTGGCAATTGGATTATATATGGTATTATCGTTTAGAAATCCTGATGGTTGCCATTCATAACTTACAGGTTCTGTATTGTTAACTGCAAAGGCAAACAAATTGGTTTCCTGCGATTCGCAAGCTGTTGGAGGATAAGAGAATGAATGTGCTGCAAATGGTGAAACCGGTGGAAGATTGTTGCCTGTCGGGAAAATGACATCATCAATATATGCAGCATCTGCGCCACCTACAATAAATTGATTCTTAGAATACTTCCATGTAAACGTATGGTTACCGGCCGTAACAGGATAAGACACTGTTTGCCAGCCTAATTGTCCGGACCAAGAATCCTTCTGAGAACCATCAATGGAGAATATCAGGAAATCATATCCTTCTTCGGATGAGACTTTTCTTGCGAAGATGATGACATCGTCAGATGGAACATTCATTGTTATTGAAAGTTCGGTGCTCATATTATGGCCAATTGAACCTGATTTAGCGCTGTAATGGCCGGTATTAGCTATCATTGGCGATGTAGTCCATGGATATGTACTATTATTTTGCCATTCAAATGCTGTGAAATCTCCGCTTTCAAAATCTTCAACCACCTGACTTACAGGAAGCTGGTAGCTTCTGGTTATAAAGTAAGGATTTGCATTTGAACTTATGTAAAATTCGAACCATGATCCCTGTGAAACGGTGTCCGATACAGTCAGGTCGAAGAGAGCATAAGCTGTATTATTACAGGTGATATTTCCCGAGAAAAATGCATTATCTGATAACACTGCACCCGTATTGTCGGTAAATAAATAAGTAAATGATCCTACAGCATCGCTGTGTCCTTCATTAAAAATTGGTACTTTAACGGAAACATGCTCTCCTGCTTCAAGCCTTCCATTTGAAATTGGTGATTGTGAATCATCTATTATAAGGCTGTTAAGAACCAGCTTTGGTGCATTTAGTACCAGGTTAAAATCTTCTGTCCACGTATTTGTATCGCTTGTAATGGTTAATAATATAGGAGAGACCAATTGGTCAGGTAACCATAAATCTGTCAGAAGCTCAAAAACCATCTGCAATGATACCGTGCCTCCGGCAGGAATGTTTCCCCAATTTTCTGAAGCCTTTCTAATTGTAAGATACTCACAATCAGAGGAGATGGTAACATTAACATCCTCTGCATCAACAAATCCTACATTCTTAAGGGCAATATTGAAAGCGAAATTCTCACCATAGTCAGCCTGCAGGTTATTGTTACCGTTTGAATCATTAACCTCCATGGACTCAAGGAGGATACAAGGCTCATTAGGCCAGCTAACAATTATGGAATTAATATAGGGT
Organism: Lentimicrobium sp.; assembly: GCA_035297395.1. GTDB lineage: Bacteria > Bacteroidota > Bacteroidia > Bacteroidales > Lentimicrobiaceae > Lentimicrobium. Next base: position 48,670 of record DATGZB010000011.1, on the reverse strand, counting down.
TGTTTATTCTGGGCTGTAACGACTATATCGGCATATCCGGATGAGGGCGCAGAAGTTAGGTTCACAATGGCAACTCCATTCTCATCGGCGAGTGCTGAACCACATAATATTCCATTATAGGATATCGCAACAAAAGCATAAGGTACTGCTGTGACTGTAAACTCCTCAGCAGCAGGTGGAAGCATTGGATTATAGGTAACGGTCATTTCTGAAGGAATACCGGAATTGTAAATGGTTAGCGAAGGATCCCCCATAAGGCAATAGATTTCCCAGTAATATTCAGCCATACTCGGAGAACCTTCAGTAACAGCAAGGTTTCCGGCGAATATTAACTGATCCATGGTGGTGTACCAATCTTCATAAGGTTCACCATGATCGTGGAATGCACGGTCATAATTTCCAAGTGATGTCTCTTCATATGTCGGATTTAATACAATCTCTCCAACCCCCACACCAAAATAAAAATCCTCATTCCAATAGGTGTTGTTTGAACCACCAATATAACCAACAGCTCCTTTATTAGCTGCTCTGAGAAGTTCCTCGGCAAAGCAGGTAGTTCCATACATACTTGTCTGGCAGCAGTTGCCAACCATCAGCGGATATTCCCCATCATTTTGCAATCCGGGTATATCATTTATTGTAAAGGAAGGGCTGTACCACCCTGATTCATTTCCATGGGCAGTATAGTTCGCAAATCCAACTCCATCACTGACATTCTGGATGATCTGAGTACTTGAGTTTTCTGACTCAGGATATAAATAAGTATGACTTAATAAACCATGAGCTTCATTGAAATAATAAGTTGTTCCATAGTTAATCTGTCCATTTGCCCATATAGGCCCAAAATCCTCATCAGCCCCTGCTATCATAACACACTCTCCAAGAAAAGCTGGATCGGGGAAGAGATATTGCTCATACATGAGTGTCTTGTCTATTTGCGGCTGCAGTTGGGTAAGTGACTCAGCCGAAAAACGTCCGTAATACATTTCAGGCAAATAGTCATTGGTGTACTCGCAGTAATAGAGGTCTGTTACATGCTCTGTAGTGAAAACAGGTATTTGTGCCACATCTCCGACAAACAGGACAAATGTTGGTGACGGATCTTCAGGAGTACCCTCATTGTATAAATTCTGAAGATAGCTTTTGATTGAATTGGTGGTTGTACCAACTTCCGGATTATTTGTATAAGCTTCAATAATGGTAAAACCTTTCTTGACTTTCCATGCGATAAATGGTTGCAGCGCTTCCTGAAATAATGGATCTGAAACGATAACCATTTTTACAGGATACTGTGTAATAGCCTCCCTTGATGGTACAACAGGAAGATTGTTGGCAAACGTCGAGTTAAGCCGCTTAAAGTATGGAGATGCTGTTTTTTGCTGTAAATAAAGGGTTGCCTCAGGGTCAGCATTTACAAAATTGACCTTGAACCGGACATCTTCATAAACTCTTATTAATCCTGAAACCGGATTATAACTGACCGGAGAGATATCAACCCTCGCGATCCTTGTGCCACGCATAGTACCAATGATCTCAGCATTACAAAGATTTGACCCAAGGAAACTGTTTTGACGATAAGCGTCCTTATTAATTATAAATTTAGGATTATCGTTATTTTTCGCAACAGGAGGCTGAGCCGGTATAATTCTGTTTTGAATGCCTAACTGGCTCAGATTATATTCTTTGTAAGAAGATGATAATATTTCTATTTCAAGTTGAGCACCTTCAGGAATGGAAATTAATTTTCTTAAGACAGGTAGTTTAGGTAATCCAACCTCCTGACTGGAGACATATCCGGCAGCGCCGATCTCAGTAAAAATACCCTCATCAGTCTGAACATCCATTTGTTTGAATGTTGAAAAGGTATTATGGATTGTGATTCCTGTAAATGCATTTTCTTCAACGACAAAAGCGGAAGGTGAATCATTCAGGATGATTTGCGCTCTGATGCTGACAGTGCTGGTGAACAGTACCATAACCAACAAAAAAGAGCGAAAAAATAACGGGCGTAAAGATTGTTCCATAAGTTGAAAATTAATTAATATCCGGCCTAACTTGTTACAAAGCTAACAACAAAAGAAGTTAATACACAATAGTTAAGGTGAAATTATACAAAAATATTCTAATACGTTAACCGCATAATTTTGCAGACGTGCTGGCTGTCAGTCATTACGGTTAATGCTGATTCTTTCCATTTTCCTTATACCTGCAACCGGTATAAGGGTAGCAAGCAAACCAATGGCACCAACAACAAGGAATACGTACAGAAAATCTTTCCAATACATCAGTACGGGATATGCTGAAATAAGGAATGACCCGCCTTCTGCATTTATTTTAACAATACCAAATTGTTGCTGTACGACGCAGATGATTGCACCTAGCAGGATTCCGGCAAGTGCACCTGTCAGTACAACCAGCAAACCTTCAGTCATGAATATCCTTTTTACCAGTCGGTTAGGTGCCCCAAGCGCATACAAAACAGAAATATCTTTTCTCTTGTCAAGGATAAGCATGGAAAGCGAACCTACCATATTGAAGGTTGCAATAAATAGTATGAATGTGAGAATCAGGAAAATAGCATACTTTTCCGAGTGCATGATCTTGTAAAGTGTCTCCTGCTGCTCAAACCGGTTCTTTACAACATAGTTATTTCCAAGAATTTCCTTAATGCGGTCTTGTGCATTAAGCATATCAGCCTCAGGCAGCAGGGCTATTTCAACAGAAGTCAACTCATCAGTATACTCAAATAATTCTTTTGTAAAGCTTAATGGAACGATCATATACTTTACATCAAAATCCTGCTGTACTGAAAAGATCCCTGCCGGCCTGATGTCCAGTCGCGTGAAAGCATTTTCAGGATTGGCATAACTTTTAACCGTACGCCTTGGGGCATATACTTCAATTTTGTCTTCAAAACTGTTGAGATTAATTCCAAGGTAGTAAGCGATACCCTGCCCCGGTATTGCAAGTGGCTGGTCCTTAAAGGAAAGCATGAGGCTTCCTTCGGTGATCATGCTGTCCAGTCCTGTCCACTCCGTATAATTATCATCCACTCCTTTCAGGGTTGCCAGGAATTGATTTGAGCGGTATTTTAACAAAGCCTTTTCTTCAATGATCCCCGTTGCCGCTCTCACACCTTCGACATCTTTGATCTGTTCCCAGGGGAAAGCATTTGAGTTGAAGGTCTTGCCGCTTGCAGCAACTACCTTCAATGGCGGATCGAAAGTGTTGAACAGGCTTACTACCAGACTTTCAAATCCATTGAAAACCGACAGCACAACAATGAGAGCCATGGTGCCAATGGTAACCCCGGCAACCGATATTCCCGAAATGATATTAATCACGTTGTGTGATTTCTTCGATTTGAGGTAACGCCAGGCTATGTAAAATGGCAGGTTCAACTTGTGGAATATGGTTTGATCGCTGGTTATGACTTCAGCAGTTTATCAATATTTTCAATGTAATCCAATGAATCATCTATATGGAAATCAAGCTCAGGGATCACGCGCAATTGCCCTTTAACCCTTACTCCCAATTGATGCCTGATATCCTTGGTATGCTGTTTGACTGTCCTGAAAACCATCTCCTTATCCGCCGGACCGAACAGGCTGAGGTAAACCTTTGCGATGGAAAGGTCAGGTGATACATTGACTTTTGTAACAGTTATCATATAACCGCCATGAAACTGTCCACCGAAGATCCTGAGAATTTCACCAAGGTCTTTCTGGATTAGCCTTGATATTTTTTGTTGCCGTTTTGATTCCATTGTACAAAGTTAATTAAATAAGGACAGCCTGAAAAGCACAACAATGGCAGTTTAACTTTTATTAAAAATTATCGTGTAATCGCACTATCTTTGCTGCTTATCCCGTTATTGCCAAAAGCGCCCGCTGCTGATGAGAAAAGTTTTACGGATACTTAAATATGCTGGTCCTTACTGGGGATACGCTTCACTGAATATCATCTTCAATATTGTAGGGGTCGCTTTTTCACTGGTTTCATTTGCGACTATTATCCCCGTTCTGAATATTCTGTTCAAGCTTGAAGCATTGGTTACTTCTCCACCTCCTCTGGAGTTAAATTTTGCATCATTAAAGCAAAATTTCTATTACCTGATCAGTCAGATGATTGAGAAATATGGTGAACTTCAGACGCTTGGTTATTTATGTGCCATTATCGTCATTGTGTTCTTCCTTAAAAACCTCTTCAGGTACCTGGCAATGTTCTATATTGCCGAAGTCAGGAACGGTGTGGTCAGGGATATCAGGAATACAATGTATAAAAGAGTGCTGATCCTGCCTTTGTCCTATTACAGTGAGCAGCGTAAAGGTGATATAATAAGCAGGATGACAACCGATGTACAGGAAGTGGAATGGTCTATTATGAGTTCACTTGAAATGATCTTCCGTGATCCCATCACGATTATTTCTTACCTGGTAACCCTTTTCATCATGAACTATGAGTTGACCCTCATGGTGCTGATCCTGCTTCCCTTAAGCGGACTGCTTATCGGAAGGATCGGCCGGAGCCTTAAACGCACCTCTACAAAAGGGCAGGCCAGGATGGGTGAGCTGTTATCGATCATTGAAGAAACGCTTGGAGGATTAAGGATTATCAAGGCTTTTAATGCTATAGAATGGGCTGATAATAATTTCAGGAATACCAATTTTAAATATAACAGGCTGATGGTAAAACTGTACCGGAAGCGTGATCTTGCCTCTCCTTTGAGCGAGTTCCTTGGAATAGGTGTTTCAGTTTTCGTCATCTGGTATGGCGGGCGTATTATTCTTTCTCCTGAATCATCGATGGATGCAGCTATCTTTATTGCTTACATCGTCATATTCTCACAGATCATAAATCCAATCAAGGCACTTAGTACGGCGGCTTACAATATCCAGAAAGGTGCTGCTTCTGTCGAAAGGATTGAGCAGGTGCTGAATGCCGAAGAAGTGATCACCCAAAAGGATAACGCAGTCCCAATCAGTCAATTCTGCGAAAGCATAGAATACAGGAATGTCCATTTCAGTTATAATCAGGATGAGGTTCTGACAGATGTCAATCTCAGGATATCAAAGGGTAAAACAGTTGCACTGGTCGGTGCATCGGGAAGCGGAAAATCAACGCTGGTCGACCTGCTGCCCCGTTTTTACGATGTCACCAAAGGTGAAATACTGATCGATGGCATTCCCATTAAAGATCTTGTGATCACTGACCTGAGGGCCCTGATGGGAATCGTTTCACAGGAAACAATACTTTTTAACGGAACGGTATTTGACAACATTGCGTTCGGAATGACTGAAGTAAGCATGGATGAAGTTGTTGCCGCCGCCAAAGTGGCTAACGCACATGATTTCATAATGCAAATGCCCGAGGGCTACAATACCAACATTGGCGACAGGGGAATTAAGATGTCGGGCGGGCAGCGTCAGCGACTGAGCATTGCAAGGGCTGTGCTTAAAAATCCGCCCATCCTGATATTGGATGAAGCAACATCAGCACTGGATACCGAATCAGAGAGGCTCGTTCAGGATGCACTGATAAACCTGATGAAAAACAGGACCTCCATCGTAATTGCCCACCGGCTCTCGACCGTCCAGTTTGCCGATGAGATCGTGGTTTTACAGAAAGGTAAGATCGTTGAAAGGGGTACCCATAACAGGCTTATTGAAAAGCCCGGCGTATATAAAAGGCTTCATGACCTTCAGACTTTTGAATAAAATTAGTCATCTTACAGTCAATATAAAGATATTATGGAAAGCACTGATAAGATAAAGCAACTTGCCATTTCAATGCGGCAGGAGCTTTCTGAAATAAGAAGACACCTGCACATGAACCCGGAGCTCTCAATGAAAGAGGAAAACACTTCTTCGTTTATCGCTTCAAAGCTTGACGAATACGGCATCAGATACAATAAAGGCATCGCCGTCACCGGTATAATTGGTTATATCGAAGGGAAAAACCCTACCAGTAAGACAATTGCCCTGAGGGCCGACATGGATGCCTTGCCCATTAACGAGGAGAATGAAGTGGAATACAGGTCAAAGAGGTCAGGTATAATGCACGCTTGCGGCCACGATATCCACATGACCTGTTTGCTTGGCGCTTCAAAGATCCTGCAATCGCTAAGGGAAGAATTACAGGGTACTGTCAAGTTAATTTTCCAACCCTCTGAAGAGACATTTCCCGGTGGAGCTTCCATGATGATCAAAGAAGGGGTTCTTGAAAATCCTAAGCCTGATAAGATATTCGGACAGCACGTACTACCTGCACTTGAAGCCGGAAAGATTGGTTTAAAATCAGGACAGTACATGGCCTCGACGGATGAGGTATACCTGACCATTAAAGGAAAAGGAGGACACGGCGCAACTCCGGAGTTGAACGTTGACCCGGTGCTTATCGCATCACATATCATTATAGCACTTCAACAGATCGTTAGCAGGAATGCCTCACCAAACATTCCATCGGTACTTTCCTTTGGCAGGGTTATAGCTGAAGGCAGGACCAATATCATACCGAATGAAGTTAAAGTTGACGGAACGTTCAGGACGTTCAACGAGAAATGGAGGACAGAAGCGCATGATAAACTCACCCGCATAGCTCAGGGAATTGCTGAAAGTATGGGCGGAAGCTGTGATGTTTTCATTGACAAAGGTTACCCTTTTCTGGTGAACGATGAAAAAGTAACTGCCGAAACACGCGATGCTGCCATTGCCTATCTTGGCAGGGAAAACGTAGTTAAACTTGAACAGCGGATGACGGCTGAGGATTTCGCTTATTATTCGCATTTAATCCCTGCCTGTTTTTACCGGCTGGGGGTCAGAAATGAAAGCAAAGGGATTGTCCATAATCTCCATACTTCAAAATTTGATGCCGATGAAACAAGCCTTGAAACAGGAGCAGGATTGATGGCGTACCTTGCTTTTAATTCATTAAAATAAATTCCTGATTCCATTTGATACTGGTAAATTATGCTTAATAATTGCCAATTCTTCTTAACCGCTACTACCTTTAGATGGTTGGGTTGTTTACTTTATATAAACATAAACCCAATGCACCATGGAAGAAAGAATTAAATGGGAGATCGATCCTGCACATAGTAACATCGAGTTTAAGATTAAGCATCTGATGATCACAAATGTAAAAGGAAAGTTCAGGGTTTTTGATTTGAATGCCACCACAATAGGAAACGACTTCACAACAGCTCAAATAGAGTTCAGGATAGACCCTAACTCAATTGATACAAATAATGATACACGCGATAACCACCTCAGGAGCGCTGATTTCTTTGATGTTCAGCACTACGGTGACATCCTGTTCCGGTCAACTGCTGTTGAAAGGATATCGGGTGGCGATGTCTTTAAGCTTAAAGGTGACCTGACAATAAGAGGCATAGCTAAACCTGTTGAACTTGAAGTGGAGTATGATGGTATGATGACTGATCCGTGGGGTGTCCAAAAATCAGGATTCTCCATTGAAGGTAAGATCAACCGCCTTGACTGGGGTCTTAACTGGAATGCGCCGCTTGAAGCCGGAGGATGGCTGGTAGGCGACGATGTGAACATCAATTGCGAAGTCCAGCTTAAAAGGATGACAGAGAATGCTTAACCGAAAATTTATGAACGACAATACAGATATATCAGATCAACGACAAATAATAGAAACAACTGCCGGATACGTTAAAAATGAACTCTATGAAGCAGAAGGAGGGCACGACTGGTACCATATAAGAAGAGTCTGGAAGAATGCGGTTTTTATTGCAAAAAAGGAAAAAAGGGGCAACCTGTTCGTGATTGAACTTGCTGCCCTTTTACATGATATTGCTGACGCGAAATTCCATAACGGTGATGAAACAATAGGCCCGCGACTGGCTGAAAAATTCCTCCGTTCATTACAAGTCCCCGAAGCCATTATCCATCATGTGATCAGGATCATCGAGAACATCTCATTCCGGAAAAGACACCACCATAAAACAGATAATTCCATTGAACTTCAGATTGTCCAGGATGCCGACAGGCTGGATGCCATCGGCGCAATAGGCATTGCCAGGGTATTCAATTTCGGTGGTTTTATGAACCGGCCCTTGTATGATCCGTTAAATGAAACGGTAAAGAGGTCAGAGTCAAACGACGATTCAGGATTTGATGAACAGGGCTTAAACGAATCAGGAAAAGATGAGATCGAACTAAGCAAATTGCTCAACCAAACGCTTAAAGATAACCAATCGCCGGCTAAAAGCAATTACCCCGTAAATGGAAATGGAAACAGTAAGGACAGTAAAGATAACCGTAAACATACCATAGGCCATTTTTATGATAAATTGCTCCTTTTAAGCGGAATGATGAATACTCAAACCGCAAAAGCAATGGCAGCCGAAAGACATGAATTCATGGTCAGGTTCCTTGAGCAGTTTTATAAGGAGTGGGAAGTTCCCGAATGAGTTGCCGGGAGGCATCCCTCTCGTCGAATATTTTCCTGACGGCCTCCTCATATTCATCAAAGCCCTGTGCTTTCTTGATGATCCTTTTTACTTTCGCAGGGTCATCAAACCAGTTCATGAGATAATCCCAGTATTCTTTTAACAGGTCCAATGGTGAAAGCCTGTCATTGTACTCCCTCCGGTACTCAAAATAGAGATCGTCAAGGAACGCCTTAAGAATTTTACGTCTCTCTCCGTCAATTGGACTTCCAAGTATTTCATTGGTAAGAAACGGATTGCATAATATTCCTCTGCCAAGCATCAAATGGTCGATACCAGGCATCAGTTCAAGTACTTGCTGATAATCAGAATACTGGAATATATCTCCATTATAGACGAAAGGAATTTCCGCTAACCTGTATGCTTCTGCGGTTCTCTCAAGATCAACGGTTCCTGAATAAAGCTGTTTGCCTATCCTGCCGTGAACGGTCAGTTCATGGATAGGGTAGGAGTTGAAAACAGGCAAGAGCTTAAATATTTCATCAGGGGATAAATAACCAAGCCTGCATTTGACGGACAGTTTCAAGGGGAGATCCGGCATTAATTCCTGCAAAAGCTGATCAACCATTTCAGGATAAGGCAGCATTCCTGAGCCCCTTTTTTTATCGGCAACCTGAGGCATTGGACACCCAAGGTTCCAGTTCAACTCTTTAAATCCCCTTTCAGCACATATCCTTGCAAATCGTTTTATTTCAGCAGCATCTTTGCTTAATATCTGAGGTACAACTTCCGGATACCCTTTTTCAAGGTGCTGGAGTTCACGCTCCTTCCTCGCTGAAAGCCGGCTTTCATGGTCAATTTTTGCAAAAAATGGAGTGTAATATTTACTCACGCCCCTGAAGTGCCGCGAATAGACTTTCCTGAAAGTATGCGTTGTAATTGACTGGAAGGGCGCCAGATAAATATTAAGAGATTCTGTCATAGTGCAAAAATATCCATTATCTTTAATCAAGTAATCTGCTTTATCCAACAATCATAAGGAGGTAAATATGAGAACATTTATACACTGGTTTCCCCGTGTTCTGACAATCCTGGCCATTTGTTTTGTAAGTATGTTTGCTTTTGATGCTTTTGACCCCAAACTGACATTAGGTCAGCAAATCCTGGGCTTCCTGATACACATGATCCCGTCGTTCATCCTGCTCGCATTATTACTTATTGCCTGGCGGTATAAACTGGCCGGTGGTATTGCCTTTATTATTCTGGGTATTGCTTTTGGCATATTCTTGTACTTTTGGAACTTTCCCATGAACCATAATGTATGGATGACCTTGGGTATTGTTGCATTACTCGCATTGCCTTTTGTCATTTCAGGGGTTCTCTTCTATCTTGATTCAATACAGATACAAAGGCAAAAGTAGATCACCTCACCCCAGCCCTCTCCTCATGGTTCGACTTCATTTCATTACGCTCACCAACCTGGCGAAAGGCAAAAGGTCAAAGGCAAAAATTCAAAGGCAAAAGTAGATCACCTCACCCCAGCCCTCTCCTCAAGGAGAGGGTGACGATTCCCGGAATCAACGTTATTCAGGCAAGTACATCCCTTAGCCTTTAGCCCTTAGCCTTTAGCCTTTAGCCATATTTTGCTTACTTTTGTACTTCATTGTTTCACTATGAAAGTTAACGGTAGGCACTACAAAACCATCTGGATGGAATCATCAGCAGTGATGATGATCGATCAGAATAAACTGCCCTTTGAATTTGTTATATTCAAATCTGATAACTATCACACTACCTGCAAGGCCATCGTTGAAATGACCGTCAGGGGGGCGGGTGCTATCGGTGCCGCCGCCGGTTATACCATGGCACAGGCATTTATGCAGAATATCAATCCTGATGAAGCAAGGGCTACCATTATGAACACCCGTCCAACAGCACGCGACTTGTTTTATGCGGTCGAAAAAGTATACCTTGCCGGAAAGCAATCTGTTGGCGATGCTCTCACTATGGCAAATGAACTGGCCCTTGAAAATGAAGAAGCAGGCAGGCGGATTGGAGTTACAGGCAATGGGCTGATCAAGGAAAAAGCAAATATACTTACCCACTGTAATGCCGGTTGGCTGGCATTCGTCGACTATGGCAGTGCCCTCGCACCCATTTATGCCGCCCATGCAAGTGGTAAGAAAATTCATGTTTATGTAGATGAAACCCGGCCTCGCGGACAGGGAGCACGGCTTACAGCATGGGAACTCATGAATGAAGGCGTTCCCCATACCATCATACCGGACAATGCAGCAGCATTGTTAATGTCGCGGGGAGTGATCGACATGGTCATTACAGGCGCCGACAGAATAGCCGCAAACGGTGACACAGCAAATAAAATTGGAACACTGGAAAAAGCGATACTGGCAAAATATTATAATATTCCCTTTTACGTTGCGGCGCCTTCTTCAACAATAGACAAGAATACCTTAACCGGAAAGGACATTATCATTGAAGAACGTTCTGAAAAGGAAGTATTATGGCAAACGGGACCAGACAAAGAGGGCATAAAGCATTCAGTGCTGGTAGCCAATCCCGGTTCACATGCTCTCAATCCCGCATTTGATGTAACACCCGCTGCCCTTATCACAGCCATTATCACTGAGAAAGGAGTTGTGAGGAGTGAGGGGTGAGGGGTGAGGAGTGAGTAGTGAGTAGTGAGTTGTGAATAGGAACGCAGAACGCAGAACGCAGAACCCGGAACGCAGAACGCAGAACCCAGAACGCAGAACACAGAACACAGAACACAGAACCCAGAACGCAGAACCCAGAAAAAAAAACAATGAACCAAGAACAAAGAACAAACAGGTGTGCCTGGCCTTCAAATGATGAACTGATGATCCGCTACCACGATGAAGAGTGGGGGGTGCCGGTTCACGACGACCGCAAGCTTTTTGAATATCTCGTGCTTGATGCCTTCCAGGCAGGATTAAGCTGGAAAACAATATTATACAGGCGGGAAGGCTTCCGCAAAGCTTTTGACAATTTCGATCCGGTGAAGATTGCAAAATATGATGATACTGACTTCCAGAAACTCATGAACGATGCTTCTATTATCCGGAATAAAGCCAAAATTAACGGAACCATTAAAAATGCAAAAGCTTTCCTTGAAGTAGTTAAGGAGTTCGGTTCATTTGACAAGTATATCTGGCAGTTCACCGGTTATAAAACCATCAAAAACAAATGGAAGCACAACAATGATGTTCCTGCATTCAGTCCTGAAAGCGATGCCATGAGCAAGGATATGAAGAAACGGGGCTTCGCTTTTTGCGGTACCACTATCTGTTATGCCTTTATGCAGGCAGCCGGAATGGTAAACGACCACTCAACCGACTGTTTTAGATATCAGCAATTGGTTTGAACTTGTTTTTCCTTGTTTTTCCTTGTTTCTAAGAGTTTATACTTGTTTAATCTTGATTATCTGGTTTAGGGTTGTTTCGTCAGAGAAGATACCTTACCATAAACTCCTAAACCATAAACCCTAAACCATTAATCGACTGAACGTTAAGTTTGCCTACCTTTGCAGCCTATGATGCAAATTAAACGCCCTTTGTCTGATTGGCTGCCCGTTTCGAGAGAAGAACTCGAAAAGCGGGGATGGGATGAAGTGGATGTTATCATAGTTTCAGGGGATGCTTACATGGATCATCCTTCCTTTGGACCCGCAGTGATTGGCAGGATCATTGAAAAAGAGGGGTTGCGTGTTGCCATACTGCCACAACCGAACTGGCGTGATGACCTGCGTGATTTCAAAAAACTCGGGAAACCACGACTTTTCTTTGGTGTCACGGCAGGTAATATGGATTCTATGGTGAATCACTACACTGCCAATAAACGCCTCCGTTCTGATGATGCCTACACTCCCGAAGGGGTTGCGGGTTTCCGCCCCGATTATGCTTCTGTCGTATATACTCAGATACTCAGGAAATTATACCCCGATGTGCCTGTGATACTCGGTGGGATTGAAGCATCCATGCGCAGGTTAACACATTATGATTATTGGAGTGACAGCATCAAACCCGGTATCCTCACATGGAGCGGCGCCGACCTGCTGGTCTATGGAATGGGTGAACGAAGCATTAAACAGATAATTGGTCATTTGCAATCAGGCCAAAGGATATCTTCATTAAAGAATATTGAACAAACTGCTTTCAGAATAAAGAGAAATGAAGAGCTTCCATTGGAAAACGGATGGGAAACCATTCAGCTTGCATCCCATGAAGAGGCCTCAAAAGACAAAGCGACCTTCGCCCGGAACTTCAGGATCTTTGAAGAAGAATCCAACCGCTGGCAAGGAGCACGCCTTGTTGAACCGGATGGTGATTTTCTCACCGTGGTCAATCCTCCTTTCCCTCCGATGAAACCGGGAGAGCTGGATATGGCATTCGATTTACCCTACACACGTGAACCCCATCCGCGCTATCATAAAAGAGGAAGTATACCGGCCTTTGAAATGATTCGCAATTCCATTAATATGCACAGGGGTTGCTTTGGTGGCTGTGCCTTTTGTGCCATCTCGGCGCATCAGGGTAAATTTGTCGTGAGCCGTTCTAAAAAATCAATCCTCAAAGAAGTTAAAGAGGTGGCCGGAGCTACTGATTTCAAAGGGCATATCACCGATATGGGTGGTCCCTCAGCAAATATGTATGGTATGGCGGGTGTCGAGCTTTCCAGATGTATGAAATGCAGAAGGGCATCCTGTATCTTTCCCACCATTTGCCGTAACCTCAATACCGATCACCGTCCTATGACGTCACTATATCGTGAAGCGCTGAAGATCAGGAACATCAAGAGGATAACCATTGGCAGCGGCATCCGGTATGATCTACTGGTGGGCAGAACGGATGCTGAAAGCAAAGCTTACGGACTTGAAGAATATATGCACCAGGTCATCACGAAACATGTATCCGGCCGGCTGAAGGTTGCTCCGGAGCACAGTTCACCCGAAGTATTAAGGATCATGCGGAAACCGCACTACTGCACCTATCACCTCTTTTCACAAAAATTCAGAGAGATCAACCAATCGGCACGGTTAAGGCAGCAACTGATACCTTACTATATCTCAAGCCACCCCGGCAGCAAACTAACCGATATGGCCGACCTGGCCTGTGAAACAATGAAACAGGGCTTCATGCCCGAACAGGTGCAGGATTTTACCCCCACCCCGATGACGTTAGCCACAACCATGTACTACACCGGCCTCGACCCATATACCATGAAGCCGGTCTACGTAGCAAAAACCAAAGAAGAAAAGCTGGAACAGCAACGCTTCTTTTTCTGGTACAAACCGGAGAATAAAAAATGGCTGCAATCGACACTCAGGAAGATCGGGAGAGGCAATCTCATATCACAATTTCGATTGTAGAGACGTTGCATGCAACGTCTCTACTACACCGTGGGGCTGATTCACTATTCATCATTCAATTCACAATTCATCTTCAACCAATTTCTTCAACCTCGCCGCCATCTCTTTCCAGTTCTTCCTTGAATGGTCGCGTTCTTTTTCGGTGCGGTTGTTATCCTGGGTTATCAGAAGTGAAGTCTGTCCCACCCCGGGTGCCAGTTGATAACTCACAAAGTGGTAGTTCTCAGCCTTATCGGGCAGATCGCTCAGGTTACTGTAATGCGTAAAACTCAATACAAGCGGAGGCCTGTATTCCGTGATCGTTCCCTTATCCTCATACATTTTCCCGTTCCAGTAGCCCGTCCATTTGATCTCAGCTCCCTCCTTCCATTCTGATTCCACATTAACCCCAAACATGTATTCCCTGATCTTTTCAGGATCGGTTAGTGCTTTCCATACATTGGCAACGGGAGCCTCAATGGATTCAGTCACCCTCACGGTTAGGTCGTTTTCAACAGACGAAACGATGGTGCAAACGGCATCATTCAGCAGCCGGTTAAAGTCTTGTGGCTTCTCTATCATGGGGTAATGTCCTGTATCATGAATGTAAAGCACCTCATATCCGTTTTTACTTTTCTCCTCAAGGCTCTTCTCATCTGTAGGTGTTGCATCGCTGTTTATAAGGAAAAGCTTCAGCGGCAGCATCTCCAGCAATTCACCCAGCTTATCCGAAAAAGCCATCAGGTTGCGGAATGAACTGATACTGATGGCGGGGTCTGTTTCAGCAAATTCATCTTTAACCCTTTCCCTCACCTTTTCAGAAGTCGAAGGGACAAACAGGAAAGTCTCTGAATAGGCTTTAACCGTATTCTTATAGTCTTTATGAAGGCGCTCGATAAATCGTTCAATCTGGTAATTCTCATCATCGGTCAGTTTCGAACCCACCGATTTAAAATTATCAACCCCGATCATACCAATGATTTCACCGGATGATTTGATGACCACATCGGCCATGATTCCCCCCGACATTGAATGGCCGATCAGGATAATATTCTTTAATTCAAGCGTCCTGATGAAATCGAGCACGTCAAGGGCAAATTCTTCCATCGTCCAGTTATCCCTTTCAGCCTTTGAATCCCCGAAACCCGGCAGATCAGGGGCATACACATTATAAGATGAACTGAGGAAAGAGATCTGCTCTTCCCAGAAATCATTATTGATGCACCAGCCATGCAAGAGAATGATATTGTACCTGCCCGATCCCTCATGGCGGTAACTCATAGAAACCTTATCTGCACGCAGCCTGATTTTCTTTTTCATAGGAGCCTTTATAATAGTAACACAAATATAAGGCTAAAGGCTAAAGCTCAAAGTTCAAAGCTGCGCGGACTCCCCCGAACTCAGTCGAGGGGTTCAAAGGTTGGTTATTCCCCTCACCCCGTTCCCCTCTCCCGGAGGGCGAGAGGCAAGGAATTATTAATTTGTCGATAAGTTGCTTAAATTGATAAATATCAACTCTCCTTCACATCTGAATCAAGGAAACAAAAAAGTATTTATATTATACTTGCACGCAAACCCAACAACCGTAATCACATGAAACACATCTACCTGGCTTTAATCGGTCTTTTCTTTATAAATTTTATATCTGCACAGAATTACCGGTTGTTCAATCCGGATACAAAAAAAGTATTCACAGATGTCTCCGGTGGCGTTAACACTTTTGGAATATCATTCGATACGGTTATTTACGGGGATGCAACTACGATGTTCATTCCTTTCATGAATGTTGAAGGCTATGAAGTGGAAATGGATTCAGCCTGTATCTCAGAAGGAAGTGCAACCTATTGTTTTCCCGAAACTAAACCCATCTGGGTTGGCAGCCAGGTCTATGTCAATTATTCCAATGAACTTTACACTTTTCAAACATTGAACGGGGCCACACTCGAAATCAATACAGCCTTGCAACCGGGTGAAGACCATATACTTTACCAGGATTCCGGACAGCGGTTCACGCTGAATGCTATAGAAAACAACTATGAAAGCATTCTTGGAATTTACGATTCTGTAAAGAATCTGCAGATAGTACATACTGACCTGCAGGGCAATTCGATTGACTCGCCCCTGAATAACTTTATTATTAAAACAGGTAAAGAACTGGGACTGATAAATTTCATACGGATCGACAGCTTTCCGCAGGTACTGACGCCTTTGTCATTGTCAGGGAATACAGGTCCCGATGCCGGCCTGACACAGATTACAAATAGTGATCTCTATGATTACCAGCCCGGTGACAGACTCCAGTACAGCGAAATTTCCTTTAAGTCAAGCTGCCATATTGAGCTGCTCTATCATAAATTCACAAACCTCACTTTCCTTGAAAGGTACGATACTTCAGATTCGATCATATTCATTTGTGACAGGGAGTATTTTCATAAAGACTCGTCGAAGGTCTATTTTGATACCATCAGGCTAGCTTACGACCGCAATGCTGTAATAGCACAAATCCCGTTTGAATATGTCTCGCATGAAGAGTCACTTTCCACCAAAACCCTTACCCTTGGTGATTATTGTGGCACACCCTTATGGACTTTCACAAAGAACACACTGTCAATGGATTATTGCAGCGCAACCGATTGCTGGAAACTCACGGATCCATTTAATGTTCCGCCTGTTGAATTGGAAACCAGTGTGGTAGGGATCGGAAGGTATTATTACAATTCAATTATTCCCACGAGCCTTGAGAGCCTTAATTACACTTTCCAGGTTAACTATGTTGAAAAACAAGGATTTACCTGCGGCAAAGAACAGGTTGTAGGTACCACTACATTAGAATTGTCCGCAAACCAGCTGCTTATCATCCCGAACCCTGCCAGTGATCTTATTCAGCTTAAAGGAGTAAATCACGCCTTGGTAGAAATCGTTGATCTTAACGGAAGAACTGTTAAAAGAATTCCTGATTACGTTGAAGGAACCCCCATTTACGTGACTGACCTTGTAAAGGACCTTTACCTGGTAAAAGTGTTGGGTGAGGGAAGTGTAATGACCGGAAAGGTTATTGTAAACAAATAACTAACAAAATTGTAACTAACAAATTTGTAAAAAAAAAAACTAACAAAACTGTAAGTTAAGATTGTAACATCCTTGATTAAGGTATCTTTTTGTTTACTCTTTTTTGCTTAAAACCAATTAATTCTGAGGCCTTTAATCAAAATTGCTGCCACGAAAAGCAGCATGAAAACCCTCCCAGCCCAGACCTGTACCCACTGCCAGTTAGTCAGCTCATTTACCTTCCTTACCCGGTAAACCACCTTTTCTTTTTCTGAAGCCGTTAACGTCGTTTTAAGGGCACTCTTTAAGGTTTTTGGTATTATCGTATCTTTTTGCGTGAGCCTGTGTTTGAGCTTCCCATTGCTCACCCATGCCTCTGAAATTGCCAGTGAAGTATTCAGTTTACTTACATTTCCCTCCCTTAATATGTTTTCCCTGTATACCGTATCTCCCTGAATTTTGATAAAAATCGTTGTATCCCGGTAAGTCGATACCGTGTTGATTACCTCCCTCACTGAATCTTTCTCCGTTGAGGGGAATTTCCTATCACAAGCCCGGCGGGTAACGCATGAGGATAACGAGAGGCAAATTAAAATTATGTGTATTGCTTTCATGATTGATTGGTTATTGTAGAGACGTTGCATGCAACGTCTCTACCACATTATTTAAAAATCAAAATATTCAACCGGATCCACGAACACTCCGTATTTCTTTACTGTCAAGTGGAGATGCGGACCGGTTGAAAGGCCTGTATTCCCTGATAAGGCGATTGGCTGTCCGGTTTCCAGTTCTTCTCCTTTCCTGACGAGTTGTTTGGATAAGTGGGCGAAGCCAAACCTGGTGCAATCATAGCTGATTATGGATAAACTCAAACCTCCCTTTTGATCTTCCCACACATCCAACACAAGACCATCTTCGGGAGCGATTATGGTTGTCCCAACCGGACAGGCTATATCCACTCCGTTATGGAATGCTGTTTTGCCGGTAATCGGGTGTCTCTGCGTGCCGAACCGGCGGATTATCCGGCCGGAAACAGGGGATATTGTTCTTGGTTCTTTGTTCATTGTTCTGAGTTCTTGTTTTTCCTTGTTTTTCTTTGTTTCACCTTGTTTTTCCTTGACTCACAAATCAACTGCGTGTTTTTCCTTGTTTTTCTTTGTTTTTATTTGTTTCTTCTTAGCTCTAGCTCAATCGCTGAACGCGAACGACTCACTCCTCACAACTCAAACGCTGAACGCAGAACGCTGAACGCAGAACCCCAGCGAACTCCTTTGAACGCCGAAGGCTTTGAACAACCTTTGAACAACCTTTGAACCACCGTTGAACTACCCTTGAACTATTCATTGTTTCAGCAGCTTATGCAGTTTCTCATTCTCCAGTTTCGCCAGGTTGAGTTCCTTTTCAAGGTTGGTCATCTGGTGGCGGAGGGCATGGTTTTCGCGGGTGAGGGTGTTAAGCTTTTCGCGTGTCTTGAGGTTCTCTAACCGCAGTTCCTCAATATCCTGGGTAAGTCTGACCTTTATATCTTCCGACAACTGCCTCCATATCCTGATGGCCTTTTCTACGTTATCGATCTCACTGCTGTCGGCTTCCTTATCGGCTTTCTTCACCTCGGTATGATACTTCCGGCGGGTAAGAATGAACGTTAGTATTGCTGTTATGGCAGCGGAAACGGTTGATGTAATTAATTCGGTCATTGTTCTTGGTTCTTTGTTCCTGGTTCTTTGTTCCTGGTTCTTGGTTCTGGGTTCTTGGTTCTTGGTTCTGGGATGCGGGATCCGGGTTCTCCACCTGCGGTAGAGACGTGGCGCGCCGCGTCTCTACAACAAGCAGATTTTTGAATTCCGGGCTACGCAACGGTAATGCCTGAAACATGAACCGGGTCAGAAACCTGGGAAGCCTTGCTTATTCGGCTGATTCCACTTTCGGTGTTAAGAAAAGCGTAAACGCTTACTTTCTTTCCTGACCAGCCGAGAGGCAGATTAATGGTTGCGGTCTCGTCAATACGGTCTGCGCCCTGAAGGATAGTGACAGATTCGCCGGTTGCTTCATCAAAAACAGCCATGTTAATCTTGTCAGCTCCGGTTGCGCCTTCAGCGCTGCTGTTGTCTGTCCAGCTGAGTGCTACAGTATTGGCTACTGTTGATTCAGCAGCAAAACCATCCAGTGAAGGAAGTTCGCCCTTGCTGGGGATCAGTTTGGTGACATCAATAGTCAGTGAAGGATAGGTACCGGCAATTGCCGAAGCGAAGTTTGCCTTAAAGGCGGCGTTGTACTCCGACATGTTTGAATCCAGTGCACCAAATCCAATCCTGAAGAACTTGGAGTTTGCTGAAAGGAACTGTGTGAGTAACCTGAATTTGGTGCGGTGTGTCTGTTGGGCAAGCGTATTGGGGTTAGCCACGTTGGCGGGCACGACCCTCATTACGCTGATTCCTTTCCAGAAGGTACCGATTACGTTTCCGAGCTTTCCGCTGAATGCTCCCAGGAAACCTTGTTTGTAAGTTGCCATAAAAAAAATTAGTTTAAATTGTTTAGAATTGTTTCGATTGTTTCGGTTGTTTCGATCGTAAACAACCGTTGAATTTGTCGACAATTCAATTGAGGCAACTTGTGTGCTGGAAGTGAAAAAAATGATCAATGATATGCTAATGGCAG
Source organism: Lentimicrobium sp. (assembly GCA_035297395.1). GTDB lineage: Bacteria > Bacteroidota > Bacteroidia > Bacteroidales > Lentimicrobiaceae > Lentimicrobium. The sequence goes on along the minus strand of DATGZB010000011.1, from coordinate 29,162 downwards.
GAATTGGTGGCAGTGACTGACAAGAGAAACTGTCAAAAGGATATCAATGCAAGATGTTGGATGTATTAATGATATAAGGATGGCAGACTCCCTGAATTTTGAGATTTGATATTTGAGATTTGAGATTACTGTGTAGATTCCGGAGCAAACTGACCCCCCATTCCGGAGCAAACTGACCCCCCATTCCGGGATACTGACCCCCCTAAAAATTAATTATTATATTTTTCAATAATTCAGTTAGCTATTCCGGGAGACTGACCCCCGGTAATTTGTTAAAACGGGTCTCTTAGTTGCTGTCATTCCGGCATACTGACCCCCTTTATTACTATAAGGTTTAACTGACATTCCGGCATACTGACCCCCCGTTTTTTGGTTAGGATAAGGTTATAGATCAATGATTCCGACATTAAATGATGTCTGTAAAAACATCGAGATGGCAGGAAAAACTAAATCTATGAGCATAATAAAACAATTATTGCTTCAACTACATCAAGGGCAAAGTAAAAAGCAAATAGTTCGCGATACGGGTATCTCCAAAAATACTCTGCGGCGTTATTTGCGACTACTAAATGGCTGTGGCCATCCACTTGAACAACTCATTCAAATGGATGAGCCTGAGATAGAGCGGATCTTAAATAAAAAGGTATCTGTAAATAAAGATCATCAGTGTGATCTGGAGGCATTGTTTCCATGGGTAAAAGAAGAACTTAAGCGAACAGGAGTAACCCGTTTTGTACTTTGGGGAGAATACCGTAAACGGTATCCTGAAGGTTACAGTTATTCTCAGTTTTGCTGGTATTATCAGCAATGGCTGGATGCACAAGATCCATCAATGGTTATAAATCACATACCGGGTGATAAGATCTATGTTGATTTTGCAGGTAAAAAATTAAAATACCATGATTTACAAAACAACCAGGAAATCCAGGTAGAGTTTTATGCGGGGTTGCTTGGCTACAGCCAACTGGCTTTTGCATGTGCTGTTCCCACACAATGCAGTGAAGATTTTTTGCATGCGACCAGGCGTATGCTGGAATATTTTGGTGGCACTGCACAGGCTATTGTTACCGATAATTTAAAGAGCGGAGTTACCAGGGCAAGCATCTATGAGCCTGAAATAGCCCAGTCATTCAGTGACTTTTGTAATCATTATCAAATGGCTGCCATTCCTGCAAGAGCCCGTAAGCCAAAAGATAAACCACTTGTAGAAGGGCTAATAAGAATTCTTTACAGCCGCATTTACGCTGTTTTGCGCAACAGGACATTTTACAGCCTGAATGAGATCAACCTGGCAATATCAGAACTTCTGGAGGTACATAACCATACGCCTTTCAGCCGCTTGGACATGAGCAGACGTCAGGTGTTTGAGCGTGAAGAAAAGTCATTACTTAAGCCACTGCCAACAACAGCTTTTGATTTAAAATTTTACCGAAAAGCTACCGTACAAAAGAATTCTTATGTGCTGCTTGGCCAGGATAAGCACTATTACAGCGTTCCAATGCGCTTTATAGGAAAGCAAGTCACTATTATTTATACCTGTGATCAGGTAAATATATTCTTTGAAGGACAACTCATTGCATATCACAACAGGGACAGGAGGAAGTATAAATATACCACCATTGATGATCATCTTCCATCAAGCCACCGTTATATGCTCGGGCTTACACCCGATTTCTTCATAAACTGGGCAAATGGCATCAGTCCTGAAGTATCACTCTACATAAGGAAACTGCTTTTAAGCAAAAGCCATCCCGAACAAGCATATAAAAGTTGTCAGGGTATACAATCCCTTACCCGTAAACTCGGCAAACAAAAGCTTATTCAGGCTTGCCAGCTGGCGTTAGAACTGGGAGTTTATAACTACATGTTTATTAAAAATATAATGGAAAAGAACCAGCAAGTCAATCAACATAATATACCAGCTTTGCCATTACATGAAAACATACGTGGAGCCCAGGCTTATCAATAATATTCACTCTAAACCAAAAATTATGCACCAACAAATCAAAGAAAGCATCTTGTCATTAAAGATGGAAGGTATGGCCAACTTATGGCAGAGCCTGATGGAAACACATCAACTGGCTCATTTATCGAATGAGCAACTTTTGCAAATGCTCTTGCAAGCGGAGTGGGAATACAGACAGGGGAAACGGCAGGACAGGCTTGTGCGCTCCGCGCATTTTAGATACCAGGGATCATTGGAAGAAATAGACTGGAATGCAAACAGGAATCTTGATAAATCACAGATATTGCAGCTTGCAGATTGTGGTTTTATTAAAAGAGCAGAAAATATTCTTATAACCGGTCCTACCGGAGTTGGTAAAAGTTTTATTGCCTCCTCCATAGGGCATCATGCTTGCCATCTGGGCTACAAAGTAATGTACTTCAACATGCAAAAACTTGTTCAAAAGCTCAGAGTAGCAAAGGCTGAAGGTACATATATCAAAGAAATCAACCGGATAGAGAAACAGGATTTACTTATACTGGATGATTTTGGGATACATCCTGTTGACTCAAATGTCAGACTTGAACTACTTGAGATTATAGAGGACAGGCATGCAAAGAAATCGACTTTAATAAGTTCCCAGCTTCCTGTTGCCAAATGGTATGAGCTATTTGAGGATAGCACTGTTGCTGATGCACTGATGGACAGACTATTACATCAAACTATCAGAATTGATCTTAAAGGAGAATCATTAAGGAAAAAAAAGTAATATTGTAGTATCTCTTTGTTCTTTGAATCATGATCTAAAGGGGGGGTCAGTATCACCGGAATGAGGGGTCAGTATCACCGGAATTTACAATTACTGCTGTCCGGTTAAAAATATTGTAAGCATCCGGTAAAACGCATATTGTAGGTGTTTTCAGGGACATTTAATTTCGTCTCTAAAAAATGCCATGACACTTGAAGAATATACTACGCTGGAACAAGAGTTTTCAAACTCGGGTAATGATGTAAGAAGCTTTTTAGAGCAAAAAGGGATAAGTCATCATACATATTACTACTGGAAACGCAAATCAAGAGAGCTTAAGGAAGAATCATCACAAATAGTTGGTCAGTTTCTTCCAATTGATGTTCAGGGAGGATTGATCAAATCTTCAAAACGCAGCAAGAGTTTAAAACAACCGTTAGTCACCCAGGGAGAGATAGAGATCGAGCTTCGTACACCGGCCGGAGCTGAGATACGAATAAGGGGTTATATGGACTCCATCATGGTAAGTACGATTATAGCGTCATCAGGAGGCCGGCGCAATGTTTAGTCTTAACGATAGTATGCGATACCTGCTCTACAGTGAGTCCACAGATATGCGCAAAAGTTATCATACGCTCAGCGGCCTGGGGACGAATAATCTCGGACTCAATGTACGCAATGGTGATGTATACATTTTCATTAACAAATCACGCAATCGTATCAAACTACTGCACATGGAACAGGGTGGCCTTGTGATTTATTCAAAACTGTTGGAAGAAGGCCGTTTTCGTCTTCCGGCCCGGGATCAGGATCAAACTTCTTTGAAGATGAACTGGCTTGATCTTGTAATGATGGTTGAAGGGGTAATTGATGATCCATCATATAGGTTAAAGAGGTTAAAAAGAATTACTTAAGTATAAAATATTTGGTGTAACATTTGTTTATTTAATTAATATTAATATCTTTGTATCCGATAATCACAAATCAAGCATGGTATCCGGATACACCCAGCAGGAAGTCGAAAAAATGATAGCGGAGAATGAATCTCTCCGCAGTCAACTCGCTGCAAAAGAAGAGGTTGTATTAAAGCTTGAAGATACTAACTGCAAACTTAACGGTACTATATCTAAGCTTGAGACTGAACTTGCCTGGCTAAGGAAAAAAGTATTTGGCAAGATGAGTGAACGGTTTATAGCATCAGACCCAGGAGCAGGGTGTACTTTGGAATAAATTTAGGACATGCATTATCCATAAAATCAATAAACACTATCTATTCTTTGAATTCTGTTTAATGAATCACGCTTATGGAGGATTTCATTTCTACGGTTCAAATCTAATTGATAAAGGTCATTATTAACTTTCTTGTACATGTGGCTACGAATTAATATTGTATTATTATTCAGAATCTTTGCATTATAATGTGTAGCCCCGAATTTTAGATAATTAAAAAAATTGAAAGGATTAGCATCCATAGTATCACAAATTAAGCAAATAGAATCCGCTGAAATTTTCTCCCACCATCCTGAACAATCTCCAGTTGCTTGGCCATTAACAGATTTCGAATATAAAAATGTTTTGTCATCATAGATCCGTAATGAATGTGAGTATGTTACGCTTCTTCTTTTATTATTTTCACTTACATACAAGCCTGATGCTTCATAAGTCTTATGACTACAACCAACAAGAATCGTTGTCAGAACGAAAAAAAACAAATTTCTTTTCATCGTACTAATGATTTGTAATAAATAGCGGGCTATCTTTAATCAATGAATTAGGTAAATCAATTGGTATATAGTGAGGATAAGCTCGTCTATAATCATCGGTACTACATTCAATTGTTAGATTTAGATTAGTATGCTTTCTATATAGATAATCACCATCTTCTATGATACCTCTTACCCATTCGGGACTAATACTCGTTACTTTATTAATATATTGTGAGGGGTTGTTGTACTGTACAGATTCTGGATTTAAAATAAATTGGACACTATAGGCATCAATTTCATCCCAAATATCCATTGCAGCATACCCCTTATCGCTGTTAGTAAATGCTAAATCGCCATTTTCAAACTGATCAATATGTATTATCTCATGAGCTTCCAATGCTCCAGCAAAAGCTTGATTTTTATTAATTCTAATATCTACAGAATTATTAATATTATTGTATACAGTCTCAGGTTTGTACTCTCCATATAAAATGCGATATTGAATATTTGGATTATTATACATTTTTTCTAATGTTGTTGTCACTCTTGCTAAAGCATTAAATTTCATAAGTGCATCTTTCATTTTCTTGGAGCTTAAATCAGAAACTTTCATATTCTTAATAATATCAAATTCCTTCGCTTGCCATCTTGAAAAATATTGTAACATTTCATCGTATTCTGCTTCATTGTCTGAAAGAAAGTATCTGCCATCGGGATCTATAAATTTCATTGGATTATTGTTACAGTATTGATAGAGAGATACATTATAATACTCCTCACCAAAAGGATCAATAGAGTTCCATCTACATAAGATAGGATCATAAGCTCTTGCTCCAAAATCATAATAATCTATACCAAACTCTTGATTAAAATCCTTGCTTATGTATTTTTTTTTAGGAATATCTTTAGTTTCATTATTTGTTTTGCATAAATCTTTAATATCCATTCCAAAAGGATAATAAGAATCTGTTTTAATTACTTTTGCAAGACCATTGACAATCTGATAAGTAACCCTAATGTTTCCCAAATGATCTTTTAAGAAATATTTGGCGTTTGATACTGTTGAATTAATATAAGGAATTACTCCATCGTCAAAGTTGTTATAAATCGGAACTCCATTTTTATACACAAAATTGTGAGAATAATCAATCGTACTCTCTAATAACCCGTTTCTGAATATTAATTCTCTCTTCTTAACTCTTTTAGCATCATAAAGGTATTCTATTCTACAACTACCTGGTAAATTAATTACAGTCACTAAATTATTTTTGTCATAACTCATATTACTTATACCTTTATGAACATCTGTTTTCAAATTTCCATTCTTATCATAAGTATACTCATTATTGCCTGGAATATAATAATGGCCATTATCGTTAAATGATCCAACCAGTTGAGATAGAACAGCATCATCAACAGCAATAACTTGATTTCCGTCGTAAACATAATTTAAATCATCAATACAAAAAGAAGAGTTATTAAATTTACCATTACGCTTTAACGTTATTATATTTCCATTACCATCGTATTTAATATCCATATCAAAGTATTTGGTATTATTCCAAGTACCAGTATTTTTTTCATGAAAGCTGGCACTTGTTAATCGATTAAGCAAATCATATTTATATTCATAACCTTTAGTTCCTTCAATATATGAATCAATAATTCCACTTGGTTTAATACAAGACCATAACTCACTTGATATATTTCCATTGTATAGTTTTTGATTTGTAATTGGACTCTCTTGGTTGTAAAATATTTGACTTCCAAAAAGACTCCCATTAGAGTTTACTGTATTAGGATCGTTAATTTTAGTTAACCACCCTCTTATATTATATTCGTAAGTGATGGTTTGTACTAATATATTACTTTCAAATATCCCAATTTTGATTGGATAATCGCACTCGTTATATGTATACTGTACTTTTTGGACTGGTGACAAACCACATCGATAAGATCGTTCACTTAATCTTCCTGAATTATCATAGGTATATGTATAGAGCTCTTTTTGCTCAAATGTAGCACCGTTGATCAAAGTTTTATGTAAATGCTCAACATTACTATATTTATCATCCAATCTTGCAAAAGAGTAATTAAAAATCTCTATTCCATTTAAATGATTTCGTATTCTTGATTGCATAATTCTGTTGTGACTATCATAATAGTTCACAGAAGGTAATAAGGATGTGTTAAATTTAGTAAATGCAATTGTTTGTAATCCATGCACATATTGATTATGCGAGCCAAGATTTAATGAGGAAGAACCCACTTCAAATGCCATCGTTGGATCATTAATAATTGACTTTTGTTGGTTATTAACAAAAACATAGTAAGTATCATAGTAAAGAATCTCATCAATACTAAATATCCCTGTAAGATCAGGGAAAGAACGATTTGTGTAGTAATTATCATTTATTGCAGGATATGTAGGTATATCACTATTTAAAATTTCAAAAGAGTACAGACATTGGTCGGCTAAGGTTTGCAATTTATCCCGATCGAAATTAGTATAATAATAATTTATAATTCCTTTTATAATTTCTCGATCTAAGGCATCATACTTAATGAATTTCCAACTTCTATAATACCCATAAAAAAGATTATCGTTGCTATAAAGAATCAATTTATTATTTTTATTGTATACATAATATTCAGTACTTTTCCCCGGAATTTTTCTTTCAATTATTCTTCTCCTTGAATCATATTTATAACTATAAACGTATTTAGCGGAAAAGTCGTCTCCATTATTAAAAGAAGTGACATTATTTTTAATTCCTTCCGGGCATATGACGTATCTTAGATTTTGAAGCATGTCATAAATATAATAAGTATCAAAAAAACCCCCATAATTATCAATTTCTCTAGTTAGTATTAAATTTCCTTCGAAGTCTGTGAATTTGAATATCGTTTTAGTATTTGAATTATCAATAATTTTGGTTACTAATAATTTTTCTTTTGGATAGACTCCTGATATGAAACATTTATCTTCGTTAATTATCCAATTGTTTACTTTTAAATCCTCAATCACATCTGAATTAAATATATATTCAAATTGTAAATAATGTGAATCCAATTGCCAATCCTTACCTTGAGCACCTTGCTTTTTAATTCTCTGTAGTGTTGACTTTTCATATAAGATAGGTTTATAGCCATATGTATCTTGGAAATTATTATAATAAAAGGCTCTGTTACCATTATAAACATCTTCTTCATTTCTGAAACTTCCTGCTTTACCTTCATCTGAATATGGTTGATAATTAATTTCATCAAGACCTACTTCATTTAAAACTATTGGAAAGATCAAGTCTTTTCCACTGGCAGTATAATTTAATTTTAGCGTTTGTTCGACTCTTCCCAAATCGTCGCAATATGATATTGATTTTTGAGTTTCATCCAATGAATATTTATCCAATTGGTTAGCATCCTTTATATTCGGAGTCACAACATTCCAACTAAAGATAAAATTTCTATTAGAAACCTGAGCAACAACATTATTGAATAGAAGCTGCAATATCAATAAGATTAAAACAGTATTCCTCTTCATTTATATTTTATTTACAATTTTATTTTTTATTCCATTACTAGTATTTACCAAAATGAGAAGACTGCCTGGTGGATAATCCATAATATTGCAAGTGAAAATACTATTATTTATACCAGATTGTGAAAATAGAGGAGTCCCATTTTGTGAAAAAATTGTAATATCTAAAATGAGTGCGTTTTGTGAGACAAAATTTAAAATATAACTAGCAGGATTGGGATAAACTATAAGATTATCAGAAGGGGAAATAAAAGATACTGTTATTGAATCTTTTGAAGTTCCACAAATATTACTCGCATCAAGTAGTAGAATAATACTCTCATTATAAATATCTTCATTACTTGGAAAGTAACTTGTATTTAACAAATTGATATTATCAAAATATCCAGAAGCATTAGACGACCATAGAATTGATGAAAAATTTAGTGCTAAAGCATTTTCAAGGGTTATGCTAGAACCTGGCTCTATCAATAAATCTTGCCCAGCAGAGACTTCTGGAGGCCCAAGTTCTACTACAGATATGCTGTCAACTGAAATACAACCATTTTGATTAACAACTGTAAGAAAATATTGGCCAGGTGAATTAATTACAAATTGTCGATCTGTTAAAGATCCAGGTTCCCACATGCAACTAAAATTCGTATCAGATACATTCAATACAATAGTATCTTGCCAACAAAGCAATTGTTCAGTAGGAAGATTTACTTGAAAATTAAAGCATGGGTCTTTAAATAAAGCAACAAAAACATCTTTATCTCCATTACTTGGATAATAACTATTATTTAATGAGATACTATCGTAAAATGTACCAAGAGCTGTAATAGTCCCATTATTCGTTATTATTAAATCTCTGCAATAATCCTCTGAAGTTGAAGTAATTTTATAAATTGCTTGAGCATTACCTTCCTGATCATATTTGATAATAAAAGAATTCCCAAATGGACTTTTTGAATCCAACTCTATCAATTGATTTGAGAATGTTTCAATACCTAAATTCTTCATATAAGTTCCCGTAATATAAAAATTACTGTCGAATGAAATACCAAATGTTCCCATATCATCTCCAATACCACCTAATTGATTAATCCATTTTGTATTTCCATATTTATCTAATTGCATTATTATTATATCTTTTGAACCATTACTACTAATGATAGAGCTGTCAATAACTAAAGATTGGTCAAAGTATCCAACTAAATTAAAATCCTTATTATCATTTAAGCTAATAGAGTTAATATTAACAATTCCAGTGCCATTTATATACTTGAACCAATTTAAACTACCGGTTTTTGAAAAGTTTAATAATATGGACTGCTCATTTTGTTGATTAGGTCCATACAGGATAGTATCAAGTGTCATTAGAGTTCCCATAAATGATAAACTAATTGTAATAGTTGAATCATTAAGTAAAAAATCACCATATGATAAGGATTGACAACTGACTGAAAAATCTTTCTTACTTTCACCTGTTGAATCAATGCTATAAAAATCAATGTAATCAATCGAATCTGCTCTTAAAAGAGCAAGAGAGGTTCCAAAACTATTTGAATTTAAAGTTCCTTTTTTTACGTAGCCATTAAAATTTAGTTTTTTCATCCAGTTAACAGAACCTGTTGAATCAATATAAAATAGAAATGCATCCATATATTTTGATGTTTCTAAAGATGAGCTATCACAGCTTACACTATCCTGAAAAATACCAGAACATAACATTCCTGTCTTAAATCTGGTCATAGAAGTTATCGTTTGAAATTTCCGACCATTAAAAACCTTTTGCCATATTACCTCACTAGTAGAATCAATACAAATCAGCCATCCATTATCATCACTTGTATTGACTAAACTATCATCTTTAATTACTGCACGTATATTACCACCTATTAGAATTTTATTATTTGAGAGATTTTCCATCACATTCACTCCATCCCAACTCATTGACCCAAAAGTCTGAATATTGGTATATGTGATTTTCTGAGAAAAACAAACATCATAAAGCAGAATCCCTAATATAACGATTAGAGGAAGTCTAATTTTTATAATTGTATTCATATTTATTTAAGATATCTTTGAATTGATCTTTAATTAACATTATCCTACCAAATTGATCAAAATCATAGAAGATTGGACGATTATTTTCATCACTTTTCGAAGACATGCCAATAAGCGGTTCATAAGTATAAGTATTTAGTTGAGAATCTGATGGATATATTCGAAAATCGTCAATTCTTGTTTCTACTGCATCAGAGATAATGATACTGACCTGAAACTCATCACCAGACTCAAATTTAGAACTTGGAATCTCTATTTTAAGTAAATTCCATGTTTCCCTGCTCCCTTGGTTGTATACAGAAGTAATTGTATGACCATTGATTTGACCAATTAAATAAGCACTATTGCTACCTTTTACCCAAACTGATGCAGAATACCCACTATGATTAGTTATATCAGAAGATATCTCAATCTTATTTATTGGACCATTAATTCCAGTGATTTTAAGACATGATTCTCCAGTATGAGCTTCGGTATAATCAAAATTATTATTAGGATAAAGCACCCAACCATCTAATTGCGAATTTTCAAAACTTGTAAATTTGTATTCACTCTCGCAAGCATTCAGAGCAGTGCAAATTAAACTCCCATCCAAATCATATTTATAACTATTTACAATTCCTGAATTAAGCTTTAAACTCATTGGTTTTCCTTTATCATTATAATGAGTAAATTCTAAAATTGGGGTATACTTAGCTGAAATGGAACCAGGATAAGTATTGTATAAATAAAAATTTGTAAAAGGAATTGGATGATCCAAATCTAATTTGTATATTTTATCAATGCAATAATTGCCTGCAACTTCTTTATAGGTATTTAAATTAGCCGAAATGACTTGATCATTTATTAAAGAAATAGTCTCAATGGGAAAATTTATTATGTTTTTATTAGTCATAATCATGTAAACATTGTCTGGTCCAGAAATATCCGGAGGATACCTCATTATAGTTTTTTGGGTTGATCCATTAGATAGATTTTCAGTAATTTTAGTGACATATCTGAAGTTGGAATTTTCATAAGAATAATTTTTTTCTTTTGATAGAATTGAAGTTTGTGAAATAGTTGAATATAATTCGGTAACCTCTTTACTTAAATACCACCATTGCGATTTGAGTTGATAATATCTTGCTGTAGCACCCCTTTCACCAGTGGTATAAGGCAATGGAGATACTGGTATCATAGTTTTAACCCCATAAATACTTTTCTCATACAGTGGGTTGTTTAAATATATACATTCAGTCTTTTTTATTTTATTATTGTTCTCAAAATGTATTTCTTTAATTAATTTACCATTATTTAGGTTTCTTTCGGTTGGAACACTTGGAAAAAAAATAGCAAAGTCATTGTCAATCTGATTAGTGAAATACTTTTCAACCTTTTCTAAAGGAGATCCATTAATATCTTCCTTAGTTATTGTAACTAATGAATACCCAATTTGACTTCCCTCAGCTGAAGTGCTGTTAGGTCTAACATTTTGAGCCCAGGTAACAATATAGTTATTACTAGCACCGTGACCGATTGATCCATTAAAACAACACATATTGGAAGGGTGATAAATGTTTTTACCAACTAATATCAAATCAGTTTCGTTATAAAAATATTGCATTTTATTCATTAATTTTCCTGTTGATTTGCCATTCTCATCTGTGTATTTATATTTTGTTAGATCATATATTTTTTGTGAATTCTGATCTAAATTTTTAATAGACTTTATTCTTAATCCATCCCCGCTTTTACTATCTACTGCTAGATGAGTTAAAATCCTTGCGTCAATAGATAAATCTAATTGAACACAGCCTCCGTTATTGGTAACTAATTTATAACTACCTTCATCTAAAACTATACATACATGAGATTCAAATGAGCTAGGTGGATTATAAATATCTGAATAATTAAACATTAGCCATTCTGACCAAGAATTATCTATGTTTTTTTTATAAATTCCAGATTTCATGCCAGCCATAATACTTGGTGTATTTGGGATGTAGCAATGCATATCAAAAAATAAATAAACAAATGCCCCATTTTCTGATATGGAAAAAACTTCTTCTGCATTTCCTAGGCTATTTGCACTGATATTTTCTTCAACTTCATTATATAATGATGTTGAAAAAACTTCGAAAGGACCAGAGTAATCATTCATCTCGTACTCAAATTGTGTTTTTCCTTTGGTTGGATAAGTAATTTCTTGTAAAACCCCTGCCATTATAAAATTTTGATTAGGATTTCTATCCATTCCATTTATTAATATTTTTTGAACAGCTCCATCAGCGAAATAAACATATCTTGGTCTCATTATACTTTTAGTGCCTAGTAAATTTTCATAAGCAACATTAGGTACGTTTTTAATTTCTTCATATAGCTGGATATTTGAATTTGCACCGTTATAATATCCCCACAAATCTGCAGAATTTGAAGTTTTGATAGGTAAAGGTGTGTTGTTATAATTAAAATAATAGCTAGGTTGAAATACAATTTGCCCATTTTCATTTAAGGCACCTTCTTTTACACTATTTAACTTAAGTCTTAAATATTTTTCTTTCTCTGGATTAGACATCATGCTTTGGTTAAAGTAGGTATAATTTAAATTAAATACTTTCTTTAAATCATTTTCCTTGTTAAAAACTTTAAGATTTGTCAGACATTGAGGCTTTAATAAAGCTGTACCTTGCAAAATATCAAATCTGTCCTCAGTTTCAAACTTAACATAACCATTATTAAATATTATTTTATCTAAATATTTATCTTTTGTTCTATTTACAGTTACGTAGTATTTAGAATATTCTATACCTTCTTTTGTGATCATTAATCCATCCTTACCATTAATTGACATTGACCCATAAGCAAATGGACCAAAACTTATTATTTCATCATAACTCGGTTGGCTCTCCGAATATCCAGCAATGTCAGAATATAAAAACTCTACTTCGTCACCTTCTGGAGTAACGATATTGTCCAAATACCATGAGGAAACTACTTCGTCTGACCACAATCCATCTGGATATTCATCAAAATAGAAGTGGTTACTAGTAAGCGTTGTTGTCGTTTCATTTGTCGAAAAAATATACTTCCAACCGTATTCATCTATTATTTCCCAGCTTTTATCTCTAGTATTGTATTTATATAAAAGATTATCTTGATTAACAGCAGTGGCAATTAATACTTCATCATTTTGTTTCTCAAAGAACAACTCATTAGATCTTCCTAGGAAGCTTATATAAAATAAATCAGGTTCAGAATCATGAATACCGTTATAAGCATCTTGAATTAAATTCCAAAGATCTGATGTCTCATCAATATAATTTTCTGAGTAATCTGGTAACATAGTACCAGCAATCGGTTCAGGAAAAACAGGTGAATAGATATAACCTTTAAATGGTTTGAAATCATCAATACCATTAACTTTTCTAGTTATAATTCCTCCTGCATTCAAAGACCACCCTAAACCAACCCAACTTGCCTCTTGATTAACTTTAATGCCTTTAGAATTATAGTTCAAGGTTATAGGAACTCTAATTTCACCAGATTTTACTTCATAAAGAGGAATAGAAACCGAGGGTATCCCATTATATTCGTTAGTATAAAATTTACCAAAATTTCCTAAAGATGCAGCATTTGCAGATGGTGTTACAATTGTAGGCATAATTTTTTGATTTTCACCTTGAGAATGAGTACTCGTTGAAGCAAATACTATACAAAAAAGCAATAAAGGAAGCTTTATATAACGCATGGCTATCTTTTTTTTCTAGCAAATATAATTTGAAAATTAGTAATATCAATTTTTTTTATACTAAAATTTATTATCAATACGGTTGAAAATGAAATTAGATTAAAATAGATATTAAATTATCTATTCTGATGACAAGAAACATAAAATTTTAAAGAATAAGTCTTCATCTTATATTCAGATGCCCCCCTTGCAGTCATGGCCTAAATAATGTTAACGTATAGATTCACCATGAACGGTTGCAATTTGTAGAACCGCTACTGGAATGTAGTGTTTTTTTTGAATGAGACATATTCTATATGGAGTTTAGATTTGTTTTCCTCATCATTCAGCATTTTGTAATCTCAATCCGGCAGATAACCTTTGAACTACCTTTGAACAACCTTTGAACTCGAAGCTTGGTCTTTGAGCACCGAAGTGATCGAATGGTTGAATAACCTTTGAACGCGAAGCATTGAACTACCTTTGAACTAAAAGTGAAAGGGCATAATCTGTCATCTTAATCTTCTCAATCTTCTCGTGCTTCTCGTTTTGCAATCGAGGCCTTCATAATGGGATGGGGTGATGCTGAATATGAGTCGGCAACTCCTGAGCTCAAACACCTCACCTCCTGCCCACCTCCCCCGGAGGAGGAGGGGGAAAACGCCGAATTCTGTCGTTCGCAATGGCTCGAGGCGACATATGAGTCGGCCACTACCATCGTTTCATGGATGATTTGTCGGCATGGCTGGAGGTCCCTTGCTTCGCTGCGGGATGACGCGCTATGTAGGGTGAAGGAAGGAAAGGGAGGGCGCCCAGGTAAATGATTAACTGTGGTAGTTGACTGACCGGGCGCCCTCCCTTTCCTTCCTTATTTTAATACTACCGTCATGTCGATCCCGAAACTTCGGGAGAGACACCTCAGGCAATGTTGCCAGGAACAACCCTTGAACTACCTTTGAACGCTGCCTGCCCCGAGAATTCGAGGCAGCTTTGAACTCCCTTTGAACTAAAAGAAGCAGTGTATCTTTGAAATATTGAAGCACAGCTCCATTAATGAAGGTTGGTTGGTACCCCTTGTTGTAAATTGCCTTTGAATTGTATCTTTGAAATATTGAAGCACAGCGAGATCAGAGCAAAACTGGAATCTCAAATAGTTGTGAATTGCCTTTGAATTGTATCTTTGAAATATTGAAGCACAGCTGCGCTCAATAGATTCAAGTTTTCGTAACAGTTGTGAATTGCCTTTGAATTGTATCTTTGAAATATTGAAGCACAGCCCAGCTTGAAATATACAACTGAGGTGACATGTTGTGAATTGCCTTTGAATTGTATCTTTGAAATATTGAAGCACAGCCATACTCCTGCACCTTCTTGTGTACAAGCAGTTGTGAATTGCCTTTGAATTGTATCTTTGAAATATTGAAGCACAGCTTTAAACCATATCTGGCCCAGATCAGGAATGTTGTGAATTGCCTTTGAATTGTATCTTTGAAATATTGAAGCACAGCGAGGTCCAGGATATCGGAGATAAAATAGACGTTGTGAATTGCCTTTGAATTGTATCTTTGAAATATAGAAGCACAGCTTATCTGTTAATTGATTAATACATCATTAGTTGTGAATTGCCTTTGAATTGATCTTTGAAATATTGAAGTACAGCACTTCTTTCTCTGCCAGATCATATTTCTGAGTTGTGAATTGCCTTTGAATTGTATCTTTGAAATATTGAAGCACAGCTGTTCGGTTAGGAATACGACACTCGATGTGATGGTTGTGAATTGCCTTTGAATTGTATCTTTGAAATATTGAAGCACAGCCCTTGTCCATGTCGGCATCGATGCAAACTAGTTGTGAATTGCCTTTGAATTGTATCTTTGAAATATTGAAGCACAGCATGAATGCAATTTTATTCGCAAAAAGTGCAGTTGTGAATTGCCTTTGAATTGTATCTTTGAAATATTGAAGCACAGCTTTTAAAGTGGTGAATAATTGTATTAATTAGTTGTGAATTGCCTTTGAATTGTATCTTTGAAATATTGAAGCACAGCATTCACCTTCATTTACACCGGCACCAACTAGTTGTGAATTGCCTTTGAATTGTATCTTTGAAATATTGAAGCACAGCCAGGAGGGCAAAGAGGATATGCCGCTGTTAGTTGTGAATTGCCTTTGAATTGTATCTTTGAAATATTGAAGCACAGCTTGCAGGGGCGAGGCCTGATGTGGCGGGATGTTGTGAATTGCCTTTGAATTGTATCTTTGAAATATTGAAGCACAGCAAATAACGTCTGGGTCAGCAATGGATCAGAGTTGTGAATTGCCTTTGAATTGTATCTTTGAAATATTGAAGCACAGCTTATACGCCTGAGTACACTTTTAAGGGCATGTTGTGAATTGCCTTTGAATTGTATCTTTGAAATATTGAAGCACAGCCATTCTGACCCTTGCAGGAACAAACCTATAGTTGTGAATTGCCTTTGAATTGTATCTTTGAAATATTGAAGCACAGCTGGATTGTGTGGTTTAACCAGGTACCATGAGTTGTGAATTGCCTTTGAATTGTATCTTTGAAATATTGAAGCACAGCAGTAACCGTTACGGCCGACGTGGTTGAATTGTTGTGAATTGCCTTTGAATTGTATCTTTGAAATATTGAAGCACAGCTTGAAATGTATCCAGGTACTACATAGGTTCGTTGTGAATTGCCTTTGAATTGTATCTTTGAAATATTGAAGCACAGCATGAGATTGTAGCATTGTGTTTTTGTGAATGTTGTGAATTGCCTTTGAATTGTATCTTTGAAATATTGAAGCACAGCCGGTGATTTCAAGAAGCTCTATAAGCCTCAGTTGTGAATTGCCTTTGAATTGTATCTTTGAAATATTGAAGCACAGCACGTCCATCACACGTTGTTGAGCTGCATTAGTTGTGAATTGCCTTTGAATTGTATCTTTGAAATATTGAAGCACAGCCGGTATTTTTACGGTACATAGGTTACTATTGTTGTGAATTGCCTTTGAATTGTATCTTTGAAATATTGAAGCACAGCTAATGGAATTTGGTTTACTATCGATGGTAAGTTGTGAATTGCCTTTGAATTGTATCTTTGAAATATTGAAGCACAGCCGTATTGCCTGTTGAGGCAACGATTTCAGAGTTGTGAATTGCCTTTGAATTGTATCTTTGAAATATTGAAGCACAGCACATTCAGGTGTGAAATTATCATGCCAAGAGTTGTGAATTGCCTTTGAATTGTATCTTTGAAATATTGAAGCACAGCAATGGCTGCCACCGAAACGGAGCACATATAGTTGTGAATTGCCTTTGAATTGTATCTTTGAAATATTGAAGCACAGCATCAGACTGGATTCGATTAATGAGACGCTTGTTGTGAATTGCCTTTGAATTGTATCTTTGAAATATTGAAGCACAGCACGAGCCAACAAATGTATTTTGGTCACCGAGTTGTGAATTGCCTTTGAATTGTATCTTTGAAATATTGAAGCACAGCCCTGATGGAAAAGATTAAGACCATTGGCGAGTTGTGAATTGCCTTTGAATTGTATCTTTGAAATATTGAAGCACAGCTTTATCTGATGCAATCATTGAGGCATTGGAGTTGTGAATTGCCTTTGAATTTTATCTTTGAAATATTGAAGCACAGCCAAAGGGAGAAAAGTCTTTTGGCGTTGGATGTTGTGAATTGCCTTTGAATTGTATCTTTGAAATATTGAAGCACAGCAAATACCATATTCGGAGTATTGCCGGGATTGTTGTGAATTGCCTTTGAATTGTATCTTTGAAATATTGAAGCACAGCCAGCCCGATGATGAAGATGCTTGCTTTGTAGTTGTGAATTGCCTTTGAATTGTATCTTTGAAATATTGAAGCACAGCTATATTGTTTCAAGGATCATCAAATCAGGAGTTGTGAATTGCCTTTGAATTGTATCTTTGAAATATTGAAGCACAGCACACTCTACATTTTATGTATCTCAGGTTCAGTTGTGAATTGCCTTTGAATTGTATCTTTGAAATATTGAAGCACAGCACTAAAGGATGTGAAATTTTTACCCCATTGTTGTGAATTGCCTTTGAATTGTATCTTTGAAATATTGAAGCACAGCAATGTAAATGCGGTCAACAATTAATCTGTGTTGTGAATTGCCTTTGAATTGTATCTTTGAAATATTGAAGCACAGCTTGATTTATTCTTTCCTGTTGCATCACCGTGTTGTGAATTGCCTTTGAATTGTATCTTTGAAATATTGAAGCACAGCTCATTTGCAACAAACTTCGTAACGATGTAAGTTGTGAATTGCCTTTGAATTGTATCTTTGAAATATTGAAGCACAGCTCGAGAGCGCATCGTAAGCGGCATAGGTGAGTTGTGAATTGCCTTTGAATTGTATCTTTGAAATATTGAAGCACAGCGGTGCCGGATCCTTGCCCGGAGGTGACGGTGTTGTGAATTGCCTTTGAATTGTATCTTTGAAATATTGAAGCACAGCATACCCCAGTCAAAGTAACTGTTATTCAGGTATTTATTGCTCAATATTGAAAGAAAAAAAAGTGCTTATTCAGCCTTGTTACCTACAGGTATCAAGGCTTTTTTTTATTCTGATTAGAATAATTCAAGTTGCTGTGGAGTTCCAGGCTTTTCTTTTAATTCTTTATTTTTAAAAAATTCTATCATTCCAAACTGCTTATCAGTTAAAGTAAGAATGATTACTTCCCCTCTAGGAGGCAGGAAACATTTTACTCTCTTTATATGTACATCGGCATTCTCAGAACTACTACAATGTCTAACATAGATAGAATACTGCATCATGGCAAAACCATCCTTCTGGAGATTTTTCCTGAATTGGGCATATTGTTTCCTATCCTTTTTGGTTTCAGTAGGAAGATCAAATAAGACAAAAACCCACAATATTTTATATTGGTTAAGCCTGTTGAAACTTGTCAATGCAGCTTTTATAATTCAGGATACAGAATTTTACGTGAACTTCCATCAAAACATGCTGATAAACTTGCTGTGGTCCTTTGCATACCAACCATCAGAGGACTTGATTTACCTTCTATCATAATATCAATAACAGGTATCTGTAATAACTTTTTTTTAATCGGAGTACTTAAATATTCAATGCTTTCTTCTTCCTGCATTATTGAATATACGAGTCTGTCAACATATGGTCTGTATGGTTCCATTATGTCATTTGCCAGACACCAGGGATTATATTTATTCCGATGATGAATTCCTAATGCAGGTAATAGGCCACTGCCCGTAAGAGATCTTGCAACCACAGCCATCAGTATAGCATAACCATAATTTAACAGGTTATTTGGTGCATCCCCTTCTCGTGACCTGGTGAATGCAGATTTTTCTCCAAATATCCTGTCCCAATAATAAGCAGCTGCCCTACCTTCTACATTTTGCGGATCACCACTTTTAACAATTTTGATATATTGCTGCAATTTACCATCATCTATTCCGAACTCTCTTAACAAAGCTGCCTGGTTAATAATCTTTGCAATTATAGTTTGCTGCCAGAGATTCTTTTTTAGTGGTAGTGAACTTTCCAATTGCTGATACATTTTTTCTGTAAATTCATGATGTGAAAAAATTGGTAATTGCAATCCAAATGGCAGATGTTTGCTATCAGTAATAATAATTGCGGCATTATATTCCATTAATGCTGATATTAACGCCTGAGTAATTGTAATCTGAGCATTATCAAGGATTAGAATACCAATGTCTTCAATAGGAATAGAAGATTGTAAATTAGTATCGTTAATTTCAATACACAATTGTTGATCCTTCTTTTTCAGGTTGGCTGGATTACTGATGGCAATAGTCCGCTTAATCATATTTAAAGTCTACTAAACTAAGGCCGTTTTTCGAGAATTAACTTTAATATCTCCCAACATATTAATTGCCACTTTTACTGGCTTCAAATCAAATAAAGAATTTAAACTCTGTACAAGTATAAAACGCTTACTAATTTTTGACTCATTACTATCCACTATTTCAGTTTCTAAATGATGTCTAAAAACTATATAAAGTTGACCTGAACTAGGAATTAGTGATAGTTTTTGAACCCTATACAACCTTTCACTTAAAGAACAATTATTGAAGAAATCAATTTCATTTTGCTCTTTATTTAATAAAAACATTTCATTTTGTTGAAAACTCAACTCAAATGTCCAATTACTTAAAGGAAGCTGTTGTAAAAAAGCATCCTGAAATTCTGTTTTATTCTCAAGTATTCGATTCCAGATTTCTTCGCAATTTTTTATAATCACAGGAAAGCCGTATTTTTTCCTTTCAACTGCATGCCAGAAAGTACAACAATGGGTATGCTTATTTCCCTCCTTGTCATGATAAATAGCAATATGGTGATTATTACCAGATTTTAAGAAACCTACCGGAGTTCCAGATTCATTTTTTCTCCCTGATATTAATCCTGTTAATCCAGTAAAACATCTTACTGAAAGTATAGGACGTTCAAGTCCTTCGTCTTCGTACCACTTTACAATTTTATCATCGACTTTTATATCCTTAAATGCTTCCTTTGGATTATTACTAAATTTATTTAATCTTTTCTGCAGCAACTTTCTGATATTACCATCGATAACATCTTCTGTTTTATTGAAGTATGTATTTACAGGATACTTGAAAACATATGTTTCTTTAAGACAGGTTGCATATTCAAGTAATATAGTTTTATTCTTATCCAGATAAATAGGATCATTTTTAAGCGACCTCAGAGCTTCCTTAGCATCTCCATTATACTCGTTAAGTCGTGATTTAACAAGCTCTCTGATGTACGGTTTAAAAATTAATTCATAATTAGTGAAGATGTACTTCAATGGTTTCAGATAATCAAGAGTTTTTATTCTTCCGTAAACCTGTTCCTCACTTAATGCCCCACGTGGTACCAATATTGATTTCTGTACTATTCTTTTTTGACCTTTATTACCTACTTTTCTGGTGCCAAATACTGCGACTTTCTTTCCTGCTTTAAATGAAACTAATATTTCTGAAACAGATTTCTCAACTACCGAAACAGTGAAAGGCTGTTGACTAATAATATACTTAGCAAGTAATGAAAGTTTTTCTTTAAACTGAATTGAACTTGCTTCAATATTCTTACACATGTCTTCTCGTGTTTTCGAGGAATTTAATGTATTAAATCTCTGTATGAAGCCTTGCTTTGTACATGCAATAGTTAATGCATCGATAGCATGGTGCCTGTGGTCATCTCTTTTAGTCCACCCTATTATCTTCTCCTTTTTACCTCTATCAGTTTCTTCAATATATGTTAAATCAACATCCCGATACTTCTTTAGTTGAAGATTCATTGTGACTTCATCCCATCCCCACAGATGCCTGAGTTCAGAGGTAACAGTTCCACTTGTGCTATATACATTATGACAAATCCCTTGAAGTATTTCTTTCGCTTTTTTTGCTATATACTGACTTTCTCGTAACTGCCTGTCTATGAAATTATCGGGTATTTTATCTTCCGACATTAATAATTTGTTCCTTTTTGTTGCACTGATAATTTTTGCAGCATATAAAGTATTTATTCTTTCAATATATTCATTAAAATCTGACTCAGGCTTTGTCTTCATGAAGTCATAAGCAGTCATATCATTCTTATTCTTATTGCACTTTTTGTGAGCCAGTGTTTTATTGCTCTGCGAATCATCAAATATTTTTGCTTTAGGAATGATATGTTCCACATCCACTTCTTCTCCCTTTAATGCCTGGAGCAGTGAGATTGGTTGTCCACAATAAATACAAATAGCATTAAGTTTCTTATCCTCATTATCAATTTCTTCGTACAATCTCCACTTAATAATATTATTTTTTGTCCCCCTTAAACCATATTCACTTAAGCGTTTTTTTATATTATCATTTTCACGCTCCCTTTTATTAATCTCTTTATCTGTTTCATTCCTTTCTTCTTTACTTTGCTTAAGCTCTCTTGCTAATTCTACCCGTATTTCATCTGGCTTGCCGTATTTATCAATTATAGCATTTATCAGATTGACCATTTGATTCAATATCTTTTCAACAATAGGTTGTCTTAATGAGCCTTTAGCCAAAGGCTTTAATTTATTAAGAAGATTCCTTTGTAAATTCTCCGTTTTTGTCTTGGAATCTGAATGGTTGTAACCTGCATAAGACATGGCTGAACTATAATCGTCTCCTTGAATTAAATAAGGTAAGATCTTCCTGCATGCCTTAGCTGATTTATTGCCAAATCCATATTTTGTGAAATCAATGCTTGCTAATTTCTCACTAGTCTCAGAACTTAAGTTAAAATTAAATTGAAGGGCATTAGAGCATTCTTCTTTGTCGTTTATCGAATAGATAGTATGCCAAAGCTTATATAAAGGTTCATTCTCAACAGCAGGATCAACGAATTGAGACTTTTTCACATTAAGAATTTCTCCGGTTTTCTTATCAATATGATACTTATCATTTTCTGTTCTTATAATGTTTAAATTGAACTTCAATAATCTTCCAGATTCTATTTGATTAAGGCAGGAATTTATATGGTGTTTTGTAATATTTCCTTGCAATCCTTTTGCCAATTGCTTATTGAATGAGCAAGTGCTTTTATCAATCTGTAAAATTCTTGCCAGATCAGTTATAGTTAATTTATCGTGATTGTCAAGAAAATCAAATATTTGATTCTTTTGCTCTTGGGTGATTATTAATAAATGTCCTTCCCTGGAATAAATTCTGATATTGTTAATGTTTTCCCAAATCTTTGTAATCTGAAATAAGGGAGAAGATTTGTGTATTACCTTAGGACCAACGAAATATTCCTTACCGTCTTTCCCCTTACAACTGAACCCTTC
Source organism: Lentimicrobium sp. (assembly GCA_035297395.1). Classification (GTDB taxonomy): domain Bacteria; phylum Bacteroidota; class Bacteroidia; order Bacteroidales; family Lentimicrobiaceae; genus Lentimicrobium. The sequence continues at coordinate 6,591 of DATGZB010000011.1, read as the reverse complement.
AAATTCACAGATCGACACAAGTCCTTTTTGTGACTTTAGAGGACGTTGATAATAGATTATTTTATTGCGAATTTCATGATAGAGCGATTCGGAAAGTATTTCTTGATAATATCCCTGCTGTTTTTTGAAAATAGTATCAAACTCTTCAATATAAGCTTCTCGTGGAAAAATCTTTTCTTTAATCCTGAAGTAATTATCAATCTTTAGCTGGTGATAAAAATATTGACCGATCGTCAAATTCAGTTCTTTGATTTTATGATGATTATTTTTAACGTTCAAAACGTAATCAGTATCGCTCTTATTTAAATTAGCCTCTGTCCTTATGCTTTTATATCCTCTTCTTTGATTAAGCCATAATAAAATTCTTCCAAGTTCTTTTAAATCTATTTGTTGATCAACAGCTTTATTTCTCAACCCCCACAACTGCATTTTTGAATAAGATTTTACCTTCTCATCAGGTAGCATATTATTTTTAATAAGGACATCAATCAGAAATTTTCTGCGCAATTGATACCTGTCATAACCTTTTCTTGCAGTTCTGGCTTTTGTCCTTAAAGCGCATCTTGTTTCTCCGGTTCCTTTGGCAAAATCTTTACCTTCAGTCCCTTCATATGGAATGATTCTGCTTCCCATTCCCAAAATTTTATTTTCCCCTCGATTTAGATCACTTTCTTCAATCACAGCCCATCCGATCGATGCAGAACCTAAATCTAATCCAAGAATTCTTTTCATAATTATTGACTTTTAGAGATTCTTCATTATATTTGTGTCACAATTCAAAGCAATTCACAATAAGGATTATTCCGTTGTGAAAACATTTAAGGCGGGGAAACTCGCCTTTTTTATTTTGGTAATCACAACTTAAGTTGTTATTTATCCACAAACTTAACTCTTATATCTTTATTTTCAAAATTTAAAGCTATTCAATCTTTTTTTTAATTAGATGAAATAAAATGTTGTTAAGTATTCAAAGCTTGCGCGTTTAAAGGTGGTTCAATGGTAGTTAGTTAATCAAGAGAATCAAATTAGGTGAATCATTTAATCAAACAAGGAAAAACAAAGAAAAACAAAGAAAAAACAAATGCAAGCCCTTCCCGCGACTTGCATTTAAAAATTGTCTGAACCGCTGATTGAACCTGATTCACCTGATTGGCTTGAAGAAGACTGTCAACTATCAGCTATCAGTTTTCAGCTCTTAATCACTTTAAGAATCACTTTTGTGCCATCTGGCAAATGTTTAATCTTTTTCGCTAAATACCCTGAAAATCCGATTTGCTCCATATGCGAATTCTTACCGATATTATCGCAATTGTATTCTCCACCAAGAACTCCTGAAAGCTTTAAACAATACTTTTCTCCGTCCATTAATTCTCCAACAGTTTCTTTAGCAATACGGACTATGTTAGCCATTTCCCAATCCTCAATGAATGAAGAATTTTTTAATAATTTCTCGTATTCCGACTGTGAATCAGCTATCTTAATACAATACAATTCTTCAGGGCAAATTCTCCAAAATTCATTTTCAATCGTCTTGAATATTATATTGCCAAAATCGTTCATTTGAACAATCTCTATGGCTTTTACACCAGTCCAATCCCAGGCTTTATTTATACTAGCAAGCATCGTTTAATCATTTTTTTATGAGCCAAAATGCTTGCAGACCGCTGAAACGCGCATCCTATCTACCATTTCTTAGCCACAGTAATTTTATTAACTAATCCATGTTCCATATCGCTCCTTAAGAATCCACTTATTATTAATTAATTCAAAAACAATAATTTCTCCATGTCCCCAATCATCAGCGTACAGCTGTGCATAATCGATATATACTCTTTTGCAATCCTTCGTAAATAATGGAATTGAAATAGAACAAATACATCCATATCCATATTTTTTTCTAAATATTTCCCAACCTCTCAAAGCTCCTTGATTAAATAATGTGTCCATTTCATTATCAATAAGAATCTTTTTATTAGTAGTCAAATTTTCCCACCGTAATGATTCAAATTTATCAATCTGCTCTTTGAAAAAATCTTGGTCTTGTTCTGAAACACCTGAAAATCTATGTGTTTTATTTATTAATTCAGTTTCCAGGATAGGTTTACTAACAAAATAGCAATCACCAATTAAGGTATCAAGTACGTTTTTATACAAATCCGTGATCACTTGTTCATTAATATTTTCTATACCGCTAATTTTTGAATAATTAATCGGTTTCTGATTGTTGCAAGAAATTAGCAAGAATAAGGTCGAAAAATATGTTACCCATTTCATCCTTTGTTTTTTATGGTGGCTAACGGTTAGCGGTATGAAAAGTTGCCGGTTGCGGGCGAATCTCCTATTAAGGTACACAAAGGTAGAGTTTAGAGCACAATACAGAATTATCATTGATGTCAGTTTTTGTTGAAGGAATCTCAATCCATTTCTTGTTATCCCTGTCCTTTCTCGATTGCTCAAACACTAATTTGCATTTAATATTGCCGCTAATGTTTATGTGGACAACTGTATCACATTCACTCTCTATTTCTTCTTTCGGATTAAAATATTCAATGTGCATAATATCTGATTGTGCACTTGCAAGAAAGGTGCTTTAAAGTATGATGATTGTAGAAACGATATATTTCATTTTGCTTCACTCATCCACAGTTGTTTAATTTAATTTATTGATTTCCCTTCGAACATAGTCAATATCTGACTCTTGAAATTCCAACTCCAGAACCATCTCTTTTTTAACCTCAAACATTTCTGTCATACCAAAATAGAGTTTATTATCAATATTCTCAATGCCGATTAAAAAAACTCTCTGGCCAACCGGCACATTGGAAAATCCATTATCGGTAATATTTGGCATGATTGAGTTAATATCTTTGAACACGAGAAAATAATACGGATTGGATTTAGCATTTGATTTTATCTGTAAATCTGTCAGCTCATTGAAATCTAAAAACCTGTCACAGTTAATCCATCCGAGATCAGAAGTATTGAAAATTATTTCCAGACTTTGAATATCTTGAATTGTTTGATCGTATTGAAATGCTTGATTTTTTCTGAAATCGTAAAAGCTGATTGTATCTTTAGATTTTGTGAAAGTGACAATTGAGTCAATCTGTGAGTAGTTATTTTTCCATAAAACAGTATCTGAAAAAATTGCATATACTCCATAGTCGCAATTATAACAAGGACTACCGTAAATAACCATATTATAGAAAATATGGTAATTCTTTGTCAGGGTGTCTGATTCCCAATTAATATTCATGTCAATTGGCAAGCCACTAAAAACCGAATACCGGGTTATCTCATCACTGTTTGTAAACCTGATGCTGACAGGCTTTCTGATATCATTAACCTTTTGGCTGTTTAAATACATGTCTAGACTGATCATTCCATTACTCTCTAAGAGCTTTCCATTGGAAGTCGTACTCAAGCCAGCCAGGATCATATCTGATTTTGAATAAAATTCCTTCAGCACAACTTTAAATGTATCCTTATCAGACAATATGGCGGATGTTAAATGACCAGGGATAAAAACCTGTGTACCTTTCTCACCAATTAAAATAGTGTCTTTACGATTATCGATAAGAAAAGTCTGTCTGGTCAGTCCGAATATTTCTTCAAAATCAAGCCTCTCATCTTCCCTTGTATTACATCCGAATAAAAGAATGGCCAGCAGGAAAATTATTAAGTGTTTCATGTAAGTGATGAATTAATAACAGCATATGCTATGAGTAGTCCGATAAGAATCAACCAACTATACATATAGATGGGTGTTCTTGTCTTTTTAATATAAGCTGCTCCATTCTTACTGTAAATCTGTTTTCTTGTTAATCCACAATTGTTACAATATATACCAGCATATTTGTCAACAGGGGCAATAGGTATCCAAAACACGTGAAAATATTTCTGTCTGACTATATAATCCAACTGAGGCGAGTTACAATTCTCACAAAGGAATTCTCTGTCAGAATATGTTTTTAAAATTTTGTGGCTTTGCCCATAAAAAAAAACCATAAGATATGCTTTAGAAATGTAGTGAAAGAATGATTGAATGCACTTAATTCCCTCAAATATAAAACAATTTATCTAATTGTCAATAATTTGAGTTTAGTGCGCAGAAATCAGATAAATTTATAGTTCAAAGGTTGTTCAAAGCTGATGCGTTCAAAGGTTATTCAAAGGTTGTCGGAAATCAGGTAAATCATTTAATCAGCTTAATCAGTGGTTCAGACAATTTAAGCTTAATCACCGGTTCAGACAACTTAAGCTTAATCAGCGGTTCAGACAACCAAAGATCTCCACACCGATTAAGCCATCTCACTCATTAATGCTGCCTGCGCCGCTAATCTGGTGTTTCTTGTTTCATAAAGAGTTCCTATTAACCTTTTGAAGTTTTTTATGTCGGTTTCAGAAAGAGGCTTCTTCTTTTTGTCATAGAAAAATACAGGAACTTCTCTTAATCCTATTACGGCTTTCATTAACCAGATATCTTCATCTACGGGTTCGAAGTACTGTGCATCGTTAATGTAAAGGCGGTTGTTTTGATGCTTTAATTTTGTTACTACATTATTCCCTTCAACAGGATATTCAGGAATATAATTAAAATCAACAGGATGAACCAAATTTAGTAAATATGTAAGAGTTTCACCGTATTCGGCCAGTTTTACAAATGTCTTATATTTCTTAGGTAAATGTGGTACTATGCTAACTCTCTTATGGTTTTTTGACCGGTTAGCCATCATTTCAACACTCTGGATCGCTATAGAGCATGATAAAAGGTCCATAAGCAATACTTCAATCTTTAACGGAGGATCATTTTCGGGAAATTCTATTTCAACTGTTTCGTTCTCCAGATCGGTCTTTACAGTTAGCTTTTCAAACAACTTAGGTGAAAATTTCATTTTCATGGCAGTAAATTTTAGTAATTGAGTTTATTGGTTAGTTATTGAAATTTTTTCATTGTAGCTGCTTTTGCAAGTGCTGGCTTCTCAGGAAATAACCTGTCAAGCTCCGGTACATGTGTTCTTACAATCTCAACTGCCTGTTTTAGCGTCTCCTTTTTATAAAATTCTTTCATGTAACTGATCTGGTAATGGTCGTTCAAAAAATTGATCTTCCTGTGTAAGGGAACTCCTTTTTTAAAAATATCGCTGTTGATAACCAGGTAATATACCCCGGCCATGCACAGTTTATTGGTTGTTGCCCGTCTCGATATGAATCGCAGTGAGGTTGAATGCATTGTCTCTGCCTTTACCAGCCGCCGCGTTATGCAAATGGCATCTACCTGTTTAAGCTTGTCGGAATTGGATATAATATTGCCGGGTAAAGGTATTTTATCGACCGCAAGCAGGGCATCCAGACGTTCAATTCTCTGCAGCTTTTCCAGATCAGTTTCGTTGGCCTGCGCTTTAATAAGAAATATCAGTTCACTGATCAATGCGCCCGTTTTTACATCCTCAATGCTGCTTTTTAATAATTCAAGGTCTTCAGGCAGTTCCTTGTTTAACGGGTCTTTGATCCATTCAATCATTACTGCCTTTCTATCTGCTTTGTTGTTACTTTTTCTGACTGCTTCAATAAGTCTTTGTTGTAGATTTTCGAGTGTGTGCATGTGTATGATTTTTTTTTGAAAAATATAATCCGCTTAGTTAATAATAAAATTTACTAAGGCTAACGTTGTATATGTTATTATGCGTATTCTGATTTTTAAAATTTTATTAACAATCACATGCACTGTCAACAACTACTACACACTATCTCAGATGCTATGCCTGTTTATAACCCGGTTTTAAAAATGTTTAAAAGCTGCCTGCCCGGCAGACTTAATACAGAGTTGATACAGACTATATACAGAGTTTGTCCATGCCTTAAATTTTAATAAAACTTCTCTGCAAGTCCGTTTTTTTTCAGGTTACACTATTATTAGACTATCCATGTTTCTGCATGTATGTTGGTTTTCAGTGAGATATACATGCCTGTAAAAAATTTAAATACAAGGCCTTAAACACACTTCTACTTTTAAATCACTTTTTTAATAATTCAATTTTTTTCGGCAGAACCAAAACGGTTTAACCGGAAGCGAAAATATCAAACGACTATGCTTAAAAGAGAAATTGAAGAGGCCACTCAAAAACTACAAGAAACTAAAATCGCCAGGAGTTTACTCAAAATTACCAATAACTGGGATCCTGCCAATGCATCGTCCCTTAATGGGTCAGGAGAGGTTGTCCGGCTCTTCTTTTATGACTACATTTTCCGCAACGACCTGATTATCTATAGCCACCTGGTTAAGGTAAATGAGAATTACCGGAAAATTAACTGTCTTTCAGCGATGGCATTGGTTGAAGACGATTTAATGGCCGGTGATGAAGCATCAGACAATATCCTCAGATATCTCGACTGCCCTGATACTTTCTATGAGCTTGAAAAAGAGTATATCAAAAGTAATCTTATTCGTAATGACCGTCATTACAGGAGAAATCTTTACCGTAAAAATAAGCAGATCTTATACGGCGCCATTCTGTTAATGTACCACCACAAGATCTTCAGGCCTAATTATGAGTTAGAAAATGGTAACTGGAAACGGCTCACCGAAAA
>DATGZB010000010.1:0-84007 GCA_035297395.1 Lentimicrobium sp. | reverse complement strand
TGGAAACAGTATTTTCTCAATTTTTGAGACTGTCCTTGGCGGCCTCATGCGAATCACTCTCTCTTTATGACTTGTGAGAAGCCTCATGACAGGTGGTTGAATCACAGGAACCAATGCCATATATGAGTATGCAGAAATTGCAATAGCACCAAGCAGATCTGGAGCAAGTTTTGATGAAAGGAATATGGCTGTTGGTCCATCTGCACCCCCTATTATACCAATAGCACCGGCTTCAGAGGGTGAAAAACCAAGCAACAACGCAATAGCATAAGCGCCAAAAATTCCCAGTTGGGCAGCCGCCCCGATCAGCATCAGTTTAGGATTGGATATTAAAGCTGAAAAATCGGTCATCGCGCCTATTCCGAGAAAGATAAGGGGAGGGTAAATTCCTTGTAAGACTCCAAAATAAAGGTAATTGAGTACGCTCCCCGATTCATAGATACCGATCTGGAAACCGGGTGTAAAAGCGATATTGCCAACCAGTATCCCAAAGCCTATTGGTACAAGTAAAAGTGGCTCATATTCCTTACTGATGGCAAGGTAGATAAACGCGAGGCCTACAATTATCATTATGATATGGCCAAGTGTAATGTTGGCAAATGCAGTATATGTAAAAAATTGATTAAGGTGCTCACTTATAAATGAGAGAAAACCACTATGTTCCATTATTTATTCTCCTATTACGATGAGGATATCCCCTTCCATTACTGAATCGCCTTTTGAAACTTTAAGACTCACAATACGGCCTTCCTTATCCGCATTGATATTATTCTCCATCTTCATTGCTTCCAAAGTAATGAGTTTCTGGCCGACTTTAACATTATCACCCTCACGAACATGAACATCCAGAATAACACCCGGAAGTGGTGATTTAATATTTCCCGATCCCTTTGGTTCGCCCGGTTTTGCTGTCTTTGCCAGGCTTGGAACTGAGTCAGTCGAGGGAACACTTACTGACCTGACCAACTTAGGAGTTTTTACTTCCTGGATAGCCCTGTCTACCTCAACTTTGTATAGTGTGCCATTTACGTCCACTTCGGCCATATTATCCTCAATATTATGGATCTCTACCTCGTAAACATTGCCATTAATGGTCAATTTAAATTTTTTCATCCTTTTTTGGCTTTATAAATATTTTATGCTTTTACTGTTGGCGATGTATTGTCATGTAGCAATGCTAAGTCTCTGCCTGACAATTTACCTTGGTGTTCTTCTTAATCCATATATCTTGGAACTCCAGGGTGAATACGTACGTGCAACTTTTTTTATTGTAAGTACTGTTTCTTCATGATCATGATATTCTGAGCGATAAAGATGAAGTGCCATAGCAATTGCAGCATTTACTTCACCTGAAACATCCTCGTTTTCAGATATAACAGGAAGTATCTTTTCATCTTTCTTGAAGAGTTTTCTCAGGTTTAAACCGTAGATCCTTCTCGTATTTTTAAATATGATATAGAGTAAGATCAGGGCTAAAAACACAACCGACATGGCAATGAAAGCCATTCCAACTCCATATGGATCAAATTCTACAAACTTCTCACCGGCAGTAATAATAGCACCAGTGTAGTTATTTGCTTTAGGAGTTGTCTTTTGAAGAAAAACGAATTCTTCTGATCCATCATTAGCCCTTCCATAAGATATATCTGGTTTCTGCTGTGGCCATGTGATATCATCAATAAGTGTCCTTCCATTAACATCATATAAGGCAAGGTAATTTGTATCAGCCAATGAGAAATTCAAATGCAAAATACCCCTTGTTGGATTATTATCAGCAAAAAATACGAGATAGTTCCTGGAGGCTATTTTGGTTATCGGGTCACCTTTCGGTATCCAGTATTTCTTTGGATTCCTGGGATCATTGGTGAGGTACATACCCGCCATGTTGACTGAATTATATGCTGAATTGAAAATCTCAATCCAACTGTTTCTCATACCATAATCGTCAACATAATTTGAATCGTTGTAAACCAGTACCTCGTTAATCTTCAGATCATCTCCACTTTGTGCTTTAGAATCTAAAGGATGGGCCAGCAGAAGGATAACTGCAATTAATCCTGGTAACTTTAAAATATACTTATTCATAATACAAGGATTATAATGGCAGGTTTGAATGTTTCTTTGGTGGATTAACATCCTTCTTGGTTGCCAATGCCTGTAATGCCCTGATTACACGGAATCGTGTGTTACGAGGTTCGATTACATCATCAATGTAACCATATTTTGCGGCATTATATGGATTAGCAAACTTCTCCTTATACTCTTCTTCATTTTTAAGCAAAAACTCTTCCCTTTCCTTCGGATCAGTAATCTCAGTAAGTTTCTTGCTTTGAAGGATCTCAATAGCGCCTTTTGGACCCATAACTGCAATTTCTGCACCAGGCCATGCAAAGTTCATATCCCCGCGAAGATGTTTTGAGCTCATCACACAATATGCACCGCCATAGGCTTTGCGCAGTACCACAGTGACCTTTGGAACTGTTGCTTCACCATAGGCGTAAAGCAGTTTTGCGCCGTGAGTGATTATACCGCCATATTCCTGTGCTGTTCCCGGAAGGAAACCAGGGACATCAACCAAGGTCAGTATTGGAATATTGAAGGCATCACAGAATCTGACGAAACGTGCAGCTTTTCTTGAAGCATTTATATCTAATACTCCGGCAAGATAATTAGGCTGGTTGGCCACTATTCCAACCGAAATCCCATTGAAACGGCCATAACCAACAACGATATTTGGAGCGAAATGGCGTTGAATCTCCAGGAACTCACCATAATCAACTATCGAGTGGATAATATCCTTAACATCATAAGGTTTATTGGGATTGTCGGGAATAATGAAATTAAGGGAGTCTTCAAGTCTGTCAATCGGATCGGAATTAGGTGCCAAAGGAGCATCCTCAAGGTTATTTTGCGGGATGAAACTAATCAGTTTCCTTATCAGCGCAATTCCTTCTTTTTCATCGTCAGCAACAAAATGGGTTATACCTGATTTACTGCCATGAACCATGGCTCCTCCAAGTTCTTCTTCTGTAACAACTTCACCGGTTACGGTCTTTACGACTTTCGGACCAGTTACAAACATGTTACTTGTACCTTTAGTCATTAAGATAAAATCAGTTAAAGCAGGTGAATAAACTGCCCCACCGGCACAAGGGCCAAATATGGCTGAGATTTGGGGTATCACACCTGATGCAAGGATATTGCGTTCAAATATTTCAGCGTATCCTGCCAGACTATTTACCCCTTCCTGAATACGTGCACCACCTGAATCATTAATACCTATAACAGGAGCCCCGACTTTCATTGCCTGGTCCATCACCTTGCAAATCTTATTGGCAAAGGTTTCGGACAATGAGCCACCGAAAACAGTGAAATCCTGAGAGAAAACATAAACAACCCGACCATCAATTGTTCCGTGACCGGTTACCACACCATCAGAAAGGAATTCCTGCTTATCGATGCCAAAGTTTGTCGAACGATGTGTGACAAACATGTCAAACTCAGCAAAACTGCCCTCATCCAGCAATAGTTCAATCCTTTCGCGCGCTGTTAATTTTCCTTTTGCATGCTGGGCATCAATCCTCTTTTGGCCTCCACCCAGTTTTGCCAGTTCCCGCTTATCGAGAAGTTCTTTAATTTTTTGCTCAAAAGCCATTGTATATAAATTTTATTGTTTTGACTTATCCTCACAAAATTCGGTAAGCACTCCAAAGGTTGATTTTGGATGAAGAAAAGCAATATGCATTCCTTCTGCCCCTTTCCTGGGTTGCTTGTCGATTAGCTGAATACCTTTTGCGGCAGTTTCAGCCAGGACATTCTCCAACTCCTTTACTGCATATGCGATGTGATGAACACCTTCGCCCCTTTTTTCAATGAATTTTCCAATAGGTCCTTCAGGATCAGTCGATTCCAGAAGCTCAATCTTTGTTTGACCGACCATAAAGAATGCCGTCTTCACTTTTTGATCAGTAACCTCTTCAACTGCGTAACATTGCAGGCCAAGTACTTTTTCATAATAGACTATGCTCTCTTCAAGGTTCTTAACTGCTATACCAATGTGCTCAATATGTGTAGGTTTCATCTTTTAAATTTTTGACAAAAGTAGAGAGGATTTTCTGAATGGGGAAATCTTTTATCATTTTTATTGCAAGAAAATCAAGGCTTTCGGTAAAAACTGTAGATATACTTCCTATATATCAAATACTATATATATAGATACGGGTATAATTACAGGTCTTGCAAAGAAGAATTAAGTTTATGTTTTGACTCATGCATGCTTGTAAAGGAATAAACTACTTTTATTAAATTTGTTTACTAAAACTTATTTATCATGCAGCTCTTTACTTCCAAGTGGATCAAACGTTTACTCATTATTGGATTTTTATTATCAACTCATCCTTACATATACTCACAAAGTAAGGTTTTATTGTCTGATGAGAAACAAATTATTGAACAAGCTGTGAGAGAGTTAAACAGCGCATTTACTCCACCCGAAGGAAAACTTTATCAGGCACTTTCATTATTACCTGTTTCAAACTCCACTTATATTTTTGATATTACTGTTCATAAGAAAGGTGAAATAGCTACTGTTTATGCGGTTAATCCGGGTGAGGGCACGATAGCTGTCAGAAATAAGCTGGAAATCATTTTACGACAATTTCAACTCTCTTTTAAAATGCCAAAAAACAATCGTTATAAATTTCAATACACAATTAAGTACTAACCTCTTAACACAAACTTTATGAAACGAACTTTATTTGGTTTTACACTTCTCTTTATTTCAACAGTGGTTTTTTCACAAAGGGTCATGCCTCTGCTTTGGGAGACGAAACTGGAACACAAAATCTATTTTGACGGAACCGGCCTGGAAGGCGAACAAAGTTATGCCGCTTCAGATAAGGAAATTACATTTATAGATAATAACACTGGTAAGGTCATCTGGAGTAAAACATTTAATTCAATTGCCCCCAACCTGAAAAAAATTGATGAGATAATTCCTTTCTGGGAGTCCGATCTTTTATTTCTGTTTGAAAGGAAATTGGGCAAAGATCAAATTGCCTGTATAAGCATGAAAGATGGAAAACTAATGTGGACTACTGATAAGTATCAGGATGTTGGTGAATTTAATGTAATGTATATTCATGAGGTTGAAGGCTTTACACTTTCATTAAAAAAAGAAATGGTCTTCATCAAGGCAATGACAGGTGAGCAGGTTTGGTCAACATCAAAATTCAGCGGAGTAATAGGTAAGTACGTTTATATGGATGATGGTTATATTGTAGCAGTTAACATGAAACCTACCATTATTGCATCTCTCTTTGCAGGTTTCAAGAATCAAATTGCCAAGATTAACCTTCTTAATGGAGATATCGTGTGGGAAACCCCATACATTGGTTTGGCTGAAAGAAAAGTCCTGACCCGTGAGATATTATTTGACCTGGAAGTAAAGAACGGACAGGTTATGTTGAACCTGAACGGTTACCAGGTTTATGACTACAATACCGGGCAGAAATTATGGACAGCTGCTTATGATTTTTCACCATCGGGAATTGTAAGTCAACCGCTTGATGCTCAATTATTCGGTGTTTATGGTGGTATTGCCCAGCCCCTCGTTATTGGTGATGATCTTTATGTTGTAGATATGTCCAACAGACGTAATCAGTACATCAAAAAGTATAATTTTAAAACCGGAGAACTTTTATGGACTTCCCCGGAAATAAAAGAAGCAAAGGCAATTCCGGCCTTATATGTAATGGGAGATAAAGTTATATTGCAGATTGGTGGAATTGTTGAAGTTCAATCTAAAGTGAAGAAAAGTGATGGCACAATCGTTTATAAAATTGAGCATAAAAATGTGAAACCCAATGGTGTCCAGGCATTTTCAACTAGTGACGGAAAACTGGTATGGGATTCCGAAAGATTCCGTAAGGGTATCACCAATATGATTGATGCCGGCAATTCCTTATTTGTTTCAAGCGGCAAAGCACTGTATTCAATCGACGTGAATACAGGAAATCCTAATTTCGAAGTTCCGGCTGCTAAAGGCGGTGTTGGCGATGCAACCTATATCATGCCTTATAAAGATATGATTGCTGTAGTTGGCGAAAAAGGTATTTCAACGTTCAAAATGAATGATGGCGCATTTGTGGCCAATGGTAAATATGAGAATTCATTTTTTGAAGACTCATTTGATAACATAGTGATCATGAAAACCGATGGCGCCGATATTGCTGCCTTCGACCTGAATACATGCCAGTATCTTGAGTTCAAAGCACGCAAAGGATCTGACACCATATTAACCAATGACGGGAAATATGTTTACGTTTATGAAAAGAACGTAGTTTCAAAATTAAAGACGCTCAACTAAACACTCTTTAAAATAAAATAAAACAGGAGGAAATTTTCTACATTTCCTCCTGTTTTATTTTTTTAAACCTCTTATGAAATCTCACATGTAAGGTCATGAAGATTTAAATCCTATTAAGATCACATCCCTTCCCTACCGAATTCCATCAGGAAAGCTTTAATGAAATCATTAAGGTCACCATCAAGAACGCCAGTTGTGTCTGATGTTTCGTGGTCAGTGCGAAGATCCTTTACTAATTTATAGGGATGAAGCACATAACTGCGGATTTGGGAACCCCATTCAATTTTTTTCTTTTTCCCTTCTATAACGGCAATTGCTTCATTCTTTTTTCGCAGCTCAATTTCATATAGCTGTGATTTAAGCATCTGGAGTGCCTTTTCCCTGTTTTGTCCCTGTGACCGTGTGACCTGGCATTCAATTATAATACCCGAAGGCTCATGCCTGAGGCGTACAGCAGTTTCAACCTTATTCACGTTCTGGCCACCGGGTCCGCTTGAACGGAAAGTGTCCCAAGTAATATCTGAAGGATTTATCTGAATATCAATACGATCATCAACTACAGGATACACATAGACGGAAGCAAACGAGGTATGACGTTTATTGGCTGAATCAAAAGGAGACAGGCGCACCAGGCGGTGTACTCCGTTTTCGCTTTTAAGGTATCCGAAAGCATCTTCACCTTCAAATTCAAGGGTTACTGATTTGATGCCTGCAACATCCCCTTCATGCATATCCAGTTCTCTAACCTTATAGTTGTTCCTTTCACCGAAGCGTATATACATACGCATAAGCATCGCAGCCCAATCATTACTTTCAGTACCGCCGGCACCGGCATTTATCTGGAGGATCGCATTAAGGTGATCTTCCTCATGGCTGAGCATATTACGCAGCTCAAGGTCTTCAATTTTGCTGACGCTTACGCTGTATTGATGGTCAAGATCCTGTTCGGTGGCGTCACCGCTTTCAAAGAAATCATTCATGACAATAAGATCTTCAACAGCAGCGTTGGCTGTTTCGAAGTCAACTGTCCATTTTTTTTTCTCCTGGATAGATTTCAGCAGGGATTCTGCTTTCTTAGGATCGTTCCAAAAATCAGGCTGGTGGGTTACCGCTTCTTCTTCCTTGATCTGATCGATCTTTGTATCGATGTCAAAGAAACCTCCTTAAAGCTTCCAGTCTTTTTTTCAGGTCATTAATCTGTTCCTTTTGAACCATACTTACTTCTTTTCTTTTATCAGTTCATCGATGATCTTATGAACCAATTCATTCTCATAACCTTTAGCAATAGCGGGTTTTGCAAGCCTGTGTTTAAAAAGAAGCATATTGGAGCGGTCAGTAACGGCTATTTTATGTTTAACCATTTCAACGATTCTTGAGCGATATTCGTCCTCATCTATCTCGCTTAATCCAATTTTGATCACATCTTCAGGAATTTGACGGGCTCTTAGCTCACCAATAATCCTGGCGCGCCCCCAGTTTTTGTTCCTGAATTTACTGCCTGCATAAATTTTTGCATACCGTTCTTCATCTACAAAACCTTCATCAACAAGCGTTTGAATGGCTTTATCGGCATCCTTATCACTTAAACCAAGTGCAAGAGCGTGAATTTTGACTTCAACGAGGCAGCGCTCCTGCATAGCACACCAGCGACGGATTTTAGCAATTTCTTTATTTAGTCCGCTCATATTGATTTGTATTAAACATTAAATTATATTGCAAATATAAACTCTAATGTTAAAAAAACAAACAATTTTAGCAGAAATAGGTTGTCAAACACGAATATTTACTTTTTTCTATTCCACATTAATCAAATGTATTTCAAATATGAGAACAGAGTTAGCAGGTATTCCGGGGAGTATTGCACTTCCATAAGCAAGATATGATGGAATAAGCAGTGTACCTTTTCCACCTTCGCCAAATAGTTGTAAACCTTCACTTAATCCTTCTATTACATCGGTCAACTTGAAAGTTGCCGGATTACCACCTTCGGTAGTGTCGAAAATATTATGGTTGGTTAAATAGCCCTGGTAATGTAATGTAACAGTTGAGTTAATTGTTGGCTTTGGTGCAAAGCCGGGATTAGTTAAAATATAATATAATCCGGAGGATGATTTTTGTGCTGAGAGATTCTCTTCTTTCAGATAGTCTCTTATTATTTTATCGTCATGTTCTTTTAAGTCCTCATCTTTGTTACATCCGGTAAGAAAAACGAAGAGCATAAATAAATATATAAAGTGCCGGGAGTTCATTGTGTTTTCTGAGTATTATTTTTTTTCGATAGTAAAAGTTTTGGTTAACATTTGTTGAACAAGCATTGGAACAGCCTTACCTGCTTTTTCCTTAATAACATATATGTTAGAAGTATAAGAATAAGATTCCGCTTTAGGGTCAATAATATATACAACGCAGTGGTCTGGTTTGTAGTGCATTAAACCAGCTGCTGGATAAACCTGCATTGATGTGCCGATAATGAATAGATATGAGGCCTGGCTAACAATTTCCGCTGCTTTTTCAATCATTGGAACATTTTCACCAAACCATACTATATGAGGCCTGAGTTGTTCGCCCTTTTCACATAAGTCACCAAGTTTCAAATCTTCGTAACCTATTGAGTATACAAGTTCAGGATATCTGACACTCCTTGCTTTCGTTAATTCACCATGAAGGTGAAGCACTTTTGTAGAGCCGGCTCTTTCATGCAAATCATCCACATTTTGTGTAATGACATGTACATCGAATTTATTCTCCAATTCAACCAGCGCGTAGTGAGCTGGATTGGGTTGGACATTTCTGAGCTGACTTCTTCTTTTATTATAAAACTCCATTACCAGTGCCGGGTTTCTCAACCAGCCACTGTATGAAGCAACTTCCATTACATCATACTCTTCCCATAAACCATCAGAATCCCTGAAAGTCTTTAATCCACTTTCAGCACTGATTCCGGCTCCCGTCAAAACTACAAGCTTTTCTTTCATCTACTTTATTTATTGATTAAAGAACTGCATAGAAATCACTATGATACAAAGAATTATGAAGCAACTATAAATTTAACTCTAATAATGAGTTAAATGTTTTTACGAACACTAAACTAAGTTTATCACTAAATTACACAAAAAAGGCAGAAGGTGGAATACCTTCTGCCCTGAATTGGTCAAATATATTGTTGGTTAATCTTCTTCGAAGAGTTTCATTTCATCAAGCACTTTCATTGTTACCTTTACTGAATCGGCCGATTCAACCATCATCTTGTGCTCTTCTTTGCTTAGTTTCAATTCAATGATTTCTTCAATACCCTGAGCGCCTAATTTAACGGGTACACCCATATAAACATCTTTTAGTCCATATTCTCCGTTTAACAATGCACAAACGGGGAATATTCTCTTTTGGTCATCCACTATTGCTTCAACCATCTGGGCTGCTGCGGCTCCCGGTGCATACCATGCTGATGTACCCATCAGGTTAACCAGTTCACCTCCGCCTTTCTTCGTTCTTTCAACAATTTTATCGATCTCTTCCTTGTTGAGCAAGTCAGTTACGGGGATGCCGGCAATTGATGTAAACCTTGGCAAGGGAACCATTGAATCGCCATGTCCGCCAAGCAGCAGTGAGTTAATATCCTTGGGTGATACATCGAGTGCTTCGGCCAGAAAAGCTTTGTAACGGCCTGTATCAAGAATCCCTGCCATTCCAAAAACCTTGGTTGAAACTTTCCTTGCTGCCTTATATACAGCATAGGTCATTACGTCAAGTGGATTTGAAACTACTATAATGATAGCTTCAGGTGAATATTTTATCACCTTTTGAGTAACTTCAATAACAATAGAGGCATTTGTCTTTATAAGGTCATCGCGGCTCATGCCCGGTTTCCTGGGTAAGCCTGAGGTGATGACAACTATAGACGATCCCTTAGTTTTGAGGTAATCATTTGTAACCCCAACAACGCGTGTGTTAAAATTGTTAATTGATGAAGTCTGCCAGATATCAAGAGCTTTACCTTCAGCAACACCTTCTTTTATATCAACTAATACAACTTCACGGCAAAGATCTTTATGGGCAATGACATTTGCGCAGGTGGCTCCAACATTTCCCGCGCCGATAACAGTTATTTTCTTCATACTTCAGTTGTTTGCTCCTTGTTTAGATTAATGCGATTTATTATACACATGCAAATATATAATTTTTTGCTTATAAGCCTAAGCCATTGGAATATTTTCACTCACACCACAATTATTGATACCCTTCCTTAAAAAACGAAAAGCTTTCCTCTTTTGCCGCAACTTGGACTAACAAGGTACCCAAAATCATAATTTGCTTCAAAAACAAACATAATCCCAAGATTCCTTAACGGATCGGCTTCTTTATCCACGAGCATGGGGAAATTTATACTTCTTCCGTTATCACTGGCAATATCAGTTATGGTGTAATTAGCCCTGATTCCCATAGTGACACCAAAATTGTCGGTTCCGAAAATATAACCTCCGAAACCTGCTGCAATGGCATAATAGTTTTTATCAATCACTTCTTCAGGCTTATATATACCTAAAGTAACATCGCCTTCATCACTAAAAGTAACCTTAGAGGTAATTGTATATTGCGGTCCAACTTCAAAATAAGTTCCCCTGTTGTTGTACCTGTACATGAGTGCGAAGTCTATTCCTTCCATTCCAATTTTACGCCCGAGTTCTTTTCCTTCTACATAATAAACGAACTTCTGGGTATACGAAGTTTTAAGCACATCGAGTGTAACCTGGTGAGCCTGTACAAAGTTGAAACCGAATTTCCCTCCGAAAGTATAGCCGGGCATAAACTTATGCGTCAGGTCTTGATCATCAAAGATCTGCTTGTCATACATAAATGAAGTCCCCACTCCTGCCTTTATGCCAACGTCAAACCAGGGTTGGGCATTTACTTGCGAAAAGATCATCAGGATTGTAGCCAGCGTAAATATTTTTTTCATCATAATTGGTTTTGGTTTATCAAAGAATAATCCTGAAAACAGCAATCTATTATTACATTTTTATGCCGTTTTTGTTTTGGTAAAGTTACTTTTTTTGGAATTCTAAATATGATTTGACTCCTCTGAAATCAAATAATTATCTCTATTTTTGTCGGTTAACTGATAGCAACCAACTATGTACGCATTTTTACAGGGGGTAATAGAGTCTATTAATCCGGCCACAGTTGTGCTTAATTGCAATGGCATTGGTTATGATATCTCCATTTCGCTCAATACTTATTCACTGGTTAAAGGTAAAAATGAGTGCCGTTTGTTAACACATCTTGTTGTTCGTGAAGATGCGCATATCCTGTTTGGATTTGCAAATGAAGATGAAAGGATGCTTTTCCGTCACCTGATTTCAGTTTCCGGGGTTGGTGCCAACACTGCCAGGCTGATACTATCATCATTAACGCCTGCTGATGTAACAGAGGCTATCGTTAATGGAAAAGTGGCTGTTTTACAGAAGGTGAAAGGTATCGGAGGAAAGACTGCCCAACGAGTTATTATTGACCTGAAAGATAAACTGGTAAAGGACTCCGGAATAAAAGAAATTTTGGGAACTGCACACAATACAACCAGGGACGAGGCGTTATCTGCTTTAACGCTGCTTGGCTTTAATAAATCAATGGCTGAAAAGACTGTAGATAAGATCATTCAAGAGGAGGGAGCTGCAATTTCAGTGGAATATTTAATCAAGAGTGCACTTAAAATGATGTAATACTTTGGAGCGCATAATTAAATACCTTTTAAGATCTTTTGTTTTACTTTTCGTTTTATCCCTTATATGGGGTATTTTAATTTCTCCGGTAAATTCAGCTTCACCTGACAGGAACCTTAATGAGTTTACACCCCCTGACACTACTTTGCCCGGAGAACTACCATACCCGCTTCCGGAACCACAACCGGGCCAGTTACCTTCAGGCGAAGAAAATAATAAGCTCTTTCTCGAACGGCCATCCAATTTTACCGATGATATTCAATACGATCCTTTAACCAATACTTATACTTACACCCGTAAAGCAGGTGAGATCGATCTCTCTTCTCCGTGGAGTTATACATTGGACGAATACAAAGAGCTGAACCTGCAACGCTCGTTAAGGAACTACTGGAGGGACCGCTCACTGGGCGCTGCTGCCGGCGGAGGCGATGGTATTATTCCTCAAATCCATATAGGCGGTGAGGTATTTGACCGGATATTCGGCGGAAGCACCATTGATATCCGTCCGCAGGGAAGCGCTGAAGTTACATTTGGCATACTTTCAAACAGGCGCGATGATCCGGCACTCGACCTTCGCCAGAGAAGAACCACCAATTTTGATTTCCAGCAAAGGATCCAGATGAGTGTCATGGCTAAAATTGGTGATAAAATTGAATTCAATACCAATTACAATACAGAAGCTACTTTTGATTTTGAGAACAAACTAAAACTTAAATACGAGGGCAAGGAAGATGAGATCATCAAACTTATTGAAGCAGGTGATATTACCTTTCCGCTTTCAAGTACCCTTATTACCGGAAGCCAGAGCCTTTTCGGATTAAAAACACAGATGCAGTTTGGAAGGGCAACAGTCACTGCAGTCTTCTCACAGCAAAAAAGTGAAACCTCTAATATTACCGTTGAAGGTGGCGCCCAGATGAGCGAATTCAGCCTGACAGCCCTTGACTATGAAGAAAATAAGCACTTCTTTATTGCTCAGTACTTTGGCGATCATTATGATGAAGCATTGAGCACACTTCCTATCGTTAATTCAGGCATCAATATTACAAAGATCGAAGTATGGGTTACAAACATCGGCCCGGCTGTTACCGATAACAGGAATATCGTCGCATTCATGGATCTTGGTGAAAGAAACCCTTATAATTTAACCATACTTCCGAATCCTGGTGTCAGGCATCCTGATAACAGCGCAAATGACCTTCTCAGCAAATTTGATACAGCCACCATCAGGGATATTAACCAGGTAACACAATATTTGCAAGGTGCCCCGTTTGGTTTTGTCGCCGGCACTGATTTCGATAAAGTTGAAAATGCACGAAAGCTGAATCCGAGTGAATATACTTTTAACTCAAAACTTGGATTTATTTCACTTAATGCAGCCCTTAATTCCGACCAGGTGCTGGCTGTTGCCTATCAGTACACGGTTATCGGTGATAACAAGATCTACCAGGTTGGCGAATTTTCCGACCAGGGTATCACTTCACCTTCGGCTTTGATGGTTAAGCTCTTAAAAAGCACTGCCCTTAATACCCGGTTGCCTATATGGAACCTTATGATGAAGAATGTATATAATATTGGTGCGTTCCAGGTAAACAGGGAAGACTTTATACTTAACATTCTTTATTCAGGGAATGAAAATACAGTGCCCACCGGCTATTTCACCGACGGACCTGAAGGAATCAAAGGTGTACCTCTGTTAAGGATATTCAATTTTGATAACCTTGATCCGATGCTTAATCCCGATTCTCCTGATGGTTTGTTTGATTTTGTTGACAATGCGGGAAGAGAAGGAGGTACCATCCAATCGTCCAATGGCCGTGTCTATTTTACAGTCAGGGAGCCATTCGGAAAATACCTCAGAGAGAAACTTAACAACCAGGCACTGGCTGACAGGTATGCGTATGATTCACTCTATACACTTACCAAAAGCGGTGCGCAACAGTATCCCGATAAAAACAGGTATCTGATTGAAGGACAGTATAAATCACAGTCAGGATCAGAAATTTCACTTAATGCCCTGAATGTTCCTCAGGGTTCAGTAAGGGTTACAGCCGGCGGTATACCCCTGACTGAAAATGTTGACTATACTGTTGACTATACCCTTGGAAGGGTAAAGATCATTAATGCAGGTATCCTTAACTCAGGCACCCCGGTTAATATCTCACTTGAGAACAATGCAACCTTCGCATTACAGCAACAAACGATGATGGGAGCGCATGTTGACTATAAAGTCAGCAACAACTTCCTTGTCGGGGCTACCCTGCTTAACCTTCATGAACGGCCTTTAACACAAAAGACCAATTTCGGTCAGGAGCCTATCTCCAACACCATGTGGGGGTTGAACTTTGACTATCAAACCGAATCATTGTGGCTGACCAAATTAGTGGATAAACTTCCGTTTTATGGTACAAAAGTGCCTTCCAGGGTTCAGATAAACGGAGAAATGGCTCATTTCATTCCCGGGCATTCAAGGGCAGTAGGTAAAACAGGCACCTCGTATATTGATGATTTTGAAGGTAGTAAATCTACAATTGACCTGAAAAACACCGGTACATGGTTCCTCTCATCCATCCCTGCAGGACAAACCACAAGGGATATGTTCCCTGAAGCCGCAGTAGGCAGTGGCCTAAGGGCAGGTTTTAACCGGGCATTGATAAGCTGGTACACCATTGATCCGTTGTTCTATGATAAAAACAGCCGACTAAAGCCTGAAAATGTAAGCAAGGATGAATTATCGAGGGATGCTGTGAGATATGTTTCAGAAAAGGAGGTCTTTCCAAATGTTTCAAAAGATAACTCCCTGCCAACCAATCTGCAGATACTTAACCTTTCCTATTACCCATTTGAGCGAGGCCCTTACAACTATGATGTTGAACCAACAGGAATTTCAGCCGGCTTGAATGAGGATGGGCTCCTTGAATCACCTGAGTCACGCTGGGCCGGTATTATGCGTAAGATCGAATCAACCGATTTTGAAGCAACAAACGTAGAATACATTGAATTCTGGCTTATGGATCCATTCTCGGAAGACTCAGCGCATACCGGGGGTGAGCTTTATTTCAACTTAGGAGATATTTCAGAAGATATCTTACCCGATGGCAGAAAGGCATATGAGAACGGTTTGCCTACCTCTGAAGCAGTTACCAATGTTGATACTACCATTTGGGGACGGGTACCTACTCTCCAGTCACTGGTCAATGCATTCGACAATGACATCAATGCACGTCCATACCAGGATGTAGGATACGACGGATTGAGAGACGTTGATGAAACTACTTTCTTCTCAACCTACTTAGATCAGTTAGCTAATAATTTTGGCACAGCTTCAGGCGCATATATCAATGGTGCAACTGACCCTTCAGCTGATAACTACCACTTCTTCAGGGGCGCTGATTACGATGCTGATCCACGCTTTGGAAGCATTACAGAAAGATATAAAAGATTCAGCGGTACTGAAGGTAATTCACCTGCATCCGAGCAATCAAATGAAGAGTTTAAAACACAATCGACTACCCTTCCTAACGTTGAAGATATTAATCGTGACAATACCCTGAATGAACAGGAACGCTACTTCCAATATATGGTTAAGCTTGATCCTGAAAACATGGTAGTTGGCCAAAATTATATTGTAGATATCCAAACACCTGAGAACGAAGTTCCAATTAAAAAAGAAAACGGAAAAATCATTGATACCAAATGGTACCTGTTCCGGATTCCTGTTCAGAATCCTGCAAAAGTGGTTGGCAACATACAGGATTTCAAGAGTATCCGTTTCATGAGAATGTTTCTGAAGAACTGGGATAAAGAAGTTGTTTTACGTTTTGCCACCCTCGAACTTGTCAGGGGAGAATGGCGCAAATATTATGATAACCTACTCGCTCCTGGTGAATATATTCCGGACCCAAACCAAAGCCTTACAACTTTTGATATCTCTTCGGTAAATATTGAAGAGAACAAAGGAAGGGATAATGTAAATTATAACCTTCCGCCGGATATTGAACGTGAAATTAATGTGGGTACTACCAACCTTACCGAGCTTAATGAGCAGTCGATGGTACTCAAGGTATGCGACCTGCTGGATGGTGATGCAAGGGGCGCTTTCAAGACAACTGATTTTGATTTCCGTCAGTATAAGAAACTTAAAATGTATGTCCACGCTGAGAAAAGCAGGGAACTGGATGAACCTGAGACAGGCGACCTCACCGTATTTGTAAGGATTGGCTCGGACTTTACCGAGAACTATTATGAGTATGAATTGCCTGTTGAGTTCACCCCTTGGGGAACAACCTATAACGAACAGAGAGCCATTTGGCCGCTTGCCAATGAGATGAACATTGACCTCGAAAAACTGGTGAATGCCAAGCAACAGCGAAATGATGCAATGGGGCAGCCCGGATCAAATGTCACAGTTGTTACTCCGTTTGAAGTAATGGATGGTGGAAACAGGATCACTGTGGTTGGTATGCCAAGTTTAAGTGATGTGAAAGCATTCATGATAGGTGTTAGGAATCCCAAAAAAGTTTCATTGAGCGATAACGACGATGGTGAACCAAAATGCGCTGAGATATGGGTTAATGAACTTAGGCTTACCGATTTCGATGAAAAGAGCGGTGTTGCGGCAACAGCCCGTATTGCAACCAACCTTGCCGACCTTGGCAATGTGGTGGTTTCAGGAGCTTTCTCAACCCCCGGCTTCGGAAGCATCGAAAAGAAGGTGAACGAACGTCAGCAGGAAACTACAAGGCAATTTGATATTGCCACTAACATCCAGCTTGGAAAGTTCTTCCCTGAAAAAAGCGGCATCAAGATACCGATGCATATTGATTACTCCGAAAGCAGGCTTACACCTAAGTACAATCCGCTCGATCCTGATATCCTTTACAAAGACGAGATCAAGGAGTTAGAGGCCGATGCCAAAGATTCTATCAGGAATAAAGTACAGGATATAACGAAGCGAAAGAATATCAACTTTGTCAATGTTCGTAAAGAGAAAGTCGGAGCCACCGGAAAACCCAAAATCTACGACATAGAGAACTTCGACTTTACCTATGCTTATTCAGAGATCTATCATCAGAATATTGATATTGAATACGACAGAAGAAAGCAGTACAGGGGCGGTATTGGCTATAACTTCATAAACAACCCCAAACCCGTCAGGCCATTCAGCAGGATTAAGTTCCTGCAAAGCAAATCGATGGCTCTCATAAAGGATTTCAACTTCTACTTTATTCCAAAAATGTTCTCATTCAGGACTGATATGAACAGGCAATACAGTGAGAAGCTATTACGGAACAAGAGTGAAGCGCTGATCATACTTGAACCCACCTATATAAAAACATGGGATTGGAACAGGTTGTATGACCTGAAATATGACATCACTCAATCGCTTAAGCTTGAATATCAAGCTAATGCAAGTGCCTTTATTGATGAACCGCCCGGAAGGATCGATCGTGACAGCAGTAAGCTCGTGTGGGATCAGATTAAGGACTTTGGCAGGATGACTAGGTACTCACAGAACATGAGCCTTAACTACATTGTGCCAATCAATAAGATACCTGTGCTCAACTGGATGACCGTCAATGCCCGTTACAGCAGTACCTACCGTTGGGATGCATCACCTGTGAAGATTCAGGACAAAGTTGGCAATACTATTGAAAACTCAAATACTGTTAACATTAACGGTAATGCCAGGCTAACGAACCTTTATAATAAGGTAGGTTTCCTGAAGAAAATCAACCAGAGCTCACAACCAAGCGGACGGCAACAAAGCCAGGGTTCAGGACCACGAAAATTGCAGCCCGAGAAGCCGATTGAGCAGCAAAATCTCAATGACACTATTGCTAACCAGGATTCGACCAAAAAAGACCTCTTTGGTAAAATCATGAAGGATCTGGGCATTGGAGCCATAAAACTGGTTACCGGATTCAAAGATGTACAGTTTACTTACACTGAATCAAACGGTATATTGTTGCCAGGCTTTATCCCGACACCTGAGTTGATAGGTAACCGCTTAACAGACATGGCCCCTGGATTAGGTTTTGTGTTTGGTGAACAGGTCGACAGCATACAATATAAAGCAGCCCGTAAAGGATGGATCACAGCAGATTCATTGCTAAACAATGCATTTGTTACGCGGTTTACCCGGGATCTGACCGGAAGGGCTACTTATGAACCATTCCCTGAGTTCAGGATTGAATTCAGTGTAGATAAAAGAGAATCCACCGGTCACCAGGAGTATTTTAAATTCAATCCTGAAACCAACAAATTTGAATCAAGTGCCGGTCAAGATCGCGGATCATTCAGTATATCTTATCTAACCCTGAAGACTGCTTTCAAGAAAGATAATGATGAAAATATTTCTCCGGTATTTGAGGAGTTCAAGGCAAACAGGCGGTATATTGCGGCAAGGCTGGCAGCACAGAATCCAAATTCAAACGGGATAAATGACACAACCGGATATCCTGAGGGATACGGGCCTGCTTCACAAGAAGTCATGATACCGGCATTCCTTGCCGCCTATACAGGTAAATCGGCAACACAGGTAAGCTTATCGGCATTTCCGAAGATACCGATACCTAATTGGCGCTTCAAGTACTCGGGCTTATCGAAATTACCATTCTTTAAGCAGTACTTTAAGAACGTAAGCTTCGACCACGGTTACAGGTCAACTTATGCTGTAGGTTCTTATCTGTCAAATGTTGATTTTCACGATAATCCGCTTAATTCAGGATTCCCTGACAGTCTGGATATGGCTGGAAACTTCATTCCAAGCATAAGGATTGATGTAGTTACCATCCAGGAACAGTTTGTTCCGTTATTTGGAATTGATCTCACCTGGAACAACAGTCTTATGACCAAGATTGAGTATAAGAAAACACGTAACCTCTCACTCAGTTTTGTTAATAACCAGCTCACAGAAGCAACAAATAATGAAATTGTAATCGGATTTGGATACCGGTTTAAGGATGTAAAGCTTAATTTATCAAGCGGGGGCAGGAAACAACAGTTGAAGAGTGACCTGAACATCAAAGCGGATGTTTCAATAAGGGATAACAAAACCATACTGCGGCGTTTGGATGAAGAAATAAACCAGATCTCAACCGGAAGCAGGATCGTATCAATTAACACCTCAGCCGATTATGTGATCAACCAGCGATTTAATGTGAGGCTGTTCTTTGATAAAACGATTACTAATCCATTCGTTTCCAATCAGTTCAATAATTCAACAACAAATGCTGGTGTCAGTTTGAGATTCACCCTTGCGCAGTGACCTCTAACATAATGTAAAAAACCTTGTAGAAAGAACAGGAAAATATGTGCAAGGAAAAGAGGTTTTCTTAATTTTGACGAAAATTAAACCACATAAAAATTTAAAGAAATGAATATTCCGGTCGATCTCAAGTACACTAAGGACCATGAATGGATTAAAGTAGATGGTGACATTGCCTACGTAGGCGTTACTGATTATGCCCAGGGTGAACTGGGTGACATAGTTTTCATAGAAGTGGAAACTGTGGGAGAAGTTATTGAAGAAGGTGAAACCTTCGGTAGCATTGAAGCCGTTAAGACTGTTAGCGACATGTTCATGCCGGTTACAGCTGAAGTCCTGGAATTCAATGAAGCATTGAACAGCTCACCAGAGCTTATCAACAAGGATCCTTATGGTGAAGGATGGATTGTTAAAGTCAGGATTGAAGATGCATCGCAGTTGAAAAACCTGATGGATGCCGAAGCTTATAAAGAGCATCTCGGTGCATGATAAATATTTAAGTCAAACAGATTGTTTGATTTAAGTAAAATTGTGTTATTTTTGTAGTGGAAAATTGGCATGCTTTTAGTGCTCAATTAAGAAATACAGATTTCGAAATCAATTAGTATTTTACAATATGGAAGCAAAAAAAACACCGAAAGCTGACCTGGAAAGCAAAAGGACTTTCTTTGTTCAGATCGGTTTAATTGTCGCGTTAGCTGCAATGCTCGTAGCGTTTGAATGGAAGACCTACGATGTACAGCAGATTGATGTAGCTGGCCGGCAAGTTGAAACCGTCGAAGAAGAGATGGTTGAGATCACACAGCAGAATAAACCTCCTCCACCTCCTGCACCTCCTGCACAGACAACCCTGATCCATATTGTTACCGACGATGTGGAAGTAGAAGATGACCTTGTTATTGATGCAGAAGCAGATGAACTTACTGTTATTGAAGCCTACACTCCACCGGCTGTTAGTGAAGAAGAAGAAGTTGCTGAAGCTGAGATCTTCACCGTTGTTGAAGAATCCCCTTCATTCCCCGGTGGTGATGCAGCACGTATCCAGTTTCTTCAGCAAAATATTGTATATCCGCAGATGGCACGTGAAAGCGGTATTCAGGGCACAGTTTATGTTACCTTCGTTGTTGAACGTGATGGCCGTGTAACCGACGTGAGAGTTTTAAGAGGTATTGGTGGTGGTTGCGATGAAGAAGCTATCCGTGTTATTAAAGCCATGCCAAAATGGAATCCAGGTAAACAGCGTGGTAAACCTGTACGTGTACAGTTTAACATGCCGATCAAATTTACTTTGGCAGGTTAATATCTAAGATCTTTCTACAAAAGAGACTGGCCTGGTTGGTCAGTCTCTTTTTTTATTACTTCTATTTTGTCAAACATTCAATCCTTGTTTTGAACAAAGCCTAAACAAAGTATTCTTTAGCCTGACTACTTCGATAGCAGATTACTATTGGATTGCTCTTGGTTAACTCCTGATATGGTCCTGCAAATACAAGATAAATTATGCCGTTTAACAGTGCTGATTCAAATACACTTTAAGCTTAAACAACATTTTATATTAAATATACAATAATAAATAAAGCCCATCGTTTTATAATTGAGGAAGAGAGTAAAGATTTGGTGGTTCACAGAGCGTTCGACACACATTCGGCACACACTTAACACTCAATGATATGGAACCAAAAAAATCAACCAAGGCCGATCTTGAAAGCAAGAAGACCTATTTCGCAGAATTCGGATTCATACTCACCCTGGTAGCACTCCTGGTCATCTTCGGATGGAAAACTTATGACATTAAAGAAATTGAGATAAAACAAACCGCCAAACCAAACGGTCCTATAGAGATCATTCCACTTACAAAACAAGAGAAACCCAAACCACCGGTTGTTGTCCAGGCTCCAACCGACCTGCGGATTGTAGTCAATACTGCTACTGTTGAAGACATTGGTACAATAGACGTAGGGATTGACCAGAAAACGGTTATTCCAACTTACAATATACCTGTCCCTAAAAAAGTTGAAGAAACAAGTATTGAGGAAGAGCCTGTGCTGGTTGCTGATGTCGAAGCTGAATTTCCCGGTGGATTAAATGCAATGTATAAATTTCTGAAAGATAATACAGTTTACCCTCAATTAGCAAAGGAAGCAGGGATAACCGGAACGGTATATACGTCTTTTGTAGTTGAAAAAGATGGAACAATTACCAACATTAGGATCCAGCGTAAGGTTGGTGGCGGGTGTACTGAAGAAGCAATCAGGGTCTTACAGTTGATGCCCAAGTGGAAACCTGCCTGGAATAACGGGCAATTGGTCAGGAAAGTAGTATCACTGCCTATAAAGTTTGAGCTTTTATAATTGATGTGCTTCATGCAGAGGCAGGTTAAAACCTGCCTCTGTGTGTTTAATCCCGATTCCTAATTAATTGATTATCATTATTGTTCAAAAAGAAATATCAAAAAAAGTTAAAAAAAGTTACCATTCCAAGTAATTAAATTTATATTTGCAAATAACCTAAGTTGCAACCGGGTAGCAACCAACGATATATAAATCATGACAAAAACCCTATTTTTGCCCCTGATCGGTTTTCTGATTCTCTTTCCATTCTATACGTCAATTGGCCAGTCACAGCAAAATGTAGATACTACTTCCAAAGCATTCGATTTTATTAAAGACGATTTCATTGCAGCAGCACTTGACAGCCTTGCCAATTTAAAATACTTTGAGGGATACGAAACTGCATCTGACCGGGAATTGGAAAGTGCATTTGGATTTTCAGCGGGCTTTGTGCCTGTTTACTCAGATTCTGTTTATTATGACAGGTTAAGGAAACTTG
This sequence comes from Lentimicrobium sp., assembly GCA_035297395.1. Lineage (GTDB taxonomy): Bacteria > Bacteroidota > Bacteroidia > Bacteroidales > Lentimicrobiaceae > Lentimicrobium. The sequence goes on along the minus strand of DATGZB010000010.1, from coordinate 61,824 downwards.
ATGCTTCAACCCCGATAAACCTTACATACAACCAGTACGTCAGGGATTATATCGAATTGTATGCAGTTAAAAAAAGAAGCCTTACTGAAAGGGTGATGGGGCTGGCAAAGATCTACTTTCCGATGTTCGAAGAACAACTGGATAAATTTAACATGCCGCTTGAGCTTAAATACCTGGCTATTGTTGAATCAGCATTAAATCCCGAAGCCAGATCAAGGGTAGGTGCTACTGGTCTTTGGCAGTTCATGTATGGTACAGGAAAAATGTACGACCTTAACGTCACCTCATTCGTTGATGATCGCCGTGACCCGATTAAATCAACCGTTGCTGCCTGTGAGCACATGAACGATCTTTATAAGATGTATAAAGATTGGTTACTTGTATTAGCAGCTTATAATTCAGGTGCGGGAAATGTTAATAAGGCTATCAGGAGATCGGGCGGTAAAATGGACTTCTGGCAGATTCGTCCATTCCTGCCTCTTGAAACCCGTGGTTATGTACCAGCATTTATCGGAGTGACCTATGTTATGAACTATGCTGCCGAACATAACCTTCGGGCAGCAGAACCCATCATAAGGCATTATGAAATAGATACAATTACAGTCAAGGAGATGCTGACATTCAATCAGATCTCTGACTACATTAAGGTGCCAATGGAGGATTTGCAGTTCCTGAATCCTTCTTATAAAGCAGGTGTAATTCCTGCAGTTAATGGTAAACCATATGTACTCAGGCTTCCAAAAAAATATATAGCGTCATTCGTCAATAATGAAGCGCAGCTATATGCATTGGGTACTCAAAAGAAAATCGAGCAGGAACAGTTGCTTTCGATGATGAAAACTGTTACATCCGCTGAATATCACAGGGTAAAAAGAGGTGAGAACCTTGGATTGATTTCAAACAAATACCATTGCTCTGTTACTGACCTTAAACGCTGGAACAGGTTACGCTCAACTAAACTTGCTGTTGGCCAGCGACTTATTGTAAGGCCTGAAAGGGTAATTGAACAGCAGTTTGCAGCTAAAAAGCCTGATACTACCCAGGTAAAAAAGATTATACAACCAAAAATTGAAGAAACATTAGCCGCGGTTGATACTTCAGTTAAAACACCGATAACGAACCAGTCAAAAGTAAAATACGAAGACATAAGGTATACGGTGCAAAAAGGTCAGACGCTCAATAAAATTGCACAGGCTAACAATGTAACACTTGATGACCTGAAGCAATGGAATAACCTCTCAAACACTATCATACATCCGGGTGATCTATTGATAGTTGGCAAAAAAGAAATTCCTGAGCCAGGTAGAGAGGTTCTGGCTGATAATAAATCAGATAAAAAAGCGAAAAACAATCAATTCATTTACTATACTGTTCAGCGCGGCGATACATTGTGGACTATTGCCAAAAAGCATCAGGGATGTTCCGTTGAAGACATCAAAAAGCTTAATAATATCAGGAACGAGAAATCGATTGTCCCCGGTCAGAAAATAAAGGTTGCTGTTGCTTTTTAACCATAAATGGTTTCATATCCTTTTTAACATAGTAGCATGAAAAATATCTTTAGGATTTCATTGTTAGTAATGATTCTCTCTTCTGTTTATGTTTCCTGCAAAACAGACAAATCAACAAAACCTTCTTCAACCGGTAATCCAAATGAGATCATAATAGTGGCTCAGGATAACCTTTGGAAAACTTCTTTAAGTGATACAGTTAAGAGCTTTTTTAGCTCATTCAGGCCTGGATTGCCACAGCCTGAACCCTTATTTAAAGTTGTTCAAATAGAAGTTAGTGAGTTCAGCCGGCTCTTCGAAACGCATCGTAACATCCTTATTATTTCAATCGATAGTTCATTGAAAGAAGCAAAATTTGAAAGTGCTTATAATGTATGGGCAAGGCCACAGAGGGTCGTTAAAATCTCAGCTCCTACCATTGAACTTTTAAAAACTGCATTTACGGAACACGACCGCGATATCTTTAATCTATATGAAAATGCTGAGATAGAGAGGCTTCAGGCTCTTTTCTCCAAGAGCTTGAACATTAAAGCAATAGAAACCATAAAAAAGAAATTCAATATCAGCATGAATATTCCTGCTGGCTATTATATTGCAGCCAATCAGAATAATTTCCTCTGGATCAGAAAAGAAGCCAATAACTTCGGCCAGGGCTTACTGATCTATTCATATCCTTATACAGATACAAACGCCTATAATGTCAGAAAAATAATTTCAGTAAGGAACCAATTCACAAGACTTTATGTACCGGGACCTTCAGACAGCTCTTATATGATCGTTTCAACTGATACGATCATGAAACCGGTGCCAAGAGTACTTGAACTAAAAAAGGAACTTGCAGTTGAAACCCGGGGTCTTTGGGATGTTGAAGGTGATTTTATGGGTGGGCCTTTCATTAACTACACTTTGGTTGACAGAAAAAATAACATGGTACTGACAATGGATGGATATGTTTACGCCCCTAACCAAAATAAAGCGGCTTTGGTAAAGGAAGTTCAGTCAATTTTGCTTACATTTGAGTTCATTGAGAAATAATTGCATATAATTTTACCCTAAAGCTTTGATCATGAGCAAATACATAAAATTTGCAGTAGTTCTGGTATTCTTCTTTACGATGACTTCAACCATTTTTGCACAGAGCAAGGCAGACCAGATCCTGGGCACTTATGAAGCGATCAGCGAAGAGACAAACAATGTTTCGCACATAAAAATAAGTAAAGCATCAAATGGTAAATATTACGGTGAAATAGTCTGGCTAAAGAATGCAAAAGAGCCTGATGGAAAAGAAAAACTGGATAAAAAGAATCCTGATGAAAAATTAAGGACCCGTAAAGTGCTGGGACTTAAGATGCTTAACGATTTTGTATATGATGCATCTGAAAATGAGTGGAATGATGGCACTATTTACAATCCTGCCACCGGCAAAACATACAATTCGTATATTAAATTTGACGGACCCGACAAGTTACATATCAGAGGATACATAGGTGCAGCCTGGATGGGTCTTGGTAAAACAGTATATTGGACCAAACTTAAAGAAAAATAATATAATTCCTCCCGTTCTATTTAGATAAGGAGTTATGACTCAATCGTTAAAAAATGTTATGAGTCATGGTTATTAATTTGTATCTTCATATATTTGCAGCTTAAGTGTGTTCATTGTCATTGTGTCCACATTAAACAAAAACCTTTCAAAGTGTGTTATGATTCTAATTCACTTTGAAATCAATCAGGGTAGATAGTTTTAAAATCATAATTCTACTTTGGTTGTAAAGGCAGACAATAAAGATCAAATAATTCCTTTTGACTGCCAAGGTATTAACTAAATCAGACAGAATGTTTCAAAAGCTGTTTAATTATTTAACTTCTGGTATCATTATCCTGTTCATACTGTTTGTTCCGGAATCATGCTCATTTCAATCCGAACAACCCTTACTTAAAAGCGGACAAACAGGTGGTTTACTGAAAGATATTAAAGCAAGGGGTACTTTGGTTGCCCTCACTGATGACAATTCCTTCAATTATTTTGAATATGAGGGTGAATCATTTGGCTTCCAGTACGATATTCTTAAAGAATTTGCTGATGAATTGGGTGTAAAACTTGAAATTGTAATTGAACCGGATGTTTATAAAGCTCTTCAGTATCTTCAGCAAAGACGTGTTGATATAATAGCGATGGAGCTTCCGCGTATCAATGATGAAAATTTTGATCTTGCTTATACAATTCCGTTGTATTATGACTGCCAGGTACTCGTGCAAAAAAAACCTGATAACTGGTACAAACTGAGTTCGAATGAATACAAGAATAATATGGTAAACGAACTCTCAGATTTAACCGGCAGGACTCTTTCACTATCCGGTAACAAACTGCCCCAGGTTTATCTCTCTGATATACAGTATGCAACAAATAACCAAATATTAATTGATGCTGGTGATTACACCGTAACCACAGACCTGATACGTCAAGTATCGGAGGGCGAGGCAGCATACACAATTGCTTTTGAGAAATCAGCTCGTGCAGCAAGTTTATGTTACTCTAACGTAGATGTTCATACTAAAATCAGTCCGGAGATCGGAATTTCATGGATTGTTCGCAAAGGTGCAGTAAACCTTCTGGAACAGGCAGACAATTTCATTGCTGATTACAGGGAGACTGACCAATTTACTAACCTTAAAAACAGGTATTTCAGAAGTCCAAGATGGGTTAATCTGGCTTTGGGAAAAACAGTTCCGAAGCATTCGATCTCTGATTATGATAACATCATCCGTCCATTGAGCAATTCAATTGGTTGGGATTGGCGACTGGTAGCTGCACTAATATACCATGAATCAAAATTCAAAGCCGATGTTACATCCCGCAGGGGAGCATTCGGCTTAATGCAACTAATGCCTTCTACTGCATTGAAATTTGGCGCCCATAAAGGATCTACTGCAAGTGAGCAAATAGCAGCCGGAATCCGGCTAATAAGCTATTTGGACAAGCGTTTATCCACAATGGTTCCTGATAAAAATGAAAGGAAGAAATTTGTGCTGGCAGCCTACAACATTGGACTTGCACACATACTTGATGCCCGTAACCTTGCCGAAAAATATGGTAAAGATCCCACAAAATGGCATGGAAACGTAGAATACTACCTTCTGGCAAAATCACAACCCGAATTTTACAACGATTCTGTTGTTAAATACGGTAGAGTCAGTGGCAAAGAAACCCGCCGTTTTGTACTTGACGTCATGGATAGGTATGAGCAGTACAAGACACTTGCCATGAAATAAAGGCTAAAGGCTAATGGCTAAAGGCTAAAGTAAAAAGTTTGTTCCCCAACTAAACTTTCTGTAGTTCAGGTTTCATGAGGGTGCAAACTGTTGCAATTGTTTCTTCAATGGGGCGGTATTTGAAATCCAATGCTTTCACAAGCTTTTCGCTTGAATAGAGATACCTGTTTTTGGAAGTATGAACGGTTTCCCTTGTTATGAGTGGTTTATCTTTCGTAACTTGTGATCTCATAGCTTCGAAGCGCCAGATTATATCAAGTGCCAAATCAGGTACAGCCAGTTTTGGTTTCGGTTTGTTAAAGGCATCAGCTATTAATCCGAAAATCTCACGGTAGGTAAAGTTCCCTGCTGAAACAACAAATCTTTCGTTCTTTATTTCACTTTCCATTAAAAGGATCATTGCATCAACCACATCCCTTACATCAACAAAACCGTTGGTGCCTCTTCCGTAAAACTTCGACATTTTATAGATAGTCCGGAACATACGTGTGCTGCCTTTTTCAGGATGGCCATAGCCAAGTATAATGGAAGGATTGACGATAATGACCGGCAAACCCTCAGCACTTGCTCTCCAGACTTCTCTTTCAGCCATATACTTAGTGCGTGAGTACCTTGAATTATTGGCTGAACTCCTCCATTCAGAATTTTCATCTATGGTGTCAGAGTCATCTGAACGTCCGAGTGCAGCAATAGAACTCACATGGCACAATTTATTAACTCCTTCAGCTAAAGCAGCGTTAACAATATTTGTTGTGCCATCTACATTCACTTTAAACATGAGATCCCTGTCCAAAGGATTAAATGATACGATGGCTGCGCAATGATATATATTATCAATACCCTTCATGGCTTCATGAACTGACATCATATCAAGGACGTCACCTTCAATCCATTCAACATGCCTTAAGAGTTCATCAGGATCGCTGCCAAGACAGGTAAATATTCTCCTCGTCCTTTCCAGGCTTTTTTGGTTATACAACAAGGCCCTGACTTTCTCGCCCTTTTTCAAAAGGGAATGCAATAGATATGAGCCCACCAGTCCGGTGGCTCCTGTTATCAGTATCATAGTTACAAATATACCTTATAACCTTTACAGATGCAATCTGTTCAACTATTAATACAAAATAGTTTAAAGCTGAGCTGGAATGTAAAGTGGGTCAAAGCTCAGAATTACTTATTATTGCCTAAATTTGCACTTCCTGAATCTTACAACAGGCTAATACTTTACTTATGAATTTTATTGAGGAACTTCGCTGGCGTGGTATGATACATGATGTGATGCCAGGCACTGACGAGATGTTATCCAAAGAAATGGTTTCAGCCTATGTTGGAATTGATCCCACAGCTGATTCATTGCATATTGGTCATCTGGTTGGTGTGATGATGCTGAAACATCTTCAACTTGCAGGACATAAACCAATTATATTAATCGGTGGTGCAACAGGAATGATTGGAGATCCTTCCGGTAAATCGGAAGAACGTAACCTGCTTGATGAGGAAACGCTTCGCAAAAACCAAAATGGCATTACCAGGCAGATAGCCCGTTTGCTTGATTTCACTGAATCAAAGGCTAACGCTGCTGTAGCAGTCAATAATTACGACTGGATGAAGGAATTTTCCTTCCTCAGCTTCATACGCGATGTTGGCAAGCACATTACCGTCAACTACATGATGGCAAAGGATTCAGTAAAGAAAAGGCTCACAGGTGAAGCAGGAGATGGCATGTCGTTCACTGAGTTCACTTATCAACTTGTTCAGGGTTATGATTTCCTGCACCTGTACCAGAACTATAACTGCAAACTTCAGATGGGTGGCTCTGATCAGTGGGGCAACATCACCACCGGTACAGAACTTATAAGAAGAAAGACCGGCGGTGAAGCTTTTGCCCTCACTTGTCCGCTTATAACTAAGTCTGACGGCAGCAAATTTGGCAAAACCGAAACAGGAAATATATGGCTTGATCCTGAAAAAACCTCTCCATACAAATTCTACCAATTCTGGCTGAACACCTCTGACGCGGATGCTGAGAAGTATATAAAGATCTTTACGCTATATGGCAGAGAAGAAATTAAGCAAATGGTAGAAGAGCACAATGCTGCCCCTCATTTACGAATACTCCAGAAAGCCTTAGCCAAAGACCTCACCATCAGGATTCACAGTGAAGATGATTATAATACAGCTATTGAAGCTTCTGAGATTCTATTTGGGAAGGGCACTACCGATACCCTCAAAAAACTTCCGGTGGATGTACTGCTCTCGGTATTTGAAGGAGTACCTCAATTTGAGATACCCGGCGAAGAATTGCAGCCAGGTATAGGGATCATTGACCTGATTGCTGAAAAAACTGCTGTTTTTCCTTCAAAGAGTGAGGCGAGGAGAATGCTCAAGGATGGAGGTATTTCCTTAAATAAACAGAAGATCAGTGAAGAAATAACCGTTGGTTTCGCTGACCTGCTTAATGGCAAATACCTTCTTGTACAGAAAGGTAAAAAGAATTATTACCTGCTGATCATTAAATAACAAAGTATGAAGCGGATTGCAATTTTTGCTTCAGGAAACGGATCAAATGCTCAAAATATCGCCGAATATTTTGCCGAAAACGGGAAGGGAAAAATTACCGCAATTTATTGCAATAACCCAAAAGCATATGTGATCCAGCGTGCAGAGTCTCTTAACATTCCGCTGGTGCTCTTCAACAGGGAACAGTTTTATGCTGATGAAACCGTATTAAAAGACTTAATCAACCGTAAAACCGACTTGATTATACTTGCCGGTTTCTTATGGTTGTTACCTGTAAATCTCGTTAAGACTTTTGATAAAAGGATCATAAACATACACCCTGCATTGCTTCCAAAGTACGGTGGTAAAGGCATGTATGGAATGGCAGTTCATGAAGCTGTTATTGATAACAATGAACCTGAATCGGGTATCACCATCCATTTAATTGATGAAATGTACGATAAGGGTGATATCATCTTTCAGTTTAAGTGTCCGGTCAGTCCTGATGATACGCCTGATTCACTGGCAGAAAAAGTACACAAACTTGAATACCAGTACTATCCGAAAGTTATCTCAGATTACCTTCATAAGATTTGATAACCTTAAGATCACTAGTATCAATCTAAAGATTAAAGGGACATTGCTTTAGATTGCTACTTTAATCATTCTTTACCATGTATTAATTGTTAGCCTTGAATTTTTTGAATGCTTCTGTCATTCTTGGCAAAACAGTCTGTAGATCCCCTATTACCCCATAATCGGCTGCAGAGAAGATTGGTGCCTCAGGATCCTTATTAACAGCAACGATAACTTTTGACGAGCTTATTCCGGCAAGGTGCTGAATAGCGCCCGAGATTCCAAGGGCAAAATAAAGCGTCGGGGCTACAACTTTTCCGGTTTGTCCGACATGCTCATGGTGAGGGCGCCATCCTTCATCAGATACAGGTCGTGAACATGCCGTTGCTGCTCCCAATACTGCTGCCAGTTCCTCGAGTGGTTTCCAATTATCCGGACTCTTCATTCCTCTTCCTCCTGAAACTATGATTTCAGCTTCAGTTAAGAGCACTTTACCTGACATCACATCGGTTGACAGGATCTCTGTTGCCGGTGTTGCACTTTGCGGTGCAAATTCCTCAATGGTGACCTGAGAGGGTATCTCTTCAACTCCTGCAGTATTTTGTGAGAGTGTCAATACTTTCACAGCAGAAGTGATCTCCTGAACGGTCACTGATTTTCCCGAAAAAGCTTTCTTTGTGACAAGGAATGGCTGATAGCTAATCGGGAAACCGGTGATTGCGCTAACCATACCTGCTTTCAGGCGAATTGCAACCCTTGGTGCAATTGCCTTTCCTGTCAGGTTATGTGGCAAAATAACCATCGTAGCATTCTTCTCTTTAGCCACATCAGCAATTACTGCAGCATACACCTGATCATCAAATGGAATGTTACCGTCAACATGTACGATGGTTGAAGCACCGTATTTGCCTGTGAGTTCCAATTCTCCCTTATCAAGTTTACCGATTACCATTACATTAAACGATAAGTTCATTGCTTTAGCAATCTTATTGCCGTATGATACCAATTCAAATGAATTCTTCCTTAATTTACCTTCCCTTGGCTCTATATATACTAATACTGACATGATTTTCTCTTTCTGGATTTATATTGTTTACGCTGATTTTAAATTACCCTGGCTTCATTGTGTAAAAGCTCAGCCAACTGCTCAATATTCTCAGGATCTATCATTTTACATGCAGATTTCTGCGGAGGGGCCTGGTAATCGGTTAGCCTGGTTAATGATTCAGCAGGTGAAGCTGCAACAACCTTTAGCAGTTTAGTACGGGCTGTCATAATGCCACGCATGGAAGGTATTCTCGGAATGATTGCAATACCTTTCTGGACTACCATCAAACAAGGCACCGGAGTGGAAATCTGTTGTTTACCACCGTCAATTTCCCTGGTTACAACAGGCTTACCATTGTCAAGGTTAAGTGAGCTTACCCCTGAAACAGATGGTACGCCTAATAATTCAGCTAACATACCACCAACTGACCATCCATTGAAATCGCTCGATTCAACACCACAAAGTATGAGTCCATATGACTCTTTGCTCAAAGCTTCACTTAAATAAGACGCTGTAGTGAAAGCATCTTCAGGAACTGCATCAACCCTTATGGCTTCATCAGCACCCACTGCGAGTGCCTTCCTTATGGTGGGTTCCACATCGGCTTTTCCCACAGTAATCGTAATCACCTTTCCTATCTGACCGGGATTGGCTTCCTTTAATTCCAATGCCCTTGTTAAGGCAAGTTCATCCCATGGGTTAATAATCCATTGTACCCCCGTGAAATCAACCTCTTTGTTGCCCGGTTTGTATTTTATACGGGTGGTTGTATCGGGTACATTACTAACGCAAACATAAATATCCATACTAATGCTTATTAACTTTATGTTCAACCCGGATTTCTCACTGATCCGGGACTGTTTTTATTACAATTATTGAAAATAACTCTGTATGCAGTATTGTTGGCTTAATGAACGTGCAAAAGCTCACGTGATATAACTATCTTCTGAATTTCAGAAGTACCTTCGTAAATCTGTGTGAGCTTGGCCTCACGCATCAAACGTTCAACATGGTACTCCTTAACATAACCATAACCACCATGAATCTGGACGGCTTCGGTTGTAACCCACATAGCAGTTTCAGCAGCGTAATATTTAGCCATGGCACTTGCATACCCATATGGTTTACCCTGGTCTTTCAGCCATGCAGCTTTTAATGTAAGATTCCGGGCATTTTCAACTTTAATAGCCATTTCAGCTATTTTAAAGGCAACAGATTGGTGTTTTGCAAGCTCTTTTCCAAATGCCTTTCTCTCCTGGGCATATTTTATTGAACGTTCCAAAGCTCCTGAAGCTAATCCAAGTGCCTGTGCAGCAATCCCGATCCTTCCACCTTCAAGTGTCTTCATGGCGAATTTAAATCCAAAGCCATCCTCTCCAATCCTGTTTTCCTTCGGAACTTTTACATCAGTAAACATCACTGAATGTGTATCTGAGCTTCTCATTCCCATTTTATCTTCATGCGGTCCTACTGAAATACCGGCTGAATGACGGTCTACCAGTAAGACATTAATGCCTTTATGTCCAAGGTTAGGATGCGTTTGGGCAATAACAAGATAGGTACTTGCCGTATTTCCGCTTGTTATCCAGTTCTTTGTACCATTCAAGAGATAGTGATCACCTTTGTCTTCAGCGGTAGTCTTCTGAGATGTAGCATCCGAACCTGCTTCAGGTTCAGATAGCAGGAAGGCACCAAGTTTCTCCCCGCGAGCGAGCGGCTTCAGGAATTTCTGCTTTTGTTCCTCGGTGCCAAATTTCTCTATTCCATAGCACACGAGGGAATTATTAACCGACATGATAACGCTGGTTGATGCATCAATTTTCGATAACTCCTCCATTGCCAGGACATACGATACAGTATCCATTCCTGCCCCATCATAATCCGGGCTAACCATCATACCCATAAATCCAAGTTCGGCAAGGGCCTTAACATGTTTAGCAGGATAAATACTATCAGTGTCGCGTTCAATTACATCAAGAATCAATTCACGCTGTGCGTAATCGCGGGCAGCCTGCTGTATCATTAGCTGCTCTTCAGTAAATTCAAAATTCATCAGGATTTGCAGATTAAAATGGTTTCACAATAACACGAAAATACAAAAAGAGTTTATTTACCAATTTGGCCGGTAATTTAAATATGCAATTTTAACAATTTATTATTTCAATTGCAATAGGGCTTCTAGATATAAAAGGCTTCTTTAGGAACACTAAAAAATTGCAGGACAACAGGCAGGATTTGAGTAGTGTAAATTGAAGGCTACTGTTGATTATTAATAGTTTGCTTATCTCAAGGCAATAAAATACAACAGGCAATTAATTGAAAGTAACCTTAAAAATAATTAACGCTTGCTGATTTCAGGTTTGAAATGGAATACAATGCTGATTAATAGAAGTATAACAGATCCTAAAACACATCCTCGTGCAATGTAATCACCATTCCTGACATAGAATGTAACCTTGTCGTTTGCATTGATTGAACCTTTAATCACATCCGGTTCCCAATAGGCAGTCCTTTGGCTAATATCACCTCTTTGATTGACAAAGCAAGAAATACCGGTATTGGCTGAACGGGCAATGCTGCGTCTTGTTTCAATTGAGCGTATTACTGAGAAAAGCATATGCTGACGATGGCCGGCTGTATTCCCCCACCATCCATCATTGGTGATGACAAAAATGGCATTGGCACCATTCTTTATGAATCCATTTACAAATTCGCCAAATGCCGATTCATAGCAGATAATCGTAGCTATTTTCAACGTATCATTGATAAAAAAAGGTCTGCGCTCTTTATCCGTGCCAAGTGCACCTAACGTTCCACCGAGGTCAAGTGCTATTTCACCAAATGGTTTCAGCAACCATGGAAAGGGCATCATTTCAACTCCGGGAGTGAGTCGTGATTTATGGTAAAGCTGCAATTCAGCATCTTTTGCAATCAGTACCGCAGTATTGAAATTATCATAATGCCCGCTGCCATCAGTGAATTCCCTTGCCGTTGAAGGTATTACATCACCATCCATATAGGCTTTCGAGGTTGAATAACCGGATATAATCATTGCCTTTGGAAAGGGAGTAATGAGGTTTTTTCTGAAAAGCTCAATGGTTGGGTGGTCTTTAAAATCATTCTCCCATATACGTGATCTTTCAACAAAATTAGGTTGAACCATTGATTCAGGAAAGATTATGAAGTCGGTGGCACTATCAGCCTTTGTCAGCGCCATTTGCGAAGCCTTATTGATAACGATATCAGATCCCAGCTCGTATTGCTCCGTATAAGGATTAAAGTTCGGCTGTACAACTACCACATCTATCGGTGCAACTTTCTCCTCATAATTCGTGTACATGATATAAGACACTATGATTGGTGCCAACAGTAAAACGAAAATGCCCGTCCATTCCAAAGCCGTTACTTTCAATTCATCTTTACCTAATGTTTTCTGAAGCGCTTTAAATATCAGGATATTCAGAAGCAAAATCCATAATGATCCTCCAAACGTTCCTGTATACTCATACCACTGTATCCATTCGGGATAGGCAGCAAAGGCATTGCCTAAAGTCATCCACGGCCAGTTCAGGTCCCAGTGATAATGGATGAATTCGAAAGTAATCCAAAAGAATATTAATGCTATATAGCCATGACTGCCCCTTTTAAGGGATTTCCTGGTAAAATGAAACAGCCAGAACATGAGCGATTCCATGATAGAATTAAGTAGCGTAGCGATCAGCGCACCGATAAAGGTGGCGTTATATATCCACCATGTTGTTAATGCGTTCCATATGAAAAATGCTGGAAAAACCATCCAGAATATACCTATCCTGGTGCTTGACGGGTCCTTTCGCTTAATATCTTCAAGTAAAAGCAGGGGTACAAATGCTATCACAAGCAGTAGAGGAAAACCCCTTTCAGGCCATGAAAATGTCAGCAGCAATCCACTGATTACCGGCAGAAATGGAATAAGCTTTTTAGGAACCATAATTTACTGTTGTTTCTTAGGGAAATCAAAGTTTAACGGATACCCACCGCAGATAGTACAAAGATATTCATTAAAAAGTATATAACACTTCAATAAGTTTTTGGTAATTCACAGTTTGAATGGTACTTTTGCATCCTCAAATTATGTTTACTAAGTATCATATATTCAATACATTCAAATAACAACATACGTAGCAACGGAGGGTGTATGCCAATAACAAAACTGGAACAGATCTTTGATGTCCTGAAATCTAAAAGCAAAAAACGACTGGTAGCAGCTTATGCGAATGATTCACATACTATTGAGGCTGTAAATGAAGCTGTTGAAAAAGGTATTATCGATGGTATCCTGGTTGGTGATGAACCCACCATGCGCGATGTATGTGCAAAGCTCGGTATCGACCCCGGCAAGTTTAGGCTTATCCATGAACCCAATGAAGCAAAAGCGGCATCAAAATCTGTTAGCCTGATCAATGCGGGTGAAGCTGAACTGCTGATGAAAGGACTTGTTTCAACCGACAAATACATGAAAGCCATTCTGAATAAGGAGGAAGGCCTGATGAACCAGGGTGCTGTGCTCAGCCATGTTACAGTCATTGAAAACCCAAACTACCCCAAACTGCTTATCGTTGGTGATGTTGCGATCATTCCGCTACCCGATTTCAAGCAAAAGGTTTCCATAACAAATTACCTTATCAATACAGCAAAAGCACTTGGAATTGAGAAACCAAAGCTGGCAGCAATTTCAGCCACCGAGCAAATGCTTGCTGGTATTCCTTCGTGCGAAGAGAGCGCAATGCTGGCAAAAATGGCCGATCGCGGCCAGATTAAGGATGCTTATGTTGATGGCCCGTTGGCTTTGGATACAGCCATTGATCCTGAGTCAGCACAGATAAAGAAACTTACCGGTCCTGTGGCAGGCGATGCCGATTGTTTACTTTTCCCAAACATCGAAGCAGGGAACGTATTTTATAAAACCAACACCAAGCTTGCAGGTGCTGAACTTGGTGCCTTTGTGGCAGGAGCAAGGGTTCCTTGTGTCCTCTCTTCAAGGGGCGATAGTGCCTTAACAAAGCTTTACAGCATTGCTTTGGCAGCGTTGATAGCTAAATAAATGCAATCAAAAAAGCCAATCTATTCAACCAATGGAAGAACTAAGAATACTGGCTATCAATCCGGGATCCACAAGCACTAAAATAGCGGTGTTCAGTGGGACCAATCCCTTGTTTGTAAGAACGATTTACCATTCAGCTGAAGAACTTTCCAGATTTGAGAAGATCACTGACCAATATTCTTTCCGGAAAGAAATCATATACAAACAGCTGGAAGAAGCCGGTATTGACATGCGTACCATTTCAGCTGTTGTTGGAAGGGGTGGATTGGTTAAACCCATTCCTTCGGGTGTTTACGAAGTGAATGAAGTAATGAAAGCCGATCTTCGGAACAGTCCGATGGGTGAGCATGCCAGTAACTTGGGCGGCCTCATTGCCGATGATATTGCCAGAAGTCTTGATAATGTCAGGGCTTTTATAACCGATCCTGTGGTTGTTGATGAACTTGAACCAATAGCCCGGGTTGCCGGACATCCTGAGTTTAAAAGGATTTCCATATTCCATGCATTAAACCAGAAGGCAATTGCACGTCAGCATGCCAAGTCAATCATGAGGAAATATGAGGACCTGAATCTCATTGTTGTTCATTTGGGTGGTGGAATTAGTGTGGGTGCACATCGTAAAGGCCGTGTAATAGATGTAAACCAGGCGCTGGATGGTGAGGGTCCTTTTTCACCGGAACGGAGCGGCACCCTTCCTGCTGCAGACCTTGCAAGGCTTTGTTACAGTGGAAAATATACCCTTAAAGAAGTGCTGGTTATGATAAAGGGCAAAGGTGGTTTGACTGCACATTTAGGAACAAACAGCGCCTATGAAGTGGAACAGCGCATGCAGGCCGGTGACGAATATGCAGCATTCATATTTGAAGCCATGGCGTTCCAGGTTGCTAAAGAAATTGGGGCAATGAGTACAGTGCTTAAGGGTGAGGTTGATGCAATCATATTAACAGGTGGTATTGCACATGGCAAATGGTTTGTTAACCAGGTTATTGAACGTGTTTATAAGATAGCTCCTGTACATGTGTACCCGGGTGAGGATGAGATGAGGGCACTTGCACTCAATGGGTTAATGGTACTCAGAGGTGAAATTGAAGCCAGCGAATATAAATAACAGCTTACTATAGCAAATTCCGCGTCATTGTCATTACAACCGACAATCAGCAATATCCGGTTACAAGTGTTCTTTCTAATACATCTTGCCAAAATGGTTGTTGACCGTTTCTTTAAACATCTCAACAGTCAGCGGTTTATTCTGGAATTCCACTATTTCTTGTCCGTATTCCTGTTCGGCTTTCTTCAAATCCACCGGATTAAGAGAGCTGGTCAGCATAATGACCACAACAGGCGTTTCATCCCTGAATACATTATCCCTGTATGCTTTCTCAAGAAATTCAAATCCATTCATCCCAGGCATATTGATATCCAGGAAGACAAGTTCCGGAAAGGGGTAATTATCCGGGTCGGTTTCGGTTTTGCTGAAATATTCGATTGCTTCCTCACCCGACAAAACAGAATTGACCCTAATTGCCGGATCAACTTTGTTAATTGTAAAAGTATGAATGTAGTTGTCATTCACATTGTCATCAATCAACAGGACGCAGTTGAGTGTTTTCATACTCTGTTATTCTCTTTAGGTATAGTAAAATAAAATGTTGATCCCTTTCCGTATTCTGATGTTACCCAAATCCTTCCCTCATACAATTCAACGATTTTCTTACACGTTGCGAGTCCGATGCCTGTTCCGGGGTAATCCCTCTCAGAATGCAGGCGCTGGAAAATGAGGAAAATCTTATTAAGGTACTCAGGCTTGATTCCCAAACCATTATCAGATACTGAAAACTTCCAGTTTCCACCTTCAGATTCACTCTTAATATTAATTACAGGGTCAATCTCCTTCTTTCTGAATTTAATCGCGTTTATAACCAGATTCTGAAACAATTGTTTCATTTCAGTTTTATTGGCTGTCAATTGTGGCAGTTTCTTAAACTCTATCCTGGCATTATTCTCTTTTATAACTGTCTGCATATCAACCAGAAGGTCCTTCATAATCTCATTACAGTCAACTCTTTCAATAACCCTGTCGCGGCCAATCCTTGAAAAGCTAAGCAGTTCACTGATAAGCACTTTCATCCTTTGGGTTGAAGAGGTTATGATATTCAGGAAGTTCCTTGACCGCTCGTCAAGCTTATCTTTAACAGTTTCTTCAAGCAACATAGCAAAGTTGGTTATGTTTCTTAAAGGCTCTTGCAGGTCGTGTGATGCTACATAAGCAAATTGTTCAAGTTCACGGTTTGATAACTCAAGGCGGGTAGCGTAGTCACGCAATTCAAGGGCAGCTTTTTTCTGCAGGCTTATGTCTCTGACTGCCGCTGAAACAAAAATGCCTTCCTCAAGTTTCAGTGGACTGAGACTAACTTCCACAGGGAATTCGGTTGCATCTTTTCTTTTTCCAAAAAGCTCAAGGCCAGCACCCATTTCCCTAATCCTGGGATCTTCAAAATATCCTTTCCGGTGCTCAACATGAGGATTATGGTAACGATTAGGAATCAGGATTTCTACTTCCTTCCCTATCAGTTCCTCCCTTTCATAACCAAATAATTTCTCTGTCTGGGCATTTACAAGGATAATCTGGCCAAATTTATTTACGATCACCATGGCATCGGGAGCTGATTCAAGAAGGGCCTGAAATCTGCTTTCTGTGCGCCTCCTTTCACTTACATTCCTGTAAACACTTATTACTCCTACAATTTTACCCACTTCATCATTAAGTGGAGTTAGGTTTACCGAAACATGTACATTAATATAGTTCTTACCAATTCGTACTGTTTCGTAATTTTCCACTTTTTCACCCCAGATGATACTCTCCAGGAGCCTTTTCTCCTCATTTACGTCAACCGGGGCAACCAGCTTTGAGAAATTATGATTTATCAATTCTTCATGCCTGTATCCAAAAAGTTCTTCAGCAGCTTTATTCAAATAAATGATCATGCCACCCAGATCGCGTACAATCACAGCTTCTTTAATGGAATTCAGTATCTTAAGATGTAGTTCAGGAATTTCCGGAAAATCACTCATTATTCTGATAAGACAATTTTCAATCTTTAACAATTCAATCCCACGAATGTTGAAAATGCTTTTATATCAGTATAATTCAAAAGAGTAAAGCAAAAACAGGGAGTATCCGCTTTTAAAAGGGATTTAGTCTTGAGCTATAGCGACTTAACTTTGATTATTCTTCAAGGCTAAATAAAGAACCTCCGCATTCCAGATCAAGCAACTTTCTTTTCCTGTCCAGTCCGCCGGCATAACCTCTAAGGCTGCCTCCTTTACCTACAACCCTATGGCATGGGACCAAAATTAGGATTCGGTTTGATGCAATAGCATGTGCAACAGCCCTTATTGCTAAAGGTATTTCCAGTTTCGCAGTATATTTTTCATAAGTAATGGTTTGGCCAAAAGGAATCAATTTAAGTCCATTCCATACTTTTTGCTGGAATTCAGTGCCTGGCGTATCCAATCGAACGGTGAATTCCCTGCGTTGATTATTTAAATATTCATTCAGCTCTTTTTCTGCGATTACAGTATAATCATTTGATCCTTCGACAGCTTTCGTGCCATAAATCTTCTCAAGTTCCTTAATACTTGCCTCGCTTCTGGTAGATTTGAAATCGAGCAGGCACAGTCCGTTATTTGTTGTACCTGCTGTCATAACTCCTAATGGAGTATGAAATTCTTTAACCAATAATCTTGTATCCTGTTCCATTTGTTTTGTTATTCCCTGGTCTCTCTTATAAATGGCTCTTATTATGCGATTGTTAATTTCGTTTAGATGGTAAGACTTAAGTAAGACTTAACCAAGAGCAAGGTAAGAGCTTGTCAAGATCCGTGAAATTGAATTTGTCTATTGTTCAACAATCTTTTGGGCAATCTCATCCCGCATAGAAAGGAAAACCGGCCTTAATTCACTTTCACCATCTGTGCCATAATTGCAAATCATAGTCATTATGGTATTATGATGCGGGAAATAGAACAGATCAGCACTGTATGCCAGGTCCCTGCCCCTGTGCCCCCAGGCGAAGTCAGTATCAGGATTGCCAATATCGATGAAGTCCTTTACACAGGCTACCCCTAAATGTTTCCTTGTTTCAATAGTTGGATGGAAAACCAGCATCTCGTCAAGTGATGCCTGTGATAATAACGTCTTATCAACAAACAGTGCCTTCGCAAAAAGGTACATATCCCAGACAGTTGAGTAAACGCCTGTATACCCGTTTCCGCTGCCTGTATTCCAGTTGGTAAGGTTTTCAATATTCCCATTGTTATAAAGGTCAAAATAGCCTTGTGCAACACTGTTCTCCGGAAGGGGGTCATGCCAGTAATAATAAGTATCCTCCAGTCCGAGAGGCTCAAAAATCTCAGTTTTTAATGCCTGGGCATGATTGGTTCCCGTAGCAGCATCAACGACTATACCCAACAAAAGGAAGTTAGTATTCGAATATCCTGCAGTATCAGCAGGATTAAAAGGAAACTGTGCATCCTTGTTATAAACGTATTCGAGCAACTGATCTGAAGTCCAGTGTTTTGCCGGATCGTTCAGTACCTGCAGGTAGAATCCGTCATCATCTATCAGGTCATAGATCCCTGAAGTATGGTTCATAAGGTTTCGAATGGTCAAACCTTTATCCCCGTTCCTGATTTTATTTAATGTAGCTTGTGGAATATATTTGCTTACAGGATCATTAAGCGATAATATTCCCTTCTCCTGCAGCCGCATAATTGTTGCACCAAGCATAATTTTTGTAATACTTGCCACTTTTGCAATATGACATGGCTGCATGAGGATATCCTTCTTAACATCAGCCCTTCCCGCTGAGCCGATAAAGAATCCATCATCATTCCAGACCAGTAGTGAAACACCCGGTAATCCGCGCTGAACATAATAATCAAGAATAAGCTGGTAATAATTGCTCTTAGGATTGACTTTATAAGTCGCTTCAACCTCAAGAGGGCAATCCAATTTTGCAGGACGTGTGATTTCGTTCTCACTGCATCCGGCTATGAAAGCCATAATGGATAATACAATTGATATTTTCAGGATTCGGGACATGACAGACGTGTTGGGGCAGCTTTGCCTGGATCAGTGATTTTTTTAAAGAGTGTAAATTGCATTCCCACATAGAGTATCCCATTTGGTAAAACAGGAACGTAGTTTTTAACAAATGGCATTTGGAGCCTGAAATCATAATTCACAAAAAAGCGGCGGATATTGTAACGATATCCGGCATCATAACCAACTCCTAAACCGGCACCGGCAGCGAAATAACCTCTTGCCGGATTAAACCCTTCAACCCACATACCATCCCGCCTGACAAGCCGATCGGTAAGAAGCTGGGAGTGCAGATAGCCGATATGGAGGGATATTTCTGCTGTAAATTTCCTTATATATTTCCGGTATCCTGCATGTGTAGTTAAAGCAAAAGCATGATTTACATACCGGTGATAATAATATGCCAGGCTTATGTCCTGGAACCATTTGCCTGTATATACTTCCTTGCCTCCGAGCATGAACGTATTGGTGCTTTGGAACATAGGATTCCTGACCGTCTCCTTCCACCCGAATTCATATCCAACAGCCACCCCTGGATGAAGAGGCTGGTTGAATACAGCTGTAACTGACTCAGGAGGGAGAAGGGTAGCGATATTTAATACACTTACTGAAAACGGTTTTGATTTCCATGACTGGCCACTGATTGAAAGTGGTAGAAGTAATATTATAATCCAAACCGTGGTTTTCATTGTGTTGTGTGCTCGTAGTTTGTGATCAGTTTCCAGAATATCTTTGTGACTGTATTTCAAGAACAATCACTTGGGCTTTCTGGGTGAATAATCAGAAGTTTTCCCCAAAGATAAACAGAAAAAAGACAATTCTGTCATCGAAATGAACCCTTGCTTCCCCAATCTGTTGATATTAAAAATACATATAAGTAATTGATTGACAGCATAAACACTCCTTGGCATAAGTTTTGGATATCCTTTTTACAGATTTCCCTACTTGATTGGAGATAAATTGCAAAAAATCCGGAAATATTGAACCGATTGCCCCCCGGTCACCTTTCCGGATTTTTTATTTACTTTTAGCCTATAAATTCCGGATTCCAATGAAACACTTCATTATATGCCTTTTGATGGCTTCAACGCTTCTATTAGCAGGTTGCAGCAAGTATGCAATGGTCAGCTTCAACTATCCATTGCCCCCAGAGGCTGAGCTTCCTGAAAATATTAAGACAATAGCCGTTGTTAACCGTTCGCTTACAGCTAAAGAAGATAAGGCAGGAAAGATCATTGAATCAGTACTTTCAGGTGAGATTGAAGTATCTGACCGTAAGGCATCCGAACAGGCTATCCTGGGGGTGTCTGAGAGAATCCCCGAAAATGCAGAATTCAGATGTGTAATCCCATTGGAAAACAAGCTCATTGGATCAGGCACCCGCGAAACTCCGCCTGCCCTTGAATGGGTAAAAGTTAAAGAGATCTGTAATACTTCAAATGCTGATGCACTGCTTGTTTTAGAAGTATTTGACTCAAATTCCGATCTATTGCTGCCAAAGATCTTTAAACCGGATGCCCCGGTTGTTGATGAAAGGAACTTTAATGTCGTGATGAAATGGCGGATGTATGATCCAAATGAAAAGAAGATCATTGATCAGTATGAATGCAGGCGGCAACTTACCTTTCAGAGTGATGGCAACCATATGACGGTTCCTCCGAAAGCAATGTTTGGAGCAGCCTATTCTGGCGGACAGGAATATATTGAACGATTCCTTCCCGGATTTTTTATCGTACAGCGCCAGATTTTCAAAAAAGGAAAGCATGAAGATAAAGATTCATTCGAAACTGCCTACCGGCATGTTGAAACCGATGATTGGGAAGGCGCTGCAAACGCCTGGATTGAGATAATGAAACACAACAGTTTTGAAAATACCGGCCGTGCCTGCCTCAATATGGCCGTATACTGCGAGGCAGTGGGCAACCTTGATGATGCCATTAGCTGGGCCCGCAAGGCTTATGTGGATTATGGCATAAAACAGGCCCGTGAGTATGAAGCTTCACTCCGTAGAATGAAGAATCAGGAGGAGAGGCAAAATATGGAAAGCTAACTAACCGACTGCCTGTTAAAGGATTACTTTCATCGAAAAAATGGATTAAGTTAATAATTGCCTGCAGTGCATCCTGTGGGGCATAATCCATTTTTGTATGAAATTTCTGATCACTTCAATTATGATCCTGGCAATGTTGAGTGCTTCGGCCGAATGGGTCAGAGGCACTGTCAAGATGAAAAACGGAGAATTATTAACCGGTTACATTAAGAACCTTAAGACTGAAAATGAGGCAACTGTTGATTTCAGAAGAAAACAAAGTGATGATGTGAGGAAAATAAGCAGTACTAGCATTGCCGAATTGCAGTTAAGATTATCTGAAGGAACCCTGGTTGCTAAATACCTCAATACCTCTATAATCAATTTAAGTGGAGAATACAGAGCATCAAAAGATAAGAAATGGATGAGGGTCATTTACAGGGGAGAATTTGATGTTATGGGTTACTTTACAGGTGACCTGATGTCAGATTATTACATAAACTGGCCGGGCGAAGAGAATGCTCTTATGATATACATCAACGAGAAGAATGGTGCAATTGCGAACACCAAGGAAACTCTTCTGCGAAAATCGATTAGTACCATTTTTGAAAACCGATGCGATGCAATGATCAGGTCAGTTAACGAAGAAATCTTTGTACCCAACGATATTCGCGATATCCTGAGGTATTACGTTGACAAGTGTAAAAAGGCAGAAGAGATCGGATTTGGTGTCTCAGAGGGCTAACAGATTATATTTCAATCAGGTAATCTCTCAAAAGATAGATTAAGAAGTCACCCCTTCCTGGTCAATGGCAATTGCACCTTTAGCTATCTCAATAACTATTTCAGGATTTAGAAGAGTGGTGGTATCGCCAAAATCATCCATTTTTCCTTCAGCTATCTTTTGAAGAATGCGTCGCATGATCTTACCTGATCGTGTTTTAGGCAATCCGTTTACAATCTGGATTTTCTCAGGTCTGGCAAAGGGCCCTATCATTTCTGTTACTGCCATCTTAACCGATTGCTTAATTCCTTCCTCACCGCCGGTGCTGAATTGAGGACAAACAACGAATGCATAGATAGCTTGTCCCTTAATTGGATGCGGGAATCCAACGACAGCCGATTCATCAACCAGGGGGTGTTCGTTGATGGCATTTTCAACTTCAGCAGTGCCAAGGCGGTGGCCTGAGACATTAATCACATCATCCACCCTTCCCAATATCCTGTAGTAGCCGTCCTCATCGCGTTTCACACCATCACCGGTAAAATAGAGGTTCGGAAATGTGCTGAAGTAATTCTCAATAAACCTGTTATGGTCTCCCCAGATGGTTCTGGCCATACCCGGCCATGGATAACTAATGCAAAGATTGCCTTCAACGCTGTTATTAAGCAGTTGTTTTCCATTTTCATCCACGATCATAGGTTGTATACCCATCAAAGGCATTGTGGCATACGAAGGCTTTGTTGGCGTTATACCGGCCATTGGACTGATCATGATGCCGCCGGTTTCGGTTTGCCACCAGGTATCAACTATCGGACAGCGGTTTTTCCCTATATGGTCATGGTACCAGTGCCAGGCTGCTTCATTGATTGGCTCACCAACCGTACCAAGAACTTTAAGTGAATCAAGTTTTTTTCCTTCAAGCCATCCCATGCCAAGCGCAATGAGCGACCTTATTGCAGTGGGGGCAGTATAAAACTGGTTAACTTTATGCTTGTCAATGATTTCCCAGAATCTTCCCGGATCGGGCCATGTAGGTATTCCTTCAAACATCAGTGATGTTGCACCTGTCAGCAAAGGTCCGTAAACAAGATAGCTGTGTCCGGTAACCCAGCCTACATCAGCAGTACAGAAATAGACATCACCATCACCATACTGGAACACATTCTTAAAAGTATAAGCTGTAAAAACCATGTAACCACCTGTGGTATGCACCAACCCTTTCGGCTTCCCGGTAGATCCGCTGGTGTAAAGGATATAAAGTGGATCTTCAGCATCCATTTCAGTTGCTGTATTTTCATCATTTACATCTTTTATGGCATCATGCCACCAGATATCTCTTCCTTCAATGAAATTGATCTTCTCACCGGTTCGTTTCAGTACAATGGCATTGGTTATACAACGGCATTTTCCCATGGCTTCATCTGCAATTTGTTTAACCGGTATTGTTTTCCCACCCCTGTAACCACCATCAGCAGTGATCAGTAAACGGGTACCTGCATCAAGTAACCTTTCTGATAGACTTTGAGCTGAGAACCCGGCAAATACAACTGAGTGAATTGCGCCTATCCTGGCGCAAGCTAAGATGGCAATAACCAATTCGGGCACCATGGGCATATAGATGCCCACACGGTCACCTTTCCTAATACCCATATTGATAAGAACATTGGCAAAGCGTTTTACTTCTGAGAAGAGCTCACTATAGGTGATAGTCCTGAATTCTTCAGAAGGATCGTTGGGTTCCCAGATGATGGCAGGTTGATTGCCCCTGAAAAAGATCTGCCTTTCAAAGATATTTTCGGTGATATTGAGCTTGGCCCCTTCAAACCACCTGACATGTCCTTTATTGAAATCCCAATCAAGAACGTTATCCCATTTCTTTCTCCAATAAAAGCTGTCGGCAATGTTTGCCCAGAAGCCGGTAGGGTTGGTTACACTCTTTTGATACTCAAATATATAACCTCCAAGTGTTGAGATTTTCGGAACCATTGTCACTGATTTTAAGTTAATACTGTCAATGTCATTGCAAATGCAAATGCCATAATGAGTAACAATGAGAGGGGAAAAAGTATCGATTGGTTTTACTTCACGATTCAAAAAAATCAGAATAGGGTTCACAATCCCTGAAATACTCTCCGGGGGTTATACCTGAAAGAGCTTTGTAGTCATTGATCATATGGGCCTGGTCATAATAGCCGCAACTGTAAGCAAGATCGGTCAGGGACATAGAAGGATTGCGCCGCTTCAGGTGGAGGGAAGCCTGAAACCTGACTGTCTTGAGGAATTGCTTTGGTGAAGTTCCGATGTAGCTTGAAAACACACGCTCATACTGCTTGCGGCTTAGGCAGGCTGCATCTGATAACGCATTTACCTGTATAGCTCCTTTCGCCCCTTTAATTATTTGCACACTGTTGCTAACACGCTTAAGCTCATATGTGTCAGTATCAGATCTTAACAGGCGGGAAAGAAACTCCTCTGTTAAAGCAACTTTCTGTTCAAAACTTTGAGCTTCAAACAGCGTATCTTCCAACCGGTCAACCAAATCCGGTATAACGAACCTGAAGGGTACATTCTGGTTATAGAATTCATCAGCAGGTATCTTGAGCAGCATCCTTACTCCGAAAGGAAGGAAAGAAACAGAAAACATTGATAGTTTTCCTGAAATTGCAATATCATAATAACTCCTGAGATGTCCGCTCAGGATAGTATTTTCAGTAATACTCTTCTGACTGTCAAGTGATGTTGGCTTGTTGCAAAGGAAAAAGGTGAGCTCAGTCAGGCCACTCGGTACAATTCGCTGGACATGTACTTCATCTTTATGCAAACAGTTATCGATTGCCCAATATTGTTTTACAAACAGTGATAAAGGCCAGGATGGCTTGGCAAAATGGTAGCTCACCTTTCAGGATTTGGTTAGTTGATTGTAATTGGAACCTCTTCGGTCTTAATTTCCGTAAAGGCCCAATTTATTGCCTTCTGAGTCAATAAAGATAGAGAAATATCCGCGTCCTTCAACTTCAATTTTGGTTTTCGGGATCAGGATCTTTCCGCCATTTTGCTGAACTCGCTGTATAGTTCCCTCAAGGTCGTCTTCAGTATTTAGGCTTACAATTACACCATCGGTTGAAGGTTTATAACCTTCAGCTTTAAAAATGGCACCTTCGCCTGAAGGGAAACATGCCATTTTTTCTGTTTCGCAATCAAATACCTGGAGATCTGTTCCAAGTACTGATTTGTAAAAATTTACTGCTCTTTCAAAATCAACTGCAGGTATCTCAACCCACGAGATAAGGTTTTTCATTGTTTAAATTTATTAGTTAAGACAATGCAAAACTACCGGATGGTTTTAACACAGAATTGGAAAAAAGCGACAAAATAGAGACAGGAGTTGACGATTAACACCTCCTGAGAAACAAGTATCCCCAAATCAGTATTTGTTTGATCTCAAAGGCATAGAAAGAACTTTCAGTATTTATGGCAAACATGCTGGATTTTTCAAAAATTTAAACTTTGGAGTATCTCCGTTTTCTCCTTTAAATCTTCAACTATTCCGTTAACTGAAATCGTTGCACCTGAAATTGCATCAACATTCTTACCCACCAGTAATGGCTTACCATAGCTGTAACCTATGAATTGCTTTAACCAGCCTTTGGCAGTAATTTCCTGCCCGTGTGTTGCTTCATAATTGTATACACTGACATGCTGTACCCTTAATTCACTATTATATACTGCATAGTAGTCGAAAAATTCAAATTCCTCATTCGGCATATCAATTGAACAGCCACTTGCCCTGCAACTGTTTACCCTGCCGATATAGGCAAATAAAGATGAATCTCCGCAGTGAAACCTGAAGAATTTACCATTGAAGCCTCCAAAAGTGTCTGACTTTGGTTTCAGTTCTTCTTTATGGATTCCCGGGCATCCGGTAACTTTCTCCAGGTATTTCTGCAGTGATTTAGGTTCATAATCAGGCACATCAGATGATAGTTGACTAGTCAATAAAGTAATCACCCATAAAATCAACATAATGGTTTTCATAATTCTGATGGTTTACCTGAGCCTGTTTTCCTCCCGGGCATTCATTTATGGTTTAGAGGAAATGGATGCCTCTTGCATTAAAGAGACAACGTATGCGTTGTCATTATCAATATTTATTAAAACATTACACCGATTCCTGCATTGAAGATTTTACTGTATTCAGTGGCAGCGGCACTTTTTGTAAATTGAAGATCAGATTTTAATACTGCATTTTTATGAACCTTGAAAGTCAGCCCTGTAGTAATCACTGTATTCTCATAAGCTGCGTTTTCAGCCATATCTGCTTCAACAGTGTTATGCGTATTATAAAACTCATACCTAACAAAAGGAATCAACTCTTTTGAGGTTTTTTTGCAATGCCTCAGCACATTATAGCCTGCTTCAACATAATAACCCATCATACTGCTGCCGAGGTCGTTGTTCTTGCCATCGACTGATGAAAACTGATTGTATTCAGCTGTGTTTGAAAGTGAACTGAGGTAAAACTGTCCTCTTAATTCCAGTCCTGATATCTTATACCTTGCATCCACTCCGACCATTGCGATACCAACCACTGATGAGTCGGCTTTTGCAACCATTGAAGTACTGTCTTCATGCAGCTTATTAAACAACTTGCTTTGTGATTTACCGGCATAACCTGATAAACCAATATTAAGGCTTCTGATTCCGAAATACTCTACCTTTCCTGAAAAGCTTGGAGAATGGATATATGCCTTTGAACCCTTTTGACGACCTTCCCTCAGGCCTCCACCAGTAAATAGTGCTTTGCCATCATAACCGCTGAGGCCGTTCATTATGTATAACTGATACTTCATTGAAACGGGAAGAATTGTCCCTGAGAAGCCTGCTCCTATTTCACGCCAGGTACTGAGTGAAATTTTATTATCGATAACCGGCCTTTCCACACCGTTAAAGGTCACCGGTTCATGGAATTCATTAATGATCCCCATTGGAACAATCATTAGACCGGCCCTAAGATTGACATATTTTGAGAGTTTATGCTGAAGAAAAGCCTGTTCTACCCAGAGTTCCTTTGCATATTCAAATTCTATCTCGCTGATAAATGAAGTGTTCTTTGAGAAGTTATACCCCAGGAACATCACCATCCTGTGCAGGTCGAGTGTCCCAAGGTCTTTCTGCCCTTTTGTGAGAGACTGGTTATAATGTGCTTCACCGTAACCACCAATTTTGATGTTTCCGGGACTGTTAATCAGTCCTTCAACGGAATTACTATAAGCAGATTCGCTGTTGGAATCACCCAGTGATTGAGCCCCAGATGTAAGGATTATTAGTAAAAAAAAGGATAAGGAAAGTAATATTCTGATATTCATTGGTTTCTGTTTAAGGTTTATGCTGCGAAATAATGGGCTCTTTATAAATTACACAATACCTGAAAGTTATGAAATTGAATACCCTTAATCATTAATTTTAAGGATTCTATATAGTTTGAAATTACGAGACTCCACATAGACTCCACATGAGGTCCACATTAAGTCCACATTGCTACACAAATTTGTGGTGTCAATGTGCATTTAATGATGAATCATTATGGATTCTTTATTTACTGTTCCTTGAGCTTTTTTTGAATTTTTAAGAAAATTTTAACCTCTCATACTTGTGCAAGCATATCCTTGCATATTATATTTGCAATTAAATACTTGCATAATATGGAATCGCGAAGAGATGTTTTTCAGGCAGTTGCTGATCCTACACGAAGGGCTCTGATCAGCTTTGTTGCTGAAAAAGAGCAAAACCTGAGTACCCTTGCTGAAAAATTCAGTATGACACGGCAGGCAATTTCACTACACATAAAGATTCTTGAGCAGTGCGGTGTTATATATATTGTAAAGGAAGGCAGGGAGAGGTTCTGCAGATTACAACCCGAAAAACTGGATGAAATATCCATATGGATAAGTGAATTAAGAAAGAAATTTGAGCAACGTTTCAACCAGCTAGATAACTTACTTACTAACTTAAAACTAAAAGAAGATGAAAACCAGCCTTTTGATGAATTTCAAAGTTGACAAGGAAAACAAAAAAATTGAAGTTGAACGTGAATTCCATGCTCCCGTAAACCGGGTATGGCAAGCCTGGACCGATAGCAAAATGCTTGACCGTTGGTGGGCTCCGAAGCCATGGAAGGCAAAAACTAAAACTATGGACTTCCGCGATGGCGGATTCTGGCTTTACGCAATGCAGGGGCCTGAAGGAGAAGAACATTGGGCAAGAGCAGATTTCTCTAATATCAGCCCTGAAAAACAATTTTCAGTAAAGGATGCTTTTTGTGACTCCAATGGCAATATTGACCATTCGTTTCCAATTGCCCATTGGAACCTGCGTTTTGACGACAGGGGAAACTCAACTCTTGTTAAGATCGATATAAACTACCCCACAGTAGCCGACCTTGAAAAATATATAGAAATGGGTTTCAAGGAAGGATTTTCTGCTGCAATGGAGAATTTGGACGAAATATTCAGATAATTGCTTTATTCATTTAAAAAATGAGGGCGAAGCTGGTAGTTTTCGCCCTCATTTTTTTAGGAAAAGAGTTCGGGTTCTTTTTAGTTAAATTATTTTACAAACGGTCCCTTACCAAATCTGTTTCCATCAGGTGTATTGCTTAAATGATTTATTACAAATGATTTTGTCTTTTCCTGTCTTGACCCAAGGGACAAACTGCAACACATACACCACAAACCAGCTTATCTTCTTTTAAGTATTTTAAGCCCATTTCAGCACACATCCTTCGGCATTTCCAGGGATCGAAGAATTCATTCCTGTCAGTATGAATGTCCCATAATTTACCGGTTGCTGCATGAGCCGGACATCTTTCCACACATATATTGCATTTGCCGCACCTGCTTTTGTTCACAGGTACTGACTGAATTGGAAAAGGTTTACTTATCAGTATACTGGTTAATCTTAACCTGGTGCCGAATGCTTTTGATACAAAGAGGTCTGTTTTACCTATCCATCCCAAGCCGGCCCTTGTAGCGACCATTTTGTGCGAAACCTTGTACCTCAGGTCCGCAAAATAAGGCTTAAACTCATCACCTCCGATAACCATGGTGGGCTTTATGCCTTCACAATTAATGTCATGCTTTTTAAGCTCATCACAGACCTTTGCTGATATTCCGGCGAGTTCTTCATTAATGCTTCTGTAATGCTCATAATATGCCAGGGTAGGGCCGTCTGTCACTTTATCAAGAATAGCATCATCCAAACGCCTGCCAATTGATATGCCGCTAATGAAAAAAGCTAAATCTTCAGGAAGAAGTCCTTTTAAATCCGCAAAACCATAAATGAATTTTTCATGGGGTCGCAAATTCTCCTCCAAAACGGATTTTATTTGATCCAGCATTGTTGATAATCTATTACCACTCAAAGGTATAAATTAAATTCAAGAGCAATGTTTTACAATTGTGTCATCATACGTTTGGTATTTTCCCTACTTTTATATAGAAATTAAAACCATACAAACAAGTGTTAAAAACTACTTATATGAGGGTTCGTATATTACTTCAGCTTGCATTTTCACTTATGATCATGTTTCCTTTTGATACCATTGGACAGGAGAAGATGATAATTCCAAAAAAAAATATTGCAGCTTTCAATAAGCAAACCAGGCAAAATGATGGAAATCCAGGCAAAAACTACTGGCAGAACAGCTCAGATTACAATATAAGGGTTGAGGTAGATGTAAAGAACAAAAAGCTTCTTGGTACGGAGCAAATTACTTATCACAATAACAGCCCCGACACAATAAAATCTATTGTTATCAGGTTGTACCAGGATCTTTTCAAAAAGGGCGCAAACAGGAATTCAATGGTGCCGGTGGATCCGCTTGATGTACATGAGGGCGTAAACATTGGTTCTTTATCGGTTAACGGCATTGATTTCGATAAATCCAGGGTGAAGCGCCAGGGAACTATTATGGTGATTCCCCTGAAAGAAAAGCTTGCTCCGGCAAATAAAGTTGAGATTGATATTTCATGGGATTTTAAATTTCCTGAGCATACGCTTATAAGGATGGGTACTATTGATAGTACTTCGCTGTTTGTTGCCCAATGGTATCCCCAGGTTGCGGTTTATGATGACATATATGGCTGGGATACCCGCTCGTACAATGGCATGTCAGAGTTTTATAATGATTTTGGGAATTTTGAAGTTGATATCACTGTTCCTGAAGGATTTATTGTATGGGCAACCGGTGAGCCCCTGAATCTGGATGAAGTACTTCAGCCTGAGATCTTTGAAAGATATAAAAAAGCATCGTCAGGTAATGAAATCATCAATGTAATTACTCCTGCCGACCTGAAAAAAGGCAATTTAACAACATCCAACCATACCTGGCAGTTCAAAGCTGGCAATGTTTCGGATTTTGCCTTTGGTCTAAGTGATCATTATTTATGGGATGTAACAAGTGTAGAAGTGGAGAAAGCGTCAAAACGCAGGACAATCGTTGCATCAGCCTATAATGAAACTGCGGTTCATTTTAATAAGGTAGCGAAAATAGCAAGAGAAACAGTGAGATTCCTGTCGGAAGAGGTGCCAGGAATCCCTTATCCGTTTCCTTATATTACAGCTTTTCATGGTGATTTTGGGATGGAGTATCCAATGATCACAAATGTGGGTCCTGATGAAGATTATGGCACTACGGTCTATGCCCATTCGCATGAAATTGCCCATGCCTATTTCCCTTTCCTCGTCGGTACAAACGAAACCAAAAACGGATGGCTCGACGAAGGGCTTGTTGTCTTTATGCCTGAAAAAGTCCAGACTCAAATGGAACCCACATTTAATGTAGCTAAAAATAACACGGCTGCTTTCTCAGCCTATTCAGGCATGGAGGATGAAGTTGCGCTTATAACCCCTACCTTTTACCTGGATCCTAAGATTTACTTTTATCTCAATTATGCCAAGACAGAGCAGGCCCTGAGGATGCTGGAAATGGAAATTGGAGCAGATTTATTTAAAGAGTGCTTACAGACTTTTATAGAGCGTTGGAAGTACAAACATCCTACCCCGATCGATTTCTTCAATACCTTTAATGATGTTTCAAAACAAGACCTCAACTGGTACTGGCAGGCCTGGTATTATCAAAATGGCGGAATACCTGACCTGTCGATTTCTGATGTCAGTAAAACAGATAAAACTCTAACCATTACAATTGAAAATAAAGGAGATCTGCCCCTTCCGGCTGTAATATCTTTTTACAACAATGATAAACTGGTGCATACAATCACTGAACCGGGCAACAGATGGAAAGAGCAGAATACTTTAAAAGTAACCTTTGACCAACCTGAAAGCATTACAACGATAAGGCTGGGCAACGAAATCATCCCTGATGCAAACAGGAAGGATAACGAATATAAGTTGCTTTAATCCTTCCAGTCCACTCATATTGAATAAATTTAATTTTATTATATCTTTGCTTACCTGATATTAAAATCATGAAAGCAAAATTGATACTTATAGCACTGATTAGCTTTGCCCTTAACCTTAGCAGATCATATTGCCAGGAAAACCAGTTACTTACCTCTGATGAAGCTTATGTAATTGCCAAAGGTCACATGGCCCTTTTTAGTTCCGCTGATTTAGAATTGCTGTCTCCGCAAGAAATATGTGATGACCTGTCTCACCCTCTGGCTTGGGTTTTCAAACTGGAACCACAGGGATTTATAGTTGTGCCTGCAACCCAATTAGTTCCAAAGGTAATTGCCTATTCATTCAATAATGATTTTGGTGACTTGAACAACCAAAATCCTCTCTTGAGGATTCTAAGGAGTGATATTAGCCAAAGGATTCGCTATTATAAGCAAACTGATGATACAAAAACACAGATTCTAAACCATCATACAAGGAAAATAGAAAATAAGGACTTAAAAAGCCACCTACTCCTTGATCAATGGCCTGCCACCGGTGATGGATGGCTAACCACAAACTGGACACAGACCACTCCTTATAATGACCTATGTCCCATGGATCCTGTAACATTAAGCAGAAGTTACGCAGGCTGTCCATCTGTTGCCATGGCAATGATCCTTAATTTCCATAGGGAAACCAATGGTACACACTTTGATGATTCAGATGATTACTACCATAATTATGCAGGGAGGCAGTATTGGATTGATGATGACTATCAGCAAGTTGATTTTGCTTCTTTTACCCAACTGAATGAGTACCTTGACACACTTAATGCCCATTGGACTAAAAATCAACCCCTTACTTCAACTGACAAAGCTTCCCTCACTTTTGCCTGCGGGGTTGCCTGTAAACAGGTTTACAGCTCAGAGGGATCTGGAACTTTTGGTGTCAATCAGGCATTGGATGCTTATCTGCGCTTCGGATGCACTACAGCAGAACTCCTTGATGAGAGTGATCCTGGTATGTGGGACCGGCTGAAACAAAATATTAAGGATACCTTGCCAGCTCATCTTGCCGTAGTTGATGAAGCTTGGCAAACGGGTCATAATGTGGTGGTTGACGGGTACAATACAGAAGACTATTATCATATTAACTTCGGATGGGGTGGCCCATACAATAGCTGGTATCTGCTCCCTGAAGAAATGCCATACAATCTCACGGTTGTAGAAGGTGTGGTGCTGGATATCATGAAGGATACTACGGTGAATGTAAAAAACTATTTGCTGCAGACCTGTAAAGTCTATCCCAACCCCTCCGGTTTAAGCACTCACTTCCTTTTTGCAAACCCTGGCAATGTGGCTCATTCTATCATTATTTATAACACATCAGGCCAGGTGTTAGAGACCATTGATAATATCAGAGGAAATGAAGTAATCTTCACAAATACTAGTCGTAACTCCGGACTTTATTTTTTCAGGTTACAAAACAACAATGGAGTGATTACAGCAGGGAAGTTTGTAATACATTGAATATGAGATACTGAAATTTTCGAATAAACAATTAACTTTTATAGAACTACAGTTTCACCAACTTAGAAGTAATGCTTCTATTTTCAGTGGCCAGATTAACAAAATAAATTCCTGCCGGCAATCTGTCAAGACCATCTATATAAAGTCGATCCTGGACATTGCTGAAATCGCGTTCATAAACAAGCTGACCGCTTGAATTGGTCATTGTTAACTTAAATCTTAAGCCGGCATCTTCGGGAATTTTTACATTAAGAAATGTGGTAAAAGGAATAGGAAACACATGTAATGATTCACCAGATGCTACATCTTTGGAATTGGTGAAAATATGATTTAAAGGCAGTGTATAAATTCCACCATGCGCTGTTGCATATAACAGTGAATCAGTAAACAGCATGTAATAAATTTGCATATCAGTATAAAAGAGACTGTTCCAATCATCTGATGACCCATCATAAACATATAAGCCATTATCCATACCCGCATAAATTGCATCATCATGGCCGGCCATATAATTAACGGAATTGCCCATATAATCTAATGTCCATGTAAAGCCATAATCTTCGCTTTGAACCATCATGTCCTCGTGGGAGAGGAACAATTTCTCTTCTGATTTTGCTATCATAGAAAAATCTTCTATTAATCCTCCCATTTGATACCATTCATCGTTTGACCCATAAAGGATAAACATACCTTCAGATGTACATGCGTAAAGCGTATCGTTGCATGAATACAGATAATTTATACCCGAAATTGGCAGACCCTCGTTCTTCTGTATCCATGGATTATTTACTCCGGGCTGGTAATAAACCGAATTATCACATCCAACAAAGAGTGATTCCTGATGAACCGCCATCGATATAATGTTTGTTGAATTCAAAGAAGGTTCTCTAATCCAGCTTTCACCTAAATCAGACGAATAAAATAATCCTTTGTCAGTTGATGCGTAAATAAGTGTATTAAATTCTATAAAAGACTTAACATTTTTACCGGTCAATTCATTTATTCTTGTATTCCATGTAGTTCCGCAATCAGATGAATAATACACTCCATTATCAAATGTAGCTTCTAAAATTGTAGAATCCTTTATTAACATAAAACGTGTATTGTTTTGAGATATCCCATTCATTTGGTAGGAAACCGTATCAATGTTATTGGGTACTTTTCTGATAATCAGATGGTCTTCTATTTTATTTATGAAGTAATACCCTGTGGTATCTGTTTCATCGTAAAATGCTATTGGTAAATCTGTTCCATTAATAAAGTTATTTACCGGAATGCTATTCCATGATACACCGTTATCATGCGATCTAATGATTGAATTATAGTTACCGGCGAATATTTCGTTACCTTCAACTCCTAAATAATATTTTACATTATAGACTCCTGTAGAAATCCAGTTATTTCCATTATCTATTGAATAATAAATGTTATTAGAAGTAGAAATAAAAATCCTGTCAGAATTTCCTTCAATATTATAAACTGATAAATAGTAGCCAACCGGGCATTGGTTCCATGAAGCACCTTGGTCATCAGAATAGAAAAGACCACCGCCTGAACCATACCCCGAAGCCATACTTAAAAATACCCGGTTATCATTAACATAAAGATCAGTGGCATTGCCGGAACTATTTTCTAATCCGTTATTTGAGATTGTCCAGTTAACTCCGTAATCAGTTGATATAAACATTCCCGTATAGTATCCATTAATCTCACAGGCAAGGTAAAAAACACTGTCTTGTTTTAAAAGAACAGAGGGAGAAGTCATACTATTCAATCCATTACAAATACCATAATTTGTAACAGTTCCATAATGGTCTAAACTGAACATTCGGTAAATTTTAGAATAGCTGGTTGTATACTCGACCAGCATGTACAACAAGCTATCACTAGTCGCAAGATTTGTTACTACAACCGTCGTTTCCGGAGTACTGTGGAAGCTGCAGGCAACTTTCCATGAGGTTCCGTGGTCATCTGATAAAAGAACATCGTAAGAGTATTCCATAATTGCCACCTCATTATACCTTGCGGCAACTGCCATTTTCCCATCAAAATTTATTATTTTATCAGGAACATAATGAAAAGTTGTGATCTTATTCCATTCACCCCACTGTGCGTTGGAAGTGACTGAGATAAGAAAAATGCAGAAAAGTAAATAAATATGGCGCATGGTAATAAATTTTTAAATAATTCAAATTAATAAGTATCTGAGTATGGAGACAACTCAAATATTTGAAATCAGAGGTTAAATATAATGCGGAAATTTCTGAAATTTTGACTAAATGTATAATTACAGTCATCTATTGAATATTCGTAACCTTTTAACGGATATTCGTAAAAGTTTGCTCTCCTGAATTCAATAGGAATAAGAATTGAGTGGACAATAACGCCTGTTTATTGTCCACATCGGATAACCGTCCGCAACTATTGTATATTCGTCCGGGATAATTTATCAAACGTTATAGGTTAATCAGTAGATATTGACTACCTTGGGGTATAAATCAACTGTATGAAATACTTGTTAATTTCCTCTTTTACCACATTGGCTTCAATCCCCGCTTATGCATACAGCGGCAATGCAGTTACATCCATTGTTGCTACAATAGTTTCAGCAATAATTTTTACCGGTGTTGTAGTACTGATTAAAACCTTGAGAAGCGACCATAAACACAAGGGAAATTAATAGTACTCGTAAGTATAAATAGTTTCGCCTTCACTTCTTTTTGTTAACCTGCCCTCAGCATCAAATTCGTCAACAGCGGCAGCAGTTTTTAACAGATTCTTGCTCGATTTGCCGAAGAAATCCATACCAGTATTTGAATTACCGGCTATGTTGATCTTATCCTTGTAATAATAATTTTGGATACTTCCCTGCATATTCTCGTTATAAACACGCTTCTCCAGGATGAGGTTCCCATCAATGTAAGTGAACTCTGCTGTCTCAATCACCTGGACAATATCGCTCGTATCTGCCCCGTATTCCGAGTACTTTGAATAAACGCAATAACCCTGACCGTCATACCTGTACCTAGTTATTCTTTTCTGCTGCTGATTATCCATTGAAACCACCAGTCCCGATCCATTGAGTCCGAGCAAAGTAGTATCACCGGAATTGTAATCACTTGAATGTATTATTGTAATGGAAGCTGCTCCATTGTAGAGATATTCATAAATGTCTCTTCCAAAAGGATTGTCCCAAGTTACTTTAGTGATCTTACCATTCTCACTATATTCATAATTATAATATTGTTGTGCAGTTATACCCTGCGAAACACTTTCAATTGATTTCTTCTTTACATGGTAAACTTTAGTGTAATCAGGTTCAATTTTTTCATCTTCTGTACATGCAACCATCATGGTAATCATGCAGATAACTGGTAATAGTAAAAAGTGTGCTGGTTTAATGAACGATGCTATTTTCATGGTATTTAAAGTTGTGTAGGTTTTCAATTAGTTAATGTGCAGTCTTATCAGGTACAGGCCTAATAATTCTCGATGCCTTCAAGGGTAAAGACAATAGATATCACATTTATCAAAAATCCCGCAAAAGGTAATTATTTTTTTTATGAAAAAATCAAGCGGTAGATGAAATAATAACAATACCGAAATTTATCTATTCTTTATCGCATCACAATGCTGTACTAAAATAATGTACTTTTAGTAAGTGAAAAGATGAGTATAATGACCCGCATTTCACTGATACTGATACTGATTCCGTTTTTAGCATTCTCCCAATCGGGCCTTAATAAGGAAACTTCACCCGGACTGGAGAAAATAGATGCATACCTTCAACGATCATCCCAACTGGTCAATAAAAACCTCGATTCGGCAATGTATTATGCTGAGCAGGCAAATTCGCTTATTGAAAATATCGCTTCTGACTCAGCAAGGGTTGAAGTGTATAAGAACTTGGGTGATGTGCATGTGGCCAGGGGAAATGTCTCCCTTTCACTGAGTTACTATCTGAAAGCAAAAAAGATAATTGATGATAAGCTGGCAACTGAACCCCGCAACCTTTCATTCTATCTTTTACAATTCGATATCCTGAACAAAATTGGCACAGTTCACTTTTTCAGAAAGAATTATAAGCAAAGCCTTGATTACTTTAACAATGCACTTGATATACTTGAAAAAGTAGCAGCAATCTCAAAAAATACCGACCCTAAACTGAGGTTTAAAGTGTTAAATAACATTGCCGCGATCCATATCCAGGAGCAGCAATATGAGAAAGCCCTCGATTACTTCCGGACAGCCCTCCAATCTGGTATCCAGGGAAGGAATGACAATTACGAATCGTCAATGTATAATAACATGGGCATTTGCTACATGGAGTTGCACGATTTCAGTATGGCAGATCATTATATAAGAAGGTCAATGGCCATCAGGGAACAAAATAATGACATGAGGGGTGTGGCCCAGTGCCTGAATAATCTTGGAAAGAATTATGTTTATAACGGCAACTTTACGGATGCACGTGATAATTTCCAGAAAGCACTCAGCTTAGGTGAAAAAATCGGTAACCGCGAATCGATGCTGATATCCCTTGAATCGCTTTCCTCTATTTATGATACACTGGGTGAATCAAAAAAAGCATACAGGATTTTCAGGCAATACAAAGCTCTGAGCGACAGCCTCTTTAATATTGAAAGCGTTAATAAAATAGCCCAGCTTGAGATGCAGTATGAATTCGATAAGCAGCAGCAGTTGTTTGACCTTGAGCTGAAACGCAGAGCCACAGAAAGTGAAAAAGCCGAACTTGTTTATATCATTATCGGAGGTTCACTTTTCTTCCTGCTGCTCACGGCCATACTTCTTATATTCCTGCAGAAAAGCAAGATTCACAATGCGTTGCTAAAGCAGGATAAGCTTGAGCTACAAAATAAGAAAACATTGCTCGAGAAGGAAAAACTGCAGGAGGACCTTGAATTCAAAAACCGTGAACTTACTACAAACGTAATGTATCTCCTTAAAAAGAATGAACTGATTACCGGTATCACCGAAAAACTCATTGTGCTAAGGGCTGATTCAAAATCTGAAAATCAAAAGATAATCCAGGAGATTATCAATGAGCTGAAATCTACACAAGATCGTGATGTATGGTCGGAGTTCGAGGCTCATTTTACCCAGGTCCATCTTGGATTTTATGAACGACTGAATAAACTTTATCCAGACCTTTCATCAAATGAAAGGAAATTATGCGCCTTTTTAAGACTTAATATGTCTACCAAGGACATCTCCGCCATTACATACCAATCGGTTAACAGCATTACAGTGGCCCGTTCACGCCTGAGGAAAAAGCTCAATATACAGGGTGAGGAAGTTAATCTGATCAATTTCCTCATTAACGTCTGATATCTGTTACCTCAATCATATCTTCATTCAAAAATGGGTATGTCCTTTCTATTTATTTGATTTTCTGCCCATTAGCAATCTGTGTATATAAAATGTAATGGAGTATCTTGATTTAGTACAGTACATGTAAGGCTATTTTGCACACAACTTACCTGTTTCTGAGGCCATATTTGCAGCATAATTAAAAATTTATGCGAAAAGTCAAAATCAAAGATACCGACCCCATTTTGCAGGAAATGAAAAAGATGCAGAAGTCACAGCTTGATGAACAAGAGGCATTGAAGAACCTGCTAAAGGCCCTTAAAAAAAATTCACCTGAGCATAAATCCACTTCAGGGAAGGAAAGTGGCAATGAAATGTAATATTAACCAGTATAAACAGATAAAATGAAACACTTTTTACATTTAAGTTCACTGCTTACCGCCGTGTTGGTTATCAACACTGTACAAGCACAGTTCGTGGTAAAGGATTCTTACTTTAACGCAACAGGAGTATCCAACCAGGGAATCGTTTCAGGCTATGAAGCCCAGGCAGGACCTTATTCCTTGTGGGATCCCATAGCAAATACAACCATTTCCATTGGTGGGGCAGCTCCCGGGCAGGGAGTTGGAGGAAATGCCAACTTCTCAGCCGATGGCAATTTAATTTCAGGTACTAATTATGATGTCATTACATTTGACCCGCAATGGGAACGCAATGTATTGAATCAGTACAGCTATATTTTTACTGATATCGAATTCCCGCCATACCAGGACCAACGGGGATTTGCTGCAGCACAAACACTTACTTATGATGGAAATGGATTAGTGCTGCGTACTGAAGATGGTGGTGAAACCTGGGAACCAGTTTTTACTGACAATCAGCACCACGGAATTGAAACGATGAGTTTCCCCGATTACTTTACAGGTTTTATTGCAGGATGGAATGGTTTTTTTGCCAAGACCACTGATGGAGGTACAACCTGGAATCCCTCATCTCCTGCAACCGGAGTTTATATGTATACTGCCATGGCTTTCAAGGATGAGCTAAACGGCGTTCTTACAGCTCAGCTCGATATGGGTACCGATGTCTATCTAACATCCGACGGAGGCGCTTCATGGCAAACGGGCAGCGGTTTGGCAGCCATTCCCTATAAGATAACTTATGTGTCGGGCGATACTTACTTCCTGGTTACCAATGATGGCCAAATCCAGAAATCAACCAATAACGGACTTAACTGGACAACTGTATACGACGCACCGGGAATGCTCCTTGGCATAGCGTTCTATGATGACATGACAGGTATTGCAACGGGTGAAGACTACTTTTACATGACCACTGATGGCGGCCTCACATGGATCCAGCGTTCAATTCCCGGCACCAGCGTATTGTGGAGGGATGTTGCCTGGTCTGATGCAAACCATATTATCCTGACAGGAACCCCTGATGCAATATATGAATCACACGATGGCGGAGCAACATGGTTCTGGGCTAATGAGTCAATATTTACCGGCGAACCTGCGTTATATGATATCTTTATCAACGGATCTTATGCCCATATCTGTGGATCACAGGGAAACTTCTATAAAAAATCAGTGATCTATGAACAGAACATCGCTGAAATGTCGGTCTATAATACTACCACCCAGGAGTGGTCATTCCTCGGAAATTTGGGCTTCACGGTTGATAACACACGAAGCTCAGGATATAATATTTCATCTGACGGATCGACCATTGTTGGAAACTCATGGGCCGATCCTGCCCTTGGGAATGGTACCACCCTATTCACACATGGCGTTGCGTGGAATGAAGAAGAAGGCCTTATTGACCTGGGCAGCATATTTGATTCGATCAACCGTAGTACCCGTGCAAACGCTGTCAGCGGTGATGGTAGTGTGGTAGTAGGCTTCCAGGATTATAACGGCCCCTGGAAGGCTGCCTATTGGAAGAAAAACCCTGATGGCGGTTACTTCCCTAACCAATATCTGCTTTTAGATCCCAGAGGCGATTCACTTGATGAATATAACCAGCTTGGTTATGCCGGTGTAGTCTCCGATGATGGCCTATGGGTAGGCGGTGACGGCGATTACGCCACCAATGATGAGCCCTGGATCTGGAGCGAAGCAACAGGATATCAATCACTTGGACGTATTGCTGATGGACCGGGTAATGTAAACGGAATTAATGAAGATGGCTCTGTAGTTGTCGGTTGGTTCAATGTTAGCATGTGGGATCCCAGCGTTCCTTTTATCTGGATAAAGGGCTCAATGATGAATCTTAACGATTACATTGCCGATACCCTTGGCTTTGCAATGGCAAACAGTCCCACTTGGGCAGTCTCAGCAATGTCGAAAAACGGCAAATATGTAACAGGCTGGGGCTATGATCCTACCATTGGCACCTGGGGTGATTACTTTACCTGGTGGCTCGATCTCAGCACTGTCACCAAAACCGGTGGTACACAGCCTGATGCTGTTTCAGTTTACCCTAATCCTGCCACTAACCTGATTACAGTTAATTCAAATCAATCCATTGACCACATCGAAATATACAATGTCAGCGGTCAGCTTGCTATGACTGTTCCTTCGGTAAGTAGATCCACTTCCGTTGATATCTCATCATTAACGAAGGGGATATACTTAATAAAGACAATATCTGATGAGACGATAATGACCCGGAAGTTTGTAAAAAGGTGATAAATAAAACAGGATTATTTCAAAAAGGCCACCCGGATAAGGTGGTCTTTTTTATTAAGCAGCAAGGCACCCGAGGTATTAACTAATTTTGTTGAGCAATACTATTATTCACTTCTTTAACATAATCAAATACCACCTTAGTATTTCCTTTGATCATTGAATAAACAGGGCAGTATTTATCTTCAGCCATGGCAATCACCTTCTGCATGTCGGCTTCAGTAACATCAGGCGATTCAATGTTAATGGACACCCTTATACTTTCAAAGCCGGTTGGATGCTCCTGCCGCCTGGTTCCTTTGCAGCTGATCTGGCAGCCATCCACCCGGCGGTTCATTCTGCGAAGAAAAGTAAGTACGGCACTTCCAACACAGGATGAAAGGCTTAACAGTAAAAGTTCAAGCGAGGTGTAACCAAGGTTATCACCAAGGGGCGGAATGTAATCGATTGAAACAAGCTCATTACCTTCAACCTCACCCATAAAATGCAGTTTGTCGTTCACCAGCCAGATGGCTGCCCGAACTTCTTTTGATTTGTCAATGATCGTTTCCATGATAGGTTGTTATAAGCAGCGCAAATATAAAAGCATTT
Organism: Lentimicrobium sp.; assembly: GCA_035297395.1. Classification (GTDB taxonomy): domain Bacteria; phylum Bacteroidota; class Bacteroidia; order Bacteroidales; family Lentimicrobiaceae; genus Lentimicrobium. Next base: position 20,434 of record DATGZB010000010.1, on the reverse strand, counting down.
TTTAATTCTAAAGAATCTTTAGGGTAAAACCTATTTTTTCTGTCTTATATGTAGTTACCCTTAATTCTTTATTTTCCTTCGCCATGAAATATTTAAATTTTCTTTTCAGCCTGCTCATTGTAATGTCTGCTGCCTGCAACCGTGATAAAGATGATGACATTGGGATTGAAGTCCCTGTAGGGGATTCAATTATGGATGCCCTGGCCGAAAAAGACCTCACTCTTAAGAACGGAGCAAGCATTTATTCAGACAGCACCGGCAACGAATACCATACCATGGTTTTTGATATTGACCATCAACATCATGTTTATAAAATGACCCTCGAGCAAGGTAAAAAATACCGCTTTGCGGTTATAGGACAATCCTCCTATATGTTGGATGTATCACTTCTGCAAACTTCAACCGATACACTGTTCAAGGGCGAAATCGCTAATTTAGTGGGTACCGAAAAAAACCAGATATACTGGACAGCCAAAGAAACAGATATCTATTACCTTTCGGCTGAATTTGCCTATGATATTAATTTCCATACTTACACAAACAGGCTTATATTCGAGGAGATCACAGAATTCAACCTCTCAGCTTACGGATTGAACCTGAGGTGCAGTGGCGACTGGTCGGTGAACCCCAATGGGAACCTCAGCCTGGTATTGCATCAAACCGGAACTTACAAGTGGGCACAGGTGATACACGATACATACAATTACCGGTTTTCATACGATATAACCCAGGCATCAGGCTATCCCAACAACTATTTTGGCGCAGATTGTTATGCTTCACAACACATCAATTATGGTGAAAATATACCCGCTTCAGGGTATGTATTTGATGTTAAAGGCCCGGCTGAATGGAGAGCGACTGACTGGCATCCCGATGGAAGTATCTCCTTTGATTATGGTTTCCTTAATCAAAACATCCATGCAGGGGTCGGGATCTGGCATAACATGGTAGTCGAAACGATTGCCGACAGCCTGGCGTTTTGGTTAGATGGTGACCAATATGCAAACCGCCGCAATTATATGTCATTTGATAATGGCCTCTATATCCTGGTTTATGATTCTAAACAGGACACTATGTTGTTCAGGAACTTAAAGTTTGAATAAACTTAAGCGGTATGAAAACGGATAAAACGAAACTGCCGGTTCAATTTGCGATCCCTCCTGTTATAAAAACCTCCCTTCTGATTATCACTTCCCTGATAGTCCTCGTTTCAGCAGGGTGCCAAAAGGAAGAAAGCGAGCCTCCCGAAGCACAGGCAACCGATACTATGAAGATTGTACTTCCGCCTCTTACCGGACTGGCAGCCCTTGCTCAAAAAGACCTCACGATTCAGGACAGCCAGTTTGTTTATACTGATATAACCGGTAAAGATTATTACCAATGCCGGTTCGACCGGGATAAACTGAGGAATATTTTTAAGATCAGGATGAATGCAGGTACTCCTTACAGGATTTCGCTTGTCCAGGATCATAGGTTTGACCTTGATTTTTTACTGCTGAATGCAGATAATGACACCTTATGCATTGGCCATGACGTCCTTGAAAATATTGGCAGCTACCAGATAACATGGACGCCAACGGTTACTGACACCTATTTCATTTCCGCCACTTATCGGTGGATTATACAGTTTGAACCGGATTACGCTGAAATTATAGTTGAAGAGAACCGTATATTTGATTTAACCGTCCAAGGCCTGGATTTTACATGCAATGGTGACTGGTTTGTAAGCAACGAAGGGTATCTTGGGTTAGCCATGCACCGGACAGGGCTATACAAGTGGGCAAGGCTCAACCAAAATGTAGACACCTGCCGGTTTACGTTTGATGTTACCCAGGCGTCAGGCTTTTTTAGAAACTATATCGGATTTTACTGCTATTCAAATCAGGAGATTCTTGAATGGCTCAATAAGCCCCGCACAGGGTATGCCTTTTATGTATGTGGTCCGGGTCATTGGGAGTATAATCTGGGCGGCTCGTCCGACTATGGTCAAATTCCGCAAAACCTGCCGATGGGCACCAGTTATTGGTATAACCTGGGCTTTGATGCCCGCAGTGGTACCATCCACTATCTGTATAACAACGAAACCATGAAAACCAGCAGCCTGAATATAAAGTATCATCAACTCTATCTGATGGTTGCCGATTCAGAGCATGATACCATTTATTTCAAGAATATCACACTATCGCCCCTTCAGTGATTCTACAAGGAAGAGTTTTAGAGTTCCCGGTTCTCCGTTCCCGGTTCCCCGTTCCCGGTTCACTGCTTTCGGTTCACTGTTTTCGGTTCACTGTTCCCGGGTTCCTGAATTCAAAAGCCTTTTGCGGCTTAGCCCCCACCCCCGTTAATTAACCTTTTTGTATCTTTGAGGGATCGCACAACAAAAATAATTACTTGGAACAGAAACCAACCCATATTGACGACTACCTGGCGCCCCACTTTATCAACCGAAGCAATTGGCTGAGGGCATCGGTGCTGGGAGCAAACGACGGCATACTTTCCACGGCCAGCCTTGCCATTGGTGTTGCGGCTGCCAGTGCGACACGTGAGCCGGTGGTGCTGGCAACGCTTGCCGGGGTAGTGGCAGGTGCATTGTCAATGGCTGCCGGTGAGTATGTCTCTGTCAGTTCGCAGACCGATATTGAAAAAGCCGATATTGAGCGCGAACGCCAGGAACTTGAGGACATGCCCGAGCTTGAAATGCAAAGGCTTGCCGAAATCTATGAAGGCAGGGGGCTGAAACCTGAAACTGCCATGCTTGTCGCTAAGGAACTGACCGAATACGATGCATTGGGAGCCCACATGAGGGATGAACTCGGTATGAATGAACTTACCAAAGCCAAACCGATCCAGGCAGCCCTGGCTTCAGGGGCAGCATTTATATCAGGAGGAATGCTCCCCTTGTTGGTAACTATCTTTATGCCCCTCAGGCATCTTGAATATGCTCTTTATGGATTTGCCATCTTCTTCCTTGTCATTCTTGGTGCCGCAGCTGCCAAAACAGGGGGTTCAGGCATATATAAAGCAGTAATCAGGATTACCTTCTGGGGCACCATCGCAATGGGACTGTCAGCCGCAGTGGGTTATATATTCGGGATTGCGGTTTAAATTCTTTTTATATTTGTATATCGCCGATAATTAAAAACCATGCGTAAAATATTTTGCTTCATTTCGTTTCTGGGAGCTTTGACCGGTTGCTACCATGAACCGGAATTGTATCCTGATGTACCACCTGTATGTTTTGAAAATGAGGTGCTGCCGGTTATCCAATCCTCCTGTGTACGATCTGGATGCCATGGTGGTGGCGAGGCCTTTGCCCTTAATGATTATTCAGCTATAGCAAACCATGTCACTCCGGGAAAACCCATGGCCAGTGAACTCCATAAAGTAATTTCGACCGATTATGGGTTCCTCAGGATGCCTCCCCCACCCGATGAACCGCTTACACCCAGCCAGATCGATAAGATCAGCCTTTGGATATTACAGGGCGCTGAAAACACCTCATGCCAGGAAACCTGCGATACACTCAATATCACTTTCTCGGGTTCAGTGATGGGAGTTTTAAATACTTATTGCAGGGGATGCCATTCCGGCGACAACCCATCAGGTGGTTTCATACTTACTGATTATCCATCCGTGAAGATAATGGCAGATAACGGCAAATTGTCAGGATCAATCAACTGGCAAACGGGATACCTGCCCATGCCCGAAAATCAGGATAAACTTTCAGCCTGCAATCTTGCCATTATCCGGAAATGGATAGCTGCTGACACTCCAAACAATTAACCCAATGAAAAAAATATACCCTAAACTGTTTCTTTTGCTGCTTTCAGCTATGCTCATCTTTGCAGGCTGCTACTACGATAATGAAGAAGACCTGTATGTAGGCAGCCTGATTTGCGATACAACCAACGTTACCTTCAACGGAGATATCTCCCTCATTTTTTCGACTAACTGCAATTCGTGCCATACGGGAAGTGCGGCTTCTGGCAATATCATTACAAATGACTACCAGTCCGTTAAGGAACAAAGCCAAAGAATATACGGGGCAGTGAACCACTTGGCTGGCTTTCGGCCAATGCCCGACAATGGCAGCGAATTGCCCAGGTGCGAGATCTTAAAGCTTAATGCCTGGATCAACCATGGTATGCCCCAATAAAAAGAACCTTATATTAAAACCCGTTATATGCGCAGGATCAAGTTCATTATTGCCTTTTTAGCCGTTACCTCCAGCAGTGGCAACCTGTTTAGCCAGGACCTTATGGATGTATTCGGCAACGACAGTGTGCAGTCTGAATACGCCTATGCAACTTTTAAAAGCACACGTATTGTATTGGGGCAATCCATCGAAAATCCAGCGGCAGGAACCCTCCAGTTCCTTGTACAGCATAATTTTGGCAGTATCGACCAGGGCGCTTACAATATGTGGGGTCTTGATCAATCAACCATAAGGCTCGCATTTGAATACGGCATCAACGACAGGCTGTCAGTCGGCATTGGCAGAAGCTCTTTTGAGAAGACTTTCGATGGATCGGTCAAGTACAAACTGCTAAGGCAAAAGACAGGCCTCAAAAAAATGCCTGTCGCTGTTTCGCTTTTTGGCAGCACAACACTTAATTCGTTGAAATGGACAGACCCGGAGCGCAAAAATTACTTTTCTTCCCGTCTTGCCTATGTAGCCCAACTTCTAATAGCCCGCAAATTTTCCAATTCATTATCCCTCCAACTTACGCCCACTTATATCCACAAAAACCTGGTAGCTTTGCGAACCCAGCAAAATGATGTCTTTGCTGCCGGGCTTGGAGGAAGATATAAGCTAAGCAAGAGAACCTCGGTGAATGCTGAGTACTTCTACCTACTGCCTGGCCGTGCGGCCGACCAGTATCAGGATTGCCTGTCGGTTGGGGTGGATATCGAAACCGGCGGCCATGTCTTTAATTTACGGTTAACAAATGCCCAGCCGCTCTTCGAAACAGCCTTTATAAGCGAAACCACCGGTAAATGGAGCGATAAGGGTGTTTATTTTGGTTTTACAATAAACAGGGTCTTTACCATAAAGCATAAGAACCGTTAACCTCATTCCTCCTGAAGCCACCGTCTGACCAGTTTTTGCCCCTTGGGAGTGTTCCAGCCTTTTTCAATCTCATTATGGCATCTTATACCTTCACCTTTACGGTTGTGATGACAAAAGCGGCATTCCAGCGGCTGCATTCCCGATCCGAATAGTTCGCATAAGCCATCTTTCAGGAATGTACATCCGTTCCCGGCAAAGAGCTGCAGCGCTATCCCTCCTTCATTGCCCCTGAAGGCAGGCGACAGCACACCGAAGGTATATTCAGGCGAAATTTCAAGCATCATCCTGCCCGCCAAACCGCTTTCAAATGCTTTCAGGGCTTCCTCGATCGTCCACCAACCGGGCCGTTTGCAGTAATTCCTGCAAACCTCACAAGCGCAGGGTTCTGAAGGCGGAAATCTTTTATTGAGATCATTATCCATCAATCACTATCCAACTGGTTCTGCGATCGCAGGAGTCTTCACTCCTTTCTTCTTACCTGCCCACTCCTGGTATCTCCTCCAGACCCTGAACCATACCCTGGCAATTGAATCAATTGAATCCATAAGGATCTGCCGGCTGTATTCTTCAAAGCTCATTCCTGTGTCAAGGCTCTTTAATGTAGCCCAGTCCAGGTTATCCTCGTTATATTCCTGAGGGATCATTTTATAAGCCGTAAGGTAAGAATACTGTGTTATTGCAGCCATAAAATCCCATGTATTGTCATTATCAGGACCGTATTTTTCCGAAAACGGTCTGCTGATAAGCTCTTGCTCAAGCCAGTTAATTAACAGGTCTTTTTCAGTTATCTTCTTTTTTTTCTTTCTGAGCGGATACCCTTCCGGATCATAGAAAAACCGCTCGTTTGCCTTATCAATTTCAAAACAATCTTTTATTGCTTCGTCCCAGTACTTCTCAATGCAGGCATGGATATCCTCCTTTTCCGAGAACGAACGCGCATCACAATGCAGCGGCATATGGGCATCAGCTATATAATGGCTAAGCATAAAGAACAGGGTTGCAATATGATTATTGCTTGGACTGATGGGAGAGCCCTTCTCTTCGCTTTCCTGCATCTTAAGGTTATCCACTATGCTGTGTGCAATTGCTTCACACCGGTCGGGCAGGTTGCCACCATCAATTATATAGGGTTTTAAATAAAACTGGCGCGTTTTCCCTATTTTAAACAGATTGTAGTTGTCGGGTAATTTCCTGAACCTGCATTCTGGTGAAGCGGCATCAGGTTTATACTTGATCACATGGCTTGTAGCCATATCCTTGATGATAGCATCCGGATACCATGCTCCCTGTATTACGGAATCGCGATGATCCTTAAACCATTTTGTCAAAGAGAGTGCATACTTTTTCTGGTCTTCCGGAATCAATGTTTTTTCAAGCCTTTTAATGGCCATAAAAGCCAGCCAGGCATGCGAATATTGTTTCATGCTACAGATATAAGAATTTTTAATCTGAAAGATACAAATATTTCCGGAAACTTACAAATAATCTAACCGGCTCCGCTTCTCCCTGCAACCTAATGCTTTACTCCAATACGACATAGGAATTATGCCGATCGATTTGATAAAGAGCCTGTAGCAACCTTTGTATTGCCACAGTATGGTCGCCCACGCATAACGACTGGATATGGATGGAAAGAAACAAAGCGAAACATTATTTATTGCTGCCGTACCTCACCAGCCTTCTCTCGGTATAAAACGGATTGAGTGCATAGATGTCGAGTGTTTCTGATACAATACCTATGTCTTTTGTAAACCGCATGTTTGAAAAGCGGGGAGAGTACGGAGTTAACCACTCTTCCAAATCGTATCTTATCTGATAAGTGCGTGTTACAAAATCTCCTGCAGGAGTGGTGACCACTTTATCCTTATCAACCATTCTTGATGTAGCAACGTAAGTCGTATCCCCGGCCCCAAAGGCATACGTTGTATCAAAGACAGTGGTAAAATCCTCGGCAAAAAACCAAATCTTTCCCGATGTATTAACTATATATCCTGATGAATCGCGCCACAAATAAACGTATTTACTATAAATTGCTCTCGGCCTGATCATTTTATAAAACGTCTTACCATTGATCACCGTGTCTTTTTCAACGTAACAACTGTCGTACTTGTCCAAAGCAGTTTCCTCTCCGGTTGTATCAATCTTAAAATGCTGGTAAATCCAGTAATTACCAACCTTAAGGTTAGCATAGTCGGGGGGGAGGGTTATAGGCTTGTCTCCTTCTTCCTTGTTGCACGAAATAAATAGAGCAGCAGCAATAACAATCATCCATAGTTTTTTCATAGAGTGGTTTAATTAGGTATGCAGGAGTAACGGTGCTTTATTATATAAATTGTTATAATATGCAAAAATGTTTTTCTTGTTTCTTTTTGTTTTCCTTGTTTTTTCCAAAACAACTTTATTTCTTCTTTCTTTCCTTTGAATTAATTAACCTGCGCCCTCCCTTCCCCTAACACCCGAATGGAACCGTCGTTTCGCAGCGAAGCGGAGAAATCTTCTCCCTTCGTTCGAATTGGCTCGAGGCGGACGCTCAGATACGGAGGTCGTTGACATCAGGAAAGTTATAAATCTTTTGTATTAAGATTTTCTTTTTTCTTTATAATTTTGAGTGAGTAATCACCCTTGTTGGAATTCAACTGGTTGACAAAATCAAACCGAATAATATTATTTGCAATGAAAAAAACAGCTATTATCTTAACCATCCTGTTTACGGTTATTTCAGTTAAATTATTCTCACAGGACCAGCCTGCACAAACCAAAAACCCAGTCAAACCTGCCTTGTTGGTCATTGACACTCAAAACGCATACCTTGCTATGGTCCCCGAAAGGGAAAAGGAAGTAGCAATGTACTATATCAATGGCTTAATCCAACTATTCCGCAGTAATGGCTATCCTGTCATACGTATTTACCATCATGATACAGAAGCCGGTCCCGCACCGGGCACTGAACTGTTTGAATTCCCGGCATCCATTTTAATTAAGGAGGATGATGCCAAAGTAATTAAGACATACGGGAACGGGTTTAATAAAACTGACCTGGATAAGGTCCTGAAGGAGAAAGGAAGCAATACCTTATTCCTCTGTGGCCTGAGCGCCGTGGGATGTGTGCTTGCAACCTGGATTGGTGCACATGACCATGATTATAAGGCGTTTATGGTAAAGGATGCGATCATGAGCCATAATTCCGACTATACAAACCAGGTTGAAGATATGTTCGGTGCAGTCGGATTTGATGTGGTGAAGTTGATTGTTGAGAAGTAGAAGTTCCTTTTTCCCGTTCTGCGTTCTGCGTTCTGGGCTGTCAGCTATCAGCTGTCAGCTATCAGCTATCAGCTGTCAGCTATCGGCTATCAGCTTTTCGCAAAGCACTGAGCGCTAAGCGCGGAGTTCTGCGTTCTGCGTTCTGCGTTCTGAGTTCTGCGTTCCGGGCTGTCAGCTGTCAGCTATCAGCTATCAGCTGTCAGCTCTCGGCTATCAGCTTTTCGCAGAGCGCTGTGCGCTAAGCGCAGAGCGGAACTTTACTTCACCAAAAACAAGTAACCCTTCCCCTTTAAGGTTACAAGCTCAATGGCCGGATCTTCTGAGAAAAGCGAACGGAGGCGGCGGATATAAACATCAAGGGTGCGCGAATTGAAAAATGAATCATCACCCCATACTTTTAGCAAAAGTTCACGACGGTGCACAACCTTGTTGGTTGTACCGGTAAGGATTGTAAGGACTTCCATTTCCCGCGCCGAAAGTTTATGCGTGGTTGTAGGACTTACCAATTCATACCTGGTGCATGAAAACCTGTACTTTCCCAGCACTTTAACCTCTTCCTGTCCTGAATTTTCAATCCCTGCCACCAGTTTCAACTGGTTGTTGATCCTCGCTATCAGTTCTTCCATGCTGAATGGTTTCTTTAAATAATCAGTTCCTCCCGATTCAAACCCTTTCACCAGGTCAGAAGTTTCAACCCGTGCCGTCAGGAATATGACCGGGAGGGTTGGTCGCAGGGATCTTATCTCACGGCACAGGGTGTAACCGTCAATATTCGGCAGCATTATATCCAGCAAGCATATATCGGGATTAAATTCGCTAAGTGCCCTGATTACCAAAGCTCCATCGCCAACCAACCGCACATCATAACCCTGCTGCTGCAAGGTTTCGTTGACTATTCGTCCCAGAAAAGGTTCATCTTCTATATAGAGTACTTTCGTCTTCATAATGCCTATCCGTTCAAACTTATCGTAAACGCACTCCCCCCTCCCTCAACTGGTTTGTATTCAACAGTTCCGTTGTGCCTGCTTACAACTGTATCAACATACGCAAGACCTAATCCGTATCCCTTGATGCTGTGAACATCTCCGGTGGGCACCCTGAAGAACTTCTCGAAGATCTTTTTGCGGTATTCAGGAGGTATCCCAATTCCTTTATCACGGATGGTGATCCTGGTCTTTTTTTCACCTTCTCCTCCTTCAAGTTCAATATCGATAACCGCAGGAGGTTTGCTGTATTTCAAACTGTTATCAATTAAATTGATGATAACTCCCCTGAAATGGAGTACATCAACTAATGCAAATACAGCGTGTGAAGGTTTGTGATAATTGATTACCGCTTCCTCATTTTCAATCCGCACTTTAAGTGAAGCCAGAACATCCCCGATCAGGGTTCCCAGCTCCTCTCTTTCAGGTACAAGCCTCAGGGGTTCACCGTCAGCAGTAATATCGGTTACCCGGCTTATCAGCATATCCAGACGGCTTGTTTCGGCCGAGGCCATATCAAGGTATTCCCGCATCAGCGACTCATCTTTGCTCCTGTCGAAATTACTTAATGCTTCCAGCGCAACCTTCACTGTTGCAACAGGTGTTCGCAGTTCGTGCGACATATTGCGTATGAAATCATTCCTCTGTTCATTCAGCAGCAACTGCTCCCTGAGGCTTCTGTAGCTGATAATGAATGCAGTAACAGCAAGGATCACCAACAGTAAAGCAAAAAACATTTCAGGCATCAGCCTTGTAAGCACCACTCTTTCCTCGCCTACAATCCGCGCATTAAGATTTGTATCATTAACCCTTAGGTTGAAAGTATAACCTTGTTTACCCGTTGATGAATCAGGCGACTTTATTGAATCCCAGGTGACGGAAATATCAGGATCTACCTGCATCAATTTCCTGTTAAAGGCCGATTTCAATATCAAAGTATCCAGTTTGTAGAGCGACACCAGGTGATCTGTTGAATCGCCCTGGATATCTATAAAGAGTTTCACACCCCTTAACATCAGGTTTCCCGGATCATCCATGTGAGGCATTCCCTTACCCGCATCTTCTTCAGTAATCTCTTCCCTGAATGATATCACAGCTTTATTGCCTGTATCATGATTCATCTGCCCCTTAACCGGCCTGTCTCCTATGATCCTGATCTCCTTATGTGTGGTGTCTCCAATCACTCTTATCCTCAAATTCTGGTCTTTTGCAACCTGCCTTTTGGCAGTTTCTTCCGGTTCTCCGGCTGATTCCTTATTTTGAACGACTTCCTGTTCTTTCTTCAATACTTTTTCATGAAAAATAGCCGGTTCAATTACTTGTTTTACCAAAACTGAGTCGATCATCTGCTGATGGGCCCCGGACCAGGCGCGGCTGATCTCTGCCGACAGCGACCTGCTTTCGGAACGGTACTGCATGATGATCCAATGCGAAGCCAGCCCTGTGATCAGCAGCTGGGCCAGCAGCATCATGATTCCTATGGCAGTGAGCTTCTTCCTGTTCATAATACAAAAGTAAGTTAATCATTACGCATATGTCACCGCATTAACCTTAATTAACCTTAATTAGCCTGCCTTTAACCGTGCCGGTCAGCTTACCGCTATAATTTTGAATCCGACAAATTAATAATCAACTCTTAAAATTGAAATCATGAAAATCCTGTTCACAACCGTTATCGCAACATCCTTTGCCTTCCTCAGCACCTCTGCACAGGAGAGTAAATCAGGCAGTGTTGAATATACCGAAAAAGTAAAACTTGAAATCCACTTCCAGGGTGATGCTGATATGCTCCCCCGCCTTCCCGATGAAGATATCTCAAAGCGTATCCTGTACTTCACACCTGATGCCTCCTTGTATGTTAGCAGTCAGGAGACTGAAGAAACCGGGCAAATTGAAGAAATGGAAGGAGGCGGAAGAATGGTGGTCAAAGTCGATAAGCCTGAATCAAAAGTATACATGGATATTAAGAACGCCAACATTACCGAGCAGCGTGAATTCTTGTCGAGGACTTTCCTTATTCAATCCCCGGTTGAAACCCATCCGTGGAAACTCACCGGTAACAGGAAAGAGATCCTCGGATACCCTTGCATTGAAGCTTCTTACACAAAAGACACCACAGTCACCATTGCCTGGTTTACCCCGTCCATTCCGGTTGAAACAGGCCCTGCACGCTATAGCGGTTTACCGGGACTCATCCTTGAAGTCATTGCCGACCAGGGCAAAAGGATCATTACGGCTACATCCGTTAAACTGGGTGATGTTGCAGGTATGATCGCCAAACCCAATAAAGGCAGGAAGATGACAAAAGAAGAATTCAACAAAATGGTGGATGAAAAACGTGCCGAACAGGGTCAGGAAGGTGGAGAACATGTAGTGATCCGAATTAAAAATAATTAGAACTACACGTTAAGACCGGTTATCTGACGAATCATCATCCTTTTGAACTACTAACCAGCACTCCCATGAAAAATCCCCTACAATTGACCATATTATTGTTATTGTCTTCCTTTGCAGTTTCGGGCCAATCCTTTTCCGGATTAGTTGCAGACAGTGCCGGCAAACCACTTCCATTTGCCACAGTGGCATTGCTGCATCCTGCCGATACTACCCTGGCCTTTTTCGGCATTTCAGATGACAAGGGACGCTATGAAGTGAAAAAGGTAAAGCCGGGCAACTATCTCCTGCAGGTTTCATTCATGGGATACAACACTTTCTGGAAACACCTGAACATTCAAACCCTTCCGCGCGACTACGGCATCATTGTGCTGATCCCCAAACCACTTGACCTTCCTGAAACAGAAGTCGAAAGTGAGCGCATTCCATTAAGCATCAGGAAAGATACCATTGTATATAACGCCGGAGCCTTTAAAACAAAGCCTGATGCAGTGGCTGAGGACCTTCTTAAGAAACTGCCCGGAATTGAAGTCGATCAATCGGGCAACATAAAGGCTATGGGCGAAGATGTCAAAAACGTAATGGTCGACGGAAAAGAGTTTTTCAGTTCCGATCCTAAAGTGGCAACTCGCAACCTGCCTGCCGATGCCATTGAAAAAGTCCAGGTGTATGACAAGAAATCAGAAGCGTCAGAACTTGCCGGAATAGAGGATGCCGAAAGGGAAAAGACCATTAACCTGATGCTTGCCGAAGGCAAGAAACAGGCCTGGCTCGGCGAGTTTGCCGGTGGCGGGGGTACCGGCGACCACTACGACCTCTCGGGTAAAACCTATCGCTTTACGTCAAAAAACCAGTTTGCCCTGCTTGGAATGGTTAACAACATCAACAAATTTGGCTTCTCGTTCCGCGATTATATCGACTTCACAGGCGGAATCCAAAACATGTTGAGTGGTGGCGGCTTAAAGATCAGCATAGGCCACGACAGTGATATGCCGCTGAATTTCGGACAAACCATTGAAGGACTTGTTACATCGGGTGCCGGCGGATTGAACTATTCATTTGAAAGAGTCAAAAACCGCAGGTTCTTTGCAAGTTACCTTGGCAATGGTTCGGCAAAGGATCTCACAAAGCAGGTTTCAACGAGGAATTACCTCCCGGCCGCTGAATACAGGCAGGAAGAAGAGCTCAATAACAAAAGCACCAACTTTGCCCATAAACTCACGCTGGGGTTCAAAGAAAAAAGCGACAGCACAAGGACAATTACGATGGATGCCTCAGCAGGAATCGTCAATGCTTCACAAAAGACCAATGCACTTTCTGAAGCCATTGCTTCCAATGATGTGGTAAATATTCTTAAAACCGCCTCGGATGTCAACCGGGACGACCTCACAGCGGGTGGCTCGCTGAATGCCATGTACCGTGGCAGAGGTGCTTTCAGGCTTTTCAATTTCAGTTTGAATGGCTCAGTAAAAAGCTCACTTACCGGAAATAACCGGCACGATATCAATACAGTTTCAGGTCTTCCCGGTTCCACTGACTTCACCAGTTTCCGGAGTACCGGCAACACCGGCTTCACGTCAGGCGCAGGGACAGGTGTACTCATCGCTCTTCAAAAGGGATGGTACCTTAACCCGAAATTTAAAGCTGACTATTCTAACAGCACCTACAACCGCACGCTTAAAAATGAAGAAGATTCCCAACAGCAAATTGATAGTTTAAGTCCTGATTTTCAACGCACCTACCTGCATCTCACACCCTCACTGGCATTAAAGTACAATGCAAAGAAAAGCAAGCTTACCCTGGGTTTTGAACTCCTGAGTGCCTTTACCCGGAACAGCATGCCCGACAGTTCCGGTTTCAACAGGAATTACAGCAAAGTACTCCCGTTCCTTTTGTGGGAATATGATATCCGCACAGGCCACAGGGTTGCGATTGACTACAATATTCAGGTCAATGAGCCTGACATCTCCCTGCTGGTCCCGGTCGCCGACAACAGCGATCCCCAGTCGCTTTTCTACGGGAACCGCCATTTGCTTCCTGAGACCACCCAGAATCTCTTCATGAGCTGGATGCTCTATGATCAGTTCTCACAAACCAGCATATTTTCAAGGATTGGGGGTTCGTACACAAATGACAAGATCAACTTCAGCCGCACAATCAACAGCCAGCTTGTCAATGTAACACGTATGGAAAATACCGGCAACGCCTATGATGCAATGGCCGATTTAGAATTTTCGACCCCCCTCAGGTGGGCGGGTGTCAATATGCGCCTTGAATTATCGGGAAATTACAGCCAGAGCACAGTGTTGATAAACGGCCGGAGCACAATGAACCAGAGGGTGGGGCGAACAATCGGACTGAACTTCAACAACCGAAAGACAGAGAAATGGAACCTTGAAACCGGTGGCGAAGTAACCATTACCAACTCATTCATCAACATTGAGGGTTCAGATAACACCAGTTACCTGAGCAGCGCATGGTTTGCCAACCTTGGGTATGATAGCGGTAACCGCTGGTTTTTCAATGTAAACAGCAACATAACAAATTATAACCCGCAGGGATTTTCAACTTCCTTTACCATACCCATCCTTTCGGCTGAAACCGGATACCACCTGTTTAAAAACAAGCGCGGCACCGTTTTACTGAGCGCATATGATCTTTTAGACAAGAATAAAGGGATCACCCGTATCAGTGAATTCAATTACCTGCGCGAAACACGCTCAAACATCATAAAACGCTATATTATGCTAACATTCAGATACCGCCTCAACAAAGCTACGGGCAGCGATGTCATTGATGTAAAAATAAAATGAAACTCATTTTTCTTTGTTTTTCCTTGTTTTTCTTTGTTTTCTTTGTTTTTCCTTGTTTCTTCTTGTTTCGTATTCAAACCTTGAACATTGAACATTGAACGATAAAAAGCTATTGTTTTATGACTTTTGATACTTGAACTCCTTCTTCACTCACAAATTTTATCAGATATATTCCTGAAGGGTAAGAGCTTATATCAAAAGTTGTCCTGAGATTCCGAATGTCAATACTGTTAATTAACAAACCCTGGATGCTTACAATACTCAATGAACCCATTTGATTGGTTTCAACCACGATCATACCCGTTGAAGGATTTGGATAAAGGCGGAGATCATTGTTTAAGCTTGATCTATCTTCAATTGAATAAGGAATTCCTTGTCCGTTGAAAACATATATCCCTTCAGACGTACCAATCCATTTTGATCCGTCATCTCCCACTTCTAAACAATATACCCATGTTATTTCCACACATTCAAGGTAATTTGCCCAATTGAACCCGTCAAATGCAGTTAGTCCGCCGGCACCTACCCATAATGTTCCATCATTATCAATAGCCAAAGAGGTTATTTCATCACTTTGCAAACCCGAATTGGCTGTATTATAGTTTTTCCAGGAAGTACCATCAAAAAATGTCAGGCCTCTGTCTGTACCTATCCATTTGTTTCCATCCTTATCCACTGCAAGTGCATTGATCCCATTATCAGGAAGTATTGAATTTCCCGTTCTGTAAACAGTCCAGTTTGTCCCGTCAAAGGCAGCCAGCCCTCCCTCCTCCATGTACCAGTCATCTAACCCAATCCAGATAATTCCTGCACTATCTATTGCTATTGCATTTACACTGTTTGATGGTAAACCTGAATTCGACACAGTATATGTCACCCAATCAGTACCATCAAAAGCATTTAAGCCGTTTCGTGTTCCAATCCATTTAATATTATTTTTATCCACCTTAATCGTTTCAATAAGGTTGCTTACCAAGCCTGAATTTGATGTATTATACTTAATCCAATTTTCACCGTCAAAGGCAACCAATCCATCACTGGCTATCCACTTGGTATGGTTCTTATCGGTAACAACAATATTTATATAAGTGCTTAATTGTAATGAATCAAAAGCGCTGTAATTAATCCAATTGTTATTATCAAACATTATCAAACCGGCTGATGTGCCAATCCATTTCAGACTTTCATCCAGGGCAATGGAATATATTAAGTTAGTAGGTAATCCTGAATTAGTTGTTGTAATTAACGACCACCCGTCGATATTAAAAGTAGTCAGTCCGTGTTGGGTTCCGATCCACTTAAGTCCATCTTTTCCAATCATTAATGAATTTACCCAATCAGAAGGAATGCCCGAATTTCCTTTACTGTAATGAGTCCACGTAATTCCGTCAAAAGCAAGCAAGCCATCATAGTAAGTCCCAATCCATTTAGTACCTGCCGAATCTGCAACGATAGAAAATAGATATGGGAATTCTTTCTCTCCCCAGTACGGAACTTCCCATTGCTGCATGTTTAACCCATCAAATGACAGGAGCTTAGGGCCAGAATCATCACATCTGATTCCAATCCATTTAATACCATCATTGTCAATGGCAATTTCACTCACGTCTGGAGGCATTGCCGAATTAAGCGGACTCCATACCTGCCAGGTCGTACCGTCAAATGCTGCCAGTCCCTCATCAGTGCCAATCCACATAACTCCATCCTTTTCTATCTCAATATCATATATAACATTTGAAGGCAACCCTGAATTTGATTCGTTAAACGTTACAAAGTTTGAACCATCAAAAGAGGTTAAACCACTCTCTGTGCCAAACCAGATAAAACCGTTTGCGTCAACCCGGATTGAGTGTACATATCCCTGAGGTATTCCGTAATCTGAGGAATTGTAATTAGTCCAGTTTGTACCGTCAAATGCAGCCAAACCATAGCCGTATCCAATCCACTTTACGCCATTATGATCAACTGCCAGTCCTGTAATTAAATTACACGGTAAGCCTGAATTGGTATTGTCATAAAAAGTTTGAACCTGGGTATTCCTGTCATATTTCACCAATCCATTGTAGGTTCCAATCCATACAAAATCTTCTTCTTCAGCAATTTCCGATATGAAATTCCCATTTGAATAATGAAGCCATTCAGGAATCTGCGCTGAACACGAGAATGTTAGTATTATAGCAATTAATATTGCCAATACCGGTTTCATACAAGGAAATATTTTAATAATATCCTTTATGTATATAAGACAAAATAATTAACATCTACCCTAAAAGTTAATGAGATTTTTTTGTTCTTCTTTATACTGCGTTCAGCTGACGCGGAGCTTTCCCTTGACGCAAAGCTTCAGCTTGTAATCTGAGGAACTTTTCTTTTGTTCTTTTTTGTCCAGGCAACTTTTTTCTTCTTCTTTCTTTCCCTTGACGCAAAGAAAGAAGCAAAGAAAGGTCAAGGGCTTAGGATCTCAAGCTAAATTTTGGCTCGGTCCTGCACCAAAACACAAACTCGACCTTCGCACTTATTGATGACTGCTATTCTGAGCCCCTGTATAAACCCGTAATTCACACCCACTGATACCTGCTGCATTTATTCTTATAACGGATCTATTTACTTCAGGTGTCTTCAGACAGTGTGCTTTGAACTTGCTTTACTTTAGAGCCAAAATTTTACGCTTTCGCTCCCCATGCCCCTTTAAAAGCACCTTTGGTGCTTTTACAACTTTTTACTTTAGCCTTTAGCCATTAGCCTTTAGCCTTTTCTACCACTATGCCCCCCGCTAAAGTGGTAAGGTGAATATCAAATCCCAAATACCAAATCTCAAATTTCCCAGCTGAAAAAAAACCATCCGTTTGTTATTAATAATGAAATTTCAATAATGAAGCGATGACGAAAAGCAAATTGATAGAACTTAACAATGTTGGTATTGTGGTGGAATCCCTCGACAATGCCATTTCCTTTTTCACAGAAATCGGATTATCACTTGAAGGACGGATGATGGTTGAAGGAGAATGGGCGGGACGTGTTACGGGCCTTGGAAACCAGTCGGTAGAGATTGCCATGATGGTTACGCCTGACGGCCACAGCCGGCTGGAACTTTCACAATTCCACAGCCCTCATGTTATTGCAGATCATAGGAGAGCCCCCGTCAATTCGCTTGGTTATCTGCGTATCATGTTCAGGGTGGATAATCTTGATGAATTGCTAACCCGCCTTGCGAATCATGGTGCTGAAGTGGTTGGCGAGGTGGTTAATTATGAGAATATTTACAGGCTTTGTTACATACGGGGTACGGAAGGGATTCTTATCGGATTGGCGGAGCAACTTGGCTGACAGCTCCGTCATTTCGCAGCGAAGCGGAGAAACCTCCAACCTTTGAACAACTTTGAACAACCTTTGGACGCGAAGCTTTGAACTACTTTTTCCTTTTGCCCTTAGCCTTTTGCCTTTTGCCTTATTGATTCACTATTCAACATTCATCATTCACTATTATTAAGGTAATACCCCCCTGTTTTCGGAGCACCTTTGAATATTATTTTTTTCTGGTCAGATAGCTTTTTTATGTAACGTTGTATGGTTCGAAGGCTATTTCCGGAAGATAAAGCAATAGCCGGTGCATTTAATCCCGGAGTTTCCGTCAACAATTCCAATATTTGACTTTCAAGCGAATTTACACCGCCATCTGTGTAGCCGGTTTTGTATTTTACACCGCCATCTTCAATATTTACACCGCCACTTTCCTTTAATAATCTTAAAAGTTCTGTTTGTGTTAATATGATCCGATCTACAATAAATTCCTTAAAATCATTGTCATTCTTGTGTGCCAGTTCAAGTGAACGAATATATTCATTCCTTAATACAGCCGGAATAATTGTTATGGTATATTCATTTCTCAAAAGCGACAGATTCATAAGCAGCCGTGCCAATCGACCGTTTCCGTCTATAAAAGGATGAATAAAAACAAACCTTTTATGCACAAGGGCAGCAAATTCTGCCGGGTGTATCTTTCGTTCTGATTTATTGAACCACAAAATGAATTTTTTCATTTCTGAAGCTATCCTTGCTGGTGGGGTCACAGAATAATTGCTGCCACTTATAAATACCGGAATTTTACGGTAATGCCCAGCCTGTCCTGGATCAATCTTCTGATAAAAAAGCCTGTGAAGTGTAAGAATATCTTCCTCTGATAACCCTTTCCCCGATGAGATTTCATAGATGTGATCATATGCAGCTGCATGTCCAACAGCTTCATATACATCATGCAAAGGTTTCCCTTCTATGGTCAGCCCATCCTCAATAACAATCTTGGTTTCTGATTCAGTTAAACTATTCCCTTCAAGTGCATTGCTGCTGTATGTTAAGCCAATGCGATAATAATCCCTGAGGGATTTTAATGTTGCAGGAGGAAAGGGCCTCATTGCAAGAAGCCTGCGGTTATTCAATTCAGCTAATTTCAGTTTCTCTTTCATCTAATTCAAAAATACGATTTTTCTTCTTCTTTCTCAGGATGGAATGATTCAGCTTGAAAGCTGTGTAACTTTTTTTATTTCTTCTTTCTTTCCCTTGACGCAAAGAAAGAAGCAAAGAAAGGCTCCACACATCTATTTACTTCAGGTGTCTTCAGACAGTGTGCTTTGAACTTGCTTTGCTTTAGAGCCAAAATTTTCAACGCTTTCGCTCCCTAGGCCCCTTTAAAAGCACCTTTGGTGCTTTTACAACTTTTTACTTTAGCCTTTAGCCATAAGCCTTTAGCCTTTTCTACCACTATGCCCCCCGCTAAAATGGTCAGGTGAATATCAAATCCCAAATCTCAAATCGTCTGAAACAGCCATATGAGTGTGCTTAAGAAGCGAACAGTTAATAAATTCATTGATGCTGACAGGTTTTCATCAAGGTGTAATTCAAAGTTACAAACCTTTTGTATTAAGAATTCTTTTTTCTTTTTAAATTTGAGTGATTGTAATGTTATATTATCACTAAAGATAAAGTTATCAATAAAAAGAAATGAAACATTGTAAAAACCCGATAATACTTATTGTATTGATACTAGCATTTGCTGCTTGCAAAAAAGCAGATGAGCCTGCTGCTGAGAAAAAACTTCCGGTAGAGTGGCTGTTATCAGCCCAGGATAAAAAACTATTCGATGCATTTTCAAATAATATGCTTTTGAATTATTCTGATGCGGGCAATAATATCCTTACCTTTAAAGCTGACAGTATCATAACTATAACAACATACCGAGAAAGCAACCTTGACAAAGGGGAAGCGCTTTTCGTAAAATATAATTGTTTATCTGCCTGTTTTACTAATTACTCTTATTCCTGCAGATTATCTGCTAAACCTGACCAGACAGTTGACTTGTCAATATTATTCGAAGTCGGGACTTATTGGAATAATCATAATGACTATGTTCCTTCATGGTTTCTTTTTAATCCTAATGATCCAACCGACACTTTAACCTATTTTGGAGAGCATCTAAATATCTTGTATTCAGACAGTGTT
The DNA here is from genome assembly GCA_035297395.1 of Lentimicrobium sp. Classification (GTDB taxonomy): domain Bacteria; phylum Bacteroidota; class Bacteroidia; order Bacteroidales; family Lentimicrobiaceae; genus Lentimicrobium. The sequence continues at coordinate 416 of DATGZB010000010.1, read as the reverse complement.
AGCTTAAGGGATACAACATTTTTTAATGTTTTCTTAGATTCAAATTTGATAATAAACTCTGTTCCCGAGCAGACAATAAAGTGCTGGTATACTGTTGATGATGGAATCGTAGCATTTGAAAATAACGATGGTAACCTCTGGATCAGGAAATAACAACTGCAATTCAGCTATCAGCTATCAGCTATCGGCTATCGGCTGTCAGCTGTCAGCTATCGGCTGTCAGGGATCAGCCAGCAGTTTTGGGTTCTGGGTTCTGAGAAGGGCTAAAGGCTAAAGTACTAAAGGAAATTTGTAACCCAAACAATCAAAACAATCGAAACAATCGAAACAATCGAAACAATCGAAACAATCGAAACAATCGAAACAATCAAAACAATCAAAACAATCGAAACAATCGAAACAATCGAAACAATCGA
>DATGZB010000009.1:0-11201 GCA_035297395.1 Lentimicrobium sp. | reverse complement strand
CGTATATTTCTGTGATCGTTCCGACTGTAGACCGTGGATTCCGTGAAGTGGACTTCTGCTCGATGGAAATTACAGGACTCAATCCGTTAACCTTATCAACATCAGGACGTTCAAGGTTGCCGATAAACTGCCTGGCATAGGCCGAAAAGGTTTCCATATAACGCCGCTGTCCTTCAGCATAAATGGTGTCAAAAGCGAGTGATGATTTGCCACTTCCGCTGAGTCCTGTGATAACGACAAGTTTATCTCGAGGTATCAGGACGTCTGCATTCTGGAGATTATGAACCCTGGCACCGAAAACTTCCAGGTTATTGCTTTCAGTAGGAGGGGTAATAAAAGTATTTGTTGTGATATGGTCCTCTTTTTTCATTAAAAATCCGCCGTGGATCAATTCTTTTCAGCGTTGCGAAAATAAATTACCCTTGCTAATGATTATAAATGGTTATCGATCCGTTCTTTCTTCAGCAGGCATATCTAATGTGCCTTTCCCCATTATTTCGTCTGCATCCTTAAGTTCTGACTGAAGCTTTTTATAACCGGTAAAACCTTCCAGAGGAAATTTAATTGTATAACTTTTACCTGGAGTAACCGTTAGCTTATCAGAACGGAGCCATGGATTGAATTCTTTAAGGATCCGGTAGTTAACCTTATTTTCGGTTGCAAAGGTAATAAGATCAGAGATATCTGAAATAACCCGGATATCTTTAGTTGGTATGTAAGGATAGAGATCGCGCTTGCGAATAAAAAACCCGTATACTGTTGGATCCTCATAGATTAGTTTTATTGCAAGAAGCCTGAAAATGTATCTTGATGTTTCCTGGTTTAAATACATGTTATAAAAGTCTGCAACCTTTTGTCTTTCTATTTCCCTGGTTATTCTTCCGGCTCCGGCATTATAGGAAGCCGCTGTTAATGTCCAGTTTTTGTATTTTCCATAAGAGGCAAGAAAATACTTTGCAGCAGCAGCCGTGGCTTTTTCAATATTATAGCGCTCATCAACTTCTTCGGTTACTTCGAGTCCATACTGTTTGGCTGTATTGTCTAAAAACTGCCAGAAACCGGCTGCGTTAGAAGGAGAGATAACATTAAGGAATCCGCTCTCAATTAAGGCGACATACTTGAAGTCATCGGGTATGTTATTTTCTTTCAGTACCTTTTCAATAGCTGGGAAGTAACGCGAAGCTCTTTTTAACATCAGGATAGTGTTCGAGTGCCAATATGTATTCACCAATAATTCCCTGTCAAGACCTTCCCTTACATAATACAAATCCATTGGAACCTGCTCACCTGCAAATGAAACAGTGTCGGGAAGAATGAGCGCCTGGGCTTTATTGTGCCGTGCAAAGGATTCGTAGTATAATTTATCATTATCCTGGTCCGGATTGGTAAAATAAGAAAATGTTCCAACCGAAACTATTGCGATTAGCAGTATAAAAAACGAGGCCTTATAGAATGAAAATTTCATAGAGGTTTGAGTAATTAACTCACACTATAACGCCTGATGCAGACATTTCGTTTACCGGATTGATTTAATATATTCCTTAAATGTAGGCGCTTCCCTGTCTTTCAGAGATAGTAGTGGTTCGGTGACATTCCAATTAATAGCCAGATCAGGATCGTTCCAGCGGATTGAAGCTTCCGATGCTTTATGATAAGTTCCTGTACACTTATAGGTAAAAACTGTATCATCTTCAAGTGTAAGGAAACCATGTGCAAATCCTTCTGGAATCCAATACATTAACTTATTTTTTTCGGTAAGCTGAATGGAATTCCATTTTCCAAAAGTAGGAGAGTCCATTCTAATATCAACAGCAACATCAAGCACAGCGCCCCTGATAACCCGTACAAGTTTGCCCTGTGCAAAGGGCTCTCTCTGGAAATGCAATCCCCTTAGAACTCCCCTTGATGATTTACTTTCATTGTCCTGGACAAAATCAACATTAATGCCAGCTTCAATAAAGCGTGACTTATTATAGGATTCAAAAAAATAGCCCCTGTCATCACTGAAGACATCGGGTTTAATAATCAGCAGGCCGGGTATTTCGGTTGTCAGGATATCCATTTGATTTTGTTAGGTAACAATATACTTATCAGATATGGATTACTTCATCGTAAGCGGCGGCAACTGCTTCCATGATAGCCTCTGACATAGTGGGATGCGGATGCACGGCTTTAATAATTTCTTCTCCTGTAGTCTCTAATTTTCTGGCAACCACTACTTCAGCGATCATTTCGGTTACATTGTCGCCAATCATATGGGCGCCAAGCCATTCTCCATATTTAGCATCAAAAATAACTTTTACAAACCCCTCCTTGCTGCCTGCTGCGCTTGCTTTTCCAGAGGCGGTATAGGGGAATTTGCCCACTTTTATATCATAACCAGCTTCGCGTGCTGCTTTTTCAGTAAGGCCTACTGAAGCTATTTCTGGATGAGTGTAAGTGTTTCCGGGGATATTATTATAGTCAAGCGGCTTAACATCTTTACCGGCTATTTTTTCAACGCAGATGATCCCTTCATGCGAAGCAACATGTGCCAGGGCAGGACCGTGGACGATATCGCCAATGGCGTAAATGCCTTCAACATTGGTCCTGTAAAAATCATCAACCACTACTTTCCCTTTATCAATGGCAACCCCTGTTTCTTCCAATCCGATATTCTCAAGATTGGTGGTGATACCAACAGCTGACAGCACTATATCCGTTTCTATAATTTCCTCGCCTTTTTTTGTCTTAATTGTAACCTTACATTTCTCACCAGAGGTGTCAACTGATTCCACAGTTGAAGAGGTCATCACTTTCATTCCGGCTTTTTTAAAGCTTCTTTCCAGTTGCTTTGAAACTTCTTCATCTTCAATGGGAACCAGGTTAGGCATAAATTCAACCAAAGTAACCTGAGTACCCATGGTATGATAGAAATAGGCAAATTCTGCCCCTATGGCGCCTGATCCCACAACTACCATGCTTTCGGGAAGATAGGGAAGAACCATTGCCTCACGGTACCCGATGATTTTTTTGCCATCCTGCTTCAAATTTGGGAGTTCACGTGAGCGGGCTCCTGTGGCTAACATTATGTGAGGAGCTGTGTATTCAGTCACTTTTCCCTCACTGTCAGTCACTTCAACCTTCTTACCCTGTTTAAGTTTACCATGGCCGGGAATAATATCGATTTTATTCTTTTTGAAAAGATATTGAACACCTTTGCTCATGCCATCAGCCACTGTACGACTTCTTTTAACTACAGCCTCAAAATCGGGTTTTGCTTCACCTGATAAGCTAATACCGTAATCCATTGAATGTTTCATATAATCATAGACCTGGGCGCTTTTAAGTAAAGCTTTGGTAGGAATACATCCCCAATTAAGACAAATTCCACCTAATTCAGCTTTTTCAACCACTGCTGTTTTCAAACCCAACTGCGATGCCCTGATAGCAGCAACATAACCCCCGGGGCCTGAACCTATTACAATCAAATCATAATTCATAGCTTATCAATATTAATGTAGTGCAAAATTAATTATTTTCCCTCGCATCAACAAGACTGGCATGGTTTTGTTCTCTTTCATACCTCAGCATTACCAATCCTGATGGATATTTTCTTGTCTCTGTAATTCTGAGCATTGTTTTTGGGAATCCGGGTTTAAATAATAGAGTCCCTTTGCCTAACAGCACCGGTATGACAGCTAATTGAAACTCATCAATTAGTCCATCTTTCATCAATGGAAGAATAATTTCAGCGCCCCCTACGATGAACAAGTTCTTGCCTTGTTCCATAAGATCTCTCGTTAAATCGCTGACATTTCCTTCAAAAGATACAATATTTGGATTTCTGCTCATGAATTCAGGAAGAGGTCGGTGTGTAATGATATAAATAAGGCCGATTTTCTCAAGGAATCCTTTTTCATGTTCAATAACCCAATCAATCGTTTTTCTTCCCATGATGGAGGCGTCAATCGATTTCATAAATTCTGAATATCCGTAGTCTTCACCAGGGACCTCAACCAATGAAAGGAAACTGAGATCATCATTTTCACCGGCAATGTATCCGTCAACTGATAGTGCAACATACAGGATTGACTTGCCTGTGGATTTTAGAACTGGCATGGATAAAATTATTAAGTTGTTTTCCAGAATACTTTCCTGAATGATTTACAATTCCAGTTGCCTTTCAAACCCTGTTTCCAGTGAAATAAAAGTTTCAGTTAAACTGATTTCCGGAATTGATTGTATCTGTTCAACAATAATCTGTTTCAGATGCTCATTGTTTCTGGTATAAATTTTAACCAAAAGCGAATATTTTCCTGAAATATGATGACATTCAACGATTTCTGGTATACGGGTAATTTTTTTAAACACTTCATCATGGGTGGAGGTAGAAGTAAGATTTACCTGAATTCCGATAAATGCACAGGTTTGATATCCCATTCCTTTAGGATCAAGTATCATGGAAGAGCCTTTTATAATGCCGGCTTCCTGCATTTTTCTGAATCTCTGGTGTATGGCTGCCCCTGAAACCTTACATATTTTTGCTATTTCAGTAAATGGAATCCGTGAATCTTTGATCAGTTGTTTCAGGATTTTCCGGTCAAGACTATCAACATGAAAGTTTTTTTGCATTTTATCGGATGGAATTTTAATTATTTGAACTTTATAAACCTAAATGATTAGATATTTTAAAAAAGATCGCTGATTTATAGCAAATATATAAGTAAGAAGGCAGATAAATAATAAGATTGATATTTTTGTATCAACAAATTTGCAAGCTATGAAATTCGATCCGGCAAATCAACTTCAGGACCTCCATCAATTTGGAGAATTTGGTGATGTAAATCCATCTATCACCGATTCAGCAACATACACATTCATGCAGGCAAAAACCATGACCGACACATTTCATGGTGAGGGCCCGGGATGCTTTCTTTATTCGAGGCACTGGAATCCTTCAAATAAATATCTTGCTGATGCTATTGCAGCCATGGAAGGTACACAAGCCGCATGGGTCACTGCCAGTGGAATGTCTGCTATTACCAATACAATTCTTCAATTGGTAAATTCTGGTGATCATATTGTCAGCAGTGTTACAACATATGGTGGTACGTTTGCATTTTTCTCCAATTACCTGAAGAAATTCAATATTAATGTGACATTTGTTGATATCACAAATATCGATTCAGTTAAAGCTTCCATACGCCCGGAGACAAAGCTGATTTATACTGAGACAATGACTAACCCCTTACTGCAGATCTCAGATATACCGGTATTGTCAGAAATCGCCAATAAGCACAATATAAAGCTTGTTGTGGATAACACATTCACACCTATGATCGTTAACCCGGTAAAATTAGGTGCACATATTGTAGTTTACAGTATGACCAAGTTCATTAATGGTAAGAATGATTGTGTGGCCGGTGCTATTTGTGCTGACAATGATTTTATTAATTCGCTTATTGATGTCAATTCAGGAACAGCAATGCTGCTTGGACCTGTTCTTGATCCATTGAGGTCATCATCTATCCTTAAGAACCTGCATACGCTTCATATCCGCATGAAGCAACACAGCTACAATGCGATGTACCTAGCCAAAAAATTCAAAGAAGCCGGACTTATTACCAATTATCCCGGTTTAGCTGAACATAAAGGTCATACTGTCATAGACAAAATGATGAATAAAGAATTTGGTTATGGCGGTATGCTGACCATAGACCTGGGCACCTCAGAAAAGGCTGCCTCACTGATGGAAGCTATGGAATTGAATGATGTTGGTTACCTTGCAGTTAGTTTGGGCTATTTTAAAACTTTATTCAGCTGCTCAGGAAAAAGCACTTCAAGTGAAGTCCCTGAAGAAATACAGCATGCTATTGGAATGAGTGATGGCCTGATACGCTTTAGTGTTGGGCTTGATAATGATATTGAACGCACCTGGGAAAGGATTAAAAGCTGTCTCCAAAAAGAAGCTCTGATGGTAAATCAATAAATGATACTTTAAAATTCAACCTTCAGGACATACTCGCTATTCGATGCCAACATACAACTTGTACAACTAATCTTGTCCTGATCGTCGGTTTTAACAAAAAGGTCGCTTTATGCGGCCTTTTTTATTGGAATTTAAGCGAAATTGTTTAATCGTTATTTTATGGAAGACTCCACATTAAGTCCACATAGACTCCACATAGACTCCACATAAGTCCACATAATTGTGGACTTAATGTTGACTCAATGACTAGTCATTGTGGAGGTATTAATTTAATGAATAAACATAAAAAAAAGAGGAGGTGTCATGGCACCTCCTCCCTTTTTAGGTAGGTAAATTTTCAGTTATGAATTCTGTTCCTGGTAGGATGAAACAGGTGAACAGGTGCACATCAGATTGCGGTCACCATAAGCATCGTCTATTTTTGTGACAGCAGGCCAATACTTATCAGATTTTTCTGCACGCAATGGGAAAGCAGCTTTTTCTCTTGAATAAGGCAAATCCCAGTTATCGGCTGTTACCATTTCAAGGGTATGGGGCGCTTTTTTTATCACATTAACCTGTTTATCAGCTTCACCGGCAATAATTTCATCAATTTCAGTCCTGATCTTAGCCATTGCATCAACAAAACGGTCAAGTTCTTCCAAGGGTTCACTTTCGGTGGGTTCAACCATTAAGGTTCCATGAACTGGGAAAGCTACAGTTGGAGCGTGGAATCCATAGTCCATCAGTCTCTTGGCAATATCGATTACCTGTACATCGGCTGAACGGCTGAATTCATTGCAGTCAAGAATCATTTCATGAGCTACCATATTATTCTTGCCGGTATACAGAATCTTATAATAAGGTGCAAGCTTAGCTTTAAGGTAATTTGCATTCAAAATGGCAACTTTAGTAGCAAGCGTCAGACCTTCACCGCCCAATAGTTTAATATAACCATAAGAAATTGGCAATATAGATGCGCTGCCATAAGGTGCAGAAGCTACTGCGGTTATCGCTGAATCACCACCAGTCTTTGTTTGTGAATGGCCTGGAAGGAACGGTTTAAGATGTTTGGCAACTCCAATGGGGCCTACTCCAGGACCACCGCCACCATGGGGGATGGCAAAAGTTTTATGCAGATTCAGATGGCAAACATCAGCGCCAATGAAACCCGGGCTTGTTAATCCAACCTGTGCATTCATATTTGCACCATCCATGTAAACCTGACCGCCATTTTCATGAATGATCGACATAGCATCGCAGATACCTTCTTCAAATACACCGTGTGTTGAAGGGTAGGTGATCATACATGCAGAAAGCGTATCCTTATACTTTTCTGCTTTTTCTTTCAGGTCGCTCAAATCAATATTGCCATTTTCATCTGATTTAACAACAATGATGCTCATACCTGCCATTGCGGCACTTGCAGGATTGGTTCCGTGTGCTGATGAAGGGATAAGACAGACATTCCTGTGGCCTTCCCCCCGGCTGATATGATATGCCCTGATAACCATCAGTCCGGTATATTCACCGGCAGCACCAGAGTTCGGCTGAAATGAAACAGCACTGAAACCTGTTATCTCACACAATGCTTTCTCGAGCTCAGCAATCATAAGTGTGTAACCTTCTGCCTGATATGCAGGAACAAAAGGATGGATATTATTGAATTCTGGCCAGCTTAAAGAGAATAATTCAGCAGCAGCATTTAGTTTCATGGTACATGAACCTAATGGGATCATGGCTTTGTTAAGAGCAAGGTCCTTTGATTCAAGTTTTTTAATGAATCTCATCATTGCAGTTTCGGAATGATAAGTTTTAAACACCTTATCCTGCATGAAAGGAGTTTTCCTCCTAAGTTCATAAGGCATAGAAAGTTGTCCCTGACATTTCTCAGTTATTACAATGTTGGGATCAAATACCTTTTTAGCTGCGGATGCAAAAATGTTTACAAGGGTCTTCAGGTCTTCTAGGTTGGTTGTTTCATCAATACTGATACTTATTATTTTATCAGAGAGATAACGGAAATTGACTTGGTTTTCCTGCGCCAGTTTCTTTAATTCAACCATTCTCACATGGTCAGGTATTTCAATTCTGACCGTATCGAAGAATGTCTTATTTAACTGGGTATAACCATATTTATGTATTTCAGCTGAGAGTAGCGTAGTGAAAGTGTTTATTCTGCAAGCAATCTGTTTAATTCCTTCAGGGCCATGATATACCCCAAACATTCCCGACATAATGGCAAGTAATGCTTGTGCTGTACAGATATTTGAAGTAGCACGTTCTCTCTTTATATGTTGTTCTCGGGTTTGCAGTGCCATTCGTAAAGCCCTGTTGCCTTTAGCGTCAACCGATACACCAATTATTCTTCCCGGCAGGGTACGTTTAAAGTCTTCCCGGGCTGCAAAGTAACCGGCATGAGGGCCACCGTAACCCATAGGTAAGCCAAAGCGCTGGTTTGATCCTAAAACAACATCAGCACCCCATTCACCCGGAGGTGTCAGGACAGCAAGACTCATCAAGTCAGCAGCAACAGCAACCATCAGGCAGTCAGCATGTGCACGGGCTGTAAACTCGCGGTAATCATATATTTCACCCGTTTCATCCGGATACTGGATAATGGCTCCAAAATAGTTCCTGTCGAATTCTGTTTTATTATGATCTCCGATAACCAATTGTATTCCGAGTGGAGCTGATCGGGTTTTCAGCACGTCAATAGTTTGGGCAAATAATTTATCGGATACAAAGAATTTATTGGCATTGGCCTTTACTGCATCACGTGATCTTGAATTAAAGAACATAATCATGGCTTCGGCGGCGGCAGTTCCTTCATCAAGCAATGAAGCATTAGCCAATGGCATTCCGGTCAGATCACTGATCATGGTCTGATAGATAAGCAGCGCTTCAAGCCGTCCCTGTGAAATCTCTGCCTGGTAAGGAGTGTAAGAAGTATACCAACCTGGATTTTCAAGAATATTTCTTTGAATTACACCAGGAGTAATGCTTGGATAGTATCCCAATCCGATATAAGATTTATAAATTTTATTTTTTGCTCCCAATTCCTTGAGATGGGTCAGGTATTCCCATTCATTCATTCCTTCAGGAAGATTAAGAGGTTTTGGCAGGCGGATCCTTTTTGGTACAGTTTGATCAATAAGAGTATCAAGATCCTGAACACCGATAACATCGAGCATTTTAGCAATTTCATCTTCCTTTGGTCCATTATGCCGGTTGATGAAATCATTGGATAGTTTGGCCATGATATTAAATGTTATTATAAAAGTGGTTGAAAACTTGAAAAGTCTGGCAAAGATAAAGATTTAACTTTTGTAGAGATTCAATGGATGCATTTGTTTTTTTTAGTACGTTTGTCATTGAAAAACAACACGTAACATGCACAAACATTATTTGTATCTTTCAATGACACCTGAAGCACTTATTGCTTCGATGCTGCCTCCTGAAGAGTTCGGAGTTTATTATGCAGTCGGTACAAACAAGCGTACACAAGGACAAGCTTTCTTTTTTGAGATAGATCCTGATTTTAAAAGTGATTACTTTAACCTTGAAAGTATCACAACACGATGTGTTCCTCATATTGACGGAAAGCCTAAAAGGTCAGTTTACCTTTCAACTTACCGGGTTCTTGAAAATATTCCCCTGAGCGCATTCAGAAACCTTTATCTGACTACTGCTGATGGTAAAGTACTAGAGTTGACTCCCACAGAATATATCCCTGAAAACAAGCCATTATTACATTTTTACCAGCAGTTGTGCCCTGTAACTCCCCGCGTGGTTAGTAAGCTTGATCCGGTGCGTTTTACAGAATGGGTGACCGAAGGCAGGAATCCAATTTACTTTCCTAAAGTAGTCTTTGTTGAGCTTATTTTGAACCGTTTAGCTGAAGATCCTGTCACTGCACCTGTTGGGAATCTTCCTTATTCAAATAAAGATCATTTGCGTGATTGCCTCATTGGATTGCATATGGGCTATGAGAAGCCAACTAAGACAGTTAACAGGTTTTACCAGGGCGATGTACTTTACCGGACTGTGAAGAATGGATTCTTTGTGGGTTCGAAAGAAGGTTACATATTTTATAAATTCCCCGAAACCGATGAACTGCAAAAACACTATTATCCATGGTGGAGATCAGCATTAAATCTGGAATTCGCTGAGAAATAATCTCTTTTCTGCAACCCAAACCTATCATCCAATGTGATCTGTGTTATCTATATAAAAAAGGGGGGAAGTTCAATAAAACTTCCCCCTTCTTTTTTTAGCTTTAAATGCAAAAGGTATTAATGACTGATTACTTTCTCATCATGTGTTTTACTTCCATGGGATGAGTGTTTCCCGGTTTCCTTTTTGATTCTCATACCATAGAAGGATCTGTAAACAAAGAAAAGTCCTACCAGGAAGAAAAGTACCCCAATGATGGGTGCATAATCAGTTGTTCCATGTTCACGGGCATAAATGCTCATTTTTACTGCAATTTCCACAGCAAGAAGTCCGAACAACGTAGAGAATTTAATAATCGGATTGAGTGCAACTGAGGAAGTATCCTTATATGGATCACCAACAGTATCACCAACAACAGTTGCATCATGTAACGGGGTGTTTTTTTCTTTAAGGTCAACCTCAACAACTTTCTTTGCATTATCCCATGCACCACCGGCATTTGCCATATACATTGCCTGGAAGAGTCCAAATACTGCAATAGAGATCAGGTATGAGACAAAGAAATTGGGGTCAAAGAATGCGAAAGCCAGTGTTAATGAGAAGATTACAGCAAAAATATTCCACATTCCTGCCTGTGCATATTGCGTACAGATCTTTACAACGGCTTTGGAATCATTGATATCTGCTTCTGTTTTATCCAGTGCAATATTTCGTTTAATGTATTCAACAGCACGGTATGCACCAGTTGTTACAGCCTGGATAGAAGCTCCTGAGAACCAGAATATTACTGCACCACCTGTAATGAATCCCAGCAATACTGGGGCATCTGTAAGACTCAGACTAAGAAGACCAAGATTTTTGAGTAGAAGTATAATAGCAAAGATCATGGTTGTGGCTCCGATAACCGCTGTACCTATAAGAACAGGTTTGGCAGTGGCTTTAAAAGTATTACCGGCAGAGTCATTTGCTTCAAGGAAATGCTTTCCTTGGGTAAAATCAGGTACGAAACCGAAATCTTTTTCAATTTCTGATTCTATGCCTTCTATGCGTTCAATTTGTGAAAGCTCAAATACCG
>DATGZB010000008.1:0-13052 GCA_035297395.1 Lentimicrobium sp. | reverse complement strand
TTGAAAAAAAATTTTATTCTTTCTTCCCTTTACTCCCAAACTCTTCAATGAACTCCCCCTTTCCTGCACCTTAGTGCGCGAATTGGGACTGCAAAAGTACACACTTCTGCCTTACCTCCAAATCTTTTCTTACTTTTTTTTTGGCTTTTATTCCCCTTTTCTGCTACTATAGCTGATTCTCAACAAAATGCATCACAAATTTGTTCGGACTTCTTACTGGTTTTTAGGGAGATTTGTAATCTGGGTATAATTAATAGAACGGGTAATACAAGAATTTAGAAAAAAACAAGCTGAAATCCACATAATGCTTGGCCACTAAAGTGTTTTTCTTAAAAAGTGCAGTAAGCATAATAGCCATCGCATTACCGTTTGGATTTTCTTGTTTTCTTGTAAAATCTTCCATATCTTTAATGGGAAACTATTTCTGTAAGGAAATGCTTGTTTCAGTTATTACACTTGCCCTGATCCTTTTGTTGCCTGCTTTAATTCTTTATCTTAAAAAAAGAGTGAAGATTATAGAGTGGATCAGTCCCATTGTGGTATGTTATATGATTGGTATCATAGCCGGCAACCTTAATTTCCTGCCCCTGAATTCAATCTTATTAAGAAATGTTGCCGAGGTTAGCGTTTGTCTTGCAACGCCTATGCTTCTTTTTTCATGTGATTTTTTGAAATGGGTCAAAAATTCAAGGAATACTATCATCTCTTTTTTCCTTGGAACCATAGCCGTTGTAATCTGTTCAACCATTGCTTTTTTGCTGCTGAAAGGACAAATTGATGAAGGCTGGAAAGTTGCAGGGATGACAGTCGGACTTTATACAGGAGCAACAGTAAACCTTACAGCTATTGGGATTGCTCTTCAAGTTGCACAGGAAACATTTATTGTCATGAATAGTGCAGACCTGCTGTTTGGAGGACTTTATTTCTTGTTTTTGATCACTTTAGGGAAAAAAGTATTTGGTCTGATACTACCTGCATATAAGAAAGACAACGAAAGAAATGCAGACATTAATGATACAAATGAGATAAACCCGTTACTCAAATTTTCATTAAAGCGCAAATTTGCTGAAGTAAAGAAATCAATCGCAATTGCAATTCCAATCGTTGGTGTGATAGTGGGCTTGTCATTATTGCTATTTAATAAAATGGAATCTACACTGATTATTCTTGGAATAACTACTCTGGGTATTGTTTTTTCCTTTAACAAGAAAATCAGTGGTTTAAAATATAATTATGAAGCAGGAGATTACCTATTGCTGATGTTTTCCATTGCTTTAGGAGCAATGGCCAATTATACCAGATTGGTCACTGGAAATCTTCCGATAGTGATGTTCGTTGCAACTGTCGTCTTTAGTTCAATTTTACTGCAATTGATCATGGCCTACTTTTTCAAACTGCAGGATGACACAGTTATTATCACCTCGGCTGCAGTTATTTTTGGCCCTGCATTTATTTTGCCTATTGCGGATGCCATTAAAAATAGGGAAGTAATTGTAGCCGGTTTATCAATGGCTTTGCTGGGAAATGCTTTTGGCACCTATCTTGGTATCGCACTGGCATATTGTCTGGACTATTTATTTTAACAATGATAAAATGAATGATTACTTCACACTGCCCGATAAAGGTATGACTTCTGAAGATATTCTTGCTTTGCTTGAACAGTGCAAGAAATCGGACGCAAAATGGCAAAATGGAAGAATGTTCGGTTATGTTTATTCCCCTGAAACGAAGGCTGTTGAACTGATGACAAAGGTAAATGAACTATATTTATTTGAAAATGCGCTGAACACATCATTGTTTCCTTCGATAGCTCAAGGCGAAATTCAGATTGTATCAATAGCCGCAAGATTATTAAATGGGGATGCTTCCGTTGCCGGCAGTGTGACATCCGGTGGAACTGAGAGTATTTTACTGGCAATGAAAGCATGCAGGGAATATATCCATAAGCAAAAACCCACACTCAAAGATCCCGAAGTTATCTTACCCTGGTCTGTTCACCCTGCTTTTCATAAAGCTGCTCAATTGCTTGGCATAAAAGCTATCCTGCTTCCATTGCAAAATGATTACCGTGCTGACTGCAATGCACTCGTTAGATTGATTAATGAAAAAACAATTCTTATAGTAGGATCTGCTCCTTCTTATTCTCATGGGGTTGTTGACCCCATAGAAGAAATGGGAAAAATTGCTTTGGAAAGGAATTTATTCTTTCATGTTGATTCTTGTTTGGGAGGATTTTTCCTGCCTTTCATGGAGAAACTGGATTATAAAATACCTCTCTTTGATTTCAGGATTCCCGGTGTAACTTCCATTTCAGCCGATATGCACAAATTCGGATATGGAGCAAAAGGTGCATCCGTAATTTTATATCGTACTAAAGAATTGTGGAGGAGTCAGTTTTTTGTTCACTGTGACTGGCCGGGTGGTTTATTTGGCTGCACTACTTTTCTTGGAAGCAGAAGCGGTGCTCCAATAATGGATGCTTTGGCCATGCTGATGTTTCATGGAATGGAAGGTTATATGGCTTTGACAAATAAAACAATGAAGGCAGTTGAAAAACTCAAATCCGGTATTTGTGCTATTGAAGGTTTAAGTATAGTCGGCGAACCAGTGATGTGTGTTTTGGCCTTTTCTTCGTCCAAAAAGGATATTTATCTGATAGGAGATGAACTTCATAACCGTGGATGGTACATCGACCGTATTATGTATCCTGAGGCCTTGCACTTAATTATAACAAACCCAAATCTCGAAAATACCGACAGGTTTCTTACTGATCTTCAGCAGTGTGTAAAGGCAGTCAGGCATAATACTTTGAAACGTGTAAGTGCAGGAGTTGGTATAAAACTTGGGAAAAAACTAATGACCGCCTTCCCAGGGAAAACTTCTAAACTTCTTGGACTGAAAGCTTCAGGATCGGTGGATACAAAGCAATCTACAGGCGGTAAATCTTCCGCTTCTTTTTATGGAATTGCATCATCAATAGAGAACAAAACCAACCTTAATGATATTGTGCTTAATTATCTCGAGAGGACACATACTGCCAAATGATATAATGTTTCACTCTATTTTTAGCCAAAAAGAACCCCCATGCCTTTCGACACCTTCAAGGTTTGGGTGGTGCCAAATAGTATCAATCATAGATGATAAATCTTTATCCTGAGAAATGAAATATCCCGGGAAAATAGTTGAATATCTCGAGCTATTCGCAAGTAAATACATGGCTAATCCATATTGCTCCGAGTAAAAACGGTCGCACATGAATTGGGGATAATCGTAAGGAAGATATATATCATGAATATGAACTATCACACCCTTTTGTAACCGTGGCAACACTTCAAGGAAGAAAACCATTGAATCAGAATTAGGAAGGATTCTGTGGGAGTTGTCAATGAAAAGTATATCATTTTCTTTGAGAGAAAAGATAAAATCGAAATTTATTGATTCAAAAGGCTTACGAATTATGTTGCTGGCCAGGCAATCTATTTCAGCCCTCGGATGTGGGTCTATTGATAAGATCTTTGTATTGAGATTATTATCCCTGATTGATTTATATGCAACTTTAGTTGAAGTACCGGAACCTACTTCAATATAAGTCTCTGGCTTATACTTAGAGAGCATTGTATAGATTCCAAAGATGTCGAGGCCGGGTAAAAATCCATTGTTATAAGAAGGTGCTTCACAGCTCTTCTCATTTGAAGCCTTCTTAATTCCCTGAAATACATCTTTAAATTGCAGCATTTCAAGCAGAATGATTTTATAAACTGACCGGTTAGAATTTATGATTTCAAAAAGCCTGGAATGAGGTGGATTACCATGTCCATACCTTGGCTTAAAATCAATTTTATATTCCGAAAATAAAGTTTGATACTGCGGATCAATGAACCTCTTTAAAGAAATAAGCGTTTTTTTCATTATGGAGTTTAACAGAGAATTTAAATTAGCTGCAATATTACGAAGGTTAAAGATTTTTTAGTTTTAAAGATTCGGTCATTATCCTTTCCAACACCTTTAAATCAACATCTGCCAGTTTATTTATATACAAACAACCTACACCCGTCTTAAATTTACCTAATTTCTCCAGGTCTTTGGCATATTCATTTACATGAACCGCTAAATACAATGAGAAATTTGCCTTGCGAGGTGCAAAACCCATTTTCATCCATTCAACTTCCCTTCCCGTTGCAGGACTTTTAAATCTTATTTTACCGAATCCGATAATTGAGTTGCTCCACAGTACCGGATTATCACCTGAAATTTTTTTCATCATTTCAAGAAGCACAAAACTATCCTTTCGTTTTTGTTCCTCTTTGATGCTGTTAATAAAGTCCTCTACATTTATTTCAGTTGGTTTGGTTTTTATCTCAACGAGTTTAGTTTTCTTTTCAGCCATATTTATTAGGTTTATTTCGTAAAATTCACTTGGTAAAAATACAAACAGATTGGTTTATTATAATTACTCATTTTTGAATTTATATTCTTCTAAATACCAAAGCAAATATAGTGTTGTTGAACTTTAGTATACTTCGGATGCTTTTTAAATTCTGTTGGAGAGTGCAATGAATCCCTTATAAAAATCTAATCCCGTTAGAGTAAGTAAGACAATCCAACTGCAAGGGTATTACTAAGTTAAATAGCATCCCTGTGAGATTGGTAAACTTTGAATCACCTCTAAATCTCGATGCTTCAAAACGTGGTTCAATTGCTAATCTATGCTGAGACTCATATTTCATAAGTGTCAGATTTTCAATCAGTATCCATATAAATCGTTCTGAAAGCCTTACTGCGCTTGATTAAAGCCCCAAAAATCGGTAGTATATCGGTAGCGGATAGGTAAAACATCGGTAGGCCATCGGTAGGTTATCGGTAGCAAATTAGTTTACAATAAGCTGTTTTCATACCGAAATGCATGAGTTTAATAATCAAATGGCCTCTTCATTTATTTCTAACATTTTCTTTACTTTTGCCCCTCATTAAAAACCTCTGTCATGGGAAGAGCATTTGAATTCAGGAAAGCACGTAAAATGAAACGTTGGGGAAATATGGCAAGAGTATTTACCCGCCTTGGTAAGGATATTGAAATTGCTGTTAAAGCAGGTGGCCCTGATCCGACTATGAATCCTAAACTCAGACTTCTGATCCAAAATGCGAAGAGTGAGAACATGCCTAAGGAAAATGTGGAAAGGGCAATCAAACGTGCGGTATCAAAAGATTCCTCCGATTATAAAGAAGTGGTCTATGAAGGATATGGTCCTCATGGTATAGCAGTTGTGGTTGAAACTGCAACTGATAATCCGACCAGGACAGTTGGCAATATACGCAGTTATTTTACAAGAAATGGTGGTAGTTTGGGCACAATGGGTATGCTTGACTTTATGTTTGAGCGCAAGTGTTCGTTCCGTGTTGAAATGAAAGATGGAGTTGAACTTGAAGAACTCGAACTTGAACTTATTGATTATGGTCTTGAAGAAATCTTCATAGATGAAGGAGAGATGATGATCTATGCTGAGTTTTCTTCATTTGGCCCAATACAAAAATACCTTGAAGAGAATCATTTTAATATTAAGAACTTCGCCTTTGAAAGAATTCCAAACGATATAAAATCCTTATCAGCAGAACAACAAGCTGAAGTTGAGAAAATGCTCGATAGAATGGAAGATGACGATGATGTCACCAATGTTTTCCATAATATGAAGCAAGAATGATCACATCACTAATTGGGGCTGGATTTCAAATTAGTAAGACGCAATAATGTGATCTATTGGGATTTAAGCCTTTTGCCTTTGTCTCGAAATTTCGGGATTGCCTTTCGCCTTTTGCCTTATTAATATTTAAAAACCTTCTGTGCCTCTATTCTTTCTTTGGTCACCAGTTTAAGGAAATACATTCCTGACGCTATTCCACTAATGTCAACATTGACTGTATGAGTTCCGGGTACAAAGTTCCTTTCAAAAACTGTTTTCAGTTCTTGCCCGTTCAAATCTGTTAGGACAATTCTGATGTTTTGTTTATCTGGGATATCAAGGCTAATATTAATTTCATCCTTTGCCGGATTGGGGAAAACCTGTTTCAGGATAACGTTAGTATAAACCATTTGCTCAGGTACTGCCAGTCCTGTCTCAGGAACAGTAAGTCGCTTTGATGTATAGAGCCTGAATTCCCCTGGTTTTAATGTGATTTTATCGGTTAATGAAATTACATTCAGTGAATCACCTGTAAAATAATTGTACCATTTGCCTGTCTGGTTAAATCCGGGGACTATTTGTCCGTTTATGACTCCGAAATTTCCGATTAATGTAACTGACATTTCATCATCAATCAGATTGGCAGATTTAAGCGGCCCGGAAACATTTAAAGTATAATCAGTAGTGCGGAATACATCATGCTCTTTTTTTAGTTTGATCAGTTCAGCGGTCATTGTAAATAAGTGCTTTCTTCTCCAGTCATCCTGATAATCCCATCTTATTGGTTTTTCGCCCAGTCGTCCATTGTATTCGATAGAATAATCGTATGCTAGTTCACCGAATTGCCATAACATTTTAGGGCCAGGTATTATATAGAAAAATGCAGATGCAGCAATTATCCTTTGGTAGGCAGTATCCGGATGTTTAATATTGTACCACTGATTGCTCATATTGCCATCATCGAGAATTGAAAACATAAGCCTTTCCTCGTCATGACTTTCCATATATCCTACAACATGTGGGTCATTCCACCCCCTGGTTTTGTATGAGAGCCATGAAATATCAAGATCACTGCTCTTTCCCATTACATTTCGTCGGAATGCATAGTTCAGGTTTCCCCAAAGCATCATCCCGTAGTTTGAGAGTTCCTTCTCTTCCGAATTATCAGCAAAATGTTCAAGAATGATGTAGGTTTCCGGTTTTACTGCCCATATTTTGTTTGCAATGTCTTTCCAGATGGCAATTCGCGAGGCATCATATTGTCCCCATGCATCTGTATTGCCTAAAGTGTTCTTTTGAGTAAATCCTTTTGAAAGATCAAATCTATAACCATCTACCTTATAATCAGTTATCCAGTATTCAACTACTCTCTTTACCAGATCCTTGGTTGCCTGGCTTTCATGGTTGAAGTCGTATCCAACATTGAAATCATGCTTTGCAATAGGATTCAGCCATGGATTATCAGCAGCAGGCCTGTTATTAGCAGCATCCCAATATAGGCGGGCAAATGGTGATGAACCGAATACATGGTTAAGTACTATGTCAAATATTACCGCAAAACCCTGCTGATGACAAGCATCAATAAACTGTTTCAGGTCATTTTTTGGGCCATAATATTTGTCAGGTGCAAAATGGAAAGCAGTATTATATCCCCAACTTGAATTTCCCTCAAATTCATAGACTGGCATCAGCTCAATAGCATTCACACCCAGCCTCTTAAGATAGCTGAGTGTATCTATAAGCGTTTGATAATCATGCGCTGCTATGAAGTCACGAAGCAGCAATTCATAAATTACCAGGTCTGTTTGGGCAGGTGGATCAAATGTACCAGACATCCATTGGTATTGAGGCTGGGCTGTTTGTAAAACAGAAGCGAACTGAGATGTTTTGTCAAAAGGGTAGTTGATTAATCCCGGATATGTTTCTTCTGATATATACTGGTCGTTCCAGGGATCCAGGTATTTGTCCGCGAAAGGATCAGCGACCACTATACCATCTACCCAATACTGGAAAATATATTCTTTGCCTGGTTCGAGTCCATCAACTTGTCTCCACCAGTTATTGCCATCAGGATCTTTGTACATCTGCCCTGTAGCGTCATACTCCCAGTTGTTAAAGTCACCAAGAATGAAAACATCCTGTTTGGCCGGAGCATAGAGTGAAAGTATTACTGTGCTGTCGTTTATATAGTTAATACCGCTTTTAATGTTTTCGGGCATTTCAGCAACAGTAACTTCCGGTTTTACAAAGTAATAGGCTGAATCGTAAGCAATTTCATCCTCATGATGGGCAGTGACTTTAAGAAAGTGTTTTCCTTCAGTTTCGGTAATAATTGTATCTTTCAGGGTTGTTGCACTGATAGAATTTATCTTAACATTATCAATAAATAGTACAATTGAGTCGGCAAGAGTGGATGATGCTTCAATGACAAATTCTGTTTCAGGATCGACCAGGTTTGCATAATTGACCGGTTTATCAATTTTTACAAATAGCCCGACTGAATAGACATCCGCAAAAATGTCGCCTCCGGTATTAGTTTTTCCTTCAAAATAGTTACCATTATTAACGGGTAAATCGCTTCGAAAGACAAATGCCAGTTTCAATATCTGTTCCGATGCTGGTACTCCATAGTAATCTCTGATGGTTTGAGTACCGGTGGTGAAACGATAAAGGTCAGTACCAATTCTTTCCAGTTTGGTTTCAGGGGTATTCTGACCCCAGTTGGTTTTTACGTATTTCCAGTCAGATGGTCCGCTGCTAAGATTAGTTATCACACCTGTATGTGCATAAACATCTCCGGTATAACCGGACAGACCGCCATTGCCTTCCGTTGCATTGAAAGTTACTTCAACAGGTTGGTTATCAGTAGGAAATTGAGGATCTGTAGTGATTTGGGCAAACGCTACACTTACTGTTAATAAAACAGTTACTATGCTAAGTGAAATTTTTTTCATGATTACTGTCAATTGTTGAAGCTTAACTTTATTAACTGCTGTATTAACGCTAACTGAAAACTTCTGTTATTTGCTTGTTATAAAGAACAAAAATAGCAATTTCTATTGTTAAACTTTATGCCCTTTATCTTGTTGATACCCCACTTATAGTGAGCGGTAGTATATTTTGCATGAAAATATTGTAAACTGATAAAAAAGCGCTTAATTTTGTATATCTCAAACAATCATACCAATTTATTAAAAAAGTATTCCAATGGATAAGAAGAACATTGAAAGTATCCTGGTTCCCACCGATTTCTCAGAAGTGTGTGCAAACGCTGCAAACCAGGCAGCAGAAGCTGCAAAATGGCTGGGTTCGAAAGTATTATTGCTTCATGTCATAAATAGTGAAACTAAGACTTATTTAAAAAATGAGAATCTTCCTGCAAGTGCAATTGATGACAAACTCGCTGAACTAGCTACCTCACTTTCAACAACTTATAATATCGAAACCGGGTACCTAACCAGGGAAGGAAGTATATTTACTGAAATAGCTGATGTAATTAAAGAAGAAAATATCAGCATGGTTTACCTGGGAACACATGGAAAGGTAGGATTACAGCGTTTAACCGGAAGCTTTGCGTTAAAGGTAATTACATCATCCGAAGCACCAGTTGTAGTTGTTCAAAAACGCGCCTTTGAGAATGGGTATAAGAAAATTGTTCTTCCGATTACCAGTGAAGCCGGTCCGCATGAAAAGACAAAATGGGCTGTCTTCATCGCAAAGAAATTCAATGCTACAATACACATATTAAGAACTGCCGAAGCAACCGATGAAGTTTATAAGGCTTCAAAGCATATTGCAGACTTTTTTACAAAGAACAACGTATCATTTGTTGAGCGTTCAGCTGAAAAAAACACAAACTTTGCAAAACAGGTAATTGATTATTCTACTGCAAACAATGCTGACCTGATTATGATCATGACAGATCCTGATAAGAGTTTCACTTCATACATACTTGGCAGATATGATGAAGAGATCATCTTCAATACATCTCAGATACCTGTTATGTGTGTTAATCCCAGGAAATTCAATTATGAGGTTTTAGGTTTATAAGTTGTTTGGAAAATAAATCTTGCTCCGGCACTGGCCGGAGCTTTTTTTTCATCTTTGCTTAATGATGTTTGACTTACTGAAATGGACTTAGAAGCACTTGCTGACTTTGTATGCAAAAAAATGGAGCATGAATTACCACCTTTTGTGGTTTATCATGGTGTTGATCATACTTATGATGTTCATAATTCTGTGCTCAGACTTGCAAAAATGGAAAAAGTTGATACATACAATACTAATCTCATTGAAGCTGCTGCATGGCTCCATGATATTGGTATAATTGTGCGATTTGAAGACCATGAATCGATTTCAGCCAGGATGGCTTCTGATATTTTGCCAAAATTTGGATTTACGGATGAGGAAATTACCAAGATCAAGAACATGATCCAGTGTACCAAACTACCTCAGGCAGCATATACTATTGGAGAAAAGATTTTATGCGATGCTGATTTAGATTACCTTGGAAGGAATGACTTCTTTATTATAGGGCAGAAACTTCGACTTGAATGGGAACTCACCGGAAACACGATTTCCCTGATAGATTGGTACAAAGTCCAAATGGATTTTCTGAGTAAGCATAATTATTTTACTGAATCGGCGCAATTGCTGAGAAATGAGCGCAAAGCCAAAAATATGGCCGAAATAGTGTACTTGTTCAATACCCGCCATCATGCTAAATGAGGATCGGAAAAACATTATTAGCGAGCCATGGATCATAATAAAGCCAAAGAGCGAATAGATTACCTTTCTCAAGAAATCAACAGGCATAATTACTTATATTATCACGAGGCAAATCCTGTGATTAGTGATTATGAGTTTGACAAGTTGCTGGAAGAACTAATAAAACTTGAAAAAGAATTTCCTGAATTTGCTAATCCTAATAGTCCTACAAAAAGGGTAGGAGGAAGTATTACAAAAGAATTTCCTACAGTAAAACACCGTTCGCCAATGCTCTCATTGGATAATACTTACTCAGAATCTGAATTGCGTGAGTTTGACAGACGAGTGCAGAAAGGATTGAATGAACCATATGAATATGTTTGCGAGCTTAAAATTGATGGTGTTTCAATCAGTTTGCATTACAGGAATGGTGAATTTGTGCAGGCAGTTACGCGTGGTGACGGAGTCCAGGGTGACGATGTGACGAATAACGTAAAAACCATAGGTCATATTCCATTGAAGATCTCAGCAACTGGTATTCCTGATGAGTTTGAGGTTCGTGGAGAAATTTTTATGCCCCGGGTGGGATTCGCAAGGATGAACAAGCAGCGCCTCGAAGCAGGTGAACCAATCTTTGCCAACCCACGGAATGCTACTGCAGGTACGCTTAAAACACAGGATTCTACAGAAGTGGCAAAACGTCCCCTGGATTCATTTGCTTATACATTATTCACGGATGAAGTTGAAGTGCCTACCCATTATGAAAGATTAATGCTCCTCAAAAAATGGGGTTTCAATATTTCTGATATCAAGGCTAAATGCAGTAGTATAGATCAGGTGCTTGAATTTATCAATGAGATTGAAATAAGCAGGCCAAAGCTTTCATTTGATATCGACGGAGTAGTTATTAAAGTTAACAGCATAGAACAACAGCAATTACTTGGATATACTGCCAAAGCACCAAGATGGGCAATTGCTTATAAGTACAAACCGGAGGAAGCTTCAACAACTTTGCTTTCAATTTCTTTTCAGGTTGGCAGGACAGGAATAATTACTCCTGTGGCAAATTTGAAACCTGTACTATTAGCAGGTACTACCGTAAAGAGAGCAACATTACACAATGCTGATGTTATGGCCGCCCTGGACATCAGGGTTGGTGATACAGTTTTTGTCGAAAAGGGAGGCGATGTGATTCCTAAAATCACACGCATTGACTTTAGTAAGCGGCCTCCGGAATTATTTGCCACTGAGTTTATTAAGGTTTGTCCTGAGTGTGGCTCTACATTAGTACGACAGGAGGGCGAAGCTTCATGGGTTTGTCCAAATTATACAGGCTGCCCGCCTCAAATCAAGGGAAGACTTGTTCATTTTATCGGTCGAAGGGCTATGGATATTGAGAGCTTGGGACAAGGTAAGATAGAAATGCTTTATGATGCGGGTTTAGTTCACACGCCTGCTGACTTATACGACTTAAATGAAGATAAGTTGCTGTCACTTGGGAAAATATTTGCTGCAAAAAAATCACAGTTAGCCGAAAGCATCGAGTCTGATGAACTAACTGAAATCGATGAAGATCTAGCATCACCAAAAGAAAAGCAAGAAAAACGTGTCCTCTTTCAGAAGAAATCAGTTGAGAATGTGATGAAAGGACTTGGCAATTCAAAGCAAGTATCCTTTGACAGAGTGTTGTATGCCCTGGGAATAAAATTCGTTGGTGAGACAATCGCACGCATATTGGCCAGACACTTCAAAGACATTGACAGCCTGATGAATGCCGGATTGAATAAACTGCTCGAAGTAGAAGAGATTGGCCCTCGTATTGCCGGAGCTGTGACAGAGTATTTTAATGATCCCGATAACCGGAACATGGTTGAAAGGCTCAGGATGCACGGATTACAATTCTCAATGCAGGTTACAGATGAAAGGATCAGTGACAAACTTGCCGGGATGATAATAGTTGTTAGCGGATCATTCAGTATATTTCCTTCCAGGGATGACCTTAAAAAGGAAATAGAAAAACATGCTGGTAAGGTCTCTGGATCAGTATCCTCAAAAACTACATTTATCATCGGTGGTGAAAATATGGGTCCGGAGAAAAAGGTTAAGGCTGAATCCCTTGGTATTCCTATTATAACTGAAGAAGAATTTATACAAAGGATATCCTGACAGTTATTAAGTCCTTCAGTTTAGCCTTTTGTGTTTTTAGTACCTTTGTCACTCAATTTTTGCAAATGAATCCGGCTCCTCAATCACTTGTTAAATACTACATTTTTATTATACTTTCAATGCTCTTTTGGGGCATGTCGTTTATTTGGACAAACATAGCTCTTAAGGATTTTGATCCTATTTCAGTGATCTTCTTCAGGCTTGTTCTCTCTTCTGTAATATTGTATTCTTATATTAAAATATCAGGTAATACTGAGAAAATAGCAAAGGAAGACCGGAAATGGTTTTTTTTACTTGCATTAGCAGAACCGTTTTTTTATTTTCTTGGAGAGAACTTTGGATTACAGTTTGTATCACCTGCCATTACTTCAGCAATTATCGCCACTATCCCGCTCGTTGCACCTATAGTCGCTTATCTTTTTCTTCACGAAAAAGTGGACCGGTATACAATCATTGGGATACTGCTTTCATTTTTCGGTATAATTTACATGCTGGTTAATA
>DATGZB010000007.1:0-37061 GCA_035297395.1 Lentimicrobium sp. | reverse complement strand
AGAACGCATTTATTTGCCTTCTGCTATGAACTAACTTTAAAATCCCTGTAATTCATCATAACCTTTATCAGCTTATCAGCAAAGATGAGTTCAATTTTTGTCTTGGGCCTGATATTAAAAAGCCCGGAAAAATAATCATCATTTGCTGCGCTTCGCAGTTCTTCCCGGAAAATAACCGGGAGGTTTGACCAGGCAATAATCGCCATGACATTCGAAAGCGAGAATGGAATACAGAAGATCTTTTTCTCATCCATGACCCGGATGGTGGCATGATCAAAAATAACTTTTATCCTGTCTTTCCTGAAGGCCACAAACTGCTCTTTTTCTCTTAGGATTTCAAAATAGTTAGCCTGAAAAAGTCTGGTGATCGTTTTCATAATCCTGCTAATCTATATCCATGCTATTCGTTAGGTTAAAAGCCAGTAAAAAGTCTAAATAATTGAATAAAAGTAGATTATAATTTTCAAATATGCAAGATATAGAATAAAAATTTATACCGTGCCACTTTAAAATTGTTTGATAATCTTCTTTTATTTTAA
This sequence comes from Lentimicrobium sp., assembly GCA_035297395.1. Taxonomy (GTDB): domain Bacteria; phylum Bacteroidota; class Bacteroidia; order Bacteroidales; family Lentimicrobiaceae; genus Lentimicrobium. The sequence goes on along the minus strand of DATGZB010000007.1, from coordinate 36,522 downwards.
ATATCTAATGTAATGACAGATAAAAGGGTTACGGGTTATTTCGCGAATGGACGTAGTTACCCCATGCTTAGGATAAGCATCAAAAAAAGGTAAACTTGGGGTAGGCATGGGGTAGAGATAAGGTACTTGTATGCGCCCTCAATCCAATGCCATGCGAGTCATAAGCCGAATGATAGTTTCTCAGACTTTTATGCTTAAGCAGATTGCTAAAGTAGTAAAAAGTATGTAATCAAACAAGTTTTATAGAAAATTTTCTGGAATATATTCAACTCATCTTCCTGGTTTTTCTTGTTTCTCTTTTTTTTCCTTGTTTCAGAACTCACCTGATTATTTGATTCAACTGACTAACACCTTTGAACGCGCACCTTTGAACCGCAGCTTTGAACCACCTTTGAACCACCTTTGAACAACCTTTGAACGCGGCCTGGCCCGAGAATCGGGGCACCTTTGAACAACCTTTGAACAACCTTTGAACGCTTTTTAAGTCCCGACCGTTCCGGTTTTCACATTTCCTGACCTTTTGTAATTAGCAACAATGACACCGCTTGGAGTAATGGTGCTCTCAGTCAGGGTAAAAGCAGCCGGATTGGTGCCATCGGCAAACAGCTTCTTCCCTTTGCCAAGCGTTACCGGGAAGAATTTTAGCCAGAGTTCATCAACCAGATCATTTTCAAGTAACGACTGAATAAGATCCCCACTGCCATGTACCTGGATGTCTGAACCCTCAGAATTTTTAAGATTTCTGACATCTTCAATATCATTCAGAAAGATTGAGTTTTTCCAGTCGGATTTTTTTATGCTCTTCGACATAACATACTTCTTTACTTCATTCACCCCGGGCCAGATATCAGCATGCGAGGGCCAGTATGCCGCAAAGATCTCGAAGGTCTTCCTGCCAAGCAGCAGGTCGGCAGGTTTCATCTGTTTTTCCATCACCTTACCGCTTTCCTCATCAAAATAGGGTGCAACCCACCCGCCATATTCAAAACCACCCGACTGGTCTTCCTCCGGTCCGCCCGGTGCCTGCATTACGCCATCCAGTGTAATAAATGACAAGACAATAATTTTCCTCATGTAATCCTCCGTTTACTTCTTGTAACAAAGTTTGGAAGATAGCGTTCAATATGGATTTGAGAGTTTCCCTTGTTTTTTCTTGTTTTTTCTTGTTTATAGTTACAAAGGAAAGTATAGTAGAGGCCTCATTCAGTAATTTAAGGTGGTTAGCATCATCAGGAGAATCATTTAATCAGGTTAATCGTTTCCCCCTCCACCTCCGGGGGAGGGGGCAGGGGGGTGAGGGGAATCCGGAATCAGGAATCCGGCTTCAGAACCAACCGGGAAAAGGGAACGGGGAGCAAGTCACAATTTCCTGGGTGCCGTTCCCCTGAAGATTGCCCTGATCAATGCTAATATGGGAATGATCTCTAAACGGCCTGTCCACATCTGGAAAATGTAAATTACCTCAAGAAGAGGATTCATGGAAGGATCGGTTATCCCTGACGAAAGTCCCACGGTGCCCTGGGATGATGCGGATTCAACCAGCGCATCCTTAAAAGTGAAGTTGGTGCCAGTAAGTATGTATGTTATGAAGGCAGAGAAAAGAATCAGCAATGCAGCGAGGATGGCAATAACTGCCGCTTTCGAGAACTCCTCGTATATCTCGGTTTCATGGAGGTTATGATAATTGAATTTTACCGTTTTTATGGTGCTTTCTGACTGAAAGGTACGCCCGACAGACCATTTTAAGCCCTTTAACAGGAACAAAGCCCTGATCATTTTAATACCACCAACCGTTCCGCCCGAAGCGCCTCCGATGTACATGGCAACACAACTGATAAACACAACCGAAAGCCAGTCCCATTGGGCAAAGCTGGTGGTTTGCCATCCTGTTGTGGATAGGCCGCTGATAAACTGGAATACGCCGATACGGAACGGATCGGGCAGGATTGAGCCATACATGAGAAGCGCTGTTTGCACAAGACTACCCACCACAAAAAGGATCAGCAAAGCCCTTGTCTGTATATCGTGCCATATTTCGCGGAGATTGCCCTCCATTACCACCTTGAAAAGGAATGGCATGGAAAACGAGCCGATGATCATGGGCAGCAGGTAAAGCATTTCCATTGAATAGGAATGGTAGGTTGCGATACTGTCATCCAATGTGCTGAATCCGCCTGTTGACTGGCCCGACATGGCATGGCAGAAAGAATCGAAAATAGTTTCAGATAGGCCGTAATGAGGAAGAATAATCAGTGTTCCTACGACCAGATAGAGGAATGAAAATAGGGTTACAATTGCATAAACCTTCCAAATAGCGCGGGTAGTTTCAATAATTCGTGGTTTGAGTTTTTTGCTGGTCGACTCGGCACTGAAGAGCAGGTTAGCTCCTTTGCCCGATGCCTGTCTGAAAACAGCCAGTACCATAATAATAAAGCCTGCACCACCGAACCAGTTTGCCAGACTTCGGTAGAACAGGATAGCTTTCCCCACCGAGGGTTCGTGTACAGCCATGGAAAGCCCTGTGGTAGTATAGGCACTCATGCTTTCGAAAAAGCAATGCAACGGGTTCCTGAAATAGACCAGACTTGACACATTATAACCGGCTCCCGGAGGAATAAATGAATTCATTGCCTGTTCAGGGGTCATCCATGCTATTATCAGGAAAGGAAGTGCTCCTGCAAGGGTAACTGCCAGCCAACCTGAAGCAGCGATAACCAGTGAATGGTTGGAATGGGGGTCGTCGGCACATTTAAAGATCCTGTAAATTGCTGAACCGGTACCCCAGACAATGACAGCAGCAAGCAGAAATCCGGCCATTGAATACCCTTCGCCATAGATAGCCCCTACAACCACAGGTATTGCTATAATATAACCGGTTATTGAAACCAGACTGCCTACCTGCTTAAGTATTATCTGATAAGGCTTTGTAAGTAGATTATTCTCAATGCGCTCGCTCATTTTACCTGTTATGGAAACACAGACAAAATTGCAGCAGGAAGTATAAAAATTTTGTAATTAATTGAGCTGTACCATTAAGAAAATGTAAGACCCTGACTCAGGAATCCGGAATTAGGAATCCTGAATCAGGAATCGAAGGCCTTTGGCCTTTTTTACATTCGAACCACTTTTCCACTCACACTTCCATCCTCCGACCGGTAAAAGTAAAATCCGGGTACTGTATTGTGGCCGGAGGCTGTTTTTCCATTCCATTCATAAATGACTTCTTCCTGATTTTGGTTTACAGGTAAGAGTGTTGTTATATAATTACCGGCGGCGTCAGAGATGATCAGCTTTCCGGCAGTTTTGCCAGTGATACCTGCTTTGATGAAAAGGCGGTCGCTGAAAGGGTTAGGACAGCCCGTAGATGAAACTGCCGGCAGTGTATAATCGGGTTTGGTTGCTGTAATAAGCGATGTATTATAAATCTGGAAACCACCGGCACCATCAGCAAGATAAATATAAGTGCCTTCAACATCGGCTGAAATGGCAAAACAGCCCGAGGGTGCATAATAACCTGCAACGAATGGGTTATCAGGATTGGAAACATCAACCACCTGGATGCCTCCCCTGATGTAATCGGCAACAAACGCCATATTTTCAGTGACTGTCACAGAGTTGGAGCCGTCGGGCAGGCTGCAGTAACCACGCTGCACGGGATTTTCCTTATCGGTGACATCAATGACCTCCATTCCGCCATAGTTATCGGCAATATAAACGAAATTACCCACTGCATCGAGATCATAACCATAACTCTGGATACCGGTAAAGCGTTTAACCAGTACCGGGTTCGATACATCAGAAATATCAAGGATGTACAGTCCTTTGGTATCTTCTTCCGTGAATGGACCATAGTCGATGATATACAGATAATTACCATCAACATCAAGCGCTTGTGCATAACAGTAGGTTACACCCGGGGTGCCGCCTGATGCAAAACCCATCGCATGGGAAACAAGGGTTGGGTTTGATGGATCGGCAAAATTGACAATTCGTATCCCGTCCCACCAGCATGAAACGAAGGCATAGTTATCACGCACTTCGAGGTCATTGGTCATAACGGGTGAATTATACTGACCGAGAAGAGCAGGATTGGTTGGATCGGTTATATCCATTACCATCACCGGATTATTGGATGTCATACTTTCGCGGATATAGACAGCATGGTTGCCGGCAGTGCGTACGATGGATCCGTCGGTGACATTGTATCCGATCTGCACAGGATTGGTTTTATCGGTAACATCGAAGACCCTGAAACCATTATTGCCTGTGTATGCATAATTGCCATTCACATGCATATCACCGATGAAGTTTGGAAGGGAATAAGTGGCTGCCAGAACAGGAGAGGCCGGAACGGTCAGATCAAGTATTGTGCATAACATGTTTGATCCAGTGAATGCCATCGAGTTGCCGGATGCAGCAATGTATTGTGCGAACCCGGAATAAGTGGTAACAAGCGTTGGGTTAGCCGGAGCAGAAATATCAATTACATTCACACCTCCGTCGCTCCCATAGTCGGTATTTCCGATATAGGCATAATTACCAACCACATTGACACGGTATGGGAAACCCGGAACGGCACATGTGCCTGTAACCGTGATATTTGACGCATCGCTGACATTGAGTGTATTTAGTCCGAAACCATAAGAAACCACATAGGCAATGTCATCTATCACATCTACACCATAAACGATATCATTATAAGTGCCTGCTATTACAGGATTGCTTGGCACTGAAACATCCACGACTTCCATACCGCCTTCGGAGAGGGCTACATAAATATAATTACCTGATTTATCGGATGACCATGCGAGATAGTCGGGATTAATCGGACAACTGCCAATAAATACCGGAGTTGCAGGATCCGTTATATCGAAAACCTGGACGCCATCGGCTACCGAAACGACATAAACATAATTACCGTCGCCATAAATTCCGCCCCGGGGCAGGCCTATTACACTTCCTCCGCCAATTTTGGATGGTGATGCAACATTGGCGAGGTCCCATATTTCGAAACCTCCAAAGTAAGCTGTAACAAATAAGCGACTGGTTGATTCTTCGAAGTAGATGGCATCAACAAGTCCCCTCGTGCTGAATTCGGAAACTTTTACCGGGTTGGCAGGGTCTGTTACATCAAGGATGATAACACCGGCGCCGGAGCCCACAAATTTAAGGTTGCCTGACTGGTTGGTTCCCATTGAAAAGCTTTGTCCGAATCCCCATGAGCCCTGATAGGTGACATTTAATGAGTCAAACTGGTCTTGCGCAGTGACTGCCAGGGTAAAAAGCAGGGAGAAGCACATCAGATAGTAATGTTTTTTCATAATATTGAGTTTAGGTGAAACACTTGAGTCGTTTGTGCTATAAAATTACCTACGGCGAAATGCTAATCCTAATTTTTATGGTAAACAAATGGTGAACAACGTTCAAACACTTCCTTTTGTATCATTCAGATATTCAGGCATAAAGAAAAGTTATACGAAAAAACATGCAAAAACCGGTGCAGAAAAAGGTAAACAAACGTATTTTCTGCAGCTATATACCCCTGATGTAATCTTCAAGTATAGACTCTTTTTCAAGGCAGAGTTTTTTGCGGATACGATACCTGAGTGTCTTGAGACTATCGGGGGTAACGTTCAGTAGTTTGGCAATTTCCTTATTTTGAAGGTTAATTTTCAGGTAAGCGCAGAGCCTTAATTCGTTTTCGGTAATTTCAGGGCAGTTGAGTTTAAGGTTACTGAAAAAGTCACGGTGTACCTCTTCGAACAGCCGCTTAAAATGCTCCCAATCTCTTTCCTGGTCAAGGTTCTCTTTCAGGATACTTTTAAGCTTGATATAACACTCATCATTGACTGCCTTCTTTTTATAGTAACTTTCGGCAATTCCTGAAACGTTGCCAAGGATTTCATTCTTAGTGATCAACTGCAGCGATGAGGTAGTAAGTTCCTTATTCTTGGCTTCAATTTCGGCTTTCAGTCTGAGTTTTTCAAGTGTATTTATTTTATCATCCGCAGCGATTTTCTCCTGTAAATGGTTAATCTGCAGTTCCTTAAGCTTATCGGCTTTGATGAGATTTTTGTTCCTGAGCCGTATGAGGGCAACGAACATAAGCGCTACCAGGGTGAATGAAGTAAAAGAGATGATAAGTATTATGGTTTCCCGCTGTTTCAGTTCAAACTTCTTTTTAATGGCCATTGTTTCATTTTCCTTCTTCTGAAAATCGTATTTCCATTGAAGATCGTTGATGTTCTTCAGGAGATCCGCGTTGATCACACTGTCTTTGATCCTGATATAATGGTCATAATATGCAAATGCCTGTTTCCAGTTATCTCTGTTTTGTTCAATTTTAGAAAGTTCAAACAGCACACTTTTTTCGCCGTTTTTATTTGAAATACTTTTATAGACAACCATACTTTCAAGGTAATATTTCCTTGCCAGGTCAATATTGTCAATGCTGTTGTAAACATTGGCAATATTAAAGAGCGTATGTCCGAGCAATGCTTTCTGATCCCGGCGTGTTGAAAAATCTTTTACTTTGAAATAATAGTCCAGGCCCTTAGCCCTGTCACCCTGGTCAATGGAAACGATACCCAGGTTCATATTGCACATCATGATGAAAACTGAGTCATTGAGTATGCGAAAACCCGAAAGTGCTTTGTCCAGGTAATGCAGGGTAAGGTTGAAGTCCTGCCTGAGCCTGTAGCAATTAGAAATATTGAGGTAGGCAACTGCCTCCTGCCTTTTTTGGCCGGGTTCTTTCGATAATTGGATGACTCTGTTGTAATAACCTATCGCCTTGCCGGGTTCTTTAAGGTCATAATAGAGTAAGCCGAAACCATTGAGCACATTGGCGATGTCTTTTTTTGTACCGTGTTTTTCAAGGATCAGGAGTGCATCCATCAGGCACTTGTTCGCATCATCGAATTCATTTTTTGCCAGGTGGTAGTTGGCGAGTACAGTCTTAACCTTGCCGACCACCCTTTCATTTTTCTGTTCCCTGGCATAACTCATAGCCTTATGGCATAACAGGAATGAACTGTCGTACTGCTCAAGCAGTGTATAACACGCTGCTTTATAATAAAGTGCCATGGCAAGGGCATCTTTGTCACCGGTATTCCCGGCAAGTGCGGCAAGGAGTGTGACAGAATCAAGGCTTTGCAGAGGATTTTCCCAGTATGAACTGTCGAGCGATCTCAGCAACCTGGTAATCGTTGAATAGTTACCGGCATGGGCTCTCCGATCATCATGTTTTCCCGGTTTCCATAAAAGCAAAGCGATTACAAGGGCAACAGTGGCGATACCACTTACGGTAATTACCGGTTTTAAATACCATCGACCTGACATGCAAAGCAAATAGAGGTATCAAATATAACACTTATCTTTGTGTTTCACTTTTTATAACCGGATGTTGAAGATACTTTTATTTATTGGTGCCGGCAGTTTTCTTGGGGGTGTTTCACGCTTCCTAACGACAAGGTATATCCAGAACGCAGTGCTCTCAGGATTTCCATACGGCACTTTAGTGGTAAATATTCTGGGCTGCTTTATTATAGGATTCTTGTTTGGTTTAGCAGATAAAGGCAGCCTGAATAATACAGAATGGAAGTTATTCCTGACGGTTGGATTTTGCGGAGGCTTTACGACATTTTCAGCCTTTTCACTTGAAAACATGATGCTGCTGAGAGACGGAGCATGGTTTCACTTCATGGTATATACGCTTCTGAGCATTGTGTTGGGTCTGCTTGCAACAGTGGGCGGGTATTCAGTTACTAAACTCTATAGTGTATGAACGCAAATGACGAAGCTGTCCTTTTAAGGATACACATCAGCAACACGGATAAATTCAGGCATAATCCGTTGAGTGACATGCTTGTATACACAGCAAAACGTTACGGCTTGTCAGGGGCGACTGTATTAAGGGGGGTGATGGGTTACGGATCAAGCAATGTAGTACACTCCACAAGATTCTGGGAAGTAACTGAGAAGATTCCCCTGGTAATTGAGATCATTGATCTTCCACTGAATATTGACAGATATCTTGGGATAATCCTGCCCTGGTTTGATAAGATTCCCACAGGCTGCCTGATAACATCCGAAAAAGTAAATGTAATACTTTCAAAGAAAGGCCGGCCGAGGTCATTCTTTAAGAGTTAAAAGGATTCCGGATTACGGATTCCGGATTACGGATTCCGAATTCCGGATTCATGACCGCAAGCGTTAAATTTATGTTAAATATAAAAAAACAGGGGGAATGATGTGGGCAGCTTTGTTAAGTAACCAAATTGCTAATGATTACTTGTGAGCTGCTATAAATTACTGAAGGTGCTTTTATAGAAGGTCCTGTCACTCACACAGGACTTTTCATTTAAATAACTACTTAAGGTCTTTTGAGCTATTACCCCCTTCAACGGTTCCCCGGCTTTCTTAAGTCTTCCATAAATTCATATGCCCCTATATCGGGTGCAGCATCATCAATCCTGCTTTTCTGACGGATGTCTTTTGTAATGTCGAAGAAGGATGAATTGACGACTTCGATGGATCCGGCGTTGATAACAGAAGAAAGGGTGCTGTCGGGTTCAAATTCATAAAGCTCCGGATCCCTGAACCATGGTTCATTGTTCTTCAGTGTGTTGAGATAATGTGCGGGATCAGAAATATCAAGTGTCGTTTTAAGAAGGCAATGGTCGAAGGTATAGTTAAATGTACCTCCTGACGGAGCTTTGTCGAGGTAAAGTTCGTCATCCTGGTATCCATAGACCACACAATTGCCGAAATAGGCCTTTTCGAGATCCCTGACCTGTATATTCTGATTTACATCGATATAATAGTTGTTAAGCATCAGTCCTGAATATTCCTGGAAGTTCTGCCAGTAGTTTGCGATAGTGCAATGCCTGAAATCATAAGAACCACCAAGCGTTAAAGCCAGTGCAAAAGAGCCGCTGTTGGCAAAGACACAGTTTGCGGCATCGATGGTAGTGCCTTGTGCCAGGAGACCCGTTTCCTTCATGTTATAGATCATCGAGTTGGAGATCCTGAGCGTCGGGTTTGAAGAATTGCCTACTGTATCTACCTGCAAGCCAACATCGCCGTTTCTGATAATGGCATAGTCAATTTCATTATTGATACTACCCGGATAAAGCCAGATACGGTCCCATTGTCCCGTCATATCCTTGAATGCATCTTCCATCCTGTCACCTTCAATGATCACAGGTGCATCAGCCGTTCCCCTGATTTTCAGAGAGGCAGTACTATTTATAACAATAATAGCACCGGGATGAAGATAAATTCTCGCACCTGCATTCACTTCAAGAGTCGAAAGAGAATCAACAAAAAGAATATCATAAATGACATGTGGCTTATCGGCTTCAAAGACATAGTCAGAGGAGATCAGCCCCCGGTAATAGAAATGGGCATCCTGTCCCCATGCCACCAGTTTTACATCCTGGGTGTTGCTGTTGGTTACAAATATCAGGCTGTCCTGCTGAATGAACGGGGCATTTTCGTTATTGGGATCGATGGTGACCTTCACAAACACAAATGCGCTGTCCTTCCCACGGATTTCAAGGTTGGTGACCTCAGTTGAAGAGATACCATCAACATTAAAACGGTAGGGTGAACTTTCGCCCTTACCGAGCCGGATAGAGCTTATAACAATCTTTTTCTCAGAGGGGTTATATACTTTAAAGGTTTGTGTTGCTGAACCCACTGTTGTGAAAACTGTGTCAAAAAGCAAAGTATCTTCCGAAAAGCTGAGTTCAATGCCGGTATCATTATCAATTTCATCATCTTTTACACATGAAAGGAATGAAGCGCCGGCAATGCAGCAAAGGAGTAACAGGTAGTGCAACTTTTTCATTAATGTGTATTTCTTCAGGCAAAGATAAGAATGTTACATATATACGGGAACAGGCAGGGTTTATTGTTCTTTGTTCGTTGTTCGTTGTTCTTTATTCCCTGATCCCTGTTCTGGGTTCTGGGTTCTAAAAAAGGCTAAAGGCTAAAGGCTAAGGGCTAAAGTAAAAAGTCTTCTTCTTTTAAATATTTGCCTATGTATCTGATTTATCAAATGTTAGGACACTTTTTACTTTGAATTTTAGCCCTTAGCCTTTAGCCTTATATCTCTTTAAGAAACCTTCTCAGCACAAACTGTAATATCCCTCCATTCTGGTAGTATGCAATTTCAGTGGGGGAGTCAAGTCGGGCGATGACTTTAAAGTTGCCTGGCTGGCCTGAAGAGGTGGTAAATTTCACCTCAATTGACTTGTTTGGGCTAAGTTCCGAAAGATTTGGAATGTCGAAAGTTTCAAGTCCGGTTAATCCAAGCGAGGCACTGCTTTCACCGGGCATAAATTGCAGCGGAAGCACTCCCATGCCCACAAGGTTGCTTCGGTGGATTCGTTCGAAGCTTTCGGCAATTACAGCTTTTACACCGAGCAGGTTGGCTCCCTTGGCAGCCCAGTCACGTGAGGAGCCGCTCCCGTATTCTTTGCCTGCAAGGATAATGAGCGGAATGTTTTTGGACTGGTTTTTCATTCCTGAATCATATACGGTAATAGTTTCACCGGTCTCATGATCTATAGTCCATCCGCCCTCTTTGGTAACCAGTTGGTTACGAAGCCTTACATTGGCAAAGGTGCCCCTGACCATTACTTCATGGTTGCCACGGCGGGCTCCGTAAGAGTTGAAGTCGCGCCGCTCAAGCCCAAGTGATTTTAGGTATTTCCCTGCCGGCGAATCTTCCTGGATGGTTCCGGCGGGTGAGATATGGTCAGTGGTTACCGAATCGGCTAGTTTAAGAAGTACTTTAGCACCAACGATATCGGTGATTGGAGCAGGTTCCACAGAAATATTTTTGAAAAAAGGGGCCTCCTTTACGTAGGTAGAATCTTTGTCCCAGATGAACACTTCACTGCCTGATGCTTCGAGTTTGTTCCACATTTCATCACCTTTATAGATGTTGGCATAGTTTTCCCTGTAATCATCCGACCTCAGCACATTGTTCATTACTTCAGTGATCTCTGCCGACGTAGGCCATATATCCTTTAAATAAACGGGTTCGAGGTTGGGATCCATGCCAAGGGGCTCATCATACATGTCAACGTCCACACGGCCCGCAATGGCATAAGCCACTACCAGCATGGGGGAAGTGAGATAATTCATTTTGACAAGAGGATGGATCCTTGCCTCAAAATTCCTATTACCCGAAAGAACAGCAGACACGATAAGTTCATTTTCCATTATGGCTTTGGTGATATGTGCCGGCAGGGGTCCGCTGTTGCCAATGCAGGTAGTGCAGCCGTAACCAACGATATGGAAACCAAGGGCTTCGAGATAGGGCAGGAGGTTTGATTTTTCAAGATAAGTAGTGACTACCCTTGATCCGGGGGCCAAACTTGTCTTTACCCACGATTTGGTATCCAGTCCCCTTTCAACAGCTTTTTTGGCGAGTAATCCGGCGCCAATCATTACTCCGGGGTTGGAAGTATTGGTACAACTGGTGATGGCTGCAATGACAAGAGAGCCATCACTCAACAGTACACGGGTGTTACCCACCTTTATTTTTACACTCTTGAGACCCTCATACTGGCGTTGGGTACCGACCTCAATACCTGCTTCTTCAACAGTTTTGTCGGCATCTTCCTTATCCTCTTTCAGTTCTTCGACGCTGCCGCCTTCACTGAGCCAGCGGCCTTCCTCTCTTTCATCTTCCTTAATATACCGCCGGTAATAACTGCTTTTCAAAAGTTCTATGAAAGTATCTTTCATTTTTGAAAGTGTGATCTTATCCTGCGGACGTTTGGGTCCGGCGAGTGATGATTCTACTTCTTCGAGGTTTAGTTCAAGCACATCGCTGTATGTGATCCTGTCCTCATTGACACGCCATAATAGGTTAGCTTTCAGATAGGTTTCAACGGTCTGTATGTGCTCGATGCTACGTCCGGTATCCTTTAAGTAATCGAGTGTTTTTTCATCCGGCGGGAAATAGGTAATAGTACAGCCAAATTCAGGCGACATGTTTGAAATGGTTGCCCTGTCGGGAACAGTCAGATTCTTGAGCCCATCGCCAAATACTTCGACAAATTTACCCACTACGCCCTTTTTCCTTAGCAGTTGGGCAACAGTGAGCACCAGGTCAGTTGCTGTGACGCCTTCGCGCAGCATGCCGGTGAATTTAACGCCAATCACTTCAGGCAGCATGAAATAAATTGGTTGTCCGAGCATAACTGCTTCAGCTTCAATACCCCCGACACCCCATCCAACAACGCCTATACCGTTGACCATTGGAGTATGAGAATCTGTGCCAACAAGGGTATCGGGAAAGATGATATCGTTGCGGTAAGTGGCTACCTTTGCAAGGTATTCAAGGTTAACCTGATGGCATATACCCATTCCCGGTGGCAGGACATTGAAATTTGCCAATGACCTGTAGGCCCATTTGAGCAAGGCATAACGTTCAGAGTTCCTTTCATACTCCAGCTCAACATTCCGTTGATACGAATAATTTGAACCATAATAGTCAACCTGAACCGAATGGTCAATAACGAGGTCAACAGGCACCTGTGGGTTAATCAGGGCTGCATTCTTATGTTTACGTTTGACTTCGGACCTGATGGATGCTATGTCAACGACAGCGGGAACGCCTGTAAAATCCTGCATCAACACCCTTGCAGGAAGGAAAGGAACATCAATGAGTGAAGGTTTGGGATTCCAGTTAAGTACGCTATTAATATGAGTTTCAGTAAAGGTGGTGCTATTTTGGTTTCTGATCACATTTTCAAGCAGTATTCTGATAGAGAAGGGCATTTTTTCAATTTCGTATCCCCTTTCGACCAGTTTGTTAAGGTCAATAAAAGTTAAGGCACCTGACGGTGTTGATAAGCTGCTCTTTAAGTTTTGTGTATTTTCCATGGCTTCCCAATGTTTGTTACCTAAACATTTATTGTCATTTCTTGTTTTACGAGCCGGCGGCAGTATCATCCGGAGAGGGATGCTGAATAATGCTTAAAAGCTCCAAAAAAGATAGGAAGATTGGGTATAATATTTTATATCTTTGTATAAGAGGGTTAGCTTTATGTTAATCAGTAAGCAGTAATCTATGAGTTATATCACATTTGAAAAAAGTCAGTTAATTAACCTTGAGTACAGTCTGACCAAGGAATTAATCAGAACAAGCAGGGAAGGTGCATACAGCAGCAGTACAATAATTAACTGCAATACAAGAAAATACCATGGGCTTGTTGTAATGCCTCAGCCTGCAATAGACGAAGGTAACCATGTACTGTTATCAAATTTTGACGAGACTGTTATACAACATAATGCTGAATTCAATCTGGCGATTCACAAGTACCAGGGTGAAGTTTTCTCACCAAAAGGACATAAATACCTGCATGATTTTAATGCTGATCCCATTCCAAAATTAACATACCATGTAGGAGGTGTTGAATTGACCAAGGAGATGTTATTCTCGCATAAGGATGGCAGGATGATCATCAAGTATACACTCACAGAGGCACATTCACCTACTAAATTGAGGTTCAAGCCTTTTCTGGCTTTCAGGAATATACATGCCCTTACCAGATCGAATTATGACGTTGATACAAGCTATGAAGAGATTGACAACGGTATAAAACTAAGAATGTACAGAGGGTATTCATATTTGTATTTGCAGTTCTCAAAAGAACCCGAATATGTACATGTACCCGACTGGTACTATAATATTGAATATATCAAGGAAAGAGAACGTGGTTACGATTACCTTGAAGACCTTTATGTACCGGGATATTTTGAATTACCGATCGCTAAGGGCGAAAGCATTTATTTCTCTGCAGGTATAGAACCTGTTGTGCCGGGGTCACTTGCAAGGTCATTCAGGTCTGAACTTTCAATCAGGATTCCCCGGGACAGTTTTGAACACTGCCTTCTGAATGCAGCACAGCAGTTTGTTGTAAGGCGTGGCAAAAAAGTTGAAGTGATATCCGGGTACCCCTGGTTTGGACGATGGGGCAGGGATACTTTTGTCGCACTTCCCGGATTAACGCTGGTAACAGGTGATTTCAAGACAGCAAAAGCGCTGATCGATAATATGGTCCAGCAGTTGAAGGGGCCTCTGTTCCCGAATATGGGAATCGGGGAAAAGGCAATATACAATTCAGCAGATACCCCCCTCTGGTTTTTCTGGGCCTTGCAGCAATATGGCATGTATTCAGGAAATACAGGCAAACTATGGAAAGAGTATGGCAAACACATGAAAGCCATCCTCAATGGATACAGGGAAGGAACCTCGTATAACATAAAACTCGGTTCAAATAATCTTATATTCAGCGGTGAGCAGGGATTTGCCGTTACATGGATGGATGCAGTAGTGGAAGGAAAGCCAGTGACTCCAAGGATTGGCTACTGTGTGGAAATAAATGCACTCTGGTACAATGCACTGCTTTTTGCTTTGCAATTGGCCTCACAGGCGGGTGATAATGAATTTATACAAGAATGGAAGCAAACAGCCGAAGCCTTCCCACAGGCATTCATTGATAATTTCTGGGATGAGAAAAGGGGATACCTTGCGGATTATACAAACGGCGATTACAAAGATTACTCGGTGAGGCCAAACCAGGTGCTTGCCACATCTTTACCCTATACTCCTCTGCCAGAGGAGATGCGCAATAGTATACTTGAGAGGGTGAAGTCAGAACTCCTGACAAAGAGAGGATTACGGTCACTCGCCCCAAAGAACGTCTTGTATAAAGGAGTGTATGAAGGTAATCAGGCTGAGCGTGACCATGCTTATCATCAGGGATCTGTGCATCCATGGCTGCTGTGCCATTTTGTTGAAGGTTACCTTGCTATCCATCAAAGGTCAGCTATACAGACTGTTAAAGACATTTACTATGGTTTTGAAAATGAAATGACGGAACATGGAGTTGGCACAATTTCAGAGGTCTACGACGGAGATCCCCCTCACAAGGGTGGTGGAGCTATTTCACAGGCATGGTGTGTGGCAGAATTACTCAGGATCAACCACATCATCAGGGAATACGAAGGAAAAGAAGCAATAAGCATTGAAAGTGAGTTATCACAAAAAAATTAAATAAATAAATTCAGAGGGATGCGAGTATTGATGTTCGGATGGGAATTTCCGCCTCATATCACGGGAGGACTTGGAACTGCCTGTTTTGGTATGACCAAAGGACTCATGAAAAATGATGTTGAGGTGATTTTTGTCGTGCCCAAGGCGTACGGAGATGAAAGTGAAGAATCAGTCAGGCTTGTTAACGCCAGTGATGTGACCATTGACATTAAAAGGCGTGAACACCAGGAGTTCTGGAAAAATATCACTTACCTGGAAGTTAACTCTATCCTGGTACCTTATGTTGGTCCTGAAGCTTTTGATAACCTTGTTGAAACAATGGAATCGGAAAAGGAGATCAGTGAGGATTCAATTTTCAATGCAAATTATAAGTTCTCGGGTAAATACGGGACCAACCTTTTAGAAGAAGTGGCCCGGTATGCACTTGTTGGAGCACAGATAGCCACGGAAAGCCGGTTCGACCTTATACATGCGCACGACTGGCTGACATACCCAGCAGGAGTTGCTGCTAAGAAAGCAAGTGGAAAACCTTTGGTTGTTCATATGCATGCAACGGAATTTGACCGTTCAGGAGAAAACATTAACACCCAGGTTTACGAAATTGAGCGAAGCGGCATGGAAGCTGCCGACAGGGTGATAGCAGTGAGCAATCTTACCCGTAATATCGTTATTGAACGTTATGGCATTGATGCATCGAAAGTTTATACTGTGCATAATGCTGTTGAACCTACTGACAGGGAAGAGTTCAGAACGTATGAGAAGCATGTGCGTGAAAAGGTAGTTACTTTCCTGGGCCGCGTGACTTTCCAGAAAGGTCCTGAATATTTCATTGAAGCTGCCCACAAAGTTTACCAGCGTGATAACAATGTACGTTTTGTGATGGCAGGCACAGGCGACCTGCTTGAGAAGATGATACGTCATGTAGCCCGTTTAAGAATGTCATCAAGGTTTCATTTTACAGGATTCCTGAGAGGTGAGAACGTTGACAAAATGTTTGCATTAAGTGATGTTTATGTGATGCCATCTGTTTCAGAACCATTTGGTATTTCACCACTCGAAGCAATGAGATCAAACGTTCCGGTAGTTATTTCAAAACAATCGGGTGTGGCAGAAGTGTTAAGGCATGCACTGAAAGTCGACTTCTGGGATGTTAATGCAATGGCTGATGCCATTTATGCACTTCTTCATTACAAGAGTTTATCGAAAGCTTTCGCTACTTACGGAGCTTCTGAAGTTGAAAACCTTAAATGGGAAAATGCAGCACGTCATATTAAAACTATTTATCAACAGGTATATCCCCACTGACATTAAAACGTAAAGACATTATGAGATTTATTTGCCTTTATTTCCAGATACATCAGCCATACAGACTCAGGACTTACCGTTTCTTTGATATTGGCAGCAGCCATTATTACTATGATGATTACCAGAACAGGACGATCATCAAGAGAATTGCCGAGAAAAGCTATCTTCCGATGAACCGCCTGCTGCTTAGCCTTATTAAAGAGTACGGTGCAGCATTTAAGGTAAGTTTCTCAATATCAGGGGCAGCAATCGACCAGTTCAGGCAATATACACCGGAGGTAATTGAAAGTTTCAAAGAACTGGCTAAGACGGGGAATGTTGAATTCCTTGCTGAGACTTATGCCCATTCACTGGCCTCACTTAAAGATCCCGATGAATTCAAACGGCAGGTGGAAAAGCATGCCGATACTGTTGAAAAACTATTTGGTAAGCGTCCTTCAGCCTTCAGAAACACTGAAATGATATACTCGGATGATATCGGTAATATGGTCCTCGAAATGGGATTCAAGGTAATGCTCACAGAAGGAGCCAAGCATATACTTGGCTGGAAGAGTCCGAATTTCGTTTATGCCAATGCCGTGAATCCCAAGCTAAAACTGTTGCTCAGGAATTTCCAGTTAAGTGATGATATCGGCTTCAGGTTCTCAAACCGCAGTTGGATTGAATGGCCCCTGACTGCTGAGAAATTTGCAAAGTGGATTGACACCTATAAAAACCAGCAGGTGGTCAATATTTTCCTTGATTATGAGACTTTTGGTGAGCACCAATGGGCTGAGACCGGCATATTTGACTTTATGAAGGCATTGCCTAAACAACTTTTTGCCAAGACTAATTTCAAGTTTAACACGCCATCTGAACTTGCTGAACTTCTGCAGCCCGTCTCGGCTGTTTCGGTTCCAACACCGATATCATGGGCAGACGAGGAGCGTGACCTCACCGCATGGCTCGGGAATGAAATGCAGGACGAAGCATTTGACTTACTCTATAGTCTTAAGGAGAAAGTAAGCAGATGCCACAGCAGTGAGATACAACGCGACTGGCTTTATCTTCAGACTTCAGACCATTTTTATTATATGTGCACCAAGTGGTTCTCCGACGGAGCCGTTCATAAGTATTTCAATCCTTATACTACTCCATATGAGGCGTTCATCAATTATATGAATATCCTGAGTGATTTCATCACACGCATTGAAGATGAATGCGGACAGGAACTCGCAGAATCATACACAACCACTCAAACTGGTGCCGGAACAATCGGGTCGGGTGTTATGGCTGAAAGCAGCAGTGCTGCTTTCTCAGGATCAACCGCGGCTGGCAGTGAATCAGGAATTCATGTACAGGGACCTGGTGTTGATAGTACAGGAGCAATTGAGCAAGAAGAAGCTGATTTTGATGTAATCTTTTCACTATCAAAGAAGGATCTTAAGAAAGCGCTTGACAAAATAAATATTAAAGAGCTGGCGTATTCACTCTATGATAAAGCAGAAGACAAGCTTACTGACCTGAAAAGTAAACTGCCCGGTTCTGTCAGGAATGAGCTCGAAAAAGTAGCTGCAGGTATAAAGAAACCAAGGAAAGCCACTATTGAAAACTACAGAAAAAAAGTGGCCGGGAAGCTTCAATCGTATTTTCATTTATTTTAGCCAACCGGAATTAAATTGATCATTCATCTGTTTAGATGTTGTGTTTCAAGTAATTGAAATGTCCGGGGTGATTTACTTAGTTTGAAGGAGAGTCACCATTTTTTAGTATTGTAATCTTTTATCATGAGTGAGAATAACATAAAACCTGATTATTTATTTGAAATAAGCTGGGAAATTTGCAATAAAGTTGGTGGTATCTACACGGTTATTTCAACAAAAGCCCCCGGTATCCAAAAAGAGTTTGAAGATAATTACCTTGTCATTGGTCCGGATGTGTGGAAGGAGACAAACAGCAATCCCGATTTTGTTGAGGACAAATATATTTACCGGTCATGGCGTGAGCACGCGGAAGCTTCAGGCTTAAGACTCAGGATTGGGCGCTGGAATATTAAAGGTAATCCAATAGCCATCCTTGTTGATTTTACTCAGTATTTCCCTTTGAAAGATAAGATATTTGCCAGCTTTTGGGAAAGATATCAGCTTGATTCGATTTCAGGACAGTGGGATTATATTGAACCGGCTCTTTTTGGTTATGCCGCAGGAAGGGTAGTTGAAAATTTCTATGAGTTTAATCTCACATCACGAGAAAGGATTGTTGCGCATTTCCACGAATGGATGTCGGGAACCGGCGTTTTGTATCTGAAGGAACAAGTACCTCAGGTGGGGACTGTTTTTACTACGCATGCAACTGCATTGGGAAGAGCTATTGCGGGTAACCATCTTCCATTGTATGGCGAGTTGAAAATGTACAATCCGGAATCCACTGCCCGCAGGTTTGATATTATTTCGAAGTTTTCACTGGAAAAGGAAACTGCGCTTAACTCGGATTCCTTTACAACGGTAAGTGAAATAACGGCCATTGAATGTGCTCATTTCCTTTCGAGGAATGTTGACATAGTGACGCCAAATGGCTTTGATGACAGTTTTGTTCCCGATGGAGGTGAATTCAGTGTCAGGAAAGAAATGGCCCGAATCAAGCTCTTGCAGGTCGCAAGGGCTATGTTTAATATTGAGTTGCCAAATGATACCATGCTTGTGATAAACAGCGGCAGGTATGAATTCAGGAATAAAGGCATTGACATTTTTATTGATTCACTGGCTAAACTGAACAAAGAGGGCAACCTGAAAAAGCCGGTAGTTGCTTTTATTACTGTCCCTGCTAACCAGTCAGGCGCTAGTAAAAAGCTGATTGATCGGCTTAATAATATCGATTACAGCGCTCCTGTTGAAGGAAGATACCTGACACACGGGCTAAGGGATGCTGAGCATGATAGTATCCTGAACAGGGCAATAATGGCCGGATTAGCCAACAAAAAAGATGATAAAGTAAAATTGATTTTTGTACCGTCCTATCTAAATGGCAGGGACGGGATTTTCAACTTTAGTTATTATGAGCTTCTTATAGGCTTCGACCTTTCGGTTTTCCCTTCTTATTATGAGCCATGGGGATATACGCCGCTTGAAAGCCTTGCCTTCCATATTCCAACGATCACCACAAATCTGGCCGGGTTCGGATTGTGGATCAAAGAAAAAGTCAAAAATCCTGAACCGGGCGCATGGGTTCTTGAGAGAACAGAAACCAATACCACCCAGTTGGTTGAAAATATTGCTGATATCCTTGAAAAATATAATAACTTCGATGACAGCGAGATTGAAACAGCAAGGGAAAAAGCTTTTGAGCTTTCGAGAACAGCACTTTGGCATGAGCTACTGGACAAATACAGAAAAGCATACAGTATTGCGCTGTCGAAGGCCGATGGCAGGGAAGAACAATACCGCGATAAAAGGATCCCTGACTTGTTGATGACTTTTCCGGTGAAAAAATTCCAGCAGCCGGTTTGGAATAAAGTACTGATAAAACCTGGTATTCCCGACCGTTTCAACGGATTAAAGAGGATATCACGAAATCTTTGGTGGACATGGCAACCTGAGGCTTATGAGCTCTTCAATATGGTTAATCCAAAATTATGGGAGAGTTTGCATCATAACCCCATGGCGTTGCTTGAGGCACTTACCATAAACCAGATGAATGAACTTGCCAGGAATGAAGAGTTCACATCAAAATTGGACGGGATATATGAGAAGTTTGAAACATACATGAAGAAAGCTTCTGCAAAACCAAGACACCAGATTGCATATTTCAGTATGGAATATGGTTTACATGATACCATACAGATTTTTTCAGGCGGATTGGGTATTCTTGCAGGAGATTATCTTAAAGAAGCAAGTGATTCAAACATCAACCTGATAGGTGTAGGACTCTTATACAGGTACGGATATTTCAGGCAAACTTTATCAGCCCATGGTGACCAGGTAAATACCTACACACCCCAAAAGTTCACCCATATGCCGTTGAAGCCTGTCAGGACTTCAAGTGGCGACTGGTTAAAGATAAGTGTAGCATTGCCCGGCAGAAACCTATATGCCAAAATATGGAAACTTGATGTGGGAAGAATTCCTCTTTACCTGCTTGATTGTGATATTGAGGATAATTCAGAAGCTGACCGTTTTGTTACACATCAGCTTTATGGGGGTGATTGGGATACAAGGTTTAAACAGGAATTACTGCTTGGAGTCGGAGGTATTCGCCTCATCAGGGCATTAGGCCTCACGCCTGATTTATACCATTGCAACGAAGGACATGCCGCATTTATTGGTATTGAGCGTTTGAGATTACTGGTAAGTGAAAGAAGATTTACTTTTGATCAGGCAATAGAGGTGGTAAGATCAACACAGCTATTTACTACACATACTCCGGTTCCTGCCGGCCATGATGCTTTCAGTGAGGATGTTTTAAGGGCATATATACCGCATTATGCCGAGCGGTTAAACATTCCCTGGAATACCTTTATGAACCTTGGCCGTTTTGTTGAGAACAAAGCAGATGAGAAATTTTCAATGAGTGTGCTGGCTGCTAAGCTTTCACAGGAAATGAATGGGGTAAGCCTTATACACGGGAGGGTGAGCAGGGAAATGTTCAATGGAATGTATGAAGGATTTTTTCCTGAAGAACTTCACATTGGATATGTAACCAATGGTGTACATCTTCCTACATGGGCTTCTGCTGACTGGCAGAAATTATATAAAAAGACTTTTGGTGAAGATTTTCTTGAGAAGCAGTTCGATAAAGAAAGATGGAAGAAAATTAACGATGTACCTGATGAAGAAATATGGGCTCTGAGGAATAAGCACCGTCAGGAGTTGATAAATACTATAAGGCAAAGACTCAGCGTTGATCTTAAAATGCGTCAGGAAAATCCTAAGAACATCATTAAAACACTTGATACAATCAATGAAAATACGCTGACCATAGGCTTCGCAAGAAGGTTTGCTACATATAAGCGTGCCCATTTGCTTTTTACCAATCTTGAAAGACTGGAGAAACTGGTTAATAATGAAAAGAGGCCTGTGCAATTCGTTTTTGCAGGAAAAGCACATCCGGCTGACAAGGCAGGACAGGACCTTATAAAACGCATTGTTGAAGTTTCAAAGATGCAGTCTTTCCTTGGAAAGATAATATTCGTGGAGAACTATGATATGACGCTGGCCGGCAAACTGGTGCAGGGGGTGGATGTTTGGCTCAATACTCCAACCCGGCCGCTGGAAGCATCAGGAACATCGGGCGAAAAAGCTGTAATGAACGGAGTTGTGAATTTCAGTGTACTTGACGGATGGTGGGCTGAAGGATATAAACCCGGAGCCGGATGGGCGCTCTCGGAAGAGCGGTCATACGATAATCAACAGTTCCAGGATGAACTTGATGCTGAGAACATTTACAATACTTTTGAGAATGAAATAGTGCCTGCTTTCTATGATCGTAAGAACGGAGTCCCGCAGAAGTGGGTAAGCCATGTTAAGAAAACGATTGCCGAAATAGCTCCCGAGTTCACCATGAGAAGAATGCTGGATGATTATTTTAGCAGGTATTATAATATCCTCATAGAAAGGTCAAAGGAGTTAAAGGCAAATGACTATGAGAAAGCAAGGCAGTTGGCAGCATGGAAGCGAAAGATACTGAGAGGATGGGAAAGCGTTGAGGTAGTGTCAGTCAGTATTCCTGATTCAACCAAAAAGCCTCTGAGATTAGGAGAAAATTTTGTTGCTGAGATCGTTTTAAATGTGAATGAACTTGCACCCTCAGACCTTGGTATGGAGGTGCTTTTCGGCCAGAAAGAGCAGGATGAGGTCAAAAGGCTGACTTCTGTGGAAGAGATGACTGTAGCAGGTGTTGACGGAAACATTGTGACTTATTTCATAGAGATGAGAACTGAACAGGCAGGAGTTTATGATTTTGCATTCCGGCTGTTTCCCAAGCACCCCTTACTACCTCACAGGCAGGATTTTAATCTGGTTAGATGGATTTCAAAAGAACAATTTTAATTAATAATAACTAACAACCAATTTAAATGAAATTACTGGATGGTAAAGTTGCGCTTATTACAGGAGGTGCAAGAGGAATAGGAAAAGCAATCGCTTTAGCATATGCAAGGGAAGGCGCAAGTGTTGCCTTTTCAGACCTTAGGATCGATGAGCAGGCTGAGGAGTTGGAAAAAGAACTCAGTTCCTTTAATGTCAAAGCAAAAGGATACGCATCAGATGCCAGCTCTTTTGAAGATAGTGAAAAGCTGGTTAATGATGTGGCTGCAGAATTTGGGAAGATAGATATACTGGTAAACAATGCAGGTATTACCCGTGACAATCTGCTCATGAGAATGTCGGAAGCAGACTGGGATCTTGTTATAAAAGTTAACCTTAAGTCGATCTTCAATATGACTAAGGCAGTTCAGAAAGTCATGCTTAAACAGCGCTTTGGCTCCATTATCAACATGAGTTCGGTAGTTGGTCTGGATGGCAATGCAGGCCAGTCAAATTACAGTGCATCAAAAGCGGGGTTGATTGGATTTACGAAGTCAATTGCCATGGAACTTGGATCAAGGAACATCAGGTGCAACGCAATTGCGCCGGGATTCATTGAAACCGACATGACAGCCAAATTGCCTGAAGAGGTGCGGAAAAGTTGGGCAGAACAAATTCCATTAAGGAGGGGAGGTAAACCTGAAGATGTTGCCAATGTGGCATTGTTTTTAGGCTCTGAACTTTCATCTTACGTTACCGGACAGGTAATAAGTGTTTGTGGTGGAATGCATACATAATTTACTGGTGAATTGACTACATAGTGAGGTTGTAATATTACTGACTTACTGGGATTACATATATTTTTAATAATTTAACGTGTAATAATCATTTAAGTACTTATTATGAAAAAGAACACTTTACTTTTTGTGCTGCTAACCTTTGCTTTGTCAGGTTTTACCCAAAACTGTGAAAGCTGGTTCCCGGCAAAGAAAGGCTCTTTCATTGAAATGAAAAGCTACGACGATAAGGATAAACTTACCGGAATTGTCAGACAGACAGTAACTGATGTAACCAATCTTTCTGATGGCATTGCCATTAAAGTACATAGTCAGTCACTGGATGAAAAGGAAAAGATGCTAACCGAACAGGACCTGGAAATGCGTTGTGAAGATGGTATGTTCTATATGGATATGAAGAACTTTTATAACCAGCCCCAGGGAGGGAATAAGGATGCTGAAGTGACCATCGATGCAACTGACCTGGTCTTCCCGGCTTCTCTCAGTGTTGGACAGGCACTTCCTGACGGAAATATGACTATGACCTACCCGGCTGGTCCTATGACAATGACTATGGGAGTACATATCATGAACCGCCAGGTGGTTGCACAGGAAAGTATTACGACACCGGCAGGCACTTTTGATTGCTATAAGATCACTTATGATATTGAATTAAAGATGCCGGTTAAAATGACAAGTTCCGCTATTCAATGGTATGCGAAAGATGCTGGTGCTGTCAGAACAGAAACATTTAATAAGAGGGGGAAGCTTATTGGCTATACACTTCTCACCGCATTAAATAAATGAATTTTAAACTGATTTCTGATTACCCATGGTGGTTTTTCGTGTTATGTCTCCTGTTCGGAGCTGTAACAGCTTGGGCGCTATACTACTATAGAAACAGGAGTGATTTCAGCAAAAGGACGGTATTGCTTCTTGCAATTATCAGATTTTTATCGATGTCACTCCTTGCTTTTCTTCTTCTATCACCAATGGTACGGACGATAAAGAAGACAATAATTAAACCATCAATTATTTTAGCCTTAGATAATTCTGCGTCCATGATCATGAATGCTGATTCGGCATTTTATAAAGGAGAATTTATCAGGCAAATTGAAGCTGTAAAGAAAGACCTAGAAAAAGATTACGAAGTTAAGGCATTCGGTTTTGGTGAAGGTGTGACTACCGGCGACAAAATTACATACGGAGACCAACTCACGGATATTTCAGCGTTGTTCAGGGATATCAGCACAAGGTATTACAACAGGAACCTTGGTGCGTTGATCATTGTTTCTGATGGCATTTATAATACAGGTTCAGATCCACTTTATGAAATGCGGAATTCAAGGTTTCCGGTTTATTCTATTTTGGCAGGTGATACCATTTCAAGAAAAGATATCAGGATACAAAAAATATCACACAACAAGACTGCATTTAAGGGGAACCGGTTTCCTGTGGAAATTACTATTCAGTCTATTGAGGCAGCGGGTGAAAGTACAGTGGTAAAAATTCAAAGTGAAGATAATTCGGTTCTTTTCTCGCAGTCTGTCCAGATTAGCTCATCTAATCAGGTGACTACGATACCGGCTTTGCTGGAAGCAAAAGAAATTGGATTGATAAAGTTAAGAGTGAGTGTTGATGTCCTGAACGGAGAAGTAAATGAAGCCAACAATCAAAGGGATATTTTCATTGAAGTCAGGGAAAGTAAGTTAAAAGTAGCAATTGTGTCTGATCTTCCCCATCCGGATGTAGCCGCACTTCAACGTGTAATAGGAAACAGCAACAATTTTGAGACACAGATATTCATGGGAAATGAGTTTAACTCCCAAAAGCCAGAATCTTTTAACCTGATCATACTGAATCAGCTTCCTTCTGACAGGAATCCTTATGTTCAACAAATACAGAACATCATTAAATCAAAAACTCCCCTTTTATTAATTCTGGGATCTGAGAGCAATATTCAGCTTGTTAACTCAATGAATCTTGGTGTCACCCTGGCTAATTTTAAGGGTTCAATGAATGAAGCCTTACCGGTTTTAAATCAATCTTTTTCGTTATTTATTGTAACAGAATCACAAAAACAGTTTTTTGAAACAGTACCGCCTTTGATTTCGCCGTTTGCATCATATAGCATTGCTAACTCGGCCAGGGTGCTCACCTACCAACAGGTGGGATCAACAAAAACTGATATGCCATTAATACTTTTTAATGAAAGTGCAGAAAACAGGATAGGGTTAATAGCCGGTGAGGGCATCTGGAAATGGAGGGTTTATGATTTTATCCGTAACAAGACACATGAGAATTTTGATGAGCTGATGAGTAAGATGTTCCAGTACCTGACTGCGCAGACAGATAAAAGCCGGTTCAGAATCGACTGGAAGAACTTTTATGCAGAGAATGAGAACATTGAATTTAATGCTATGCTGTTCAATGAAACCTACCAACCTGTAACTGAACCTGAAATAACGCTTGAAATAACAGATGAACATAAGCGGAAATTTGATTTTGCCTTTATGGCAGGTGAAGAAAGCTATTCGTTGAAGGTTGGCACCTTTGAGCCCGGTGTTTATACTTTTGTTGCTAAAGCTGAACTCCCGGGGGAGTCAATGACAAAGACAGGCAGCTTTATTGTGACTGATATTGAACTTGAAAACACGAACCTGACAGCTAATCACCGCTTACTTAAAGCACTTTCTTCTCAATCCGGAGGCAAATATTATTATCCTGACAGATTTGAGGAACTTCCTGAGGACATCAGAAAGAGTGAAGATGTTAAGTCAATAAGCTATACACGAAAGAATTACATGGATCTCATTGATTATTATCCATTGATGATATTGTTATTTTTGTTGGTGGGAACCGAGTGGTTCTTAAGGAAATACCTCGGAAGTTATTAGAACTGTATGTTTTTTACGCTATCAAAATTATTCGGTTATCTTCTTCATCCATTTTCCTGGGTAATTATTCTTTTAATCATCACTCTTTTGTATAAAAATCCCAGAAAGAAGAAGCGGCTGCTGGTTTATACTGCTCTTATCCTGTTTATTTTTTCAAATCCATATCTTGGTGATGAGATGATCAGATTATGGGAGAAGCCGAACCGGAATTCTCAGTTAACAACAGTTTATCCGGCAGGTATACTATTGTGCGGGGATATAGTGGATTATGAGAAAAGTACCGACAGGATGATATTCAGAAGTGGTGCTGACAGGTTGCTTCAAACTATAGAACTCTATCACAATGGAATCATAAAGAAGATTGTAATCAGCGGAGGCTCCGGCCATTTAATATACAGGGACAGGACTGAAGCGGCGTTCCTTAAAATATTCTTGGCACGCATTGGCATTGATCCTAATAATATACTTTTTGAAAGCAGTTCAAAGAATACTTTCGAGAATGCAAAGTACACTGCTCTGTTACTAAAAGACAATGATATAAAAGGAAAAATGTTGCTGATAACCTCAGCAATCCATATGAGAAGGGCTTCAGCTACCTTTAGCAAAGCTGGTTTCGACATAGAGGAATATCCAACTTCAAAGATTACCGGGGAACGGTTGCATGATATTGACCATATTTTTATTCCCTCGCTGGCTACTTTGCAAAATTGGAATATACTAATTCATGAAGCAGCCGGTTATTTAGTATATAAGGTTATCGGGTATTGCTAATAATCGAGACAAGAAGGCAAATCGCCATACGAATTACTGGAATATATTCAAGGTTTTTATGGGAGAAACACTTTTCGGAATCATACTGTTCCTGGTCTTCACAAACTTTATAATCAGTGAGATACTGAAATATTATAACAACAAGTGGCGTGATCAACCCATCCCTGATATGCTGAAAGATGTTTATACACAAGAGAAATATCTTCAATTCAGGGACTATAAAAAAGAAATATACAGGTTTTCTATACTTATTTCAGTATTCTCGTTCCTTGGTACACTGATCATGCTTTTTGGCGGATTTGCTATTCTTGACTCATGGGTACGAGAGATAACAACGCACAGGATACTGATAAGTATAATTTATTTTGCGGTTCTGGGACTTGTTTCAGATATTCTGATGACACCTTTTGATGTCTATGAAACATTTGTCATTGAAGAGAAATATGGCTTCAATAAATCAACTGTAAGGACCTATATCTTTGATAAACTCAAGTCATGGTTATTGGCTCTCCTGATTGGATTTCCTCTAAGTTACCTGATTATCTGGCTTTATTATCAGTTCGGACAGAATTTCTGGTGGATGGTATGGGTAGTAATTTCGATTTTTTCATTAGGAATGACGTTCCTTTACTCTAACCTTATTGTACCATTATTCAATAAACAGACACCATTGCAGGAGGGGACACTTAAAGAAAAGATCAAAGAATTATCTGAAAGGGTAGGGTTTAAACTCAGTAATATTTATGTAATTGATGGCTCAAAGCGATCGACGAGGGCTAATGCTTACTTTACCGGATTTGGTTCGAGGAAAAGAATTGTGCTATATGATACACTTATTAACACCCATAGTGAGGAAGAAATAGTTGCAGTATTAGCTCATGAGATAGGCCATTATAAAAAGAAGCATGTCATTAAAGGGATGATTACATCAATAGTCAATACCGGATTCCTGCTTTTTATATTCTCACTCATTATTGACAATCCGTTGATTTATAATGCCCTTGGAACCCAACCCGGTTTCCATATCGGGGTTATTGTGTTCGGAATTCTTTTTACACCGGTATCCTTTTTGTTTTCATTATGGCAGAATGCCGTTTCACGAAAATATGAGTTTGAGGCCGATGATTTTGCAGCAGTAAATGCTTCAGCTGTAAATCTTGGCAAAGCCTTAAAATCGTTGACTGCTAACAACCTTTCTGACCTGACTCCTCATCCCTGGTATGTAAAAGCCTATTATTCCCATCCTCCTTTGTTGAACAGGATACAGAATTTAATAAAGAAACAACCTATTGAAGCAGTTTAAAAGATAATCCTTAAAGCTATTTAAAAATAAATTAGTTCTTAAGGTTTAGGTTTTGCCTGAATAAAAGTGATTATAATCTTTTAAAGAAGTTTCCGGTAATAAAGGCAAGTGTTTCAATTGCGTTAATTTGCCTGGCCAGGTTGTAATCCTTTGTTGCTGCAAGATTATTTCCTGCCTTTTGATGACAAAGAGCTCTGTAAAGGTATGCATCGAGATAATCAGCATTAAGGTCTATACATACGGAGAAATCAACAATCGCACCTGAATAATCTTTCATCAGGAACTTATTGTAACCTCTGTGAAAGTAAGCTTCGTTGTATGTACTGTTGGCAGCGAGCGCAAGATCACAATATGCTACAGCCTGTTTGTAATTTTTCTGCTGTGTGGCGACGATGGCAGCTTTGAGGTAATCAGAGGCTTTCTGCCCTACAGCATAGCCTGAAAGTGAGAATAATAACAAGAGATACAGCAGTATTTTTTTCATTACTACAAATATAGTGATAAGCTGATTTTTTAACAAAGCTTCAATTCAACAATCATCTGCCTTAGGGGTTTAAATAAATGATTTAAATTATTGACGGATAAACAGGTTTAAAGTTACAGGTAGTATCGTTTTCATTAATAAATTCACTGTAACTTGCGGCAGTTTGCAATAAAATGGGAACCTTAACTAAGCACCTGTAAGTCAATATAATAGTGAATAGAGAAAGCATTAAAAGATTGAGTTCAGAATTAAAGGTATTGTTGAAAAAGCTTGGTTCTTTTCTGAAAAGTTTATTTCGTATTCCTTCCTATGCGAAGAAATGGTGGCAAAAAGTATTGATTCGTTTTGCACAGGTTCTACTGGTAATATTCCTTCTGATAGTAGCTATAGATCTGAATTTTCTATGGCTGTTCGGGCAATCACCCGATATAATGGATTTAAAAGAGCCTGATATCAATATAGCTTCTGAACTTTATGCTTCAGATAGTTCATTAATTGGTAAATACTATATCGAGAACAGGAGCCCGGTTAAATTTGAAGACCTTTCACCTTTATTGATCAACACACTCCTTGCAGCTGAAGATATCAGGTTCTATAAGCATAATGGGATTGATATTAAAGCTACCATGGCTGCAGTATGGAGTACCGCAAAAGGTGATAAGCGGGGGGGAAGTACTATTACCCAGCAACTTGTTAAAAATCTTTACAAAACACGTCATAAGAACAAAAAGGGATTATTGGGTCATATTAAAGGTGTCAGTATTCTTGTTGACAAATCAAAAGAATGGATTAATGCTTTAAAGCTTGAATTCTTTTACTCTAAAGAGGAAATCCTGACAATGTACCTCAATACGGTTGACTTTGGCAGTCATTCCTTTGGAATTAAGGCAGCTTCCCGAACATTCTTCAATAAATTGCCTTCGGATCTAAAAGCTGAGGAAGCCGCATTGATAATAGGTTTGCTGAAAGCTCCCACTTTCTATAGTCCGGTACAAAACAGGGAAAACGCATTAAGAAGAAGGAACAGCATCCTGGCCCAAATGGGTAAATACGGTTTCTTGAGAGAAACGGAATCTGATTCCATTCAGAAAATACCTATAAGGCTTCGCTACAGGCAACCCGTCCCTGATCAGACTGACGCTACATATTTTAAGGAAGCGGTAGCAAGAAGCCTTCAGGCATGGAGTAAAGAGTCTGGCTATAATATCTATACTGACGGATTAAAAATCTATACCACCATTGATCCGAAATTACAGCTTTACGCTGAAGAGGCCGTTATTAAACATATGAAACGACTTCAAAAGCGTTTCTTTGAGCATTGGCAGGGACAGAACCCCTGGATAGACAGCAAGGGTAAAGAGCTAACTGGTTTTATTGATGAACTTGTAAAAGAAACACCCGCCTATAAGAATTTAAAGGAACGCTATGGAAATAATGAGGATTCCGTTGATTATTACTTAAATCTTCCCCACAAGATGATGGTATTTAAATGGAATGGCCGTCCTGATACAATATTGAGCACGATCGATTCAATAAAGTATTACAGGCACTTGCTGAATACTGGTTTCGTAAGTATGGATCCTTCAAATGGATTTATTAAAGCATGGGTTGGAGGTATTGATTTTAAGTTTTTTCAATATGACCATATTAACCAGTCTAAGAGGCAACCCGGCTCATTGTTTAAAGCGTTTGTATATGCAGCAGCATTTGAATCCGGGCTCGGACCATGTGACAAGCGTACTGATCAACCGGTGACTATTGACTATGTTGAAAAAGGTGTAAAAAAATCATGGTCACCACATAATTCCAATTGGGAGTTTTCATATCATAATGTCTCATTGAAGAATGCCTTCGCCCGCTCTATAAATACTATTGCAGTGCAGTTAACAAAAGAAATGGGGTGGGATAAAGTGATCAAAATGGCCCATAAAATGGGAGTTCAATCTGATTTGCAAGATGTTCCTTCTGTGTGTTTAGGTTCAAGTGATGTTTCTTTACTTGAGATGGTAAATGCCTATTGTATATTTCTTAATAAGGGAATGATTAACGAACCTGTTTTTGTCACAAAAATAACTGACCGTAACGGTAAGGTACTTTATGAGTATCATTCGGAACCTCGAAGAATTATTGATGAAGAAACTGCTTATCTAATGACAGTTATGCTTAGGTCAGGACTTACTGAACGGGGAGGTACCACACAAGGATTATGGGAGTATGATATTTTTAAATATGATACTGAGTTTGGTGGTAAGACAGGGACCTCATCAAACTTCTCTGATGGTTGGTTTATTGGCGTCACACCTAAACTGGTTTCGGGTGTTTGGGTTGGTGGTGAACACAGGAATATCAGGTTCAGGACTTCCCAGTTGGGCGAAGGTCTTAGAACGGCACTTCCTACCTTTGGATATTACATGGAAAAAGTTCTCCAGGATGAATCTTTAAAACAGTACAGAGGTAAATTTGAGAAACCGGGAATAAAGATTCACAAGGAATACAATTGTGTTACACCTGTATATGAGAATGATACGATCAACACTGACGATGTGGAACAGCTTGATAGCCTTATCATTGAACCAATACCAATCTAAATAATGACATTGAAAACTTTATTTTAGTTATAATGATGATTAACATAAATAAAGCGACTACATTTGCCCAGTTGGTTTTCCCTAAAGCTGATTATGACTTAATCAGCGAAATTTTATTCAGAGTGATTTCAACAATCGAAGGAAATGCCTGTTGTTCTAATAATAATTTAATTTTAACTAAATGACTATTTCACAAAACAAAGTAGTGTCGCTGACCTACGAACTCAGGGTTGATAATAACATGGGTGAAACCGTTGATTCAGCAGATGCTTCATCACCTTTAATGTTCATTTATGGTACTGGAAGCATGTTACCAAAGTTTGAATCGAATCTAAAAAATCTCAGGGTAAATGACAGCTTTGCCTTTTCACTGGATCCGGAAGACGCTTATGGGCAGTTGATCGACGAAGCTATAGTCGATCTTCCTATTGAAATATTCAAGATTGACGGGAAGATTGATGAAGAGATGCTGGTTGTGGGAAATTATGTCCCTATGCAGGATAATGAAGGTCATCCTTTGGAAGGTAAGATACTTGAAGTTAACAATGAGCATGTTAAAATGGATTTCAACCATCCGCTTGCCGGAAAAACTTTACATTTTACTGGTAAGATTGTTGATTTACGCGAAGCTACCGAAGATGAGATAAATCATGGTCACGTTCACGGGCCTCATGGGCATCACCACTAAAATTCATTAGACTAATTTTCAAATTCAAGGCTGTCAGGGGATGGCCTTTTTTTATTTGAGTAAGCATTTTAGCCAAAATATTCGGATTTCAGGCTTAATGCCTGCCATTAAATATTACATTAGAAGAAAAACTGTTGGATTCTTCCCCGGATCAGGTTTAATACGTTTCCACTCACGGATGCTTTTAGTTAAAATAGATTCTTCAGGCAAAGAAACGTTTGTTGCGATGCAGAGCAAAGTATCCTCAGAAATAGTCTCAAGGATAGAATCTATTATTTGCTTATTTCTGTATGGGGCTTCTATGAATATGTGCGTATGGGATTGTTTAAGCAGTCGCTTATTTAAATCCCTGAGCCATTGTTTTCTTTCGTTCGGCTTGACCGGCAGGTATCCATGGAAAGTAAACTCCTGTCCATTTAATCCGGAAGCCATAAGCGCCAATAAAATGGAGGAAGGGCCAATGAGAGGAACAACCTTAATATTTTTTTCATGTGCCAGCCTGACAATAACAGCGCCGGGGTCGGCAATTGCCGGAACACCCGCTTCGGATAGTAGCCCAATTGAAATTCCCTTGTCGGCTTCATTAAGGAAACCTGCTGTTTCTTCACTATGAGTATGCTCATTTAGAATATGGAAAGTTACTTCATCGAAATTCTTATTGTACCCATAATTCCTTAAGAACCTGCGGGCAGTCCTTAATTCTTCTACAATGAAAACATTGATGTTACTGATGATACTGAAATTACTGGCAGGTAAAACGATTTCAGGTTTTACGTCACCCAAAGGAGTGGGTATCAGGTAAAGGATTCCCTTATGAGCACTCATTTATTATTGATAAAATTTAATGTGACATACTGAATGGCAAGTTATCCAGATCAACATTCCCGCCTGAAACAATTATACCAACTTTCTTTCCTTCAAAGGTTTTCTTATTTTTTAATATAACTGCTAATGGAACCGCAGATGATGGTTCAATGATCATTTTCATGCGTTCCCAAACAAGGCGCATTGCTTCGACAATCTGCTGATCCGATGCTGTAAGAATTGCATTGACATGTTTCAGTATAATCTCGTAAGTAATTGAACCAAGAGAAGTAAGTAGGCCGTCAGCTAAAGTATTTGGCGAAACGGAGGGCACCAGCGTTTTTGAGTAGAATGACCGGTATGCATCATCGGCCCCAATTGGTTCAGCAGCAATAACTTTTATTTTTTCAGGTCCGAAATACCGTGCTGAGAGAGCTGTTCCACTTAGTAAACCACCGCCTCCAACTGGTGACATTATAATATCAAGTTCATCAACCTGATCAAAGAGTTCCTTAGCTGCTGTGGCCTGTCCTGCAATAATCCTTACATCATTATAAGGATGGATCTCATGAGCGCCGGTTTCTTTGATAACCGTATCAAGGGTTTCTTCCCGTGATTTGAGATTAGGTTCGCAAAAACGGATTATACCACCATAATTTTCTACAGCCTTTATTTTAACTTTATTCGAATTACTTGGCATTACTATATAAGCCTTAGTTTTTCTTAATGAAGCTGCCAGTGACAAGGCAGCAGCGTGATTTCCTGATGAATGCGTAGCTACTCCCTTACTCAATTCCTTTTCATTCAAACTAAATACTGCATTGGTTGCTCCACGGGCTTTAAATACACCTGCTTTCTGAAAATTTTCACACTTGAAAAAGATTGAACATCCAGCAATAGAATTAATAGCATTGCTGGTTAATACAGGTGTGACATGTAAATAAGGTCTAATTCGGTCAGCGGCTTGATTAATTTCTATTAAATCAGGAATCGTAGTTGAATTCATTAATTTTTCCTTATCAGATCTATAATTTTATCGGTTGCTTCATCCAGCATTCTAAAAGTTTCAACGAAATGCTCCTGCCTTCCGAAATATGGGTCTGGTACAGGTATATTACTGCCGGGTTTAACTACATTCATTATTAATTCAACCTTTTCCAGATCTTTTTTACTCCTTGCCTTGGAAGCAACCATTCTGTAATTGTTGCTGTCCATCACATAGATTTTATCAAAGTTGTCAAAATAGGAGGGATGAAAAAGCCTTGCTTTCTGATCAGTGATGTCAATATTATGCCTTGAAGCTATTTCAATTGCCCTGTAATCAGGCTGGCAACCAAGGTGTTCATACTCAAAACCGCATGAGTCTACAAAAGCTGCCAAATTGTATTTTTTTATTTTATTCTTGAGTAAACCTTCTGCCAGTGGAGATCGGCAAATATTTCCCAAACAAACCATCAGGATCTTCATGGACAAGCAATTTAAGATATTAAAAATAAGTCTTTACATACCAAGACTACCTACCAGATTGCATTAAGCAAATGAAAAACAGCAAATGATGTCTGAAGCTCTACAGCTTCAGTTAATCATTGCCCCCTGAAATTTAGATTATTTGCGAAGATAGAAAAGTTTTTGATTTCGCTATATTTTTATTTTTTTCTCAATTTCTTCAGCACAGTTCCTGAATTCCTTATCTGTTTCTATAAGATTTGAGACTGTACGGCATGCATGTAGCACTGTGGCGTGGTCCTTATTACCACATTGCATACCTATTGTAGCAAGTGAGGATTTTGTATGTTTTTTTGAAAAGAACATAGCTAACTGCCTGGCCTGCACGATCTCGCGTTTTCTGGTCTTCGAATTGAGATTATCTACCTGAATATTGAAATAATCGCAAACAACTTTCTGTATATAATCAATTGAAACTTCCCTCAATGAGTTTTTGACATATTTGTCGATCATTTGGCGGGCAAGTTCAATAGTGATGGCTTTCTTATTGAGTGAGGATTGTGCCATTAAAGATGTGAGAGCACCTTCAAGCTCACGGACGTTAGTCGTAATGCTGTATGCTACATATTCAATCACTTCCTTGGGCATTTCAATTCCATCCTTGTATAATCTTTTATTCAGGATAGAAATGCGGGTATTTAAATCGGGTACTTGCAAGTCTGCGGCCAAACCCCATTTGAACCTTGAGAGTAATCTCGGTTCCATACCTTTTAATTCAACAGGAGGCTTATCACATGTAATCACTAATTGGTTTCCGTTTTGGTGCAGGTGGTTAAATATATGGAAGAAGACATCCTGTGTCTTTTCCTTTGTTGAAAGGAATTGTATATCATCAATTAAGAGCACATCGATCATCTGATAAAAATGAACGAAGTCGTTTTGATTCTTATTAATATTTGCCTGAACAAATTGCTGTATAAACTGCTCAGCGGTGACGTACAAAACAGTCTTATCGGCAAAGTTTGACTTGACCTGGATACCGATTGCATGGGCAAGATGAGTCTTGCCTAAACCATTTGCACTGTATATAAATAAAGGGTTAAAAGCGGTCTTACCCGGATTGGTTGCTACTGCATAACCAGCTGAACGGGCAAGTCGGTTGCAGTCACCTTCAATAAAATTATCAAATGAATAAGCTTCATTTAATTGCGAGTGTACCTGGATTTTCCTTAACCCGGGTATCACGAAAGGATTAGGAATTTCTTTAGCAGATCCCCTGTTGATATCTATTGGCATTTGAACGGCAGGATTTGAAAGAGAATTCCTGTTGCTGGTAGGTACTTTAATAGTAAATGGACCTTGTGAATCTATAGCATTTTCCATTATGATGCTATATTCCAATCTTCCAGCAGGACCTAGTTCGTGTTTGATAGTCTTTTTGAGTAATGCAATATAATGTTCTTCAAGCCATTCGTAGAAAAAGTGACTAGGAACCTGAATTGTAAGAACGTTGTCTTGAAGTTTGACTGGTTTGATTGGCGAAAACCATGTTTTGTAACTTTGGTAATTAATATTGTCCTTAATAATCTTCAGACAATTTTCCCAAACTTCTTGATAAACTTCTCTCATTCTGTTAATAAATAATAAATACGGATTAGTGACGGTTTGTACTATTTAAACCAATATCCTACCTCAAAAAAGAATAATTAACAATTAATTGTCAATAGCTTTTAAAAAACTCCCCTCAGAATTTCTTTTCAACAAAAATCTTCTAAAAAAAGTGAAAAAAAAAGTGTTTTACCTATTGCGTTTTCAAAAAAAAAGATGTAGTGGTAGAAAGGGGGAATTTAAGAGATGATTTGATAATCAGAATCTATTCCGTACCCATATATATCAAACGTATTTGATATAATGTATCACATTTGGATTTTAATTTGGAAGTGTTGTTGCGTCTGATTTTGTAGATGATAAAAGCAGCTGAATCAAAGTCAGTTTTGATGATTTGCCCGTCATTCTCCTTGATGAGCTTCATCGCGTCATTTATCATTGTATAGGGGAACTCCATCCGGTATATTTCATTAATGGTATTTTCAATGATTATTGCTTTTTCCAGGGCATCTTTCGCTGCTGAACGGTATGCGTTTATGAGTCCGCTCACACCTAATTTGATGCCTCCGAAATATCGTACTACTACTATTAATGTATTAGTGAGATCAAACGATTGAAGTTGCCCGTATATTGGTTTTCCTGCTGTTCCTGAAGGCTCACCGTCGTCATTTAAACGCCAGGCTGATTTATCATATCCAAGAATGTAAGCATAACAATGGTGCCTGGCATCAAAATACTCTTTTTTTAACTCTTCAAGATAGACTTTGACCT
>DATGZB010000006.1:0-148858 GCA_035297395.1 Lentimicrobium sp. | reverse complement strand
TCACTTGAAAGACCACCTTGGAAATGTGAGGGTAGCCTATGGCAGTGATGTTGATAACTACAGCATAAACCAAGTAAATTCCTATTACCCGTTTGGTTTAGGTATTCAAAAACTTGAAGCAAATACAATGACCACCCTGCCTAAAAATGAGTATCTGTATAATGGCAAGATGTTTCAGGATGAGTTAGGGTTGAATTGGTTGGATTATGGGGCAAGGATGTATGATGCGGTTGTGGGGAGATGGTGGGCCGAAGATCCCATGAGTGAAGTAAGCAGAAGATGGAGCACGTACTCATATTGTTATAATAATCCAATGAGATTTACCGACCCGGATGGAATGCTTGCAAAACTTAAGATAACGGGTGATGCAGAAGAAGAAGCTACAGATCAATTGCAATCAGGTACTGAAAATCTCAAAATAACTAGAAATTCAGATGGAGTAATTTCAGCTGAAGGTGAAGCAAAGACTGATTATGAACTACGACTAGTAGAAGTTATTCAAGATCAAACTATTACCGTTAATATTGAAGCATCTTATTCAGACAAAACTAAAGATGGGGATAATTTTACTGGAGGAGCATTCCTAGGTAACAAAGTCACTGAAAGTACTGAAACGGTAACTGTTAATAACAAGCCATTTGAACAAGTAGAACAGCCTGGAGTAAGTACTGTAGAAGCTTTTCAGCAAGTTAACCCTAAAGAATTAGGTAAAATGGATGCATATGTAGATAAGCCTGGTGCAGCTATGTTACATGAAGTTACTGAACCATATGAAGGAGCAAAAATTTCTCAGAAAACTGGAATTTCAGCTTCAAAGGCTGAGTCAGGGAAGCAATCTATTGCTGATGTTGCAGATATTAAAGCTACTGAGCAACCAGCAGCGAAGAATTTATTTAAACAAGATATCAAAGGTGGGTATATTATGTATCTAGGAACTCCGATAAGGAAAGACGTTATAATTAAAACAGTAGTAAAATGAAATTAATAGTTATTTTGATTATCTTGAACTTGGTAATGATAGCCAAAGGAAACAATTTATATGAAAATTTATATCAAAATGAAAATGATACTATTAGTGCAACTGTAAAAATAATACATATAGAAAGAATAAGATATGCATATATTGTTGATGTTTATGACACTATTGCAGACTCTTACTACAGAATCGTTTTTTTAAAAGAAAAGAAGCAAAGGCCTTCAATTAAAATTGGTCAATATCATAAGATAGATTTTTGGCCTTATTATGAGGAAGATATGATGCCAAATCATGCTATAAAGAATATATTAATAATTAAAGATAAAAGAATTATTATTCCTTCTACCGGTTGGTCAGGCAATATTTACTTAACAGAAGATTTTAAAAGGAAGACGTCAACTTCAAAGCATAGATGATGCTGTACTACATATTTACATGGAAAGTCCTTCCCGGTTGGTGCGCAATTAAATGAAGTCGAACAATGAGGTTATATATAGGGTGAGGTGATGATTGACTT
Source organism: Lentimicrobium sp. (assembly GCA_035297395.1). GTDB lineage: Bacteria > Bacteroidota > Bacteroidia > Bacteroidales > Lentimicrobiaceae > Lentimicrobium. Next base: position 147,365 of record DATGZB010000006.1, on the reverse strand, counting down.
TATCGGTAACTTTGTCTACATAGATGACGTCCCTGCCTAGAACACTTTTGGCGAAGGAAGAGTTGTATACAAATTAACAGGCACTTATTGGTGTGACATAATTATGGATAGAAATAATTTATTTACTTTTAGTATTGAAGGCATTTGGTTTAATATACGGACAGCTGGGTACTCAAATATTTATGTTTTAAATGAGTTATTGGAATACCCATTACTTCACCCCGGCCCTCTCCTCAAGGAGAGGGAGAACTACATAGATAATTGATTAATTGATGTTATGGTTTTTATTACACGGACATTTGATCAGCAATTACATTTGAACTCGGGTAATGTAACCTTGCGGGAAGCAAAGAATGAATACCTATACAATGGTAAGATGTTTCAGGATGAGTTGGGGTTGGATTGGCTGTATTATGGGGCAAGGATGTATAACCCGCAAATAGGGCGCTGGAGCGTAATTGATCCATTAGCAGAAAAATACCCAACTTTTACTCCTTATGCTTATGCAGGTAATAATCCTATTATTTTTATTGATCCTGATGGCAAGGAAATTAATGTTACTTTCAAAGGTGAAGGCTCAGAAGAACTTTATAGAAGGAATAGATTAGTTTTATTTTCAATGGGGCTAATATTTTTGTTATTTTTTTCTATTTCATGCAGTGAATGTAAAATTGACAAAGAGTTTGAAAGAGAATTTGACAATTGTATTTTGCTTGTACAAAGAATCAACCAAAAAGGATATTCTTCTGATCTTGCAACAAGATTATATACTTTTGAGTGTTTGTTTGCAGTGACTGGTTATGAAGGACATGTGGATAAAAGCAATGAGCCACATTTTTTTTATCCTTATTCCGATACAATTGACTATATTAAAATAGATATCCAAAGATGGCGTAAGTGGTATGAGTTAAACAAATGCACAATGACTATGGTGAAAGCAGATTCTCTTATTGAAAAGCATGCTAAAGAATATGGTATTCCTGATTTAAATTGGCCACCACCTGCTGATAAAGCAGTAAAATATGAAGAATAAATACACATAAGCCAAAACCCGGAGCAATCGGGGATTTTGTTGTTAATACATATCATAAAGTGAGTCCTTTAGCTTTTCTAAGTGAAGTTGAGAAACCTCAATCAAAAGGCAAAAGGCGAAAGGCAAAAGATCAAAGGCAAAAGTAAGATGAATGGTGAATAGAAAGGCTTATCCTGAACCATCCTGAACCCTAAACATTCGAAACAAGAAAAAACAAGGAGAAACAAGAAAAAACAAGACAAACGGAATGGTGAATGATGAATCCTGAATAGAATGGCTAATGGCTAAAGACTAAAATTCAAATGCAAAAGGAAGTCTGAACCTTAACATTTCAAGCCCTAAACAATCCTGAACTGCAGGAATGTTCAGACAAGTTTAACTGTCTGATTAAGTAATTCAACATTAAAGCTAACTTTTGCATTCAATGCTTTAAATACTTTAATTATTGTCTCAAAGCGGGCATCAGTCAGACTATTCTCGATTTTAGAAATTTGCGCTTTCTTTACTCCAATCAACAATCCAAGTTCCTCTTGTGTCAAATTGCGTTCTTTTCTTGCTTGCTTTATTGCTTCTCCAATTAAGTCAAGTCGTAATTCGTTATCAAATGCTTCACGTTTTGGAGTACCTGGTTTTCCGATATGTTTATCGATAACCTCGTCCAGACTAATTGTTTTTAATGGTTTATCTTTCATCGCTTTTCCTTTCAAAATAAAGTTTCCTTATTTTCTCTGCTTTTTTCAGTTCAGCATTTGGAGTTTTGTCAGTCTTTTTAATATAACCATGAGTTGAGATTACAAGTATTTGTTTTTTATCAACTTTGTCCCAGAAAGCAAAAAGTCTAATATACGTCCTATTAAACAAAGTCCTGAATTCCCAAATTTCACCTTTCAACTTTTTAAAGATCTCTTTGTCGTCAGAAAATCTTGCCTTCTGAATGTTGTAGATTACTTTATCACGTGCTTTCTCTTCAAGGTTGTCTAAAAACTCAAATGCATCTTCCAAAAACTGAACTTGAAATTTTTCAGTCATATTGTAAACGTTTTTGCAAAGATAATGTTTCTTTATTAGGAAACAAATAATTCATTTCGAGCATCAGTGAAACTTCAAACAAAGAAAAAGGCAAAAGGCGAAAGGCAAAAGATCAAAGGCAAAAGTACAAATGAGTGATGAACAGTGAATGAGATTCCTCCTTTCGTCGGAATGACGCGTCAATCAATAAAGAGGGGGAAAGGGAGGGCGCCCGTGAAGGTAATTTCCACTTTGTAACTATTTACCCGGGCGCCCTCCCTTTTCAATTCTTATGTTAAATGCAACCGTCATTTCGATCCCGATTTTTATCGGGAGAGAAACCTCAATCAAAAAAGGCAAAAGGCGAAAGGCAAAAGATCAAATGCAAAAGTAAAATGAATGATGAATGATGAAGGATGAATGATGAATAGAACTGCTTATTCTGAACTATCCTAAACCCTAAACATTCGAAACAAGAGAAAACAAGGAGAAACAAAGAAAACAAGGAAAAACAAAGAGAAACAACCGAAACAACCGAAACAATCGAAACAATCGAAACCTTCTTGCTTACTACATTTTTGCAATTGCTTTAGGGTAAACGCTCTAAAAATTGTCTTATATATAGATCGATTTAAATCAAGTTACTATCGCAATATGAAAAAACTCTACTCCCTTGTGGTTGTGCTTCTTATAGGTAAATGCGTATTGGCACAGGACTCTATTATTATGCTACCGCCCCAAAATTTGCAAGGATATAATCCGGAAAATACCGACTATGCAGAACTTCATTGGGAGGCACCTTCAGTTGTTCCTTCTTCCAGCTTTCGCTCCCCTAATTCCGCTGATACGGTCGCAATAGAAGATTTGTCGGGTTACAATGTTTACCGGGACAATGTTTTGATCGCAACTGTTGATGCCGGCACACTTCAGTATTTCGATCTTGAGCCGGAGATTTTGTTTCCGCATGAATATCATGTTTCGGCTCTGTATGATCTGACTGAATATGGGTTCCCCGGTGAAACAGGAGAATCGGCATGGGAAGGGCCGGTATCCATAACTATAATTTACTGCGGATGCAATTTGCCGTTTTACGAAGAGTTTAATACAGGTCTATTTACCACAAACCAATGGGATACCGGCGAAGGTAACTGGCAAATCTCCGGACAGGCAGGGAATCAGGCACCAAGTGCCATGTTTAATTCAATTCCGGCAGTTTCTGATTATTCTCAAAGCCTGACAAGCTATTGGTTAAGTGGGAATGTCAGCAATGCACCGGACATATTTCTGGATTTCGACCTGAAACTTGCTACTATCAACATCGACCGCACGGAAAAAATGTACATCGATATCTTCAGGTCGTCCGTCTGGACAAATGTTGCTGTTTATGAGAATACCGGGTCAACAGGGTGGGATCGCAAAAGCATTAATATCACCGAAGAAGCGTATGGTGACTACTTTAAATTCCGGTTTCGTGCTGAAGGGCTAAGTACAACGAATATCCAAAATTGGCAAATCGACAATATACATGTATACGATAAAATTCCTGAACCGACAGGAGTCAATGAACCTGAACCGGAATCATCTTTATTCTACCCCAATCCTGCCACTTCAATGATTACACTCTCGTATGGATCGGAATTTGAACAAATTGAGATCTTTAATTTGTTGGGCAAGCGTCTGCTTGTAATGAAACTTAGAGCAAATGAGACGCATATTCCGCTAAGTGTAGCGTCGCTTAAGAATGGAGTCTACCTGGTAAAATTTACAGGTCATTTGTCCAAAACACTTGTCAGGAAGTTGATAGTGCAAAAATGATTTCCGGTTTTGATTAACAAATACAATATGCATTATAAATCCAACAACAAAGGTTTTGGATTTTAAATCTATATTATGAAACTATCCACCATCATCATTTTGATATTTTTTTGTTCGAAAGTATTTTCACAGGAATTTGTAAAGCACTATGTCTTTAATAAAAAATCTTATGGGTACTCAATTCAGCTGAGTAATAAGAATGAATATATATTTAGATTATATAAAATGGATACGGTAATAAAGGAAGTAGATTGGGGGATTATGCTTTCATTCGGAAAAGTAAACAGAATTGGGAATAGCCTTATTTTGACTGATTTACTTACTCATAGCAGAATGGTTGTGGATTCATGTAATGGTAAGCTAAAGATTAAGAATTCGTTTCATTTTTGTGAAAATATGACTTCGGATTTATTACTTGAAGAGACAGGATCTTTCACAAGTGAATTTTCGGATTTTACTAAAGGCAAAAGTCACAAGTCATTTATTCTTACCAGATATAAGTATAATGCAACGACAGTAATTAAGGAATTGCCATATGGTACATACAATTCACCTACTATGGTTTTAAAGCATCTGTACATGAGGGGATACTATATGGATTCCCGTCCCGGATTCCATCTTGTATTGGCAGATCCTCATCATTACAAGCTTTCAATGGGTGATATATTGATATCTAAAGGAATATTCACCAGGAATAAGAATATACTCCTTCTTTACGATACAAGTATGGATCATGTATATCATCTTCTAATTGAGTCGAACGGGCTAAAAAGTATGCTTATGCCAGGCGATACGGAAGGGGTAACTTTACGTCAAGGTCACATCCCTATTCAAGAGTACAGTTATTGATACTTTACAGTTAAACTTTGATACTGTTTCAACTGGATATTCAAGCGTTGATAATTTTAAGTTTAAGTACCTATAAATTATAGTTAAAATTTGAATTAAAGTTAAGACGCTTAGGGCTAAAAGTAAAAGCAAGAAAAACAAGGAAAAACAAGAAGAAACAAGGGAAAACAAGGAAAAACAAAGAAAAACCAGAAGAAACAAGGAAAAACAAGGGAAACAACCGAAACAATCGAAACAACCGAAACAACCGAAACAATCGAAACTAATTCAATCCGGATTCCTTATCTTTGCTCTTGAAAGAACCTGATTTTTATGACCCGGGAAGAACTCCTATCACTGGTAATCTCTGTAACCAAACGCGTTGTTGCCGATAACAACATCGCCGATCCTGATAAAATTGATGCCAACACCCATCTTTACGGGCGAAGCGGAATCCTTGACAGCCTTGGGCTGGTGCAACTGATCGCCGATCTTGAGGATGAAGTATTAAATCAAACAGGAAAGATCATTACCATTGCTGATGAAAGGGCCATGAGCGCGAAGTTCTCTCCTTTCAGGACTGTTTCAGCCCTGGCTAATTATATTAACGTGCTGCTGGATGAACAGGAGAAATGACAGTGATTCCATGCCTGTAATGATCATTACAGGAACCAGTCGCGGGATAGGGTTTGAACTCGCAAAGCACTACCTGGATGCCGGTTATACCGTTGCCGGATGCAGCAGGAGCAGGAAAGCCATGGACCACCCTTCGTATTACCATGAGGAGCTTGATATTACAGATGAAAAGGCATTGATAAGGTTTGTGAAGGATGTTTACAAGCTGTACAGGCGTATTGATGTTTTAATCAACAATGCAGGGGTTGCCTCGATGAACCACCTGATGCTTACTCCCCTGAGCGCTGTGGAGAGAATATATAAAAGCAATGTTTTTGCGCCCTTTGTGCTGATCAGGGAGGTTGCCAAAGTGATGAGCAAGGCAAAACAGGGCAGGATAGTGAACATCAGCTCGGTTGCCTCAGCGCTTGACCTTGAGGGTGAAGCCGCTTACGCCTCATCAAAAGCAGCATTGGAGTCGCTTACGCGGATAGCGGCAAAGGAGCTGGCTCCTTTCAATATCACGGTAAACGCCCTTGGCCCCACTCCTTTTGACACCGCACTGATCAGAACGGTGGGTTCGGACAAGATCGACAACCTGGTACAGCGGCAGACGATAAAACGAAAGGCACAATTCAGCGATATTGCCAACGTTATAGATTTTTTCATCCGGCCCGGCAGCTCGTTTGTTACAGGACAGGTGATCTACCTTGGAGGGATTAACTGAAATGATGCACCCGATTCTTGAAAAATTCAGTCTTTACAGCGACCGCGTATCTGTTATCGATATGGATAAGGAGTTTACTTATTCAGCCCTGATTGAAAATATAAAGTCAAAATTTGACCAGGTGAGCGGTGCGATCCCACAAAATGAAGTGGTTATATTGCGTGCCGGATACAACTTTGAAAGCATCTCGCTGCTTTTTGCCCTTGCATTTAACCGCAACATCATAGTTCCTGTAACTGATATCCCTGAACAGGAAGCAAACTTAAGAAGGGATATCTCGGCAGCCACCCACGAGATAACGGTCAGTGCGGACGGACTGGACTTCAGGAAACTGCCTGAACCTAATGCTAAAAATCCCCTGATAGCTCAATTAACCGGCAGAGATCATCCGGGAATAATACTCTTCAGCAGCGGTATAACCGGTGAACCGAAGGGAATGGTACACGACCTGCAGCACCTTCTTGATTCCTATTTGGCGAAAAAGAGCAAAAGCCTGTCTTTTCTCGCCTTGCTGCTCTTTGACCATATAGGCGGATTGAACACGATGTTTACGGCGCTCTTTTCAGGCGCCAGGCTGATCATCTCCCCTTCGAGGGATCCTGAAATGATCTGCCAACAATGCGAAAAACACAGGGTAAACATACTGCCGGCATCGCCCACCATGCTGAACCTGATACTGATAAGCGGCTCGTACCGGCATTTTGACCTGAGCAGCGTAAAGATCATTACCTACGGCACAGAGCCAATGCCTGAAGGACTTTTACTTAAGCTGAATGAGGCATTGCCAGGAACCCGATTTATGCAGACCTACGGCACGAGCGAAACGGGAATTTCGAAGATGTCGAGCAAGTCATCCACAAGCCTGCGGGTCAAATTTGATGATCCCGACACTCAATACAAGATCGTTAATGGGGAGCTCTGGATAAAAAGCGCCACCACCATTATGGGTTATTTAAATGCACCCATGGACAGGTTTACGGAAGATGGTTGGTTTAAAACAGGCGACCTTGTTGATATGGATGAAGAGGGATACCTGTACTTTACAGGAAGGAACAATGAAATAATCAATGTGGGCGGGCTTAAAGTACTGCCACAGGAAGTGGAATCGGTACTGATGAAGATACCTGTGGTTGACAATTGTGTTGTTTATGCCGAAAAGAGTCCGATAACCGGTAACATCGTTGCTGCCGACATACAGCTGAAGAAGGGAACAATGGAAAATGAAGCCCGGCAAGTGATCAGGGACTACTGCCGTGAGAACCTGGACCGGTATAAGATCCCGGTAAAGATATATTTTGTGGAAGCTGTGGAATTCAACGACCGGTTCAAGAAAATCAGGAAATCATGAAAAAACACCCTAAACTCTTTCTGTTCTTGACTTTTGATCATGAGTTGCCTTTGGGTGGTGTGAAGACCTCATGGGACGATGCCTTATTTACTCCTACAAGGGAACTGTTTGATGTGGCATCTGAGCTGGATGTGCCTGTAACTCTTTTCACGGATGTACTTTGTGGCATCAGGTTCAGGGAGTGGGACCAGGACGGATTTTACAAACCTTATACAGGGCAGTTAAATGAAGCTGTGGCCCGGGGACACGACGTGCAGCTTCATCTTCATCCCCATTGGCTCACAAGCGGTTTTGAAGAAAAACGGTTCCTTCCCTCTGATGATTACAGCTTAAGCGACTTCATCAACAATACTTCAGGAAACGATATTGATTCAATTGTAAAGAAAGGTGCAGGTTTTTTAAATGATACCATAAAACCCTCATACCCGGAATACCGCTGTAATGCATTCAGGGCAGGGGGTTACAACCTTGGTGACCGTCACTCAAGGCCTCTCATCCTGAAAAGCCTTTATGGTAACGGGATCCGTTATGACTCATCCATTGCAAAGGGATATTATTTCAGTTCAGGGATATCAGTGGTCGATTACAATAATATGCCTGTCAAGGCAAACTGGCACCTTTCGGCTGACGGGGATTTTTCAAAGGATTCAGGTTCGGGAATATTGGAGATCCCCATTGCCAGCATCCCAAAATCACCTTTCGAGGTCCCTACGCTCTTCAAGATGAAAAAATATGCTTACCGTGCGCCGTTGGGCAGAGGATACCAGATACATGAAGGCAGGCCGGGAAGCTTCAGGAATAAGTTAAGGGCATTTATGTCGACAAGGATGCTTGGGTTTGACAATTACACTTATGAGCCGGAATACCTGATAAAGATACTTGACTATAATGTCAGGAAGTACAGGAACGAGGAGACTGTTATGCTCAGCATTGTTGGACACCCGAAGACGATGGGAGCCTATGCGTGGGATATGATGCGTTATTTTGTTAAAACGGTCCGCACAAAATACCCGGAGGCAGAATTCACTACATTTACAAAACTGGATAAATAACCTAAGCATGCTGACAGGGAAGATATTGCTTAAGCTTGTGCCTTTCAGTGTTTACCATAAGCTGCGGTCGCTCTACCGGAATGTGAATAAATTGATCCATCAACCTCTGACTGAAGCAGAATTTGCACAGTTTCTGAAAGAAAGGCTGCAGGTACAGGAAGGAGATACTGTTTTTATCCACAGCTCAATCGATAAGCTTAATATCACCTTCACTCCGCATAAATTACTTGACTTGTTGCTGCAGGCAGTTGGCCCGGAAGGCACTTTGCTCTTCCCGGCATGGCATTTTAATTATAGGGCGGAAGACTACTTAAAGAAGGGCCTTGTTTTTGATGTCAGGCGTTCACCTTCTGCACTCGGAATGCTAAGTGAAGTCGCCAGACGGCATCCTGCAGCAAGGCGCAGTCTGCATCCCACAAGCTCTGTTACAGCCATCGGCCCGAAAGCCGGATACCTTACGGCAGAGCATCATCTTTCCGTCTATCCTTGTGGTGATAAGAGTCCGTTTTATAAAATGATGGAACTTGATGCAAAAATCATCGGACTGGGCGTTAGCACAGAATTCCTCAGTTTTGTCCACTCTCCTGAAGACATCATGAAATCAGAGTTCCCCTACCCCGTCAGGAATGCGGAAGTCAGTAAGGCAAAAGTCAGGGATTACAATGGCAACATAACAGAAGTAAAAACCCTCTCAGCCAATAAAGCCATTGGCAAAAGAGACATCCCGGGATTTATTAAAGCGCATATATCACAATCTGTTGCCGAAGATTTCAGGTACAGGGGAAATGATTTTTTCAGGGTAAATGCGAAGAAGTTGTTTGTGAAGATCAGGGATCTGGCGATGGAGGGAGTAACGATTTATGAAAAATAGTCAGAACCACTGATTAACCATCAATAAGGCTAAAGGCTGCTCCTTCACCCTCTCCTTGAGGAGAGGGCTGGGGTGAGGTGTAACATGATTGAGCTGATAGCTAATGATTAGTTTTTTTCCCTATTTTTGCACTCCCATTGATGATTGTTATGTTTCCACTCTTCAGAAAAGAAATACTCAGCTTCCTTAACTCGCTTATTGGTTATGTGGCAATTGTGGTGTTTCTTGTGATCAACGGATTATTCCTGTGGGTGTTCCCTGCCGGATTTAATATCGTTGATTACGGGTATGCCTCACTCGATAATTTCTTTGTGCTGGCGCCATTCGTCTTTCTTTTCCTCGTGCCTGCCATCACCATGCGGTCGTTTGCCGATGAGAAACGCGCAGGGACCATTGAGATCCTTATTACCCGCCCGATCACTGATTTCCAGATCATTCTTGCTAAATATCTTGCAGGGATCACATTGGTGCTCTTTTCATTGCTGCCGACGCTTATTTATATGTTTTCGGTATGGTACCTTGGCTTACCGAAAGGAAACCTCGATTTCGGTGGTTTATGGGGGTCGTACATCGGTCTTCTTTTCCTTGCATCCGCTTTTACAGCTATTGGCTTGTTCGTCTCATCCATTACGGATAACCAAATCGTTGCATTTATCTCCGGACTTGTTATCTGCGGTTTCGCATACATAGGGTTTGACCTGATTGGTGATATGGCTCTATCAGGCACCACCGGGCTTTTCATTAAATCCCTTGGCATACAGGAGCACTATTCATCCATGAGCCGGGGTGTTATTGACACCCGTGATGTGATTTACTTCCTGAGCGTTATAACCATATTTTTCTTACTCTCTAAAATATCTCTTGAAAGCAGGAAATGGGAAAAGTAAACAGTGGTCAGAATAAAAAGACTGACAGGAAAAGGGACCCGAGATTCGATAATATAACGCAACTGATTGCAGGACTGGTTATCGTTGTGCTGCTTAATATCATTGGAACATACGTTTTTACCCGTCTTGACCTTACCTCTGAAAAACGGTATACTTTGTCGCAATCGACCAAAAAACTGCTCAGGGAAACTGATGACATCATCTATTTCAAGGTGTATCTTGAAGGTGATCTTCCTGCAGAGTTTAAAAGACTAAGCAGGTCCACGCGCGAGATGCTGGATGAGTTCAGGGCATACAGCGATAATATCCAGTACGAGTTTATCAATCCGCTTGCTTCGGAAGATGCCAAGGCAAGAAAGGATATCCAGGATAGGCTGACAGAACAAGGCCTCACCCCTACCGATATTGCTGTAAGAACCAAAGACGGGCAGAAACAGCAAAGTATTTTCCCGGGTGCGCTGGTTACTTACAAGGGCAAGACCATTCCAGTTTCATTGCTGGCAAACAAGATGGGTGCCGCACCTAAGGATATTATCAATAATTCAATACAGGCGCTCGAATACAATATATTAAGTTCAGTGCGGAAACTGAGCACGGTAAACAAGCCACGCATCGCCTTCACACAGGGACACGGAGAGTTTTCAAGGCTGGAGACTGCCGATATTGCCATTGCTTTATCGGATTACTATACAGTGGAATACGTTGACCTTAAAGGCAATGTGAATGCTTTTACCGAAAGGTCGGAAACTGAACCCGGCAAGTTCCACATCAGGAATAAATTCGAGGCGTTGGTAATTGCTGGTCCCGATTCTACATTCAACGAGAAGGATAAATTCATCATCGACCAGTTTGTGATGCGCGGTGGTAAAATATTGTGGCTGATAGATCCTGTTTTCGCCACAATGGACAGTCTTCAGAAAACCAACATGACCATTGGGGTAACGAGGGATATCAACCTGAACGACCTGCTCTTTAAATACGGGGTGCGTTTAAACAGCAACCTGCTGATGGACCTCGCCGCCCTGCCTATACCCATGGTTACAGGGATGGTTGGCAACCAGCCGCAGTTTGAATTCTTCCCGTGGCCTTACTTTCCGGTGCTGACGGCAACCTCGTCACATCCTGTCGTGAAGAATATCAATGCAATCCGGACTGAATTTATCAGCAGTATTGATACTGTGGGCGATCCCTCAATAAGGAAAACGGTTTTACTCAAAACCTCTAAATACACCCGCATTGCGCAGACTCCCGTTATGATCAGTCTGGAGATACTTGGCCGGGATCCTGACACAAAAATGTATGCCGATCCCCCACAGCCGGTGGCGGTTTTACTTGAAGGTAAGTTCTCGTCGGTGTTCAATAACCGCATTCCTAAAGAAATTTCAGAAGCACCCGAGATAGGATTTACTCCGCAGAATGAACAAAACAACAAGATGATCGTGATTTCGGACGGTGATATGATCCGCAACCAGGTACAATTTAACCAGGGAAATTACATGCCTTTGCCGCTTGGTTACGACAGGCACACCGGGCAAACCTTCGGAAACAAAGAGTTGATGCTCAATGCAATGAACTATCTTTGTGATGATTCAGGGCTTATGGCTGTAAGGTCAAGGGAATTGAAGCTGCGTGCACTTGACGTAAACAAAGCGCGCGAGAACCTGCTTGGCTGGCAACTGTTCAATATACTTTTACCGGTAGTGTTGGTGGTCATCTTCGGGATTATTCAGTTTACACTGAGAAAAAGGCGTTACAGCAGGTAATTTACATCAGGATGAGAAAAAACAGAACACTGGTTTTAGCAACGATCGTACTGGCATTAATGGCGGCAGCACTGATCTATACAAGGAGTAATACAACATTAAATCCTGAGATAAGCGAGTTTGCCGTTCAAGACACAGCTACTGTTATGAAAATCTTCATGGCAGATAAATCGGACCAGAAGGTACTGCTTGAGAAGAATGCCAGCGGCACATGGAAGCTTAACAGTAAATTCACCGCCTTGCAGGAAAATGTGAATACCCTGTTGCAGACATTTGCCAATATTGAAGTGCGTGAACCGGTGGCGAAAGCAGGCAGGGATAATATCCTTAAGATGATGGCATCAAAATCGACCAAGGTTGAGATTTACCAGTTGAGATTCAGGATACATTTCGGCAAGCTGAAGCTTTTTCCACATGAGAAACTTACCAAAACTTATTATGTGGGCGATGCCACAATGGATAATACCGGCACTTATGCCCTAATGGAGGGCGCCGATACGCCTGTGGTTATTTATATGCCGGGGTTAAGGGGATTCATTGCATCACGTTTTTCAACACTTGAATCGGATTGGAGGGTTCACACCATCTTCAACAAAAAGCTGCCGGATATTGACAATATTAAGGTTGAATTCCTTGACCAACCTGCTGAATCATACAAAGTTGTCAATGTGAACAACCAGAGCCTGAAGCTTATCAGGTTGATTGACAATAGCGAAGTCAAAGGTTATGATACCCTGAAACTTGTAAGCTTTGTGAATGCATTCCGTCGCATGAATTATGAGGCGCTTTTGAATGATATGGAACCACAGAGGAAGGATTCAATTATGAATTCGGCTCCAAAGCATATTATCACCCTCACTGCAAAAGATGGCAGCAAACAATCGGTCAGGACTTTTGTAAGGCTGTTGCCCAAGCCCGAAGTGAATGTATTTGACGGATCGCTGATTACCTACGATATGGACAGGATGTACGGTTTGGTGAATGAAGAGGATTTTGTCATTATTCAATTCTTTGTATTTGATAAAATATTGATACCGTTGTCGGGATTTACAGGCAAGGAGGGTTAATAGTTCTGGGCTATGCGTTCTGAGTTCTGAGTTCTGAGTTCTGAGTTCTGAGTTCTGCGTTCTGCGTTCTGCGTTCTGAATTCTGAGTTCTGCGTTCTGGGTTCTGCGTTCTCAGTTCTGGGTTCTGAGCGGTCCCCCGGGCTTAATCGAGGAGTTCTGGGTTCTGAGTTGTGAGTTAAGAGTTGAGGAATCAGGGCCAATAACTGATAGCTGATAGCTGATAGCTGATAGCTGATTGCTAATAGCTGACAGCTGACAGCTTATAGTATAAACTAATTACAAGATGGAAAGACTATATTCTTCGAATGTACTTGTAACGGGAGGTGCCGGCTTTATAGGATCGAATATCGTTGAAGCACTGCTTGGGCAGGATAATAAAGTAGTATGTTTTGACAATTTTGCTACCGGTAAGCGTGAAAACATTGCCACTTTCATGGATCATCCGAATTTCACACTGATAGAAGGTGATATCCGTGATATGGAAGCCTGCCGGCGGGCATGTCACGGGATGGATTATGTACTTCACCAGGCGGCATTAGGATCCGTTCCGCGGTCAATTAACGACCCGCTGACCTCTACCGAGGTAAATATAGATGGATTCGTTAAAATGCTTCTGGCAGCCCGTGACGGGGGAATTAAGCGGTTTGTATATGCTGCCAGTTCATCCACATATGGTGATCATCCTGCCTTACCCAAAAGGGAGGATATAATCGGCAATCCGCTTTCACCCTACGCCATTACAAAGTACGTCAATGAGCTTTACGCAAAGGTGTTTGCCGACCTATATGGAATGGAGGTTATTGGCTTAAGGTATTTCAATGTTTTCGGAAAGCGTCAGGATCCCAATGGTGCCTATGCAGCCGTTATTCCGCGTTTCATAAAAGCTTTGCTCAAAGGGCAACAACCGGTTATCAACGGTGATGGAACACAATCGCGCGATTTCACTTACATTGAAAATGTTGTGCAGGTAAACCAATTAGCTTTGTTAGCTACCAGCCCTGAATCCATCAATACGGTTTATAATGTCGCATACGGAGAGAACACTACCCTCAATGATCTTTATGGTTACCTGGTTGAGTTTATGTCGGTCAGGGTTCCTGATGTACTGAATGTTAAACCGGTTTATGGTCCGCAGAGGAAAGGCGATGTTATGCACTCGCTCGCCTCGATTGATAAGGCAAAAGCATTATTGGGCTATAAGCCTCAATATAATATCAGGGAAGGATTGAAATTAGCGATTGATTGGTATATTGATAATTTGGGAAGATAACTTTCAGCATTCAAACCCTTCAGACAGGCGAATTCTTTGGGGGTTTGGGATCCCCAAAGGGTTAAGTGTAGTTCAACCTAATATCGTTGCAACAAGTTTCCGTGCTCCACCGTTATTCCTGAATTCACAAAGGTAGATCCCCTGCCAGGTGCCAAGGTTTAATTTTCCATGGGTTACCGGAATGTCAATACTGTTACCTGAAAGGACTGATTTAATATGGCCCGGCATATCATCTTTCCCTTCCTCGTAATGGCGGTAAAGGTATTCCCCTTCAGGAACCAGTTTGTTAAAGAATATCTCGAAATCCTCAAGCACTTCACGGGCTGAGTTTTCGTTGATACAGATCCCGGCAGAAGTATGCTTAATAAATAAGTGCAGAACCCCTGTTTCAGGAAGCTCAGGAAGGTTTTTAACCACAAGCTCTGTGATTAGGTGAAACCCCCGCCTGAAGGGCGGTAATGAAAATTCAACCTGATGGACCATATCACCTCACCCCAACCCTCTCCTAAAGGAGAGGAAGTTACTGTGTTTATACTAAACTGAATAAAAAATTCCTAATTCCTAATTTCTAATTCCGGGCTTAAAACTCACTTAGGATGTGCCCTTTCCTTCGCTACCCACAACTGTTTGAATGTCACCAAGACGCGATAAATCGCGTCTCTAACCTTCCCCTCGCCCTCCGGAAGATGGGTCAGGGGTGATGGGTTATTCCATTAGTCTTCAATAACCACCGGTATACCTACCGCAATATCCTCGAGCATTGCCGTTGTAAGCGATTTTGGCCTTTCGAGGGGGTAACCGAGTGCTCTGTCCCATATGATATTGGCACAGATACCGATAGCCCTGCCGATTCCGAAGAGAACAGTGTAGAAATCGTATTCTTTCACACCATAGTGCCATTGAATTACCCCTGACTGGGCATCAACATTCGGCCATGGATTTTTTGCCTTACCCTGTTCCAGCAGGATTGGCGGAACGACCTTATACAGCATGTCAACGACCCTGAATAGTGGATCGTCATTCAGGTTTTTAAGGCTGAACTCTCTTTGGAGCATATAGCGCGGGTCGGTTTTACGCAATACAGCATGGCCGAATCCCGGGATGACTTGTCCCGATTTAAGGGTATGCCATACGTAATCAGCAAGCTGTTTTTCGGTAGGAACCTCACCATTCATCTTATCCATCAGATCCTGAAGCCAGCGAAGGACTTCCTGGTTAGCCAAACCGTGTAATGGTCCTGCAAGTCCGTTAACCATCGCTGATATTGACAGGTAAACATCTGAAAGCGAACTTGCCACAAGATGGCCGGTATGGGCGCTAACATTTCCTGCCTCATGGTCGGCATGGATAATAAAATGCATACGTGAGACATCATCGTAGGGTTTTGGAATTCCCATCATATGGGCAAAGTTTGCGCCAAAGTCGAGGTTCGGATTCGACTGGATACGCTTGCCATCGCGGTAAAGCTTTGCATATGTATAAGTGGCAACTTCAGGCAGTTTTGCCAGCAGGTTCAACGTATCTTCATAAGTAGGATCCCAGTAATCGGCTTTCTTTAGTCCGGCATGGTATTTTTTTGTGAAGAACGACTCACGGTGCATGGTAAGGATAGCCGTTGAGAAAATTGTCATGGGGTGGCTGCAACATGGCATACCGTCGATAACCTCATAAATGTAACGGGGAAGTATCCGGCGTTTGTTGAATTCATCAGCCACTTCCGCTGCCTGTTCTTCGTTTGGAATATCGCCTGTAAGGAGGAGGTAAAAAAGTGACTCCACGGTGGGCATTTCTGAATTAGGAGCTTTGGGAAGTTTCTCAAACACCTGGGGGAGTGTGTAGCCCCGGTAGCGGATCCCCTCCATTGGATCGAGATAAGATATATCTGAAACCAGTGATTTTATACCTCTCATTCCTCCCAGTATCTGGCCAATGGTGATTTTATCAACAACAACGTCGCCGTATTCTTTCATAAGACGCTCGGTTCTGGGGCGCCATTCCTGGATCTTTTCGTATAAGGTATCTTTAAGCCTCTTTGCCATTTTATATTTTCTCTAAAAGTTCTACAAATATTTAATTTCTTATGATGAAGATATTGAATTTATTAATTCATCGCCAAACTCTGATGTACGGAGTTTGGTTGCATTTTCCATCAGCCTGTGGAAGTCATAGGTAACCTTTTTGGCTTTCACAGTCTCTTCCAATGCTTTATAAATCAGGGAAGCTGCTTCCTTCCAACCCATGTATTCAAACATGAGGGCTCCTGAAAGGATAACCGATCCGGGATTTACCATATCCATGCCGGCGTATTTTGGGGCAGTGCCATGCGTTGCTTCGAAGATGGCATGGCCGGTAACGTAATTGATATTTGCGCCGGGGGCAATGCCTATCCCGCCGATCATGGCAGCAAGCGCATCTGAAATGTAGTCACCATTTAAATTAAGTGTTGCTATAACTGAATATTCAGCCGGCCTTAACAGTATCTGCTGGAGGAAGGCATCAGCGATGGAATCTTTAACGATCACTCTGCCTGTATCAACTGCTTCCTGCATCTTTTTACCGGCGACTTCCTTTCCTTCATTTTTAGCGATCCTGTCATACTCATTCCATGTAAAAACATTATTGCCGAATTCCCTTTCTGCCAAGTCGTAACCCCAGTTCTTGAAAGCACCTTCGGTGAATTTCATGATATTACCTTTATGAACAATGGTCAGGGAGGGTAGTTTCCTTTCAATAGTGTAATTCAATGCAGCTCGGATCAGTCGCTCGGATCCCTCCTTCGAGACCGGTTTGATCCCTATAGAGCTGCTTTCGGGAAACCTGATCTTCTTAACGCCCATTTCGTTGATAAGGAAGCTTTTAATTTTGGCGGCCTCCGGTGTACCGTTCATGTATTCAATCCCGGCATATATATCTTCGGTGTTTTCCCTGAAAATGTGCATATCCACTTTTTCCGGCTCCTTGACAGGGCTCGGCACTCCAGGGGTGTATTTCACGGGACGCAGGCAAACGTAAAGGTCAAGCTCCTGACGGAGCGCAACATTGAGGGAACGTATCCCCTCGCCTACCGGAGTGGTTAACGGACCTTTTATTCCAACAAGATATTTCCTGAAATCATCCAATGTCTCTGCCGGCAGCCACTCTCCCGTGCGGTTAAATGATTTTTCCCCGGCAAATACTTCTTTCCAGCTTATTTTCCTTTTCCCGCTAAATGCCTTTTCGACAGCAGCATCAAGCACCCTGACCGATGCTGCCCAAATATCAGGGCCGGTTCCGTCTCCTTCAATAAAAGGGATTACCGGGAAATCCGGTACATTTAGTTTTCCATCGTTGATGGATATGATCTGTTCTTCCATTAGTAAAATTTTAACAGCTAAAATTAGGAAAAATATCTACACATGCAAGTTTCTGCATCTATAATTGCAAATTTTCCTTTTCCCGCTAAAACAATGAATCAGGGCATTTGTTTGTGGAATTTGAAATCTGTCACATATGAAGCATCCATTATCTTTTGATGGAACAAAATTAACGGTGCAACTTCCAGCAGGCGCGGGACTTATTGTATTTGACAGTTATTGTGTGTTATGCAGCTCAGTTGTGTCTTTCCTGACTAAAGCAGACAAATATGGAAAACTTTATTATACATCATTTGATACTCCGACCGGAAAGGCACTGGCAGAATCCATTCCATCTGAAATGGACAGCTTGATTTTTCTAAGGAATAACATCATTTATTTTCAATCTGATGCGGTTGTCGGGATAATTGAATCATTAGGTTACCCTTGGAAAGCATTTTCTTTTGTTAAGTTTATTCCCCATGTTTTTCGTGAAGGTTTATACCGGTATATTGCCCGGATAAGATATAAAGTATTTGGAAAAAAGAAACAATGTGCGTTACCTCCTCCTGAAATCAGGAAACGTTTTATTAAATAGGGTCAGAATAATGAATTTGAACCACTTATTTGCATAAATTTGTCAGCTAACATTATTTTCGCACAACTAATGCACTTCCTTAGAAAATCTTTGCTTTCCGTAATTGCTTTGCTAACTGTCGCTGTGAGCCTGAATGCCCAGGATGCCGTGGTCAGGGGTTTTGTTTATGAAAAGGAAACCGGCGAGCCTGTAATTTTTACAAATGTTTATCTGTATAAAACCACCTATGGTGCAGCTACAGATGTGAATGGCTATTTTACCATATCAAAGATTCCGGAAGGGACTTACACACTGATGGTTACCTACCTCGGATTTGACACTATACACGAGCAGGTTACCTTAAAAAAAGGACAGGTTATCACTAAGAAACTATATATGTCAAAATCTTCAGTAAACCTGAAGGAATTTGAAGTAACGGCCGAACACGCAGAAGCAAAAACGGATACCAGGACATCTGTAATCACGATAACGCCAAAACAGATCAGCAGGATACCCACCATAGGCGGTCAACCCGACCTGGCGCAATACCTGCAGGTACTTCCCGGTATTGTATTCACCGGTGACCAGGGTGGCCAACTTTATATAAGGGGAGGTTCGCCGATACAGAATAAGGTGATACTTGATGGGATGGTTATATATAATCCATTCCACTCAATAGGATTGTTTTCAGTGTTTGATACTGATATACTTAGAAATGCTGATATTTTTACCGGAGGTTTTAATTCTGAATATGGCGGAAGGATATCTTCAGTCATGGACCTGACCACAAAGGATGGAAATAAAAAGAAAATTTCAGGAAAAGCAGGATTAAGCACATTTGGCGGGAAACTAATGCTTGAAGGACCTATTGCGAAACAAAAAGAGGATGGAAATGGAAGTGTTTCGTTTATTCTTACAGCAAAAAATTCTTACCTGAAAGAATCATCCAAGATCTTCTATAATTACATTGATACAGCAGGCCTGCCGTTTAATTATACCGACCTTTATGGAAAGATCTCCATTAATGCAAGCAATGGCTCAAAGATCAATGTTTACGGGTTCAATTTTAATGATAAGGTCGACTACACAGATATGGCTTCCTATAATTGGGAATCTAGTGGTGCAGGTGCTAATTTCGTAGTGATACCCGGCAACAATCCCGTACTTTTGGAAGGAAATGTTGCATTTTCAAGCTATGACATCAGCATGCTTGAAGCGGCTCAATCACCACGGACGAGCAAAATAAACGGATTCAACCTGGGATTGGGTTTCACTTATTTTCTTGGGAAAAATGAGATAAAATACGGATTAGAGATGCTGGGCTTCAAGACAGTGCTTGATTTCTTCAATTCAGTAGGTTTGGGAATCGATCTTACTGAAAACACTACTGAAATTGCCGGATTTGTAAAATATAAAATGACTAAAGGTAAATTCCTTTTTGAGCCTGGTTTCAGATTGCAATACTATGCCTCACTTTCAAACATATCTCCTGAACCGCGTGTGGCAATGAAGTACAATATTACTGACCATCTCAGGTTTAAAATGGCAGCAGGATTGTACTCACAGAATTTGCTTAGTTCCAGTTCAGACCGGGATGTTGTTAACCTGTTTTATGGATTCCTTTCCGGCTCAGATGATCTGCAGGAAGAGTTTAAAGGAAAAAAGGTAACGCATAAACTGCAAAAGGCTGAGCATGTTGTTGCAGGATTTGAAATTGATCCCTTCCCGTACGCAACCATAAACCTGGAGGCCTATTACAAGAACTTCTCACAGTTGACCAACATGAACAGGAATAAAGTATTTCCTGACAATCCTCCCTACTCTACACCAAACAGTCCGAATTACGTTCCAGACTTTTACAGGAAAGATTTTATCATTGAAGAAGGAAATGCCAATGGAATTGACTTATCCTTAAAATACGACAGAAAGAGTATCTATTTCTGGGCTGTTTACTCTCTTGCTTATGTTAACCGCTCCAATGAATATGAGGAATATGTGCCGCATTACGACAGGCGTCATAATGTGAACCTTGTGACATCGTACAGGTTTGGCGATGAGTATTCGTGGGAAATCAATGCGCGCTGGAATCTTGGCTCTGGTTTTCCTTTTACCCAAAATCAGGGTATTTACGAAAAGGTTAACTTCAACGATGGGATTTATTCTGATATAATTTCGATCGATGGTGAAATGGCATTTGTTTATGGTAAATATAACGGAGCACGCTTGTCGTATTACCACCGTCTTGACCTGAGTCTTATGAAAAGATTCAATATCGGTGAAAACGGTTTGCTTGAGGCAAACATAAGTGTTACCAATGTATACGACAGGAGCAATATCTTTTACGTTAACAGGATAACTGGCGATAAAATTTATCAATTGCCTATTATGCCGAGCGCCGGGTTAACGTTCAGTTTCTAATCACCTCACCCCGGCCCTCTCCTCAAAGAGAGGGTGAAGGAGCTCTGGAATCGATAATTATGGTTACCGGTCCTTCGTTGGCTAATTCAACTTTCATTCGTGCGCCAAACCATCCGGCTTTAACGGGAAGTCCGGTAATTTTATGTAACTCACTGAGGAACATTTCATACAATGGAATGGCTTTCTCAGGCCTGGCAGCCTGAATGTAGGAGGGGCGGTTACCCTTGCGGGTCTCTGCATGTAAAGTAAACTGGCTAACCACTAATGCCTCACCATTCACATCCATAAGTGAAAGGTTCATCACGCCATGATCATCATCAAATATCCTTAAACGGGATAACTTGCCGGTAAGAAAGGAGACGTCGCTTTCATCGTCCCTGGTTTCAATACCAAGCAATATCATCAGACCCATCCCGATGGCATTTTGCTTGCCATCTTCATGTGTAACTTTTGCGCTACTAACACGCTGAACTACAACTCTCATTTAATTCCTCATTCCGGATTCATCATTCATCATTCATCATTCACTATTCACTATTCAAACTCAGTCCCATTCTGTTTCTTCAAAATATTCATCATTCAGGATACTGATGTAATTGTTATACCTCCCCTGGTCGATCTTTCCTTTTGCAAGGGCGGCTTTTACGGCACAGCCCGGCTCATGGACGTGGGTACAATTGCTGAACTGGCAATCATACATTAACTCACGCATCTCAGGAAAACGTTCAGCAATCTCCTGTTTATCAAAATCAACGAGTCCGAATTCCTTTATACCGGGTGTGTCGATAATATACCCTCCGAAACTCAACGGAAGCATCTCGGCAAATGTAGTGGTATGCTTTCCTTTTTGATGGTAATCGGAAATTATTCCGACTTTTCTTCCAAGTCCGGGCTCAATGGCATTGATCAGCGCTGTCTTACCGACACCTGAATGGCCACTAAGGAGACTGACCTTATTCTTAAGAAGCTCTTTAACTTCATCAATGCCAGTCTTTTCCAGAGCTGATGTACGGAATATTTTATAACCAATATTGTCATACAACCTGGTAAGGTGGTCTAACTTGCGTAAATTATTACCTGTAACCAAATCCATTTTGTTGAAAATGATCATGGCCGGAATATGGTATGCCTCTGCTGTCACAAGGAACCTGTCAATAAAACCTGTCGAGGTCCTTGGACTCGCTATAGTGGCCATAACGATTGCCTGGTCTATATTGGCCGCAATGATATGCGATTGTTTACTCAGACGGGTGGCTTTCCTTATTATATAATTATGCCTTGGCTCAATTTCCTTGATAAGGCCAATTTCTTCTCCTTGGTTTTGAATAAGAAGAACATGGTCACCAACGGCAAGTGGATTGGTTGAGCGGATACCTTTTATCCGGAAAGTACCTTTTAACCTGCATTCTGTAAATTTCCCTGATGGTTCACGCACAATACAGGAACTCCCTGTTGAACGTATAACAATTCCATTTTTTGTCTCCATCGGTAATTTTTACATTAACAACAAAATTAACAATTTACCATCGTATAAACGTTTACACAACTCGATAAATCGCATTCCATCAATTTGAAGAATCGCATTCCATCAATGCGATGAATCGCATTGCCATGCAGTTAATATTGTTGATGAAAGAATAAGAATCATCGCTGAAGCCGGTAGATCTTTCCCGGGAGGCTCTTGATTAAACCCTGGAACTCAAGATTAAGCAAGGCGGTGGCAATTTTACCAGCGTTCATTTTTGATTCAATACAGAGTTTATCGATACTGCATTCGCCATATTCCTGGAGAATGTTAAAAATAATCTCCTGGTCTGGCTCTAATTGAATGAACAATTTCTGCTGAACCGGCTCTTTCCGCTGTTTTTCTTTATCCCATCCCATTAAATAGAGGATGTCTTCTGGTTTTTCAACCAAAGCAGCGCGGTTGGTCTTTATTAAGTTGGTGCATCCTGTTGAATAGACATCACTTATGCGCCCGGGAACCGCAAACACATCCCTGTTATATGAATTAGCTATATCGGCAGTGATCAGTGCTCCCCCTTTAGAACCAGCCTCAACAACGATGGTTGCATCGGCTAATCCGGCTATGATTCGGTTACGCATAGGGAAGTTTTCCCTGTCGGGATTTGTGTTACTTATAAACTCTGTTACCAGTCCACCCTGCTCAAGCATCCTTTGGGCAAGTGATATATTTATCTCGGGATATATCATATCAAGTCCGTGTGCGAGTACGCCAACCGTTGATAATCCTGCATCAAGGGCATTCCGGTGGGCTGAAGTATCAATGCCATAAGCGAGCCCGCTGACTATCAGCACACCTAAGTGCGAAAGTCCTGATATAAGTGAACGGCAAACTTCCTTCCCGTAATCGGTTGCTTTTCTGGTTCCTACAATACTTACAATATATTGCGAATCCAAATCGGCATTGCCTTTAGAATAAAGGATGATAGGTGAATCGATGCATTGCTTTAAGCGAACAGGATAATCACTATCAGCGAAAAAGTAAGTCCTGATCTTATTTCGTTCAATAAATTTACACTCCTGTTCAGCTCTACGGAGAATTTCTTTATGGTCGAAAAGTGTAGTTAAGGCACTTTCTTTTAAACCGGTGAGCTTATGCAGGGCTGATTTCTTTTCGGTAAACAGGGCTTCAGCGCTGCCTGTCATTGAAATAAGCTTTCGGGCATTTGCAATCCCTACGCCAGGCAGTTGTGTTAGTGCTATTCGATAGAGCAGTTGATCGGCAGTTATTTCAGGCATTCAGCGAAATTATGAATTTTACCTCATCAAATAAAAGAAAAATCAAGTGTTCTTTCTTTAATATCTTTGCTTTTTTGTTAACTGATAAAATTTGATAAACGGTAAGTTGAGTAATAGCAAAGGATCACATCTGGCAGGAGGAAAGAAACGAGTCATTGTTTGTCCACTCGACTGGGGATTGGGGCATGCAACGCGTTGTATTCCATTAATTGATGAATTCTTAAAGCAAGGTTCAGAAATTCTTCTGGCGGGTGACGGCAGCTCAATCGAATTATTGAAACAGGAATTTCCCGGGTTATCAGCAATCAGGTTGAAAGGATATAATATCAGGTTTTCAGGGAAGATACCTTTACCGCTAATGCTTTTGTTTCAAATTCCTAAGATAATTTTCAGGATCTTTAAGGAACACCGGGAAATCAGGAGAGTAATACACAACTATAATGTTGATATAATTATTTCAGACAACCGTTATGGATTATGGAACAAACAGGCATATTCAGTCTTCCTGACGCATCAACCTAATATTATACCTCCGGCGGGCTTTGGATTCATTTCACCTCTTTTAAGATCCATCACCCGGTGGTTTATCAGGAAGTATGATCAATGCTGGATACCGGACCTTCCCGGTGAAGATAACCTTTCAGGAAAATTGTCACATGGGTTTCCTCTACCTGAAAACACAAGGTTTATTGGGCCATTGAGCAGGTTTTATAGTTATGGAAGTTATTCTGATGCTGAGGAAAAAGAGCTTTCTGACACTATTCCACAACGACCATATAAGATCGTTGCCATAATCTCAGGGCCTGAGCCACAAAGAACCATCTTTGAGGAAAAAGTTGCGCAACAACTTGCATTAGTTCCTGAGAGGAGTTTAATAATACGAGGGTTGCCTGCAAATGGAGACATCAAAAATTATGTTAAAACAGGCAAAATAATCTACCAGGCAGGACAAACGGATGCTCGCTCCCATCTCCCTACCAAAGACTTATATACTACCATTAATGCCATAATCTCCAAATCAGGATATGGGGTCAAAAATAATGCTATCGGGGTGTATATTACCGCAGGGACGCTCCCGGTGATTATTTGCAGGGGCGGGTATAGTACACTAATGGACCTAGCTATTACGGGGAACAGGATGATTTGTATTCCCACACCCGGACAGACTGAACAGATGTACCTTGCCATGAAAGGATATCATGAAAAGAAGTGTGTGATGGCTGACCAGGATAGCTTTTCAATTATCAGATGCCTGACTGAATTAGAGAAAACCAACGGTTACAAGATATCCACTGGTTCCATTCAGTTTCCGGTGGCCATAGATGATCTCTGTAAGGCTTATTCTCTCAGAAACACTTTATAGTGATTAACGTTTACTGATTCATTACTTTTGCTAAATAAATATATTAGAAAATGACATTAGACCAGATTGTTTGGAATGTTAGTCCAATTATAGTAAAACTTGGAGGAATCCAGGTGAGATGGTATGGCTTGCTTTTCGCCATGGCTTTCGTAATGGGATATATAGTGCTGGAAAGGCAGGTATTTAAAAGGGAAGGCTTAAAAGTTGAACTTCTCGATAAACTGGCTACTTATGTAATAATAGGTACGGTAATGGGTGCCAGGCTTGGCCATGTTCTCTTTTACGAACCTGCATATTATCTAAGTAATCCAATTAAAATCCTGGCCATTTGGCAAGGCGGCTTAGCGAGCCATGGTGCTGCCATCGGGATTTTACTTGCTATTTGGTTTTATGTCCGCAAAACAGGTAAATCATACTGGTGGGTGCTCGACAGGCTGGTTATTGTGGTCGCTTTAGGTGGTTTCTTTATTCGGATGGGAAACCTCATGAATAGTGAAATCTATGGCCATTTTACCAATTTACCATGGGGATTTGTATTTGTGCGGGATGGTCAAACCGAACCAAGACACCCGACACAGATTTATGAAGGAGTTTCCTATCTCATCCTGTTCTTCATGCTTCTGCTTTATTATCAGAAGAGATACAAGATCATGCAAAACGGATCAATCTTCGGAATATTCCTTATTGTACTCTTCGGAATAAGATTTCTTATTGAATTCCTTAAGGAGCCACAGGTTGAATTTGAGAATACCATGGCTCTTAATATGGGGCAATTGTTATCCCTGCCATTTATACTTTTCGGAACCTGGCTGCTTTGGAAAAATTCAAGAAAACAGTCAGTTGCGAAAAAAGAATGAAATTCTGAATTCAGTATAATGCATAAATCAAAAAAGAGAGGCTAACCGGTTGGGTTAGCCTCTCAACTTTCTATTCTATTTTCAGAATTCTCTTTAAATACCCTCCAAATTGAACTATTCAATTTGAGTCCGGTCAAATATACCTTTAAGTTCTTCAGGTATGCTGTAGTTTGTTTCAATCTCCTTCATCAGTTCAGTTTGGTTATTTTCTTTAGCAACACTGAGTAGCCGGGCAAGAACCATCATGGCTTCCTGTTTATCCTCTTTGTAATATTCTTCAAACTTCGGATCTACCTGGTTATAGAATGAAAGATTTTCACCAAAAACCTTAGCCATCGATTTAACAAAATTGTTGCCTTTTATCGTGTCACCAGCTTTGTAATATACATTTACCATCGGCAGCATATAGATGTCATAGGGAAACTTTTCATATGGAAATTCACTGATCATCTTGTCTACAACAGCAACGGCTTCTGCCTTTTTACCTTTATTTATAAGGGCCTGGGCTAACCGCATAAAGTCTTGTTTGGCCATAAGATGGTTCCTTGCACTTTCACGGTCAACAGTTACATCAGGATCATTGAGGTTACCCCATTTTGCTTTATTCATTAAAAGATCATAACTGGCTACTTCATCAACTCCGCCTAATCCCTTATAGTAATTTTCAGCAAGAACAGGAATGAACTTATAAACGACTCCTGACTGGTGACAATACTTATCAATATCAAAGGCATCTTTAATACTGTTGGGACTGGCAAAATATAGCGGCCGCTCCCAGTCATTATTGGCCAGGAAATCGAGCAGCATCAGGTCATTCTTAATATAATAGTTTGCTGTAATATCCCAGTCTATGTAGGGTACGACGCTGTCGGCCATATATTCAGGAACTATGCCATTTGCAATTGCTTTTTCTTTATCAACGACAAGTCGTAATTTCCTTGTAGGAATAAAATTCGCTTCTTCACCGCTATTCAGAACTACTTTGCTTCTTGAGTCTTCACTGGCAATGAAATCCATTACCTGCCGGATATCCACACGGGCTTTAGTTTGTTCATAGATAAACAGGACTTCGTTAACACCCTTATTGTATTGATCTGGTGTTAATTGGAATTTAAGGGGTTCCGAATCGTATATCTTTCTCGCGAGTTGATGTACATACCAGTCACCGGATGAAAGCATATAATTAACCACCCTTACATCGGTACGGATGCCTTCAACTTCCTGGGCGTACCAGAGAGGGAAAGTATCGTTATCACCGTTGGTTATAAGTATGGCATTTTTATCGCATGAATTAAGGTAATTGGCTGCAAAATCCCTTGCTGCGTATTTGCCGGACCGGTCATGATCATCGTAATTCTCAGCTGCCATTATAACCGGAACAGTGAGAGTCAGCACAACGGTAACAGGAATAGAAACACCTGCCGGTGCAATCTTCTTCAGCTTATCAAAGATTGCATAAACCCCTACCCCTAACCATATTGCAAAAGCATAGAATGATCCCGCATAGGCATAATCACGTTCCCTCGGCTGGAAAGGCGTTTGGTTTAGATATAATACAATTGCCAGACCAGTCATGAAGAAAAGAAGTGCTACAATAACAGCATCTTTGTAGTTCTTTTTGAAATGGGCAAACATACCAATTAGTCCAAGTATAAGGGGCAGGAAATAATAGGTATTTCTTGCCGGGTTCTTCAAACTGTCAGGTAAATCGGTCTGTTTACCTAATCTTGCTTCATCAAGGAATGTGATTCCACTGATCCAATTGCCATCTTTAATACCGCCATGTCCTTCAATATCATTCTGCCGGCCAACGAAATTCCACATAAAATAGCGCATATACATATGGCCAATCTGATAACTGAACAGGAACCTCAGGTTCTCAGTAAATGTTGGTTTGTAGATCGTCTCTTGTTCACCATGCTGATTAGTAATAGTGATAGGTCGGCCTTTAATCTTTCCCCAACTCTTGTATGCCCTTACATGGTTCGCTTGAGGACTGTACATTCGCGGAAGGAATGTTGTAAAGCGCGGATCATAATTGGCTTCAGAATTTCGGCGGTCATCAGTAATGACATACCGGCCTTTCTTGTTGTCGCGGATATAGATAGGTGTACCGTCAGAAGCCGGATTCTCAGGATCAGTCGGTGAATTGTAATATTGTCCGGTTAAGATAGGCCAGGTTCCATACTGTTCCCTGTTAAGGTAAGATAACAAACTGATTGCATCGTCAGGATTGTTTTCATTGATCGGTGTATTTGCATTTGCCCTTATAATGAGCATAAGGAATGAGGAATATCCGATAAGTATGAAAGTCAGTGAGAGCAACACAGTATTCCAGATAAACTTTCTTCTCTTTTGTGACCAGATAATACCATAAGTCAATCCACAAATTACCAGCAAGAAATAAATGATAGTACCAGAATTGAAGGGCAATCCTATGGTATTGACAAAGAATAGTTCAAACTTAGCCGCCAGACTGACTACACCCGGGATGATCAAATACATTATAACTGCCAGAAGCACAAATGAAAATACTGCTGTAGTAATAATCCCTTTTGTAGAAGCTGAAGGTGAATTCTTGAAATACCACACAAAAGCGATGGCCGGAATGGCAAGAAGGTTAAGCAGATGGACGCCTATAGAGAGTCCCATCAGATATGCAATAAAAATTATCCATCTTATTGAATGAGTCTCATCGCGTTGCTCTTCCCATTTTAATATAGCCCAGAAAACAACAGCAGTAAAGAAAGATGACATTGCATAAACTTCACCTTCAACAGCTGAGAACCAGAAAGAATCGGAAAAAGTATAGGCTAATGCACCAATGAAACCACTTGCAAGTACAATGATGCCTTCATTTTTACTCAGGGCATTATTGCCTGCAACTATTTTCCTGACCAGATGGGTAATCGTCCAAAAAAGGAATAAAATTGTCAGGGCACTAACAAAACCAGACATGAAATTGATCATGTATGCAACCTTGGTCTCATCTCCAAAAGAGAATAATGAAAATAGGCGGCCAAGCATCTGAAACAGTGGAGCTCCGGGAGGGTGCCCAACTTGTAATTTAAAGGCTGTGGCAATGTATTCACCACAATCCCACCAACTTGCATTTGGTTCAAGAGTCAATGTGTAAACAATAAGGGCGATGAAAAATGTAATAGCGCCTCCTATGTTGTTTAATCGCTTGAAGTTTTCCATTGAAAAGAAAGAATTATTTGTTGATTAGCAAACTCCTAATGACCAATAGGTTAAACATTATCCTAAATCTGATTCAAAGTTAGCGAAGGTAATTCTTTTTTCAACATATCATCCATCAATTGTGATCTAAATATTGCTAATCCTAAACGAGAAATATTGTCTGATATGTCCGGCTTTCCTGCGTAAAATAAAATACTTTCAAGTTTTAGGCTTTGCTTTTTGAAGTTCCCTATTAACGTTTTTTAAGATGTTGTCATATTACATATCATCAAACAAAAAGGAGAGGTTACTGTTATTTATAGCAATTTTAAATAAAGTTAAAGAAAATAGTTAAAGGAGGAAAAATGAAATTTCAATTTGCAGAATTACCTTATTCTTACGATGCCCTGGAGCCCAATATTGATAAGCAGACAATGGAAATACACTACACAAAACATCATAAAGCCTATTTTGATAAATTCACCGGTGCTCTGCCAGGAACTGAATTTGATGGCAAACCAATTGAAGATATTTTCAGAAACATTAGTAAAGCTCCGGCTGTCATTCGCAATAATGGTGGTGGGTACTATAACCATAATCTTTTCTGGGAAGTTATGTCGCCCAATGGAGGTGGCGCACCAACCGGCGAAATCGCTGAAGCAATCAACAGAGTATTTGGTTCTTTTGAAGAATTTAAAACAAAATTCAACGAGGCAGCAGCAAACCGCTTTGGCAGCGGATGGGCATGGTTATGTGTGGATAAAGACAGAAACCTGAGTGTTTGCTCAACCCCTAACCAGGACAATCCATTAATGGATGTTACTGATTGTAAAGGTACCCCAGTGATGGGACTTGATGTTTGGGAACATGCTTACTATCTTAAGTATCAAAATCGCCGGCCTGATTATATTTCCGCATTCTGGAATGTAGTCAATTGGGAAAAGATCAATGAAAATTATCGTAAGGCTATCTCCTGATTTTGATTCAGATTATTTACTTCAAAAATTAGTTCAGTCAATTAACCAATAATAAAATGATAAAGTCGATTTCTGCAATATCTTTAATGATAATTGCAACAGTGTCTTTTGGCCAGACACCTCAAAAAAAGGCCTCCGAAGCTAAAACCAAACCGGCAAAAGCTGTACAATCAAGTATGTCTGACAAACAGCCCGACCGACCTATGCCACTTAAACCGGGCGTATTCATTTCTGAGTGGATGAAACCATCAGCAGATTTGAAGTTTAACGAATTACCTTACGCATATAACGCCCTGGAACCTGTTATTGATGCTAAGACCGTTGAACTTCATTACGATAAGCACCACAGGGGGTACTATACCAATTTCATGAATGCCATAAAAGGCAGTGAACTTGAGCAGATGCCAATCACCAGGATATTTGCTTCCATTTCATCACAACCTGAAATTATCAGGAATAATGCGGGTGGTTACTTTAACCATGTTCTCTACTGGCAAAACATGTCACCTGATGGCGGTGGTGAGCCTTCAGGTGAATTAGCCACTGCAATTAATAAATCTTTTGGTGATTTTAAATCGTTTACCGACAAGATGAGTGAAGCCGGCAAGACACGATTTGGTTCAGGATGGGCATGGCTGGCCGTTGACATTAATACCGGGGAGTTATTTGTAACTTCAACTGCTAACCAGGATAATCCATTGATGGATATTGCAGAACGCCGTGGTATTCCTATCCTTGCGCTTGATGTCTGGGAACACGCTTATTATCTTAACTATCAGAATAAACGTGCTGACTATATAGCTGCATTCTGGAAAAAAGTTAACTGGCAGGATGTTGAATCAAAGTACAGAGGTTATAAAGAGATGCAGGATGAACTGAAGAAACAGTAATCCAAGCAGGTACTCAATTCAGGAAGTAATTCCCTTCCGGGTGGGAATTAAAAAAGCTCTTGAATTTTGCAGCGATGAAATAATCGCAAAAAAAAGATGCACGCTTGTGCATCTTTTTTCGTTTTAATCCTTTTATGTAATTATTACAATTTTCTCTTGACTTCAACTTCCTCATAGCCTTCTATGATATCTTTAACCTTGATGTCATTAAAGTTTTCTATGTTGAGTCCGCACTCATAGCCTGCCGAAACTTCCTTTACGTCATCCTTGAATCTCTTCAGGGAGCCAAGGTTTCCGGTATAGACCACGATACCATCACGAATAATCCTCACTTTGGTGTTACGGTGAATTTTGCCATCCAGCACCATGCAACCTGCAACGGTGCCGACTTTCGTAATTTTAAACACATCACGTACTTCAAGGTTACAAACGATCTTTTCCTCAATTTCAGGTGACAACATACCTTCAATAGCAGCCTTGATTTCATTGATAGCTGTATAGATAATCGAATACATTCGTATATCTATTTGCTCCTGTTCGGCCAGTTTACGTGCGCTTAAACTTGGTCGTACCTGGAATCCAACGATAATGGCGTTTGACGCTGAAGCGAGCAATACATCACTTTCAGTGACAGCCCCTACCGACTTATGGATGATATTAACCTGGACTTCCGGTGTTGAAAGCTTGAGCAATGAATCGGCTAATGCTTCAACTGAACCATCCACATCACCTTTTACGATGATGTTAAGCTCTTTAAAGTCGCCGATTGCAATTCTTCGGCCAATTTCATCGAGGGTAATATGCTTCTGTGTCCTGATGCCCTGTTCACGTTGCAACTGAAGACGTTTCGCCGCGATATTCTTTGCTTCGCGCTCATCCCGCATCACTTTAAATGTATCACCTGCCTGAGGAGCTCCGTTCAATCCAAGTAACAAGAGAGGAGTGCTCGGGCCGGCATCCCTGATAGGCAGATTTCTTTCATTATACATAGCCTTTACCTTACCGTAAGTTGTTCCGGCAAGTACCAGGTCACCAGATTTTAATGTTCCTGTTTGTACCAGGATTTTGGCAACGTAACCTCTTCCTTTGTCGAGTGATGATTCAAGTACAGTGCCTATAGCAAGTTTATCCGGATTAGCCTTTAAATCAAGCAATTCAGCCTCCAATAGTACTTTTTCAAGAAGTGCGTCAACATTCAAACCCTTCTTGGCTGAAATTTCCTGGCTTTGGTATTTACCACCCCAGTCTTCAACAAGAATATTCCTTTTTGACAACTCTTCCTTTATCTTCTCAGGATTAGCATTATTTTTATCGATCTTGTTTATCGCAAAAACGATGGGAACACCTGCAGCCTGGGCATGGTTTATAGCTTCAACTGTTTGAGGCATGACCGTATCATCAGCAGCAATAACAATGATTACTATATCGGTAATCTTGGCACCACGGGCACGCATAGCAGTAAATGCCTCATGACCGGGTGTATCAAGGAATGTGATTTTCTTACCGTTTTCAAGCTGAACCTCATAAGCACCAATATGCTGGGTTATTCCACCCGCTTCACCTGCAATCACGTTTGTGTGCCTTATATAGTCGAGCAATGAAGTCTTACCATGGTCAACATGTCCCATGACTGTTACGATTGGTGCCCTTGGAACCAAAGTCTCATCACTTTCCAGTTCTTCCACTTCTTCAGCACCTTCTGTTTCTTCAACACCAACAAATTTGACTGAATAGCCAAATTCATCAGCCACAACTACAATCGTCTCAGCATCGAGTCTTTGATTGATTGATACAAAAAGGCCAAGTGACAAGCAAGTTGAGATAACCTGATTTACAGGAACATCCATCAGGTTAGCCAATTCATTTGCCGTAACGAATTCGGCTACCATGATCGTTTTCTGGTCATCGGCACGTTTTGCTGCTTCCTCAGCCATATGCTGGCTAATGAGAGAGCGTTTTTCACGGCGATGCTTTGAAGCCTTTGACTTACCTGTTCCGCTAAGTCGCTGCAGCGTTTCTTTAATCTGTTTCTGTATGTCTTCAGGTGATAATTCAACTTTAGCAACTTCCCTGCGCTGGGGTTTGCGGTCTCTGCCTCCCTGAGCCGGTTTGCCCTGTTGAGCACCTCTCTTTTCAAAGGCACCTTTACCTTGGGTTGATGTTCTGTCGGGTGATTCAGAAATTACTTCTTCCCCACCTTCTTGTTTTCTAATGCGCTTACGTTTCTTTTTCTTTGATTTCAACGAATCATCTGAAGAGGATGCCACCGGCTTTTTAGGTTCCGGTTTACGTGGTTCGGGAAGTTTCATTGTACCAAGAATGGTAACACCTTCCAATTTACGAACCTCAGTCTTAAGGAAATTAGATTCTTTTTCCTGTTCAGGCTTAATCTCAGGTTCAATTACAGGTTGGGGTTCATCTTCTTTTGTATCAGGCCCTTCAATTATTTCAGCAGGTTCAATATTTACTACTTCACTCACTTCTGGTTCAGGCGTGGGCTCAGGTTCTTTTTCCTGCCTTTTTTTAGATTCTTTGGACTTCTTTGGTTTTTTAAGAGAATCTAAGTCTATTTTACCAAGTACTTTAATTGAACCAACATTCTTTCCTTCTTCAACTATTTCTTCCTGTGCAACTGGAGAAGTCTCTGGTTGGGGCTCAGGAACTTTTGCAATGACGGGTTCTTCTTCTTGTTTTATCTGTTTAGGCTCAGCTTTGACAGTTTCTTTTTCAGGAGCGGGTTTTACTTCTTCAACCGGAGTTTCTTTCTTTTCAGGAGCCTTGGGTTCACCCACTTCCCTTGTTTCAATTGTCTCCTTTACCGGTTGTGGCTTCAGCGGACGATTATCAATAGGCATGTTGCGGATAAAGAGTTCTTCCCGCTGGTCTGCTTCCTCATCTTCAATTGCCTGCTTTTTATCAGTAATTGAGATGGTCCGGTGCTGTGTATATTCAAGTTCAATTTTCTTAGAAGTTTCTTTTACTGTTTTCTCTGTGGAGTACTCCTTTACCAGTAAAGCGTAAACTTCCGGACCAAGCTTTGTATTGGGATTATTGTCGATTTTTATTCCTTTTTTATTAAGGAATTCGACAATAGTAAGCGATCCCACATTAAATTCCTGTGCCGCTTTACCCAACCTTATGCTTTTCGTTTCTGCCATATTGTAATCCTCTGTTTGATTCCTGCGTGCTGATTAGTTAAATTATGTTCATTAATTAAACTGTCATATCTAATTATTCAAACTCAGCGCGCAATATCTTAATAACTTCTTTAATAGTTTCTTCTTCCAAATCTGTACGATTCACCAACTCTTCAATATTTAAGTCAAGAACGCTGCGTGCTGTGTCACAACCAATGGCTTTCAGTTCATCAATGATCCACTGATCGATTTCATCTGAAAATTCCTGGAGATCTACGTCTTCATTATCGACTTCAGTATCCCTATAAACATCAATCTCAAATCCTGTAAGCTTACTTGCGAGTTTAATATTATATCCACCCTTTCCAATTGCAAGCGAAACCTGGTCTGGCTTCATAAAGACATCAGCACGTTTATTAACATCATTGATATTGATGGATGATATCTTTGCCGGGCTTAAAGCACGGGTAATATAAAGTGAAGGATTGTTTGTGAAATTAATAACATCAATGTTTTCATTTCTAAGTTCACGTACTATTCCATGAATCCTTGATCCCTTCATCCCAACGCATGCACCCACAGGGTCAATCCTGTCATCGTAACTTTCAACAGCAATCTTGGCTCTTTCGCCGGGAACCCTCACAATATTCCTTATTGTTATCAAACCATCATAAACTTCAGGAACTTCCTGTTCAAACAGTCTTTCAAGAAAGACAGGTGAAGTACGGGATAATACAATTACAGGAGTATTATTACGCATATCAACCTTCGAAACAACAGCTCTTACTGAGTCACCTTTACGATAGAAATCCGAAGGAATCTGTTCAGACCTGGGAAGGGTTAATTCGATATATTCATCGTCAAGGACAAGGATTTCCTTTTTCCAAACCTGGTAAACTTCTCCGGTTATGATTTCACCAATTTTCTCTTTGTATTTCCTGAAGATATTATCTTTCTCATATTCCTGGATCTTTGACATCAGGTTTTGCCTGATGGTAAGGATTTCACGACGACCAAAATCTTTCATTTTAATCTCTTCGGTAACTTCCTCCCCTACTTCGAAATCAGGCTCAATCTTTATAGCATCAGAATAGGCGATTTGCTTATTCTCATCTACTACTTCACCATCTTCTACAATTTCACGATTTCTCCATATTTCAAGGTCACCCCTGTCGATATTAACGATGACATTAAAATTCTCATCCGATCCGTGCTTCTTGATAAGCATATGCCTGAACACATCCTCAATGATGCGCATCATGGTTTCGCGGTCGATATTCTTGAATTCCTTGAATTCCGAAAAGGTTTCTACTAAGTTTATGTGTTCCATTGTTATTAAATATTCATCAGACTATTTGAAAGAAACAATCTCTTTTACACTTTTTATTATGCTGAAAGGAATCTCTTTTTCCTGTGCTATTTCCTTCTTTTTCTTAGGAGCTATATTGATCCTGATCTTTTCGCTGTCAGCAGCTAATAATACTCCTTTTACTGCTGTTTTATCCTCGAATTCTACTTCAATTTCCTTGCCAATTATTTTAATATATTGACGCAGAAGCTTTAGGGGTTGACCAATACCTGCCGAAGAAACGGTCAAATTATAATCTTCGACTTCCCTGTTGTACGCCGATTCTATTCTCCTTGTAACATTAACGCAATCATCAATCGTAATTCCCTTGTCACTGTCGAGCAGTACTGTTATGTTATTTCCTGCTTTAACCCTGACATCAACAACAAAAATGTCTGTATCATGGAGAAATTCTTCTACAGTTTTCTTTATTTCTTCAGCTTTAATCATATTTTTTTTAATAAAAGAGGGGACAACAAAGCCCCCTCAACCTCTTTCACCATCACTATCGCTACTTACCGCACATTGGTGATATGATCCTTTCAGTTGTCCGACCAGGGCTCGAACCTGGAGTCTTCTGAACCAAAATCAGACGTGTTACCATTACACCATCGGACAAGCTTTCCTTTAAAAGGTCTGCAAAATTAGATATTTTTTCTGAATTACTGAAGATTTTCCGAAAATTAATTAGAAGGATCCAATACCTCGACAAAAAAAGTCATTATACTATAGATATAAATGTGTTCTATACAACATCACGTGGTAGCTATTTAGTTACTTTTGGGCAGTAAATTAACCATACTTAAGCTCTTGCAATTGCTCATGAAAAAATTGATTTTATTGATTACTCTTTTGAATCTTATACTTAACTCTCAGAATGAGCTTTTAGCTCAGATATATCTTGATTCTACTCAAAGTGTTGAAACAAGAGTTGAAGATTTACTCCAACAAATGACACTTGATGAAAAAATTGGTCAAATGGTACAGGCTGAACGACAGGCTTTCAGTGATATAAATGATATAAAATCATACTTTATTGGATCAATGCTCAGTGGCGGAGGGTCTGCTCCTGCTCCAAACACCGCAATTGCATGGGCTGATATGTATGATTCTTTTCAGCAGCAGGCCATGGCAACCCGACTTCATATTCCATTGATTTACGGAGTTGACGCTGTTCATGGACACAATAATGTTAAAGATGCTGTAATTTTTCCGCACAATATCGGCCTTGGATGTACCAGAAATCCGGAATTAGTAAAACAAGCCGCTCAAATCACAGCAAAGGAGATCATGGGCACAGGTTTAAACTGGACATTCGCTCCTTGTATTGCCGTAACAAGGGATGAACGCTGGGGCCGCACATATGAAGGGTTCGGTGAAACCACTGATCTGGTTTCAATGATGGGCGTAGCATCAATTAAGGGTTTCCAGGGTGACAGCCTTTCAGGAAAAGGAAGCATCCTCGCATGCGCAAAACACTATATCGGAGATGGTGGCACTACCAATGGAGATGACCAGGGAAATACCCAGGTGGACGAAGAAACGCTTCGACAGTTGTACCTGCCGGCATACATCGATGCGGTAAATGCTGGCGTGGGAACAGTTATGGCATCATATAGCTCATGGAATGGCGCCAAGATGCATGGCCATAAGTACCTCCTGACAGATGTCCTTAAAAGTGAACTTGGATTTGATGGCTTCGTTGTTTCAGATTGGGCAGGTATCGACCAACTGCCAGGTGATTATGCTGCTAAAGTCGAAGCGTCAGTCAATGCCGGTATCGACATGGTCATGCTGCCCTACAATTATAAGGAATTCATCCTCACCGTTAAATCACTGGTCTCACAAAACAAGATTTCTTTATCCCGGATCGATGATGCCGTCAGCAGGATACTAAGGATAAAATTCAGGGCCGGTTTGTTTGAGCATCCCTATTCTGACCGCACTTACACGAACCAGACCGGTTCGGATGCCCATAGACAGGTTGGCCGGCAATGTGTAAGGGAATCAATCGTTCTGCTAAAAAAGAAGGATAACATCCTGCCCTTGTTAAAGGATGGAATGAAGATCCATGTTGCAGGTAAAAATGCTGATAATATGGGTAATCAGTGTGGCGGATGGTCCATTTCATGGCAGGGATCTTCAGGTAATATTACAAGCGGCACTACTGTACTCGAAGCCATACAGAATGCCGTGAATACATCTGCAGTCACTTATTCTCTTGATGGATCAGGAGTAGGTAATGCCGACATTGCGATTGCAGTTATTGGAGAAACGCCTTATGCCGAGGGACAGGGAGACCGTGATGACCTGGGTTTTGCAAAAGAAGATATTGAGACTGTCAGAAGATTAAAGGATGCAGGCATTCCGGTTATAGTGATTGTTATTTCGGGAAGGCCCATGATCCTGAATCCAATAATACCGTTTTCTGATGCGATTCTGGCAGCATGGCTTCCCGGCACAGAGGGAAGTGGCATAGCTGATATATTGTTCGGTGATTTCCAGCCATCTGGTGTCCTGTCAAATTCATGGCCTGCTGATATGGCTTCCGTTCCCCTCAATTTTGGTGATAGTGGTTACAACCCTCTGTTTCCATACGGATTTGGAATCTCTTCACTTGCCAATCTACCAGCAGGATCGGCTCCTTCACTTTATTCGGCTATTATAAGTGAAGATGGAAAACACGCTGAGCTATCATTCAATAAACCAATGAATGATCCTTCAGCCGGTTCCGGTGACTTCAGGGTCAGAATCAATTACCTCGATGTTACACCAATCGCCGCCTCTATTAAAACAGGTGATTCGTCAGTTATTGTTTTAACGCTTAGCAATCCGGTTAAAAAAGGCAATAAAATTTATGTCAGCTATAATGGCACTTCTGTTAGATCGAACGATGACGGAATTCTTGGAGCAATTGACTTGTATCCTGTATATAATTTGCTGGATGATAATATGTTGCATATCCTCCCATGTATTATAGAAGCTGAGAACTATAAATCCATGTCGGGTGTGCAAACTGAAAACACAACTGATACTCATGGAGGTTTAAATGTTGGATGGATTGACGCAAACGACTGGATGGATTATTCAATATCGGTACCAACCAGCGCTGTATACAGGATTGATTTTCGTATTGCCGCACAGTCAGAAGCAGGGGAATTTACTTTATCAGTAAATGATACTTTGCTCGCATCCATGACAGTTCCGGTTACAGGGGGTTGGCAAAATTGGCAAAGTATAACGACCAATGCCCCTATTTATAAAGGAAATAAAACACTGCATTTTGCTGTTAAAAAAGGAGGGTTTAATCTTAACTGGATAGAGTTATCTGTCAAACAGATTATTCAAGACACGGTAATTTCAACGGAATACAAAAACAATTTGAAGCAGAACTTCCCAAATCCTTTTTATCCGGAAACGACCATTGAGATAAGTGTTCAAAGTAAGGAACAGGTTAGGCT
This sequence comes from Lentimicrobium sp., assembly GCA_035297395.1. GTDB lineage: Bacteria > Bacteroidota > Bacteroidia > Bacteroidales > Lentimicrobiaceae > Lentimicrobium. The sequence continues at coordinate 108,778 of DATGZB010000006.1, read as the reverse complement.
GACACTTTTTGATACATTTGGCAATCAGGTTGCCATATTAGCCGATGAAGTAATGGAACCCGGTGAATATTCCTATAAAATTGATGCACTGTCAATGGGTTTACGTAATGGGACTTACCTATGCGAGATGCGTGCCGGTGATTTCAGGGAAGTACGAAAGCTGATTGTAAAATAGTAATGAGCTGATTGTAATTAATTATGCTGTTATAAGGGTGATTAATTATTCCTGAAATAATGCTTATAAATTCAAAGGGAAAACCAGTTCCTCAGAAATTAACGATCAGCTTTAAATTCAATTGACGTGGGGTAAGATAATTTGGAACCGCGTATTGCCGGTTCATCACATCCTTAACCCAAATATAAGAAACTGTATTACTGACCTGAAGCAGATTCAGCACTTCAAGGCTGAGCCATGCATCATTTATAAACTTCAGCCGCTTATGCGTATCGGTCTCTGAATATCTGTTTGCGCCTAAAAGCTGCTTGGAGAAACCTATATCGACCCTGATATATGCCGGCATCCTTTGCATATTCCTTGAACGGATCGTGCCAGGTGGGCTATATGGCAATCCTGTCCCGAAAACAAAATTAAGATGCATCTTGTATGTAGGGTTCTTGGGCAGATAATCCTGGAAAAATGTACTAAAGGTTATTCTTTGGTCAGTCGGCCTTGGAATAAATCCCTTTTCCACTAAAGTGCTGTCAACAACGGTATTGTTCGTAGTATAACCCGGGATTATCAATTCACCCTCATCATTGTAATAATTGTAGTAATTATCATTCTCTAAATCTTCCTTTGTCTGCATCACTGACAAACTGGCCCATGATTCAATCCCTTTTACAAATTCACCGTTGACCTTAAGGTCTATTCCGGTGGCATATCCTTTTGCACTGTTTGTTGCAAAATAACGTATACGCACATTATCAATGTCGTATGGCACTAAATCCTGCAGATACTTGTAATAGGTCTCAGCTGTAAATTTGAATGGACGGCCCCATGAGAGGAAATTGAAGTCGGACCCGAGTACTATATGAAATGAGGACTGTGCCTTTAGTTCAGTATTAAGTATACCAAATTTATTTCTAAGCTCTCTGTAAAATGGCGGTTGATAATACATTCCTGCCGAAAGCCGGAATACAAGGTCATTTTTCCAGTCGGGTTTGTATGAGATGCTTGCTCGTGGGCTTATAAGGAGCTGATCATTTACATTCCAGTAATTGCCTCTTACCCCAATGATAAGATTCCAAATACCACTTTCATCTCCGAATTCCCTTGAATGCTGGATAAAACCGGAAGTCCTGACTGAATTAAGGTCAATCGAAGTTTTAACAATATCCTGCAATAGAATATCTGATTGATTTCCCGGTTCTCCTGGAATACCTTGATGTACAGGCAAAGTAAAACCTGCAGAGTCATTCAGTACCCATTCATTTAGTCTGTCGTTTACATCTTCTGTTTGGTATTTTAATCCCCACATCCATCCTGCTTCCTCGTTCAGAAGCATTCCCCTGTGTTCTATTGAGGTCACCCTTGCCTCCAGATAATTTCGTGCATGATTGTGGTAGGTTCCAATGCCCCTGATTGAAACGAGTTCTCCGAAATTTGATTTCGATTGGTCTGTTTCAAGTTCTCCGATCCAATACTGACCTGTTATATCAAAGGTTTCGCTTTCAATGGTTTGGAAAGATGAAAGTATCAGTTTGAGGGATAAATTCTCTTTAGGCTTATAATGAGTGGTGAAAGCTCCCATGTAATTATTAAACTTATCAATTTCACTTCCACCAAAAAAGACCCTTAATTGTAATGCCTCGTTTACTGTACCAAAACTCGTTTCCCTCGATTCCGGGATTATCTGGTATTTATTTCCGGCGTAGTTTCCAAAAAATGAAAACTCAAGTTTTGGATTTACCTCAAATATCATCATTCCCTGTAAATCATTGAATGATGGCTTGTAATCCCCTTTTGTTTCGAGCGTTTTTAGCAAATACTGGTTAGTTTTATTCCTGAAGCCAAGCAAATACATAAAACGTCTGTCCTTGCTTGATCCTTCAATATGGAGCGATGCCCCTAATAAACTTAACCCGAGGGATCCCGTTGTTATGGTTGGTCTTTTGTACCTGATATCAAGGACTGATGACATCTTATCGCCATAACGTGCATCAAAACCACCGGCTGAAAAAAGTATGGATGATACAAGATCGGAATTAAGAAAACTCAATCCTTCCTGTTGACCTGAACGGACAAGGAAAGGTCTATAGATCTCAACATCGTTGACGTATACCAGGTTTTCGTCATAATTGCCACCCCTGACAGAATATTGCGAACTAAGCTCGTTATTTGACGATACACCGGGAAAAGTTTTTATCAGCGCTTCCAATCCTCCGGAAGCAGTCGGAATTGTGGTTGCCAGTTTTGGATCAAGCGGAGTTAATGTACTTGTCCTGATTTTTTCATCAGTGATTACAAATCCCGGTAACTGGGTGGTTGAAGGCAATAATTTCCGGTCAAGTAGTTTTCGCTCTCCTGATTTAATCACAATTCTGATAAACTGTGATGTATAACCAACGTATGTGAAAGCAACAATTACTTCTTTGTTTGCCGGTATCTTTAGCTGGTAGGTACCATCCATTTTAGATATGGTTCCGCCGGGCTGATTACTCAATGAAATGTTTGCAAGGGGTACCGGATTATTCTGGTCATCGGTGATCTTTCCATAAATTTCACCCATTTCCTGGGTATAACCGGCATAGCCAAAAACGAGGAATAAGTTTAATAAAACACTTTTCCACAGAATGCCGGTAAATTTTAATTGCATATTAGGATTTATCCGATAATGAGATATAACGGTTTCTTTTTAAAGTATTGTATTAACAACAATATTTTAATCGAAATGGCAAAGGTAAAAAAAACCGGTTACTTAATCATTTTCGCAGATCAGGAGTTTGTCGATCTTGCTTCCATCCATGTCTACAATTTCAACAGTATATTTGCCGTACAGTATTTTGTCGCCTGTTTTTGGCATTCCCTGGGTATGATAAAGCACAAAACCAGCAATGGTGGTATATCCAATTTTTTCAAAATCGAGGTTTATATCGCCGAGTACCTCGGCTATAGATTCTACAGGTGTTAATCCACTGACAAGCAATGAACCGTCATCCCTTTTTATGATCAGTGGTTCCATTTCATCCTCTTTATCAGGCATATCCCCCAACAAATTTTCCATTAAATCATGTACACTGAGGATACCCTGGAAACTTCCGTATTCATCCACTATTACAGCTATGTTCATCTTTTTTTCCTTCATCGTCTTAAGCACAGTCTTAGCACTTGCAGCTTCAGGAAATATCAATGGTTCAGTTACAACGTCTTCCGGTTTTATTGTATTTACAGCCAATTTCTTGATCAGATATTCCTTAACATTCAGAAATCCGATGAAATTATCAATATCATCCCTGCAGATAAGCAGTTGACTATGGCGGGCGGTTAATATCTCCTTCTGTAATTCCTCATTATCACTATTCAGGTCGATCCACTCTACATCATGGCGATGTGTCATAATATGGCGTGCCCTTTTATCGGCGAAATGAAAGACTTTTTCATGCATCTTATTCTGATCCACACCAATAACTCCTTCAATAGAGGCCGACCTGATCATTTGTTTTAATTCGGCCTCAGTGATGGATGAAGGTTTTTTTTCGATTCCAAGTATCGCATTAATAAAACTGGTTGAGATTGACAGAAATCGAACAAACGGGTAAAAAGTCGCGGTAAAAATCCGTATCATAGGAGCCACTTTGACTGCTATATTCTCAGGATTACTTAAAGCAATGGTTTTTGGAACGAGTTCTCCGATTACAATTGAAAGATAAGTAATCAGGACAATGGTAATTATCAGGGCAAACCTGTATGCAGCTTCATTATCAAGGCCAAGGGAGACAAGCACGGGTGCTACTTTCTCAGCAATAGTGATCCCGCCAAAAGCACCGGTTATAATTCCAATAAGTGTTATTCCCACCTGGACTGCTGAAAGGAAATTCTCTGATCTATCGAGCAACCTGAGTGCAGCAGAAGCGCCTTTATTCCCTTCCGACTGCATTTGCTCAAGCCGGCTTCGGCGCGAGGAAACAAGGGCTATTTCCGATAAGGCAAAGAAACCATTGAAAAGAATAAGTATAATTATAATGGCAATTTCCATTTTGAATGATCGGCCAAAATGACCTGAATTAGTATCCTACCAGTCAAATTTACGAAACAAAATCCGTTAACTGGGTAAAAATTACAATCATAAAAAAAGCTGTTGTAATATTACAACAGCTAAATATTTTAAAAGACTGAAGCAAATGAATCAGCGAAGGATATAACCTTTTTCAACGGCTTCCTTAAGGCATGCACTGATACCTTTTTTGTTTATGTGGCGGAGTCCATCAGCTGAAACCTTCAAAGTAATCCATGCATCTTCCTCAGGAATGTAAAACTTCTTTGTTTGCAGGTTAGGATAAAACCTGCGTTTGGTTTTTATGTTGGAGTGAGAAACCTTATTTCCCACCATCATTCCTTTCCCTGTGATTTCGCAAATTCGTGACATATCTTTAATTCTTGGGCGGTTTATTTTTGGGACTGCAAAGAACGATATTTTTTTTTAATTCACCAAACATTTTTAATTTTTTTACCATTATTTCTATCTCGTGTCATTGCTTTATTGACTTGCTGTATTCAATCAACTGGGGGAAAAACTCTTCAAATGAATTTGTATAGAATCCATAATTGCTCTTTAAATGCGAAACCCCATTTGAAAGATTAGAACTGAACTTCGTTCTTTGTGCTATACCACTCAAAGCATCATGAAGACCTTCAAAGTAACGGTAATTAATTAACCAATTCTGTTCCATCATGTATGGTAAGATATATCTTGAACGCTCGGGCAGGATATCTATGGAACTTTTGATAATACCAAATGCCCTGGATGTAAATTCTTCTATCGGCTCATTAGAAAACCTGATCCATTGCTTCGCAAGAAAATGATCGTAATACATATCCAATACGACTCCTGCATATTTGTGGAAATGCGGCCTGAGGTTCAGTAGTGTGTATTTTACAATGGCATTTGAATCTGTAAATTGATCTATCGCCCTATGGAACAATATTCCATTCTTTATTCCTGTACTGTACAGATTTATAATCTTGCCCTTTACATGGTCGGCAATAAAATTTCCGATGATACTTTCAGGATCATCAGAAGAGAGGTAGAGATGTGCCAAAAAATTCATCAGTTTTTACGTTTGATACAGTAAGCAAAGATTACCAATCCGGAATCCAAAGTTAAGACCTTTTCACCCAAATAACTAAAAGTATGCTGGCAAGCGGTTCGATCAATTTTTATACTTTTGCCTTCAGAGTAATATTGGAAATTAAATAAACGATACATAATGCAAAAATTATTACTATTGGGTGATGAAGCAATTGCCCAGGCAGCCATTGATGCCGGAGTTACAGGTGTTTATGCATATCCCGGCACTCCGTCGACTGAGATCACGGAATATGTGATGCACTCAAAAGAGGCTAAATCAGGAAAGATAAGAGCATCATGGGGAGCGAATGAAAAGACAGCCCTCGAAACAGCTCTGGGAGTCTCGTATACCGGCAAAAGAGCCATGGTTTGTATGAAACATGTCGGGCTCAATGTTGCAGCCGATGGTTTTATCAACTCAGCCATCACAGGTGCAAACGGAGGCCTGATAGTGCTTGCCGCCGATGATCCTTCAATGCACTCATCACAAAATGAACAGGATTCGCGTTATTATGGCAAATTTGCGTTAGTACCGGTTCTTGAACCCGGTAACCAACAGGAAGCATATGATATGGTTCATTATGGCTACAACCTGAGTGAAAAATACGGTATTCCTGTTTTAATGAGGGTTACTACACGTTTGGCCCACTCACGTGCCGGTGTAGTCAGGAAAGAAATGAGAGAGCAAAATATCCTGAAACTTCCCGAAAATCCAAAACAATTTATACTGCTTCCGGCACTGGCAAGAAAGAGGTACAAGTTACTTCTCGAAAACCAGCAAAAATTCAATAACGAATCTGAAAATTCTCCTTTTAATTTTCTGATTGACCATCCCGATAAGAAGTTGGGTATCATAGCCTGCGGGCTGGCCTTTAATTACCTGATAGAAAATTTTGAAAACCATAAAGTCCCCCACCCTGTTCTCCGGATAGGTCAATATCCTCTTCCGGAACGTATGGTAAAGGATTTTTATAACACATGTGATTCCATCCTTGTACTCGAAGATGGTTATCCTATTGTTGAGGAAATGCTTAAGGGCTTCATAAATAACGGTAAGGTTATAAAAGGGCGGTTGGATGGAACTATTCCCCGTGATGGCGAATTGAACCCCAATATAGTGGCAGCTTCGTTAGGAATGAAAGTGCCTGAACTAAATGTAATCCCATCCATTGTTGCGCCACGTCCTCCTTCATTGTGTAAGGGTTGCCCGCATATTTACAGCTATAATGCTTTGAATGAAGCGCTGGCAGGTTACTCAAAAGGCAGGGTATTTGCTGATATTGGATGCTATACACTGGGTGCACTTGAACCTTTCAATTCAATAAATTCTTGTGTTGACATGGGCGCTTCAATTACAATGGCTAAAGGAGCTGCTGATGCTGGTTTGGTACCTTCTGTAGCGGTTATTGGTGATTCAACTTTTACCCATTCAGGAATGACAGGCCTTCTTGATGCTGTAAAAGATAACTCAAATATTACTGTAATGATCCTGGATAATGAGACTACCGGAATGACCGGGGGACAAGATTCAGCCGCATTAGGCAAAATTGAATGCATCTGTATTGCTCTGGGTGTCAATAAAGACCATGTAAGGGTTATTAATCCTTCGCCTAAATACCATGAGGAAAATCTGGTAATCATGAAGGATGAGATCAGTTATAACGGCGTATCTGTAATTATTCCGCGCCGTGAATGCATACAGACCGCTACCAGAAGAATGAAAGAAGAAAAAAAGAAATCAACAACCGAAACAGTCAACGCATAATGAAAAAAGATATAATATTAGCCGGCGTAGGTGGACAAGGTATCTTGTCGATCGCCGCAACCATCGGAACTGCAGCTTTAAATGCCGGACTCAACCTTAAACAGGCTGAAGTTCACGGAATGAGCCAGAGAGGTGGTGATGTACAGTCAAATCTGCGTATTTCAGATAAACCTATTGCCTCAGACCTGATTCCAGCAGGAAAGGCTGATATGATCATCTCGGTTGAGCCAATGGAATCGCTAAGGTATTTACCAATGCTCTCAAACGATGGGTGGGTCATCACGAATACAAAACCTTACATTAATATTCGGAACTATCCTTCAATGGAAAGTATTATGAAGGAGATCGAATCATTGCCTCACCAGATAGCACTTGATGCTGATGAGATTGCCAAAGAACTTGGCTCCCCAAAGTCGGCAAACATGGTGATCCTTGGTGCAGCATGTCCTTTCCTCGATATAACTTATGAGCAATTGCAAAATGCTATCAGATCAATATTCAGCCGTAAGGGCGAAGAAGTTATCCAGACCAACCTGAATGCACTCAAGGCAGGCTATGAAATCACACTACACAAACTAAATTCTAATTAATGAGAAAATACCTGACTAAAAAGAACCTGATAGTTACTTCGCTATTACTTGCATTTGCTGTAATACTCACAATTTCTCTTGATTATTATTTTACGGGACTTGATAAAGTTCCTGAGGCAGACAATAAATATTTGCCTGAGCCTAGAATTGAATATGGTATAGTAGTCGACTCTTTCCAGGTAGTGAGAGATGAGGTTAAGCAAGGTGAAAACCTTTCTACTATCCTCATGCAATATAACCTTGACATGGGTACCATTGAACAATTGGTGCAGAAATCAGCAGGTATTTTTGATGTAAGGAAGATCAGGAAAGGAAATAAGTACACCATTCTTCTTACTCAGGATTCAGTTCAGCGTGCCCATTATTTTATCTATGAAAGTTCGCCAACCCAATATGTAATCTTCGAAGCAGGCGATTCACTCCATGTACATACGGGCGAGAAAGAGATCGTGGTGAAGACGAAAACCACATCAGGAACCATATCCTCATCATTATGGAATACAATGGCCGAAAAGAAAGTCAATCCGAACCTGACAATTGCCTTAAGTGAAATTTTTGCCTGGACGATAGATTTTTATGCCATTCAAAAAGGAGACAATTTCACTGCGATTTATGAGGAACTTTTTGTGGATGGAGAACCAATAGGATTGGGTAATATAGTCTCGGCACGGTTTAACCATAATGGTAAGGACAATTTCGCATTCAGGTTCATACAGGATGGCACAGCCGACTATTTTGATGAAAAAGGACAGAGTGTAAGAAGGGCTTTTTTAAAATCGCCATTGAAGTTTTCACGAATCACTTCAAGATTCTCCAATAGCCGGTTGCATCCGGTGTTAAGGATACGCAGGCCTCATCATGGTGTGGATTATGCTGCTCCAAAAGGAACTCCCGTTCATACGATTGGTAATGGCACTGTGACTGATGTCAGGTATGCCGGGGGTGCCGGAAGAATGATCAAGATAAGGCATAACTCAACCTATTCAACCGCGTACCTTCATTTAAGCGGTTATGCTAAGGGTATCAGGGCAGGTGCCAGGGTACAACAGGGACAGGTTATTGGGTACGTAGGCAGTTCAGGATTATCAACCGGTCCACATCTTGATTTCCGTTTTTATAAAAATGGCACACCGGTTGATCCGCTCAAAGTTGAGTCGCCTCCTTCATTGCCGGTAAAAGAGCAATATATGGCTGATTATACAAGGCTGCGACTTGAGCAGGGAAGAAAATTAGATTCATTGAATATGCCTCAGAAAGCCTCTTTAATGCCACTTTAAACAATCAATAAACCTTCCCATAATAAGGATAATCAAACATGAAAACAAAAAAACAGGGGTGTTGCACACCCCTGTTTTTTCTTTTAACTACTAACCAAAAGATAACCATACAAAAAACAGCATGTCTTTACTGCCATTTCATGGTTACCAGTTACTTAACGATCATTTTATTTGAAATAGTATTTCCGTTAACAATAAATGTATAGGTATACATACCCCTTGTTATGTTTTTAACATTCAATGGGATAATGTATTCGCCTGCATTATATGCCCTTTCAGGAATTTGCATAACTAACCTTCCGGTTAAATCATAAATACGGAGAGCAACTGTTGACGATTTATCAACTTCCAGTTTAAAACTGGTATAATCCGTGAAAGGATTGGGATAGTTTTGTGATATCCTGAATCCCGGTGTTGGCACATCATTCGTACTAACCAGTACTGATTTAGGTACTTCCAAATAAATAATTGAATTTTCTGCAGGGGCATCCATATCGCCTAAGGTTGATAAACCAGGTTCCTGATCTGACTGGTAAATCAAATGTAAATTTTCATCTGACCATGGAGCCAAAGTGGGGAAAACACTTTCATTCATATTTTGGGCCACATCACCTGTCAGGTCAAGATAATTACCCCAGGTTGTCCCTCCATCAAGTGATACGCGGGCCCATAAATGCCGGTACATCTGGGTTCCGTCATCAAATCCTTCAGCAACTCCCGAGTAAACAAGAAATATCCTGTTTTGGTCATCAATAGTGAGTTGTGGCATACTTGAAAGCCCTACATAATAAAGTCCAAGGTTTTGATAGTTTGTTCCAATAAGGTCTACTTCGCCATTATCATCAAGGTCTTGCATCATACCGGCCAAATTACCAGATTGCTCGAGGTTATCAGGATTTAAAGCTTCCATATCACCACCTGACCAAACGGGCATATCTTCATTCCAATAGGCAATTCCATCAACAAAAGGATACCATCCCATAATACCCGGTGTATTACCTGTGGTATCTTCCATAAAAACAGTCCGGTTTACACCAAAAGCAAGGTGTAATTTCCCGTCATTATCAAAAGCAAGACTCGCAGCTCCATCAGGAGAATAAAAAGTATCTGTTACCTGGTTGTTCCACATTGGATATGGATGCTCCCAGACAACGGTTTTTTGCCAGGTATCTCCGTTGTCATTTGATTTCATAATGAAAAGGTCGTTCCAACGGTCAGCAACAACAAAGGCAAGCATACTGTCCTTTGGCTCAGCCCATGAGTACGTTTCAGTATTTAATCCGTAATATTCATTTGATGTCATTCCCTCTATAATCCTTGCCTGGGTTTCCCAGGTTTGGCCACCATCCGTCGATCTGTAATAGAGTATTGCCGGATCGAGATTCTGGTAGGGCTCATAAGTATTAACGAGCATGTGGACCATCATTTTATCTTCACCGCTGCTAACCAGTCGTGGCCATGAAAGATAGATAGCTGAATCTGATGTTGGATTTTCAAGCAAATACTCAGTCCATTCGCCAGTACCTAAAGTGGTTCTGTAATTAATAATTATACCCATAGAATTGTGGTGTGCAGCAATTATTTCACCATTCCCGGCAGGGGCATATGAAGGCCAGCCTGCCCTTTCGGTTTCCAACCTGGAAGTCGGCATCGTATCCCAGGTTGTTCCATTAAAGAAAGCATAACCGGTTCCACGGTCTTCGTAATTGTTTTCAGTATCCATCCCCATTGTCCATACAGCTGCCATCTTTCCATCAGGATAGACATAAAACCTGTTAGGCGGAGCAGAATTGCTTGACTGTAAATCCCAAAAAGTAGTTCCAATCACAGTTTCGTTAAAAGCGGCGGGGGAGTGCACTGTATTATTGGGTTGTAAATAGAAAGGAATCTCAATGTTACGGGAGTCAGAATAATAAGGTAACATTATGTCAGTGAGTTTTTGGGGTACTTTTTGTGCAAATGTCATTAATCCAATAATTAACGACATTAGAATCAGGTATAGTTTTTTCATATCAAGTAGTTTTAGTTATTTAAGTTTAGATAATAGTCTTATTTATAAAACTAACAATCGGAGTGCTGTCTTGTTAAAAAATTATTTCCACAAAAGAAATAGATCATTCATTAAAGACTCCACATTAAGTCCACATAGACTCCACATTAAGTCCACATAAGTCCACTAAAATTGTGTACTTATTGTGGTGTTAATGTTGTTTCAATGTGTACTCTTTAAATCTTCAATAAATAGCAATTTTTCCACAAAAAAAAGAGGCTGCCTAAACGGCAACCTCTTCTTAATGATTTAGAACTAACCCTTACTCAACAATCATTTTATTACTGTAACGGTTTCCATTTATGATCACTGAATAAGCATATATCCCTGCCTTAAGATTAGTTGCAGGTATGGTTAACTGATGTGAACCTGTTGCAAGCTGAGCAGAAGGAATTTCAAAAACTTTCTGTCCAACAAGGTTGTAAAGCTCTAATCCAACAACAGACTGACTTGTAAGTTCAATACTTAAACGTGTCTCAATGCTGAATGGGTTGGGGTAGTTTTGTGAAATATTACCTTCAGGTACATCATAATTTTTAGCAGCGACATAAATGAATTGTGCATCGTTCATCTGGAAATCCTTTATATACTTGTACTGAACGGGTAATGTAGGATCTGCCTGGTCTATTGTCTGATAAACAAACGGAACTTCATAGATACCAGCTGAGGGTTCAAGGCATATACGTGATGCAGTTCCCATGAAGGCCTGTAACCATGCATCTGATAAATAAGTTACATTGGTGGCAACTGCGTTATAATTTGAAATATCGGCCGTATACATATTGGTTTCAACATTCCAACCTACGCAGAAGATATCAGGTGTTGAATTATCTGCGGTTTCTGCAAGGGGTGTATCAAGCCATGAGAAGATCATAATCTTTCCGTCCTTTGAACTTGTAAGTGCTGAACGATTATCTTCAGATACATCTCCCCATGTGCCACGGAAACGTTTCAGGTTTTTGGCTAATTTCACTGCATACCATGTAGTTCCCTGATCCAATGAGCATATATTATATGATGCAATCATTCCTTCACCAGAAAGTATTGAATAAGCCTGTGGTGGATCACCATGTACTCCCGAAAGTCCTATGACTACAGAAATAATCGGATTTCCAAACATATCAACCGCAAAATCGTGGGAAAAAGCGGTAGTGTAAACCAGTTCATCCCTTGCAGGTAGCGGTTCAGTGAAAACTTCTGCTAAAGCACTATCTGAAAACAAGCCGGTCGGGCCTGTTATTCCTTCCAATCCTTCAGGACCTCCAAGAATAACTGTAATAGGACCATCCCATGTGTTACCACCATCGGTAGTTTTATAAAGAACCGGATAATAAGCAGAGGCGGTAGCCCATTCATCATTTCCATCATCACCCAACATTGAGATATATCCTGTCATACCATCGGGAGCAAAAGCTATTTTGGCGTCAACAAGTGGAGCTTCATCTGTTATGTGGACTGTAGGAACATAAAGAGGTGTTTCTTCATACTCAAAAGCTCCCAGAGTGGAGTTAAAAACACCTCTTACGAGAACCAATGTATCAGTATAACCAGGTGTTAATCCATCAATTAAAGCCGGTTCAACGACAAAAATATCACCTGTAACGGGGTTAATTGTCATTCCATCTGGTACATTATGCCTTATAGGAGGATCTGAAGGCCAGCCTACCTGAGATAAACCAGTTCCATCTAATTTAACAGTTGCGGCACCATAACCTCCCCAACTTCCTGCACCGGCATTACTACCATCAAGGGTTGGGAAGAAACCTGATGCATACGCATTGTCAGGAACAGTATTTCCATCAGGATTATACAAAACACCCTGAGGATAACGGGCATTTGCTGTACCCGGCTGTGTTGGGTCAAATATCTGGTTGTTAATTGACCATGTGTCGCCACCGTCTTTTGATACATCATACGCAATAAAACCTGTACCAGGGTTTGCAATCATTCGGTGAAAGAAAGCGACAGTGTTGATATTTGGGTCTGCCCAGACAGCAGTGCGCATGCCGTTATATAAACCGTAAGCGTTTCCACCATTTCCAATATTGATAACACTGATATCCGAAGTTCCCTTCGTTGAAGGGCGGGTAAAATTAACCACTGAAGGCTCAGTCATCAGCTGATTGTCATCCAAATCCTTGATCTGAGGCGATGTTGTAATGTTGTACTGTGGTTTTACACTGGTTGGGCTTTTCTGTGTAAAGGCAGAGATACACAGTGCCATTAGGAATACTAAGAGTAATGATTTTCTCATGTTTAATAATGTTTAGGTTAATATAAGTGATTGTTTAACAAAGCATTCTAACTCCAAAACAAGCATTCTATTCCATAAGCAATTATTCACCAAACATGTGAATCTATCTATTCGTCAGTATGTCATCAGTTTATTACCAGTATGCTGCTTATCGCAAAAATAATAAAAAATCGTATCCAGAGCAATTATTCCTACTGTAAAAAAGAACAAATCTAAAAGATGGTCTCTTAAAGAGCCTCAATTTAACAACAATAATAAAAAAAAAGCTGGAGTTAACCAGCTTTTTTTTGAAATTATTTTATTGTATACAAAAAATGCATTGTTTATTCAACAATCATCTTCCTGGTTGTCCTTTCACCATTAATGATTACTGAGTAGGTATAAATACCTGCTTTCAGGTCAGTTGCATCAATGGTCAGCATGTGTGAGCCCTGTGCTAATGTGTTAACCGGAAGTTCAAATACTTTCTGTCCAACAACATTATAAACCTCAAGACTTACTTTTGAAGAACTTGGTAAACTTACTGCAACCTGGGTAGTACCGTTAAATGGGTTGGGGAAGTTTTGTGAAACAACTCCTGAAGGAACCTCATTATTCTGCGCTTTTACAGTTGTGAATTGAGCATCGGTAAAGACAAAACCCTTTATATATTTATACTGAACAGGATTATCAGGATTGCCATCTGTAATAGTCTGATAAACGAAAGGAATTTCATACGCACCAGTTGAAGGAGTCAGACAGTAAGTTGAAGCTGTTCCCATAAATGACTGTAACCATGCATCAGTGAGGTAAGTTACATTGGTTGCAAGGGCATTGAAATTAGTGATATCAGAAGTGTACCTATTAGTTTCAACATTCCAGCCCACACAGAAGATATCAGGGGTTGAATTGTCAGCAGTTTCTGCAAGATGGGTATCAAGCCATGAGAAAAACATAACCTTACCATCATAAGAACTGGTAATTTGTGAGCGGTTGTCCTCAGTAGTTTCTCCCCAGGTTCCGCGGAAGCGTTTAAGGTTTTTAGCAAGCTTTACAGCATACCAGGTAGTTCCCTGATCCATTGAGAAGATGTTGTATGATGCAATCATATCTTCGCCTGAAAGGATTGAGTATGCCTGTGGAGGATCGCCATGCACTCCTGAAAGTCCAATAACAACTGAAAGTACCGGATTACCATTAAAATCAACAGCAAGATCATGTGTAAAAGCTGTAGTGTAAACAAGTTCATCCCTTGCAGGAAGCGGTTCGGTGAAAACTTCTGCCAACAAACTGTCTGAGAACAGACCGTTTACAACACCTTCCAATCCTTCAGGTCCACCAAGAGCAACTGTAATAGGGCCGTCCCATGTAAGACCACCATCAGCGGTTTTATAAAGTACAGGATAGAATGCAGATGCGGTAGCAAATTCATCATTACCATCATCAGCCAGCATTGAAATATAACCAATCATACCATCGGGAGCAAAAGCTATCTTACAATCAGCAATCGGGCTTTCACCTTCAATATGGATAAGAGGCACATAGAGAGGAGTTTCTTCGTATTCATAAGCACCTCCATTGAAAGTTCCCCTGACAAGTACTAAAGTATCAGTATAACCTGTTGCCAGTCCATCAATGAAAGCAGGCTCAACAACAAAAAGATCACCGGTGACAGGATTAACTGTCATTGCATCGGGAACATTGTGCCTGATGGGAGGAATTGAAGGCCATGCACCTGTTTGTGTTAAACCAGTACCATCGAGTTTAACAGTTGCTGCACCATATCCACCCCAACTTCCTGCACCTGCATTACTGCCATCAAGCGTAGCTGATAAACTGGTAGCATAAGCATTGTCAGGATTTGTGTTTCCCTGTGGATTATATAAAAGACCCTGGGGATAACGTGCATTTGCACCACCTAAGGTTGGATTATACATCTGATTATTAACGCTCCATGTAGCTCCGCCGTCTTTTGAAATATCATAAGCAACATATCCGGAACCGGGAACGGCAATCATACGATGGAAGAATGCTACAGAATTGATATTGGGATCAGCCCAAACTGCTGTACGGCCGCCATTGTAGAGACCATAGGCATTTGCAGCATTACCAATATTGATCACGGATACATCTGAGGTTCCCCTTGAAGCAGGTGCCGTAAAACTTACAGTAGGTGGAGTTTTTGATAAATCTGCATCATCATACTTCTGATGCCTGGCAGTTTCAGCTTTAGCATTGATCTTAATTTTCACAGGGCTCTTTTGAGCTGCTACTGAAAAACTAATACCGATAGCTGCGGATAAAAGTAAAAAGGTTTTCATTTTTAAAAGTTTAGTTTGTAATTGGGATTAGTTAAAAAATAAGTTCGTTTTTCTTAATAGTACTAATAGATTTCCCCGAATTTCTTTAGCAGAAACTTAAGCATAACACTCTCGAACTCCGAATTGTTGAGCCGCTGCTTATTTTTTAAACACGCCGGAAGACCTTTGGTATTCTTGGAATAAGTTTAGAATAAGTTCAACGAGTAGAGTGATTAGCAGTTTTTAGTTCATGCAGTAAAATACATTTTAAGAGTTATCTATAATTATCTATATGGAGCAAATGTAAGAAATAATTGTTTTTTACAAAAATATCAGTCAATAACTTTATTTTTTGTATCTCTTGGTATTTCGGTTGCTTTCTGAGCTTCGCCCGGAGTATTAAAAAGATATCTGTATGTAATATGGCGTTTGGCAAAATGCCCTCCCACAGATTCGTGCAATTGCCTCATTTTAGGATTAAAATCACCAACCCATGATAGCTCAATTTCAGTATATTCAGGAAAGTTTTTCATCATTTTATCCATATGCCAGAATATTCCTGATTCAATGCCCGACTTCTGGTATTTGGTCCTGACTCCCATAACAGTGATCCTTGCACGGTTGAATATTTTCCTGTTTCGTAACCAGAGAAATTTCAGTTTCCCGAAAAATCCAATCTTTCCATTAAAATAACGGAGCAACTGATTTGCATCAGGAATCATAACAAGGAAAGCTATTGGCTCACCATTATGGTAGGCATACCAAATAAATTGTTCTTCTGATACAGGCTTTAAATCCTTCAATTGCTCCCTTAGAACATTTTTGTCAATTGGGGTAAAATTCTCATGAAACTGCCAGGCATCATCGTAGATTTTCTTAAAGTCATCAATAAACTTTTCACTTTCTTTCCATTTGAAATGCCTGAAAGTATATCCCGGTCTTTGGCGAATCCAATCTGCGATCTTCCAGAAGCGCTCAGGGAATGGCACTGTAAGATCAAGATGATTGGTAACCTGTTCAAAATAAGGCCTGAATCCATATTCTTCAAAAAAGTCTTTATAATAGGGAAAGTTGTAATTCATCCCAAAACTGGGGGGTGTAAAACCTTCAACAAGCAA
Source organism: Lentimicrobium sp. (assembly GCA_035297395.1). Lineage (GTDB taxonomy): Bacteria > Bacteroidota > Bacteroidia > Bacteroidales > Lentimicrobiaceae > Lentimicrobium. The sequence goes on along the minus strand of DATGZB010000006.1, from coordinate 92,157 downwards.
GCCCCAGAAATTGTCGTTTTCCCCAAAATTAACAGGGCCATCCATCGCTTCCATTCCTTTTGACCGAAGCCATTCACGACAAGTATCAAAAATAAAGAATGCAAGTTTTTTATCGTTTGTACATTCAAAAAATCCCATTCCCCCAGTGGGTTGGGCAAAATTGTAAGCTTTGTTTCTGTTGATAAATGCAGCTGCCCTTCCTGCAATCCGACCATTGTCATCCTTAAAGATCCACCTGATTGCTTCACCATGCGTAAAGAAAATATTCTTAGACGGATCAAAAACTCCTTCAACAATATTATCAAGGGGTGAAATCCAATTAGGGTCACCTTTATATAAATGCCCGGGCAGATCAAGAAATTCTCTAATTCTATGCTTATCAATAACTTCAAGGTATTCCATACCACACACTTTTAAAAGGCAAAGCTAAGGAAGAAATTCTACAGCAAAATAAGATATCCATGATTATTTCGTTTTACGAAATCATAGCATTACTGTAATTCAGTCCATAAATTGTATTTTTGCATAAAACTCAATAATCCCTTGTGAAAAGACTTTACCTGTTGGTGCTTAAATCATATATAGGGCCACTGGTTCTAACCTTCTTTATTGCCCTTTTCATTCTTGTCATGCAATTCCTGTGGAAATACATTGATGATCTGGTAGGCAAGGGATTAGAGTGGCATGTGGTTGCCCAATTGCTATTTTATGCTTCAACTACTTTTGTTCCCCTTGCACTGCCTCTTTCCATATTATTATCCTCACTTATGACCTTTGGGAACCTCGGTGAGCGGTATGAACTGGTGGCAATGAAATCGGCCGGGATATCCTTGAGCCATATCATGAGACCTCTTATCGTTTTATCTATTTTAATAAGTATTGGCGCCTTTTTCTTTTCAAACAATGTTCTTCCCATTTCCAATCTGAAGTTTAAATCAATTCTTTATGATGTAAGGCAGCAAAAACTTGCACTCAATATCAGAGAAGGGATATTTTACAGTGATATAGACGGCTATGTTCTCAGGATAGGTAAAAAAGAAAGCGATGGGGTAACCGTCAGAGACATTATTATATATGACCATACCGGTCATTCAGGTAATAATAATGTTACAAGGGCTGAATGGGGCAAAATGGAACAAAGTAAGGATGGTAGCACACTTGAATTGACTTTGTTCAACGGGTACAACTACAACGAAAAAATCTCGAGGAAAAATGATCCGGGACGACCATTCCAAAGAACCTACTTTGCAGAACAATACCGGATATTTGACTTGTCTGATTTCAAAATGATCAGGACAAACGAAGCTCTTTTCAGAAACCATTACGCAATGCTGAACCTTAAACAACTTCAGCTTTCAACCGACTCGCTTAAAAATGAACTTGACACAAAAATTGAGAATTATAATAAGGCAACATTAAGCAATTATTCTTTCATGCAGGAGTCTGATTCGGTGATAACGCCTGATACCAGCGGAGTTTACGACAGACTTTATGCATTGAACGGAATGTCCAAAAAAGATAAATTAGAGGTACTGGAGCGCGCTTTAAATATGGCCAGAAATTCCCGAAACCAGGCTGAATTCGAGAAAAATGACCATAATGAAAGAATGGTCCTTATTAGAAAACATGAAGTCGAATGGCACTTAAAATTTACTCTCTCATTCGCTTGTATGGTTCTCTTTTTTATTGGAGCTCCTTTTGGTGCTATTATCAGGAAAGGCGGTTTGGGACTTCCGTTGGTTATTTCAGTGATCTTTTTTGTTATTTACCATGTGCTGTCCATAACAGGTAAAAAAGCAGTAATTGCCGGAACACTTGACCCGGTTTCGGGGATGTGGCTTTCTTCTATAGTCCTCCTTCCCGTCGGGATTTGGTTCACCATAAAAGCCAACAAGGACTCACCACTTTTAGATACAGATGTTTGGCGGAATAAACTCAATTTAATATTCCATAAATCAAATAAGCAGTCATCATGAAGATCCTGCTTATATGCAACAAATCGCCATGGCCACCCAGGGAGGGCGGCCCCATTGCTATGAATGCAATGATAGAAGGACTGCTCGAAGCAGGACATCAGGTTAAAGTCCTGGCAATAAACAGCAATAAGTATTTTGTCGATTTAAAGTCTATTCCTGAAGATTATAAAGAGAAGACCAGGATTGAACTGGTATATACAGACTTAAAAATTAAGCTTGCCGATGCTTTTTTGAATCTTTTCTCGACAAAATCCTATCATGTTCAACGGTTCATAACAAGAGAACTGCGAAGTACTATTGAAAGAATATTAAATGAAGAGGAATTCGATATAATTCAGCTTGAGACATTGTTTGTTACACCTTATTTAGATGTTATACGCAGAATGTCAAAAGCGCCCGTTTTCCTTAGAGCTCACAATATAGAGCATTTTATTTGGAAACGGCTGTATGAGCGGGAAAAGAACCCAATCAGAAAGTTTTACCTGAAACATCTCTTTAAGACCTTAAGTCAATATGAAACAGAAACTGTAAAAAATATTGACGGAGTTATAGCCATAACATCAGTTGATGCATCATTTTATGCCAAACTCTTACCACCTGACAGGGTTATTTCGATTCCTTTCGGAATAAGCGGAAAACAAATAACAAATATAACCCGGATTCCTTTATCCGATTTTGATAACAATATCTTCCATATCGGATCAATGAATTGGCTTCCAAATCAGGAAGGTATTAAATGGTTTATAAAAGAAGTTTGGCCTGAGCTCAAAAAAAACAATCCTAAGCTCCTTTTACACCTTGCAGGAAGGGAAATGCCCGAATGGCTGAATAATTCACATGAACAGGATATAATAATTGATGGTGAAGTCGCTGATTCAATACAATATATGCGCAAGCACAGGTTAATGATCGTTCCTTTGTTTTCAGGCAGCGGTATAAGGATCAAAATAATTGAAGGGATGATGGCAGGATGTGTCGTCATCTCAACTGCTATAGGTGCTGAAGGAATTGATTATGTTGACGGAGAGAGTATTTTGATAGCCAACGGCAAACATGATTTCATTAATGCAATTAGCAGGATTTTACAAGATAAAACATTCGCAGAAAAAATAGGGAAAGCAGCCTCCCAATTAATAACCGAAAAACACAATAACTTACTATTAATTAAGCGCTTGGAAACTTTTTATCAACACTATACCAATTAATCAAAATCTCTATCTTTGTGGAAGAGGAAGGCGCTTCACTAACTATCAATCCTTCGCTGGCAATTGAATGAAACTCTTTGTGATCTTACCCCGTTTCCCTTATCCTACCGAAAAAGGTGATAAGTTAAGAGCTTTCAATCAAATCAAAGTATTGTCCGAAAAACACGAAATTACCTTATTTGCCCTTAGCCATATTAAAACATCAAAAGAAGATTTTGAGAAAGTTAAGCAATACTGTAATAAAATTATTGTTTTCAGGCTCAATCTCTTTCATGTCGCATGGAATTTACTGACCGCCCTCCTTAAAGGATGGCCTTTACAAGCGGGATATTATTACAGCAACTCAGCGCAAAAAAAGATAAAAAGGCAAATATCAGAGACGAAACCGGATCACATTTATTGTCAATTGCTCAGGACTGCAGCTTATGCATTTGATTCTGATATTCCAAAAACACTTGATTACCAGGATGTTTTCTCAAAAGGTGTCGAAAGAAGAATACCCTCGGCCAATTTCCTTATGAAGGGATTGCTCAACTTTGAATTGAAAAGATTGCGAAAATTTGAAAACCGGATTTTCGGACAATTTGATAATAAAACGATTATCTCGAAGCCCGACCGGGATCTTATTCCCCACAAATCTCATGATGAAATAGTTATTATTCCTAACGGAGTTGATCATCAATATTTCAAAGCATACAAAACAAAGAAAATCACTGACCTTTTATTCACAGGCAATATGGGATATCCTCCCAATATTGATTGTGCTGAATATCTGGTTAAGAAGGTCTTACCATTGATCCATCAAAAATATCCTGATGTAAAAATTACTATTGCCGGTGCCTCTCCGCATCCAAGAGTAAAAGCCCTTGCATCAGATAAAGTAGTTATAACCGGGTGGGTTGATGATATAAGGGAATATTATGCCGGAGCCCGGATTTTCCTGGCTCCCCTTCAGCTTGGAACAGGATTACAAAATAAACTTCTGGAAGCAATGGCAATGAAACTTCCATGCATTACCTCAAGTTTGTGTAATTCTGCACTGATGGCCAAAGTTGATAGTGAAATATTAACAGGTGATGATCCCCATGAGGTAGCGTATCATACTATACGATTGATGGAGGATAAGAATCTTGCAGATACAATTGGAAATAACGGACACCAGTTTGTAAAAGAAAATTATACCTGGTTTGGCGCAACTGAAAAACTTTCATCTTTGTTTGAAAGATCTTTTCTGCCAAATCAATTAACATCTGAATTACATTTGCCTCAAAAAAAGATCAATCAGAAATAAAGGGACAGGAATGCAATTTACGTCGATTTTATACCGGCTCATTCTGATTACGCTGCTGCAATTTGTAGTAACTCTGAATTTTGCATCCGGAACTGATAAAAATAAGTTAAAAGAATTCAATGCACGCGCTGATGAGATAATGGATGATTCTCCTGAAGAGGCCATTAAACTGTTGAAGCAGGTTATTGCAAACTCTGATGGAACGGAATTCAGGGATGTAAGGGCTAAAGCCCTTAAATCAATGGGCGTTTTACAATACCATCAGCAAAATTTCAGGCAATCACAGGAATATTATGAACAAGCACTGGCTATCTATAAACAGTTGGACGATCAGGATGGAATCGCATCTGTCCTTAATAATATTGGCCTGATTTATGAACGTCAGGGTGATTTTACCCAGGCATTGAAAAAATACAATGATGCAGCCACTATGTTTGGCCAACTGACTGATAGTAGGAAGCAAACCATTGCATTATCAAACATCGGCAATGTTTATTATACCCTTGGAAGGTTCGATAAAGCCCTTGAATTCTTAAGTGAAGCCCTCAGTAATTCAGAAGAACTGAAGGACAGCTCCGGGATGGCGCCTTCATACAATAATATTGGAAATATTTATCTCAGTCTGAAGGACTGGAAATCTGCAATTGAATTTTATACGAAAGCGGAAAAAATCCATTTAGCACTGAATGAAAAACAAAAGCTTTCGACTGTATATAATAACATAGGAGAAGCTTACCTTGGACTTAATAAAATACCTGAAGCTTTGAGGTACAATCAATTGTCACTTGAAATTGCAAATAAGAACAATGATTCTGAAAGTGTGATTTCAAGTTTGATCAACATAAGTGACATATACACAAGTACCGGTGAATATAAGCAGGCAATGGAAAACTACCAGGAAGCGATGCGATTATCAAACATCAAGCCTGATCCATTCCTTCAATCAAGTATTTTGAAAGGCATTGGTGCATTAAAGCTTAAACAGGGTGATTTGGATGCTGCAATTACCTCTTATAAAGGTGCATTGAACCTGATTGAAAAAACAGGGTCCGACCTTTTATTGCAGGAAATATATTCAGGTTTGTCAGATGCATGGGAAGCCAAAGGTAACTATGAACGTGCATTCCAGTATTTGAGCAAACATCAGGAAATTACCGATAGCATATATAATAAGGAGAGCCTCAACAGATTTAACATGGTGAGGGTAAGCTTTGAGCTTGAACGAACCGAAAGGGATAATCAAATGCTCAGACAGCAAAACCTTGATAGCCAGTTAGCATTGTCAAGGCAAGAAACCATAAGATATTTTTTAATAATTATTTCTGCAATAATTCTTGTCTCACTGGCTTTTCTCTTCCTGCTCTATCACTCGAAAAAGAAGAAAAATGAGCTGCTTGCATTGCGCAATCACCAAATTTCACAACAAAAGGAAGAACTTGATAAACTCTATAATGAGCAATATAAGCTGAATGAAACAAAAGCTAAATTTTTCAGTATCGTTGCACACGACCTGAAGTCACCATTTCAATCCCTGCTCGGTTTCTCTGAATTACTAAGTATGGAGTATGACCAGTTTACAGATGAGCAGCGACTTGATGCTATCCAAAATATGTATAAGGTGACTTCAGACACCTATAAACTGATCGAAAATCTCCTTGAATGGGGCCGTATACAAACAGGTAATGCCAATCCGGTGCTTAAGCATCTTAACCTAATGGACCTGGTTGATTCAATCGTACCTTTATTTACAATTCCCCTGCGCAATAAAAACCTGACATTAAAAGTCGATATCCCGCCAATTTTAATGGCATTTGCCGACTATAATATGATGAGTGCAGTTTTACGGAACCTTCTTTCAAATGCCGTTAAGTTTTCAAATCCTGATGGGATAATCGAAATAAAAGGAATGGCAACCCAAGATTCGGCTAAGCTATCCGTTAAAGATAGTGGCATTGGAATGTCTCCTGATGTCATTGACAAGCTCTTTACTTTTGATCCAAAAGTGAGGAGAGTAGGAACAAAAGGCGAAACAGGAACCGGTATGGGACTTGGTTTATGCATGGAGTTTATGTTGCTTAACCATGGTATGATCAAAGTAACCAGTGTTCCCAGGGAAGGCAGCACATTTACGATGATCATGCAGCCCGGAGCAAAAGTTGCATTACCACAGACTGAAGACTCAGTACCTCAGATGGGAAGCGCTTCCATTTGACTCTTACCTTTAATTTGCGTAAGTTTGCCGAAATCTATCCAAGATGGCTGATGACAATAAAATCATCTTCTCGATGGTGGGTGTTGGCAAGATAATACCCCCCAATCGGCAGATATTAAAAGATATTTACCTTTCATTTTATTATGGTGCCAAAATCGGCATCATTGGCTTAAACGGTTCAGGAAAATCCACTTTATTAAAGATTATAGCCGGCCTTGACAAATCGTATATCGGCGAAGTAGTATTTTCACCGGGTTATTCAGTAGGCATTCTGCTTCAGGAGCCACTACTTGATGATAATAAGACAGTTCGTGAAGTTGTTGAAGAGGGCGCCGGTGAAACAGTACAGTTGCTTAAGCAATTTGAAGCTGTCAATAACCGGTTTGCTGAACCGCTTACCGATGATGAAATGAATGCCCTGATCGAGGAACAGGGAAGACTGACTGAACTTATTGATCAGCATAATGGGTGGGACCTTGATGCAAGGCTTGAACGGGCCATGGATGCGTTACGTTGTCCTGATCCTGAGCAAATTATTAAAACTCTTTCCGGTGGTGAACGCCGAAGGGTTGCCTTGTGCAGGCTCTTGCTCCAGGAGCCGGATATATTGCTGCTTGACGAGCCAACCAACCACCTTGATGCCGAAAGCATTGACTGGCTGGAGCAGCACCTGAAACAGTACAAAGGCACGGTAATAGCAGTCACCCATGACAGGTATTTTCTTGATAATGTTGCGGGCTGGATCCTTGAACTTGACCGTGGTGAGGGTATCCCGTGGAAAGGAAATTATTCCTCCTGGCTGGAGCAGAAATCCAACCGTCTTGCAATGGAAGAGAAATCGGAATCAAGACGCAGAAAAACCCTCGAAAGAGAGCTTGAATGGGTCAGAATGTCTCCCAAAGCCCGTCATGCCAAATCAAAAGCACGTTTGGCTGCTTATGAGCGCCTGATGAGTGAAGATACTAAGCAAAAAGAAGAGAAACTCGAGATATTCATTCCAAACGGCCCACGTTTAGGAAATAAGGTCATCGAAGCTGTTAACGTAACAAAAGCTTATGGTGATAAGCTTCTGTTTGAAAACCTCAATTTCAGCCTCCCTCCTGCTGGTATCGTGGGCATAATTGGTCCTAACGGTGCCGGTAAAACAACGCTCTTCAGGCTAATTATGGGAATGGATAAACCTGAAAATGGTGATTTTTATGTTGGCGATACAGTCAGGATCGGCTATATTGACCAGGCCCATACTGAAATTGATCCCGAAAAAACGGTGTGGGAGGTAATTTCAGAAGGAAATGAAAATATTCAGCTTGGCGGTAAACTTTTTAATTCAAGGGCTTACGTTGCAAGGTTCAATTTCAGTGGGGCTGACCAGGGCAAAAAAGCCGGTGTGCTTTCAGGTGGGGAAAGAAATAGGATGCACCTGGCCCTGACGCTCAGGTCTGAAGCCAATGTCCTGCTGCTTGACGAGCCGACAAACGATATTGATGTTAACACCCTGAGGGCCCTTGAGGAAGGATTGGAGAATTTCGCAGGATGTGCGGTTATTATTTCCCATGACAGGTGGTTCCTTGATAGGATTGCTACGCATATACTGGCATTTGAAGGCGACTCTAAAGTTGTTTATTTCGAGGGAGGTTACACTGATTATGAAGAAAACAGGAAGAAAAGAACCGGTAACGATACACCTCACAGGCTTAAATACAAGAAACTACAGTAAGGATAAATTACATGTGCCTGTTTAATTACTGAAAAATATTGACCATAGGATAATGAATTACCAAAAACCTTCGCAGCCCAAAGGCACCCGTGACTTCTCCCCAGTTGAGATGAACCGGAGAAATTACATTTTCAGGATCATTAAAGAAACCTTCGAACTATATGGTTACCAACCTATTGAAACACCGGCTATGGAAAACCTTACCACCCTCCTGGGGAAATATGGTGAAGAGGGTGATAAACTTATTTTCCGCATACTTAATTCAGGTGATTTTATATCAGGAATTGATCCTTCAGAATTATTGAATTCCTCGTCACAGAAAATATCCGGCAAAATCAGTGAAAAAGGCTTACGTTATGACCTTACAGTCCCTTTTGCCCGTTATGTTGTCCAGCACCGGAATGAAATAACTTTCCCATTTAAAAGATACCAGTTACAGCCTGTATGGAGAGCCGACCGGCCCCAAAAAGGCAGATACCGTGAGTTTTACCAATGTGATGCTGATGTAATTGGTTCAGATTCACTTATAAATGATGCTGAATTGCTTGTCATGGCTGACCAGATTTTCAGGAAATTAAATATAGGTGTTGCCATAAAACTTAACAGCCGTAAAATATTGACGGGAATAGCAGAAATAATCGGTCATCCCGATAAAATTATTGATATTACCGTCAGCATCGATAAACTTGACAAAATTGGAATTGATAAGGTTAATGAAGAACTGGCTGAACGTGGACTTGATCAATCAGCAATCAGCAAACTACAACCAATTATAAATTTATCGGGTAGTAATGAACAGAAACTTGACAGACTGAAAGAACTTCTTACTTCAAGTGAAATCGGTAAAGCAGGTATAGAAGAAACAGCAGAAGTCCTCAAGTTTGCTGAGCAAATGGGAATTGTTGACAAACCCGAACTGGATCTAACCCTTGCAAGGGGACTTAACTACTATACTGGAACGATTATCGAAGTTAAAGCAACCGAAGCCGGCATCGGTAGTTTGAGTGGCGGAGGCCGGTATGATAATCTTACGGGAATATTCGGATTACCGGGAGTATCCGGTACAGGCATTTCATTCGGTGCTGACAGGATCTATGATATAATGAATGAAAAGAACCTGTTTCCTGAACATACTTCAGGGGCAACCCATGTTTTGCTCATCAATTTCGGTGGCAATGAATCCATTGCCTGCCTGAAACTGGCATCATTCTTAAGGGAGCATAACATCAACACTGAATTTTATCCTGAAGATGCAAAAATCAAAAAGCAGTTTGCATATGCCGATAATAAGCAAATACCATGGGTAGTTATAATTGGTGAAAATGAACTTGCCACAAACACCATGCAGCTAAAAAACATGCATACTGGTGAACAGAAAACAGCAGATCAACAGCTACTTTTACAAATAATTACTGAGTGATGAACTTCAACTGGAATCTTCATTTCAAAATAGCGGTTAACCGTGCCGGAATGACGCAATGATTGATCAGGGATAATAATCAATCGAAGTAAATTCTCAAATTAACCATGAAATGAAAACCTATTTAATAAATTCAGAACCTTTAACTCTTGAGACTATAAACTACCTTCTGACAGAAGATGTAAAGCTTGAATTGTCAGAGGAAGCGATAGCCAAAATTCGTCATTGCAGGGAATACCTGGATGTGAAATTAAAGAAAGCAGAGAACCCTATTTATGGTATTACCACAGGATTCGGCTCTTTGTGCAATGTCCAGATCTCAGCCAAAGACCTGACCACATTACAGGAGAACCTCGTCATGTCGCATGCCTGCGGAACAGGAGACGAGGTTGGACCTGAAATTGTAAGGCTGATGCTTTTGTTGAAAGTTCATGCACTTTCTTCGGGCAATTCAGGAGTTCAGGTTCAAACTGTACAGCGACTGATCGACTTTTATAATAATGATGTTTTACCTGTTGTATTTGAGCAAGGCTCACTTGGAGCATCAGGTGACCTGGCACCACTGGCGCATTTATCACTTCCGCTGCTCGGCATGGGTGAAATGAAGCTTGCCGGAAGAACGGTACAGGCAAAGAAAGTACTTAAAGAATATGGCTGGCAGCCAATATCCCTTCAATCAAAAGAAGGATTAGCACTGCTCAATGGGACACAATTCATGAGTGCCCACGCTGTACATATCCTGTTAAAGATGCATCGCCTTTCAAAGATAGCTGATATCACCGGGGCATTGTCACTCGAGGCTTATGATGGCAGGATTGATCCGTTTTATGAGCAATTACATATTATAAGACCACATAAGGGACAAATTGAAACAGCAAAAAATTTCAGGAACCTTTTAAATGGCAGTAAACTATTGCAAAGGGATGGTAAGAAAGTCCAGGATCCTTACTCTTTCAGGTGCATTCCACAAGTGCACGGTGCTGTAAAGGATACATTAAATTATATTGAGTCGGTTATATTGACAGAAATAAACGCTGTAACTGATAATCCAACCATATTCCCTGATGAAGACCTGGTACTTTCAGGTGGCAATTTCCATGGTGAACCACTGGCATTCGCAATGGACTTTCTTTCTATTGCCATGGCTGAATTGGGTAATATTTCGGAAAGAAGGACTTACAGACTTATCTCCGGATGCAGGGATCTCCCTGAATTTCTTGTTGCCAATCCGGGCCTGAATTCAGGATTTATGATACCTCAGTACACTGCCGCAAGCATAGTCAGCCAGAATAAACAATTGGCCACTCCAAGCTCAGTTGATTCAATAACTTCATCCAATGAGCAGGAAGACCATGTTAGTATGGGAGCCAATGCGGCTACAAAAGCATTAAAGATTGTAAATAATCTTGAGAGAATACTTGCAATTGAGCTATTCACTGCAGCCCAGGCACTTGAATTCAGGGGGATTGAAAACACTGCACCTTTTTTGAATGCTTTCGTTATGGAATACCGAAGCATAATCCCATTTATTAAAGATGACAGGATTATGTATCCGGAGATCAATAAAAGCGTTGAATTCATTCAAAAAGTAGAGTTTGACTTTCCGGAATAAGCATAAAACCTGCTAAACAGTATTAAATAAGGGCTGTTATTCAGGAAAATAGCAGCTTTTTTTATTTTCGTATATCATTGAGATGTAGATGGATATCTGAAAAGTTTCAGAAAATATTAACAAAATGCGCATTTTTTTCAGATTGTATTGACTTTTTGTGGGAAAATTTCTATACATTAGCATAACAAATAAATGCATAGAATGCAAGGATTTGGTTTTATCACCTGCCCAATATTGATGATTATCAAGGATAATTTCAAGAATACTGAGAAATGTAGCATAGTTTTAGCCAATTTTATTTCTGTTTTATGATAATTCCGGGCATGCAGCCCATGAAGATATATTACAATATTTATTAACTGAAGTATTAACTTAAAAGGGAGGTAACAATTCAAAATTGAGGAATCTATTTTATTTAATGATGATAATCTTTTTCACTAACAAAGTTTAACATTTCAATCACCAAAAACACACACTATGAGAAAATTAGCATTGATGCTTGTACTCCTGATCTTCGCCGGAGTACAGGTAGTTTTGGCGCAAACAACCGTAACGGGTGTGGTAACCAGTGCCGATGACGGACAACCCATTCCGGGGGCTGCCGTTCAGGTTAAGGGAACCACAGTTGGTGTCACAACAGACGTAAATGGTCGTTATTCGTTAAGAGTACCGGCCGGCGGTGAAGTACTCCAATTTTCTTTTGTGGGAATGACCACAAAAGAGGTAACCATTGGCAATCAGACAGTAATTAACATTGTGCTGGAAACTGAAGCCATGGATATCGAAGGAGTAGTTGTAACCGCTCTGGGTATCTCAAGAGAGAAAAAATCTCTCGGATATGCGACTCAGCAAGTCTCCGGAGAGGACATGAACAGGGTAAGAACTGACAACTTCATTAATAATCTGTCAGGTAAAGCTGCCGGTGTTCAGGTAAAAGCCAACAATAATATTGGTGGTTCAACCAATGTCGTCGTCCGTGGAGTTTCCTCACTAACCGGAAATAACCAGGCCTTATTTGTCATTGATGGTGTGCCCATCAGCAATGAAGTGTCCAACAATCTTGGACAAACAACAGGCCGTGCAGGTTTCGACTATGGTAACGCAGCTTCGGATATAAACCCTGCTGACATCGAAAGCATGAATATCCTTAAAGGCGCTGCTGCTACAGCACTATACGGTTCACGTGCTGCTAACGGTGTTATCATGATCACAACTAAAAAAGGCACCAGAAGCAAGGGTAAGTCATTGGGTGTAAACATTAGCTCCAATGTCACTACCGGCTTTATAGATAAGAGTACCTTCCCTAAATACCAGGAAAATTATGGTGGTGGTTATGGGCCATATTATGGTGATCCTCCATATCCGGCATTTGAACACTTTTATGATGTTGATGGCGATGGAATAGATGATTACACAGTACCGACTTATGAGGATGCTTCAATGGGTGAAAAATTCGATCCGAGTATCGAATTATTCCAGTGGGATTCCTACCACCCCGCCTCTCCGAATTATCATAAAAAGACCCCTTGGGTAAAGCCGGAAAATGGCCCGATTACCTTCTTCGACACTCCTATTTCATTGACTAACAGCATTGAAATCACCGGTGGAGGTGAAGTTTCTGATTTCAGGTTGTCATACGCAAATTTTGATCAGAAAGGTATAATGCCAAACAGTCACCTGATCAGGCATAATGTTAATTTCATTGGTAGCTACGATGTACTGAAAAACGTAAAAGTTACTGCCAGCGTCAATTATGTTAACACCGACGGTAAAGGTCGTAACTCAACAGGATACAGTGATAACATCCTCTCTTCGATGAGGCAGTGGATGCAGACAAATGTTGACTATGAAATGCAGAGACAACTGTATGAAGCAACAAAAGAAAATGTATCATGGAATGCTACCTCTCCTTTTGAATTAACCCCACTATATTGGGATAACCCATTCTGGGTAAGATATGAAAATTATGAAACCGATAATCGTTCAAGGATTATTGGATACCTGCAAGCCGACTGGAAGGTAACCGAAGCTATCAGCCTTATGAGTCGCTATGCAGTTGATACTTATAGTGAATTACAGGAAGAAAGAAAAGCTGTTGGTTCAGTTGCCGGTGAACTTGGCGTTGGCCGTCCTGACGTAACTTCAGGTTACTCAAGATTTGACCGTGCATTCACCGAATCAAACTTTGACCTGATGGCAAGGTACTATAAACATATTACTGAAAATTTCAACCTCAACTTTGTAGTAGGTACAAATATTATGCGGAGAACCATTGATGATGTATTCGCATCAACAGATGGAGGTTTAATAGTACCGAGATTGTATTCATTAGGAAATAGTATAAATCCTATGGTACCTCCAACTGAAAATTTCAAACAATGGGGTGTTAATGGTATCTATGCAAACGCTTCTTTTGGTTTCTATGACATGCTCTTTATTGACGGATCAATAAGAAGAGATGAATCATCAGTTTTACCTGAAGAAAAACGTGACTTTTACTATCCATCTGTTTCGGGTAGTTTCCTATTCTCAAATTTGATGGGTGAAAATACCTGGTTACAACTAGGAAAACTGAGACTTGGTTATGCTGAAGTTGGTAATGCACTTGAATGGAGCGCTATCAATAGAGTATATACTCAGTTTACATCCTTCGGTGCTGCTCCTCTGTTCTCACTTCCTAATTCAAAGAACAATCCAAACCTTCAAGAGGAAAGAACAAAGAGTTTGGAAGCCGGTCTGGAGTTAAGTATGCTTGATAACAGGTTACGACTTGATCTGTCAGTTTATAAGGATAACACCATAAACCAGATCATCCCTGTATCTGTTTCATTTGCAACCGGATATTCTACTAAGTATTTTAATGCCGGAGAAATTGAAAACCGCGGTGTGGAAATATCAGTTACTGGTACTCCCTTAATGTCACAGGACTTCAGGTGGGACATGACCCTCAACTGGTCAACCAACAAAAACAAAGTACTGTCATTGGCTGAAGGTATCGAAAACTTAAGAATTAACACTTCACCACTCCAGGGAGGAGTTTCAGTTAATGCACGTGTTGGTGAACCTTATGGAGTTATCCAGGGAAATACTTATACATACGATGAAAACGGACAGAAGATTGTAAGACCTAATGGTTATTATTTGAGAACTTCTACATCTGATAATTTAATAGGTGACATTAATCCTGACTGGTTAGCAGGTTTGAATAACAGGTTCAGCTATAAAGGCTGGGCATTAAGCTTCCTTATCGATATGCAGCAGGGTGGTGATGTATTCTCACTCGACTTATACTATGGTTTAGCAACCGGTTTGTATGAAGAGACAGATTACATCAATGACCTTGGAAATCCGGTAAGAGACCCGGTTATTCCAATTCTGGATGAAGAAGATAATGTGATCGGTTATGATCCTGCCAGTGGTGGTTTCGTTCAGGAAGGTGTCACTGCTGAAGGTGATGTTAATACTGTACGCATTGAAGGTGGTGACTACAGAGCCTTTGGTTATGTTAACCATCCTGCCTCACACTTTATCTACGATGCTTCTTATGTAAAACTCAGGGAAGTTGCCCTGACATATACTCTTCCTGGAAGAATTCTGGAAAATTCATTTATCCGGGGCGCTTCATTTAGTCTGGTTGGTTCAAACCTTTGGATCATTCATAAGAATTTACCGCATGCTGACCCTGAAGCAGGACAGAGTGCTGGTAATGTCCAGGGATGGCAGAGCGGTGTTATGCCGACCACCCGTAATATTGGGTTAACCGTTAACTTATCATTCTAAAAACGCACACTATGAAAAAAATAATTTATATCTTAATGCTTTTGGCAGGACTCACAGTGATTGAATCCTGTACCAAGAACTTTGAGGATTTCAATACAGATACTAAACGAGCCAGTGAAGTTCCTGGTGATTTTCTGTTCTCAAATGCACAGAAAAATCTCGCTGACCAGATGGCTAGTGTTAATGTTAACCTCAACGTCTTTACACTCTGGGCTCAGTATTGGACAGAAACTACGTACACCGACGAAGCTAACTACGACCTTGTAACCAGGAATATTGCTGATGCACAGTTCCGTATTCTTTATCGCGACATCATTGCCGATTTAAGAGAAGCAAGAAGAGTAGTTGAAGCTGAAACAGCGATTGGTGAAGAACAAGAAGCCATCAAGGTGAATAAGCTTAATATGATCACTATCACTGAAGGTTTTGCCTGGAACTACCTGGTAAGCATCTTTGGTGATATTCCTTACAGTGAAGCAATTGCTGAGGACAACAACCTGCCTGTTTATGATGATGCACATACCATTTATCTTGATATTCTGGCAAAAGTAAAAGAAGCTACCACTACGCTTAATGATACCTATGGAGGTTTCAGTACTGCTGATCTTTTCTTTGCAGGTGATGTTGCCATGTGGAAAAAACTTGGCAATTCATTGCAAGTTAAAATTGCTATTACTTTAGCCGATGTAGATGCAGCAACCGCTCAGTCATACATTGAAGATGCTGTTACTGCCGGTGTATTTGAACCGGGTGAAACTGCTCAGGTAATTTACCCAGGTGGTAGCAACTCGAATCCTATATATAATGATTTGGTTGCCAGTGGCCGTAATGACTTCGTTCCTGCAAATACCATTGTTGATATGATGAATACTTTGGAGGATCCACGTCGTGATAATTACTTCACTTATGTTGAAGATACTGAAATCTACGAAGGTGGAATATATGGCGAAACAAGTCCTTTCGGACAGTTATCGCATGTTGCTGACCCTATCCAGGATCCTACATATCCTGTTACCTTGCTGGATTATACTGAAGTGGCTTTCTACTTAGCTGAAGCAGCCGCCAGAGGCTGGAGTGTTGGTGGAACCGCTGAAGAATGGTACAATGAAGGTATCACTTCTTCAATCCTTTCATGGGGTGGTACACAGGAAGAAGCAGATGCTTATCTGGCTAAACCCGAAGTAGCTTATGCTACCGCTGAAGGTACATGGCAACAAAAAATCGGAACCCAGGAATGGCTTGCTTTCTATACCAGAGGCCTTGAGGGCTGGACTACATGGAGAAGATTGGATTACCCAATCCTTAATGTTCCTCCCGGAGTAGATACTTATGGTGAAATCCCTGTCAGGTTTACTTATCCTATTACAGAGCAAACTTTGAATGCTGATAATTTTGGTGCTGCTTCATCAGCTATCGGCGGAGATGAGTTAACAACTCCACTGTTCTGGGATGTTCAATAATTATTCAGAATTAAATTACAAAAGAGGCTGCCAAAAGGCAGCCTCTTTTGTTTAATCACTTATTTGTTTCGAAACTTACAACTACTTTCCATGTATTAGGCATTTTTCTACTCTTGCTTTTTAACCATTTTTCTTTCTCCGTTGTTGAGTATTATTAGCGATTTTGATCTATAATAGATAATTATCTGTTTGATAATTAATTATTTATGTTTTAAAAATTGCTTTTCTGCCAACAATCTCTTTGGTTGTTTACTTTAATTATTAACATAATCACACACACTATGAGAAAGATTGCAGTAATGCTTGTACTACTGATATCCATCGGGGTACAGGTTGTTTTGGCGCAAACTACCGTGACAGGTGTGGTAACCAGTGCCGATGATGGACAGCCTATTCCGGGGGCTGCCGTTCAGGTTAAGGGTACCACTGTTGGCGTCACTACAGATGTAAATGGACGTTATTCGTTAAGAATACCGGACGGCGGTGAAGTACTACAATTTTCATTTGTTGGAATGACCACCAAAGAAGTTTCCATTGGTACTCAGACAGTCATTAATGTCATCCTGGAAACTGAGGCTCTGGATATTGAAGGAGTCGTGGTCACCGCTCTTGGAATCTCCCGTGAGAAAAAATCTCTCGGATATGCTACTCAACAAGTCTCTGGCGAAGACATGAACAGAGTCAGGACTGATAACTTCATCAATAACTTATCAGGTAAAGCTGCTGGTGTTCAGGTCAGAGCCAATAATAATCTTGGAGGCTCAACGAACGTAGTCGTCAGAGGGAGTTCCTCACTTACCGGAAATAACCAGGCTCTGTTTGTTATTGATGGTGTTCCCATCAGCAATGAATTGACAAATAATCTTGGACAAACCACCGGCCGTGCAGGTTACGACTATGGTAATGCTGCTTCAGATATCAATCCGGCTGATATAGAAAGTATGAATATACTAAAAGGAGCTGCAGCCACCGCTCTTTATGGTTCACGTGCTGCTAATGGTGTAATTATGATCACCACGAAAAAGGGAACGCGGAGTAAAACAAAATCACTTGGCGTAAATATAAGCTCTAATGTGACTACAGGCTTTATCGACAGAAGTACTTTCCCTAAATATCAGGAGAATTACGGCGGCGGTTACGGCCCATATTATAGTGATACTCTCGTTGCCGGCGATACACGTACATATCCCGGATTTGAATATTTCTATGATGTAGATGGAGATGGAACACTCGATTACACAGTGCCCACTTATGAAGATGCATCAATGGGAGAAAAATTTGATCCAAGTATCATGCTCTACCAGTGGGATTCATATCACCCGGCATCACCTAATTATCTTAAAAAGACTCCATGGGTAAATACTCCAAATGGACCTATTACCTTCTTTGAAACGCCTATCTCCCTTACTAACAGCATTGAAGTTGTCGGTGGTGGAGATGTTTCCGATTTCAGATTGTCATATGCCAATTTTGATCAGAAGGGTATAATGCCAAACAGCCATTTGATCAGGCATAATGTCGGATTAACAGGAAGTTATGATGTTTTGAAGAATGTTAAGGTGACTGCTAGTGCCAACTATATCAGAACAGACGGCAAAGGCAGAAATTCTACCGGATACAGCGACAATATTATGAGTTCATTCAGACAGTGGATGCAGACCAATGTTGATTGGGAAATGCAAAAACGTTTGTATGAAGCTACAAAGGAAAATGTGTCATGGAATCCTTCCTCACCTTTTGATCTCACCCCGTTATACTGGGATAATCCTTATTGGGTAAGATTTGAAAACTTCGAAACAGATCAGCGTTCAAGGGTTATTGGTTATTTGCAAGCCGACTGGAAACTAACTGAAGCAATAAGCCTCATGGGACGATATGCGATAGATACATATACTGAACTTCAGGAAGAAAGAAAAGCTATTGGTTCAGTCGCCGGTGAACTTGGTGTTTTAAGGCCTGATGTAACTTCAGGATATTCACGATTTGACCGTACTTTCACTGAAAGCAATTTCGATTTGATGGCAAGGTACTATAAGCATATTACCGAAAACTTCAACCTGAATCTTGTTTTAGGAACGAATATACTCCGCAGGACTGTAGATGATGTATTTGCATCTACTGATGGCGGTTTAATTGTTCCCAGGCTCTATTCTCTCGGAAATAGCATAAATCCGATGCAGCCCCCTGAAGAAGACCTTCAAGAGATAGGTGTTAACGGACTTTTTGCAAATGCATCCTTAGGATTTTATGATTTGATCTTTATTGATGGCTCACTTAGAAGAGACGAATCATCCGTTCTGCCTGAAGAAAACAGGGATTACTATTATCCGGCAGTTTCGGGTAGTTTGCTTTTCTCCAGCTTAATGGGTGAAAGCACCTGGTTACAATTAGGTAAGATTAGGGTAGGTTACGCTGAAGTTGGAAACGCACTTGAATGGGGTGTTATTAACAGAACTTATGGACAGTTCGCCTCCTTTACAAATGATGCTACCGGCCAACCGGTGCCTCTGTTCTCTTTACGTAATTCAAAAAACAACCCGAACCTTAAAGAAGAAAGGACTAAGAGTCTTGAAGCCGGATTGGAATTAAGCATGCTTGACTCGAGATTACGGTTGGATCTTTCAGTCTATAAAGACAATACTATCAATCAGATAGTGCCAGTTTCTGTATCCTTCGTAACCGGCTATTCAACCAAATTTGTCAATGCCGGCGAAATTGAAAACCGTGGAGTTGAGTTATCCCTGTCAGGAGCACCTGTGGCAACAGAAAATCTGAGATGGGATATCACTCTCAACTGGTCAATGAACAGAAACGAGGTATTATCATTGGCTGAAGGTATCGAAAACCTGACCATAAATACTTCACCATTACAGGGCGGTGTTTCAGTAAATGCACGCGTTGGTGAACCTTATGGTGTAATCCAGGGCAATACTTATGAATATCACGAAAACGGACAAAAGATCGTCAGACCGAATGGTTATTACTTAAGAACCAGCACATCTGACAATGTTATCGGTGATATTAATCCTGACTGGTTGGGTGGTATTAACAATAGATTAAGCTACAAGGGATGGTCATTTAGTTTCTTAGTTGATATACAGCAGGGAGGTGATATCTTCTCTCTTGATCTTTATTACGGACTGGCAACAGGTATTTATGAAGAAACCGATTTTATCAATGATCTGGGAAATCCTGTCAGAGATCCGGTTATTCCAATTTTGGATGAAGAAGATAATGTAATCGGGTATGATCCGGCAAGTGGTGGCTTTGTTCAGGAAGGTGTTGATGCTGAAGGTAATGTAAACACTGTACGAATAGAAGGTGGCGACTACAGAGCCTTTGGTTATGTAAATCACCCCGCATCACATTTTATTTATGATGCATCATTTGTGAAACTGAGAGAAGTAGCTCTTTCGTATACTATTCCCGGAAGAGTTCTTGAGAAATCCTTTATCAGAAGTGCATCATTCAGCCTTGTTGGTTCAAACCTGTGGATAATTCATAAGAATTTACCACATGCTGACCCCGAAGCTGGACAAAGTGCCGGTAACATCCAGGGATGGCAAAGCGGTGTACTGCCAGCCATCAGTAATATTGGATTGACAGTTAACTTATCATTCTAAAGAAAGGACAGTGACATGAAAAAAATAATTTTTGCCTTAATTGTTTTAGCAGGAACTACTATTTCCTGTACTAAAAACTTTGAGGACTTTAATACAGATAAAAAACGCGCAAGTGAAGTCCCTGGAGATTTTTTATTCTCTAACGCCCAAAAAGCATTAGCCGATCAAGTTGGTGGAGTTAATGTTAACCTCAATATATTTAATTTATGGGCTCAGTACTGGACTGAAACTACTTACACTGATGAAGCAAATTATGATCTTGTAACGCGCAATATTTCCGACGCTCAATTCCGTATTTTGTATCGCGATATACTTGCAGATTTAAAAGAAGCTAAGCGTTTACTGGAGTTGGAGACAGCTGCCGGGGAAGAAGGTGAAGCCATAAAGCAGAATAAAATAAATATAGCTACGCTGGTTGAAAATTATGCCTGGAATTATCTTCTCTTGATCTTTGGCGATATTCCATATCAGGAAGCATTGGCTGAAGATAATAATTTGGCGGTCTATGACGATGCAAGGACAATTTTAAATGACTTGATTCAGAAGACAAAAGATGCCACTGCCGCACTGAATCCTGACTTTGAAAGCTTCGGTAATGCTGATATTGTATTTGCCGGAGACGTTGCTAGTTGGCAAAAATTTGGCTATTCCCTACAAATCAAGATGTCAATTGTTCTGGCTGATGTAGATGCCAGTTTAGCTCAAAGCACTATTGAAGGTGCATATCAGGCAGCTTTCCAGCCTGGTGAATCTGCCCAGGTTGTTTATCCCGGGGGCACAAACTCCAATCCAATCTGGCAAGAGCTTGTAGCTACAGGCCGTGATGACTTTGTCGGTGCAAATACTATCATTGACATTATGAATGATCTGGAGGATCCACGTCGTGATGACTATTTCACAACCGTTGGTGATACGACAGACATCTACGAGGGAGGTATCTATGGAGAAACAAGCCCGTTCGGGCAGTTATCACATGTTGCCGATCCCATACAAGATCCAACATTCCCCGTTACCTTGCTCGATTACACTGAAATAGCCTTCTATCTTGCCGAATCTGCTGAGAGAGGTTATAGTGTTGGTATGAGTGCTGAAGAATGGTACAATGAAGGCATTACTTCTTCAATTTTATCATGGGGTGGAACCCAGGAAGAAGCTGATGCTTACCTGGCTAATCCGGATGTAAATTATGCCACTGCAGAAGGTACCTGGCAACAAAAAATTGGTACCCAGGCCTGGCTTGCATTCTATCTCAGAGGGCTCGAAGGCTGGACAAGCTGGAGAAGACTGGACTTCCCAATATTTAATATTCCTCCGGGGATTGATACATATGGAGAAATTCCTTTAAGATTCACTTATCCTATTACTGAGCAAACGTTGAATGCTGATAATTTCAACGCTGCTGCTTCAGCTATCGGAGGAGATGAATTAACAACTCCTCTGTTCTGGGATGTTCAATAATGATTCACAATTAAATTAAAAAAGAGGCTACCGTTTCGGCAGCCTCTTTTTTATTCTCTATTCTTTTTGTGTTTTTTGTTAAGCTAACGTCTTACTCTGGTTCAACAAAGGGATATGTTTCGAATTCAGGAGACTATATACAGAGTTAATACAGACTTATATCAGAGATAATAGCTTGTATATTCAGTGATCCTTCCGCTTGACGTGTTTAATGATGGTTTGCATACCATATCCTAATGCTTAAACAATATAGACGAAAAACAATCTCTATTATTCAAATGAAAGAATTGAATCAATGATCCTCTTGATAGCATCACGCAACTGCTCTTCAGTAATAACCAGAGGAGGTGCGAAACGGATAATATCACCATGGGTTGGTTTTGCCAGTACGCCATTGTCACGCATTTTAAGACATACATCCCATGCTTCCTTGCCATTCTTTGGTTTAATGACAACAGCGTTTAGAAGCCCTTTACCACGGACCAGCGAGATCATTTCAGATTTGACTTTTCTGATCTCTTCCCTGAATATACTGCCTAAATATTCTGCCCGTTCGGCCAGTTTTTCATCTTTAATGACCTGAAGCGCTTCGATAGCAACTTTTGCAGCAACAGGATTACCGCCAAAGGTTGAACCATGCTCACCAGGCTTGATCGTCAGCATGATTTGATCATCAGCCAGAACAGCCGAAACGGGGTACACACCACCTGAAAGCGCCTTGCCTAAAATAAGGATATCGGGACGTACATTCTCATGATCACAGGCTAATAATTTTCCTGTACGGCCAATTCCGGTCTGAACTTCATCAGCAATGAAAAGTACATTCTTTTTATGGCACATCTCGTATGCTTTACTAAGATATCCCTCATCAGGTACAAAAACACCAGCCTCACCCTGAATCGGTTCAACAAGGAAACCGGCGACATTGGGATCTTCAAGCGCTTTGGCTAAAGCATTAAGATCATTATAGTCAATTTTAATAAAACCGGGTGTAAATGGACCATAACCACCATAGGATTCAGGATCAGATGACATTGAAACTATGGTTATCGTGCGGCCGTGAAAGTTTCCATTACAAACAATGATCTTTGCCTGGTCTTCAGCAATACCTTTAACTTTATATGCCCATTTACGACAAAGCTTCAATGCTGTTTCATCTGCTTCAGCCCCGGTATTCATTGGGAGTACTTTATCATAACCAAAATATTCGGTAATAAACTTTTCGTACTCGCCAAGTGAATCATTGAAGAATGCCCTTGATGTAAGTGTCATTCTCTGAGCCTGCTCCGTGAGAGCGTTGACAATACGCGGATGGCAATGCCCCTGATTTACTGCAGAATAAGCTGACAGAAAATCATAATATTCCTTCCCTTCTACGTCCCATACCAGAGCTCCCTGTCCTTTTGCCAATACAACAGGCAATGGGTGATAGTTGTGTGCACCGTACTTTTCTTCCAGTTGCATTAGTTCTTCCGATGTCTTCAGATCAATCATGATAAAAATTAGTTTATAATTTCAAAAAATCTATTATTTGGCAAATATAACAATCTTACATCTTTCTTTACCTTTGCTGCTTCAAACTTTTAGTAACCATAACACCACAACCATGAAAAAGATTCTTTTCTTATTTGCTGCAACAGCAATATTTCTCTCATGCAACAATCAAAATAAGGATGGAAAATCAGACGATTCAACCGTTTTAACTTTCGCTACTGATATTGAAAATGTTGATTCTTTAGCTTTGCTTGTACCTGCCACCTGGAAGAATCTTGGGACAATTACTGATACTTTAGCCCATTCAGGGAAGAACTCCAGTAAAATTGATACAGTTGCCGAATACAGTGTAGTTTATGAAAATAAATTAGGTAACATCAGTAAAGATTTACCAAAAAAAGTTAAGGTGTCAGCATATGGATGTTCCCTGGCACCTGGTTCGAAGGCTATCATCGTTTGCTCAATTAGCAATGATAAGTACTATGGGGGTGCAGTAACTGATTCAGTATTCAACACTACCAACGAATGGAAAGAGATTACTGCTGAATTCGGACTACCCAATAATCTCAGCAGCGAAGATGTGATTAAAACCTATATCTGGAACAAAAAAGTGGGCACTTTCCTTGTCGACGACATGAAAGTAGAATTCTTTTACTAAGAAATTAATTTGATTCAGGCCCAAAATAAATGGGGTTTACTTTCAGTGTAAACCCCATTTATTTTATAAACTTAAATTGCTCAGTCCTACTGTTTAAATCATTTGTCGATGCGATGAATCGCATCCACAGTGTTTCAGTTCCGCCGATTTGTTGACTACTATTGCTGATCAGAATATTTCATATCCTGAAACTCCTGCGGGATTTGATCTTTATTATATTTGGAAGGACACTTCAGGTTCATTTTATGTGCCTCAAAGTATCCTTCTTTCATTTTTCCTATCACGACTATCTGATCAAGCTTTTCAAAATCCTGTGGCTTGCTGTCGTTATATTTAACCAGCATCTCAGTTCCCTGGTCATCAATCATGGTAAAAGTGAAACTGTTTGCATCCTTCGAAGCATCATAATTGATAGGTTTCCCGGGACTTAATTTACCCATTACATGGAACTCCCGTCCCTGATGCTTTGATGCTTCATTGAAACCCGAGTATGTGGAGGTATTCATGGAGAGACTGAGGATCACTCCAATTGCTGCTACCATTACGATAAGGATAAGTATATGGATACGTTTCATTCAGATGAATTATTGGTTAGGCTAAATGTTTAATCTAATTGTAACTCTTTAAGTTATTGACGGTTAATACCCGCACAAAAATATACTAAATAGTCATCTCTTTTATCCCGGTTCGGTTTCTTAGCAAATTCTTTTCAAGTATAATCGACCGGCAGGGACCGATGATCTATAATATATTTACTTTATAGCGTATTAACTTCTTTTCTGCCGGAGGTTAACTCTTTTTGTTTCTTCTCCAGTCTGGTAAGTTTCCTGTCAAGCAAGATCAAATACACTGCCAATCCAGTGAAAATGATTGACATAACTATAATTACTACTGTAAATTTATCTTCACCTATCATGTTCAGACTATTTGGGATGATTGTTGTAATTCAATAATTCTTTTCCGGCGGCGTATTTCCAGTATCCAGAATGCAACAATGATCCAGCCGATAACAGCCGGATAGAAAACGAGTCTCATTGTTGGATCAAGATCACCCATGGTGGATGAATTGCCACCTTTGCCGGGATGTAATGAGCTGTCGGCCAGTCTTGGAAGTATTCCAAGGAATATTACCAAAAGCATAAACGCGAAAATATTGTACACTGCCGAAACCCGTGCCCTTAAGGATCTTTCATCAATTGATCCGCGAAGAATGGTATATGCGATGTATGCCATGACACTCACTGCTGCCCCGTTTAACTGGGGGTCATTGGTCCAGAAATCACCCCATGTGAATTTGGCCCATATCATTCCTGTCAGCAATCCCATGGTTCCGAAAAACAAACCTGTATTTACTGCCTGTGAAGCTATAAGGTCGTCGCGCAGTTTTAAACTGCTCAGGTATTTAATGCTATATACCAATGATGTTCCAAGCATAATAAACATAGCAAACCACATTGGAACATGATAAAAGAGATTCCGGATTGTTTGATGTATGACCGGTAATGCGGGGACTTCAATAATTAAACCGGCAATTATAGAATAGAGAATCAGCACAAGTCCTGACACTTTCCACCATAAACCTTTAATCATAAGGTATCAGATTTCGTTATTTTCGCCAAAGGTAAGGAAAAAGAATCACTGCCAGTATAACGACAACAGCGTCAATCAATAACAAAGAAGTAAGCGATTTGATTATCTGAGTTGCAGGAATTACAGCCTGGTAAGCACTCTTGAAAGCATTTATTACCAGTAGCAAAATCGGAATGACAACAGGAAAGCCAAGTACAGCCATTAATGCAGCATTATTTCCTGCTGTTGAGGCTATAGCCGAAACCATTGTAAGAGCACTGGCTAATCCAATGCAACCAAGGATAAATGAAGGATAAAAAAGAGAGGGATTAAGGTCAGGCATTCCCAGGAACAAAACATAGAGACCAAGGCTCAGGAATCCAAGTGAAACCATGAGCAAGCTATTATAGATGATCTTGGATACAATTATAGAAACAGGTGCCGCTATCATGAAATAGTAAAGCCGCCTGGCCGTGTGTTCCTGTATAAAACTCTTACTGACTGCATTAAAAGCTGCAAAAAGCAGTATGATCCAGAATAAAGCAATCCACCCTTCATCATCAATGACCCGGCCGAAAGAGAGCTGAACGACAAAAACAGTTGAAACCACATAGAGAAGGATGGCATTAAGCGCATACTTTTGCCTTATCTCCAAAAGAAAATCCTTTTTTATCAGTTCAATTATCTCTTTCAATGAAATGTGGGTGCTTGAAATTAAAAAATCCTTTCACGAATGATGGTCTGGTTTCTTTGGGGGCCAAGTGAGACAACCGATATTGGAAGTTTGAGTGCCTTTTCAATGTAGTGGATGTAGTCCTGATATGTTTCCGGCAACTCATTCCATTTGGTAAAATTTGTAATATCAGTTTTCCAGCCGTCGAGCATAGTTAATACTGGTTCTATCTCTTCAGTGAGGGACTCAAATACAGGGAAATCATAGGTTTTGTTATTGATCCTGTAATCTGTACAAACTCCGATTGACTGAAAATCATCCATAACATCCGACTTCATGATCACAAGGTCAGTTACACCGTTGAGCATTATGGAATATTTTAATGATGGAAGGTCAATCCAGCCGGTACGCCTTGGCCTGCCGGTTGTAGAACCAAATTCATGACCTTTCTGACGGAGTTTTTCACCTGTATCATCAAGCAGTTCAGATGGGAAAGGACCACTTCCAACCCTTGTGCAATAAGCTTTAAAGACACCAAATACCCTGCCCACCCTTTGTGGTGCAATGCCCAGTCCTGAGCATACACCAGCCGTTATAGTATTGGACGAAGTAACAAAGGGATAAGTTCCGAAGTCTATATCAAGTAAAGCGCCCTGTGCACCTTCTGCTAAAATATGTTTTCCTTTATCAAGGCTTTCATTGATGAATAATTCGCTGTCAATAAGAGGAATATCACGGATATATTCCAATCCTTCGAACCATAACTTTTCATATTCCTCCAAAGGCATATTATCTATGGTAAGTTCTTCGGGATTATACCCATATGACCGGATGATCCTGAAATGGCTCTCCTTTAAGGTGTTATACCTATCCATGAAATCATTCATCAGGTAATTGCCAATCCTGATTCCTGAGCGTGCAACCTTGTCGGTATATGCAGGTCCGATTCCTTTGAGTGTAGAGCCAATCTTTGATGCACCCTTAAAGGTTTCCGATACAAAATCAAGCAATCTGTGGCCGGGAACGATAAGATGTGCCCGCTTTGAAATTAGCAGGTTCTTTTCAGGTTTAACATTCTTCTCCCTGAGTTTCCTGAGTTCGCACATAAGGATGTATGGGTCAATGATCACTCCGTTTCCTATGACATTGATTTTCTCAGGGTGGAAAATACCTGAAGGGATTGTATGAAGTACATGTTTGCCACCATCGAATTCCAAAGTATGGCCGGCATTAGGGCCACCCTGGAATCGTGCAATTATATCATATTGTGGTGTAAGAACATCTGTAATTTTACCTTTACCTTCATCTCCCCATTGCAGGCCAAGCAGTACATCAACTTTCATGAACGATCATATTAAGAACAGGCAAAAATAGTGAAACAACCGGATAGTAGAACCACAATAATTTAACTTTTGCCTTTATGCAATAATAGGAAAAAAGATGGAAATCTGATGATTAATTAAAATTAAGATATGGATCAGAATTCAGCCGTTTCTGAGGGGCTTTCCTCTATGGTTCTCTTTTTCTTAGGCTTTTCTTCATCCTGGTATCCATAAAATGTTAGCGAATGACTTGTTATCTTCACTCCAAGGATCTTTTCAACAGATGACTGTATTTCCTGAAGGCGGGGATCGCAAAATTCAAGGACTGTTCCATCCTCAACATTGATAAAATGGTCGTGTTGTTTAAATTTGAAAGACCTTTCATACTGGGCATAATTATTACCAAACTGATGTTTTGTAACAAGATTGCAGTTTTGGAGCAATTCAATTGTATTGTACAATGTTGCCCTGCTCACCCTGTATTTATTGTTCTTCATCCTGATATAGAGTGATTCGATATCAAAATGTCCTTTAGTGGAATATATTTCCCTTAAAATTGTGTAACGTTCAGGAGTTTTGCGATGGCTGTGACTTTCAAGGTAATCGGTGAATATTTTGGTAACAGTCTCAAAATTCAAGCGGTCGTTCTCTTTCATAATTTACATTGCCCTCCATATTTTTCAGGTTATGCTGAAATTCAGGATGTAAAATTATAAAATAACTTAATTAGAATTTAGAATAAATAAAAATAAAAGCAAAGTCCCAGGCTGGCTAAGATACAGGCTGTCCGTTCCCATATGGTCATTGCTATTTCCTTGCTGGAATTTCAAGTCGCAAGATGAGGCTTATCTTGCAGGTGTATCAGCCAGACGGCTAATTCGATAGACGTTATTTATTCCCTTGACTTTCTTGAGCTGGGTCATTAATTTGTTCAGGTCATCGGTGCTATGTACCAGAAGCATGATAGTTGCTTCGAATACATCACCGGTTGAATCAATATGGAAAGAGCGTATGTTTAAATTCAACTGACTTGAAATAATATTTACTATTTCGTTCAGTAATCCCATGTTGTCAAATCCAACCAGCCTTATCCCGCTTAAGAAAGTGCCTGCTTCTGCTCCTTCCCAGTTGATCTTAACGATACGGTTTCCGTATTTTGACATCAGTTGAATGGCTTCAGGGCAATTTGTGCGATGTATCCATATACCGCCATCGGGAGGAACGAAACCAATGACTTCATCACCGGGTATTGGATTACAGCAATCAGATATCCTGTATTCTACTTCGGCATTCCCATTGGTGGAAATTTCTTTGTTTATCAATTGTTGTTTGACCTCTTCGGCGAATTTATGCGGTATAGAAGGTTTTGACCTTACAAATGGACGTGTGATGAGATTGAGCCAACCGCTTTTATCATGCTGTTGCATACAATCCTTGATTTCTTTAAGCCCGATTTCATCTTTAGCCACCCTGTAATAAAGGTCAATGGTTGAGCTTATATGGTTACACTCCTGCAACCTGAGAAGGCTGTTGCGGTTCATATCTATCTTGAGTTGCCTGAATAAATCCTCAAGCTTAACCCTGCCTTCTTCAGTGAATTTCTTTCTTTGTTCTTTAAGGGCATCTTTAATAAACGATTTTGCACGGGCTGTTACTACATAGTTTATCCATTCCTCGCGCGGGCTCTGCTTTTTTGATGTGATGATCTCAACTTGATCGCCACTTTTCAGAACATTGTTCAAAGGAACAAGCTTATGATTCACCTTGGCACCGATACAATGATTGCCGATCTCAGAATGTATATTGTAAGCAAAATCAAGGGCAGTAGAATTTGATGGCAGTGTTTTAACCTCACCCTTTGGAGTAAAGACAATTATCTCGTCGGCAAAGAGGTTGAGTTTAAACTCATCTAAAAAAGCAAGTGCATTTGAATCAGGCGATTGCAACAATTCTTTAATCTTGTTGAGCCACCTGTCCAAACCGCTTTCCCCAGAAGTCTTTTCCTTATATTTCCAATGAGCTGCATAACCTTTTTCGGCAATTTCATTCATTCGTTTAGTACGGATCTGGACCTCAACCCACTGACCTGAATGACTCATTACAGTTGTATGAAGTGACTCATACCCATTAGCCTTGGGGGTAGATATCCAGTCTCGCAGCCTGTTTTGCTTGGGGCTGTAGAAATCTGTTACAATTGAGTATGCCTGCCAGCATTGGTACTTCTCATTTTCGTAGCTGGTATCTATAATGATCCTAACCGCAAAAATGTCAAACACTTCCTCAAAAGGCACCTGCTTGGCCTTCATTTTCTGCCAGATGGAATATATTGATTTCTCCCTTCCAATGATATCAAATACAAGTCCCTGAGCCAGTAAAGCTTTCTTTATAGGGTATATGAACTTATTGATAAACTTTGTTCGTTCAGCAGATGTTTCTTCAAGTTTTCTGGCAATTGAATTATAAATCTCAGGTTCCGTGTATTTCAGGGCAAGGTCTTCAAGTTCGCTCTTAATAGCGTATAATCCTAACCTGTGAGCTAATGGTGCAAAGAGATAGATTGTTTCAGAGGCTATTTTCAGTTGCTTTTCATGCGTCATGGAACCAAGAGTCCTCATATTGTGCAACCGGTCGGCCAGTTTAATAAGGATCACTCTAACATCATCAGAAAGCGTAAGAAGCATTTTTCTGAAATTCTCTGCCTGGGCCGAGGTTGTATTATGATCGAAAAGTTCCTTAATCTTAGTCAGTCCATCAATAATACGGGCAACTTTATCGCCAAACATACGGCGCATATCATCAATGGTGTAATCAGTATCTTCAACAACATCATGCAGGAGTGCGCAGATGATGGATGTTTCACCAAGACCAATTTCACCGGCTACAATACGAGCAACTTCAAGAGGATGATATATATAGGGTTCCCCGCTCTTTCTGCGCATATCTTTATGGGCATTCACAGCAAGGTTGAATGCTTTCCTCACCATACGCTTATTTTTCATTTCAGCGCCGGTATTCCAGGCATTCAGCAGAGCCCTGTACCTCTTGAGGATTTCTTTTCTTTCCTGTTCCGGATTGGCAACGTACATTCCTAAACCTTCCTTTTAAATCAATTACAAATTTACCTATTTAATCATGGCAGTTTACAACGGTTCTTTCATAAAAAAACAAGCTAAAAGCCAAAAATGCCATATATTTGTTCATATAACGATACAGACAGGATTTGCATTTTGTAAATCACTTTGATTTTGCGCATTTTGTTATCGTTCTATGGTTCGTTTTAGTATAATGCGCTGATAAAATCGTTTTAATCTGCAACCATTGTATCTTACGATCAATCTTATGGCATAAAAATACCAATAATGACCTCAGAGCATGTCCAGGTAAATTACCGGACCAAAATATTGTTTCTTTTTTTACTTTTTACCACCATATTGCGGTTTTCGGCTTTTGCAACTCATCAGAGAGCCGGTGAGATAACCTACCGATACCTGAATAATCTTACTTACGAAGTCACTATTACAACTTATACATTCGCACCAAGCGCTGCAGACAGATGTGAATTGACATTGAATTGGGGTGATGGCCAGAGTTCTGTTATTCCCAGAAGCAATGGAGCTCCGGGGATCACTCCTGCCGGAATTGAATGTGATCATGTTGGGGAAATGGTTGGACCGGACATCCGGAAAAACATCTATGTCGGAGTGCATACATATCCTTCAGCCTCTACATACAGGATATGGCTTGAGGATCCCAACCGTAATATGGGAATCCAGAATATCCCGAACTCAGTTGATGTTCCGCTCTATATTGAAACCCTTTTGGTGATAAATCCATTTCTAGGCAATAACTCTTCGCCACAGCTCCTGATACCTCCAATTGATAATGGATGTATTGGAAATCCTTACCTTCACAATCCAGGTGCATTTGATCCAAACGGTGACAGCCTTTCATACCGGCTTGTTACTCCAAGGGGAGCAGGCGGATTAAATATCCTTGGATATGAATTGCCGAATCTTGTTGACACTCAGAATCCGGGTGAATTTACAATCAATCCTCTTACCGGTGACATCCTTTGGGATCATCCGACCATCCAGGGAGAATATAATTTTGCCCTTATAATTGAAGAATGGAGAAATGGAGTAAGGATTGGATATGTTACGCGTGATATGCAGGTGAATATTATAGCTTGTGACAATGATCCCCCGGTTATCAGTTTAGTTACTGACACTTGTGTTATAGCAGGTGAGACATTAAATGTATCGGTTTCAGCCACTGATCCGAATTTTGACCAGTTATCCCTGACAGCAAGTGGTGGCCCGTTGGTCATACCGGTCAGCCCTGCTACTTTTGAGGTCATATTTGATTCAATAGGAGTTATTACAGGTGAATTTTCCTGGGCAACGAATTGTTCTCATGTCAGAAACCAGGATTACCAGGTTTACTTTAAAGCTGAAGATGATGGCTCACCGGTTCATTTGTTCGACCTTAAGACTATGAATATCAAAGTCATTGCACCGCCCATAACAGGTCCTCTTGCTGAGCCGTTGGGAAATACAATACGGCTATCATGGAACAAGGCGCAATGTAATGAAGCCCGTGGTTATAAAGTATACCGCAGGGCAGGCAATTCAGGATTCACACCGGGTTATTGTATCACCGGTGTTCCACCCCAAACGGGATATCAATTGATTTCAACCATTGACGGAATAAACACTACCAATTTTGTTGATGATAACAATGGTGTTGGACTTGTAAGAGGTATTACTTACTGTTATATAGTAACTTATTGGTTTGCTGATGGAGCTGAAAGTAAAGCATCAGAAGAATTTTGTACCGATCTCAGGAAAGACCTTCCTGTGCTCACTAATGTTAGTATCAACAGCACTTCACAGGAGAATGGTGAAATATACGTTGCATGGTCAAAACCTACGGAACTTGATACAATCCAGACACCCGGCCCTTTCATTCAGAGGCTCTTCAGATCTGAAGGATTTGGAACAGCTAACGGTGTTCTTGTGACGGAGTTCAATGACCTGAATGATACAACTTATACAGATACAGGCTTAAATACACGTGATAACAGATGGACGTATTACATTGAACTCGTAAATAACACGCCCGGGAATGTATTCTCAATTGGCACATCAGTACCTGCTTCATCTGTTTTCCTGGAGACTATCCCATCTGACGATCAAATTTCAGTTATCATTAATGAGAATGTTCCATGGGCTAATGAACAGTATGTTGTTTACCGGAAGATAGAAGGTGGATTATCATGGGATAGCATGACCACTATCCCTGTCAGAAGATATGTTGACACAGGTCTAATTAACGGGACTCAATACTGTTATTATGTTAAAACTATAGGGACGTACGGTACACCGGGGTATATTGAGCCCATTATAAATTTCTCACAGGAGATATGCGACAGGCCGGTTGATAATGTCCCTCCCTGCCCTCCAATGCTTACGGCCGATATAAATTGTGATGAACAGACGATATTTTTTGCCTGGGAAGATATCCAACTAACTTGTGCACCAGATATTGCAAATTATCTTATTTACCGACGGGGGAATCCTTCTGAACTCATAGCAACTGTTGATCCTGAGAATACCACTTATACTTATACTATCACTGACCAATCGATTTCTGCATGTTATTTCGTTGTAGCAGTTGACACAAACGGGAATGTTGATACAACAGGTGTTTTGCCCTATTGCTTAGGAATCGACGACTGTCCAAGGTACCGTCTTCCAAACGTTTTTACGCCCAATTTTGATAATGTAAATGACCTTTTCGTCCCTTTCCCCGGATATACATCCGTTGAAAGAGTTGAAATGCAGATCTTTAACAGATGGGGCCTACTGGTCTTTGAAACCGTTGATCCTGAGATAAGATGGGATGGAAAGGATAAAAACTCAAATTCCTATTGTCCTGAGGGGGTGTATTTTTACAAGTGTATAGTCTATGAGATTGTTGGCTCACCGGAGAGCCCTGAACAAACTGTAGTTCAAAAGAGAGAAATTACCAACGCTGTTCATTTACTGTATTAACATTAATAAATAGAGACGTTGCATGCAACGTCTCTACAATCTCTCGAATTCTAAACAGATCAATCAGAATAATCTTTCTGCTAGGTCAACAACGCGGGATGAATATCCCCATTCATTATCATACCATGCAAGGACTTTAACCGTTCGGCCGTTTATCATTGTGCTCTGTGCATCAAAGATGGCAGAAGCAGGATTATGAATAATATCAACCGATACTATTTCATCTTCAGTGTACTCAAGTATTCCTTTCATTGGACCTTCAGCAGCTTCTTTCATAGCAGCATTTATCTGGTCTTTCGTTACATCGGTCTTTAGATTAACAACTAAATCAACCAATGAGCCAGTTGGGGTCGGGACCCTGACAGAAAGTCCATCAAGTTTTCCTTTAAGTTCAGGAATAACAACACCAACAGCTTTAGCGGCACCGGTAGTGGTGGGAATTTGTGAAACCGCAGCTGAACGTGCACGCCTAAGGTCGCTATGCGGAGCATCCAGGATAGTTTGATCATTTGTGTATGAGTGAATTGTGGTCATTAAACCATTCTCGATGCCAAAACGGTCATTAAGGACTTTTGCTATTGGAGCACAGCAATTGGTTGTACATGATGCATTAGAAATACAGAGGTCAGTGTCTTTTAGTTCGTGTTCATTGACACCAAGAACGATCATCCTGTCGATTGCATCTTTTGAGGGAACAGTAAGAATAACTTTCTTAGCTCCGTTTTTAAGGTGATCACCATATCCGCCTTTAGCACTTTCTCGTGAGCGGAATACACCGGTTGATTCGACAACCACATCGGGAGTGCTTGCCCATGGAATAGTTGCCGGAGTACGTTCAGCATGCACAGGATAATGAACACCATTCACAATAAGTGTTGTTTCATCATATGATACCTTTCCGGGGAATTTTCCCTGTGTAGAATCATATTTTAATAGGTACGCAAGAGTTTTCGTGTTGGTAAGGTCGTTAATTCCAACTACTTCAATGTTTTCACGCTCT
Source organism: Lentimicrobium sp. (assembly GCA_035297395.1). GTDB lineage: Bacteria > Bacteroidota > Bacteroidia > Bacteroidales > Lentimicrobiaceae > Lentimicrobium. The sequence continues at coordinate 57,634 of DATGZB010000006.1, read as the reverse complement.
AACGCGATTTTAAAAACATTACGCCCGATTCTGCCGAATCCGTTAATAGCCAATTTGATTTTTGACATATGCTTCAATTTGTTTTAAAAGTATCTGTGAAATATTATGCAAAAGTAACCACAAATTATGAAGATTAACAACCCATATCCTTTTTTGTTGAAAACCCTTGAAGATAAAGGCGTTCAGCATCAGCAATCGGCTATCAGCTATCAGCTATCAGCTCTCAGCTATCAGCTGTCAGCTGTCGGCTGTCAGCTATCAGCTATCTGCTGTAAGCTGTCGGCTGTCAGCTGTCAGCTTCTCCTTAATTAGAGTTATGAGTTCTGGGTTCTGGGTTCTGGGTTCTGGGTTCTGAGTCCATTATTTAAGGTTTAGGAACAGTCAACGTTAATTAGGCATCGACTACTCTTAACTCAAAACTCATAACTCAAAACTCATAACTCTAAGCTCAAAACTCAAAACTCATAACTCTAAACTCATAACTCTAATTCAAAGGAGCCCAAGAATAAAGAACAAAGTTCCTTGATTTTTCATATTTTTGCAGCGATGAAAGATATCCGCAACTTTTGCATAATTGCCCATATTGACCATGGAAAAAGCACCCTGGCCGACAGGTTGCTTGAATTTACAGGAACCCTTACCGAAAAACAACAACAAGACCAGGTTCTGGATGATATGGAACTTGAGCGGGAGCGTGGCATTACGATTAAGAGCCATGCCATCCAGATGGAGTATGAATTTGAAGGTCAGAATTACCGCCTGAATCTTATTGACACACCGGGACATGTTGACTTTTCTTATGAGGTTTCAAGATCCATCGCTGCATGTGAAGGCGCACTTCTCATCATTGATGCAACACAGGGTATCCAGGCACAAACCATTTCAAATCTCTATCTTGCCCTGGAACATGATCTTGAGATCATCCCTGTTATGAATAAAATGGACATGGAGAATGCCATGCCCGAGGATGTTGAAGAGCAAATAATCGACCTTATAGGTTGCAAACAGGAAGACATTATAAGGGCAAGCGGCAAAACCGGTTATGGTGTTGACGAGATACTTGAAGCGATCATCAAAAGAATTCCACCTCCTAAAGGTGATGCTGAAGCACCCTTACAAGCGCTTATCTTTGATTCTGTTTTTAATAGTTTCAGGGGTATAATTGCTTACTTCAGGATTTTTAACGGACAGGTCAGAAAAGGCGACTTTGTTAAATTTTTCGCCACCGGCAAAGAATATAATGCTGATGAAATTGGTGTGCTTAAGCTTGTACAACAACCGCGTGAAATACTGAGTGCGGGCGACGTAGGATACATCATATCAGGTATTAAGACTTCAAGGGAGGTTAAAGTTGGTGATACAATTACCCATGTAAAAAGGCCCAGCGAAAAGGCAATTGAGGGATTTACCAATGTGAAGCCGATGGTTTATGCGGGAATTTATCCTGTTGATGCCGACGATTATGAAGAATTGCGCTCATCGATGGAAAAATTACAGCTTAATGATGCATCCCTCGTTTTTGATCCCGAATCATCAGCAGCCCTTGGCTTTGGTTTCAGATGCGGATTCCTCGGATTGCTTCATATGGAGATCATACAGGAACGCCTCGACAGGGAGTTCGATATGGATGTGATCACCACGGTGCCCAACGTTTCCTATAAAGCATATACAACGAAAGGTGAGATGATTGAGGTGCATAACCCTTCTGGGCTGCCCGACCCGACTTACCTTGATTATATTGAGGAACCTTTTATTACAGCACAGATCATTTCAAAATCCGAGTATATCGGTGCGGTTATGAAACTCTGTATTGATAAAAGGGGTACTCTCAAAAACCAGGTTTATCTTACCAGCGACAGGGTTGAGTTAACGGTTGAACTGCCTCTGGGAGAAATTGTATTTGATTTCTACGACAAGCTGAAAAGTATTTCAAAAGGTTACGCTTCATTTGACTACCATATTACCGGCTATAAACAGGCTAAATTAGTCAGGCTTGACATTTTGTTGAATGGAGAGCCTGTGGATGCGCTTTCAACACTTATACACCAGGATAATGCTTACGAATTCGGGCGTAAAATGTGTGTTAAACTAAAAGACCTTATCCCCCGGCAGCAATTTGATATAGCTATCCAGGCAGCGATAGGTGCCAAGATCATTGCCCGTGAAACTGTAAAAGCGGTTCGTAAAGACGTTACAGCAAAATGTTACGGCGGAGATATTACCCGTAAAAGAAAGCTCCTCGAAAAACAGAAAAAGGGTAAAAAGAGAATGCGCCAGGTAGGTAACGTTGAAGTTCCGCAATCAGCATTCCTTGCAGTTTTGAAATTAGATTAGCCAATATCAGATATCGATTAACTGGTGTTTAAGGCCATAGATTATAACCTCGATGATATTCTTAGCCCCGATTTTCGTCATGAGGTTAGCCCTGTGCTTTTCAACTGTGCGACTGCTGATATAGAGCTTATCAGCGATTTCTTTTGTGGACAATCCTTTGCAAACAAGTGTTAGGATTTCCAGTTCCCTGTCGGAAAATCCGATGTCCTCAAATTTGCTTCGTTCTTCAAAATCGATGTTCTTATTAAAAAGTGCGCGCAGTTTATTGATCAGTTCCTCTGATACGTATGAACCCTTACCAACAATTACATCAACTGCTTTTTCAAACTCCCGGATCTCCTCTTTTGTAAAACCGCCTGTACCTGTTTCTTCGGTAGCGGCTTGCTTAACAGGTGACAGGATACCTAACAGACTTGTCCTTCCTTTAACTTTAAGGCCTTCAATTCCGTAAATTTCAGCATTTATGTAATGTCCTGCTTTATGACGTGCTTTGAAATTGATATGGATTTCTTTGTCAAATCCCTGCAGGCAGCGGTTGATCTTATCCATCGTGTTATGCCTGTTCTCCTCAGCTATTAGGTCCTGAAAACCCAATTCGAGTAATTCACTCCTGCTGTAACCAAGAATGTTGGATAAACTGGGATTTGTCTCGATAAATTTATCACCCTGGTAGATATATATTCCGTAAGGTGAGATCATCGAAAGAGCAAGGAATTTTTCTTCATTTGCCCGTCTGTGTGCTTCTGCTTTATTGAGCCTGGTAGCAATTGAAGTAAGCAATTCATCGTACTCGAAAGGCTTGACAATATAATCATCTGCCCCAAGCTGCATTCCAAACCGGATATCTTTCAATTCTGATTTAGCAGTAAGGAATACGAATGGGATCATAGCGGTAGCAGAACTCTCTTTCAGAACATTGAAAACGTCGTAACCACTGATCTCTTTCATGGAAATATCACAAAGTATCAGGTCAGGCAGAATTTCAAATGCTTTTTGAATCCCGACTGCACCATCCGGTGCATGTGTCACTTCATACCCTTTAACCCTTAACAGGTTAATGATCGTAAGAGCCAGAGCTTTATCATCTTCAATAAGAAGAATTTTAACTGCTGTTTCAGTTTGCATGCCCATCTTTTCCCCTTTCCTCAGATTCCAAATTTATTGGCAGATCAATGATAAACACACTTCCCTGACCTGGTTCACTTGCTAATGTTAATGTTCCTTTAAGTAAAATCAAACACTCTTTAACGATGGCCAATCCCAATCCTATTTTTTCTGACTGATGCTGAAATTGATCGGCGAAATAAACTGTGATCTCACTAATTTGTTCAGAAGTAAGTCCAATTCCATGGTCTTCCACAATAAACCTAACATGGTTGGGTGAGATAGATACTGACTCAAAGAGCACATTATGGTTTTTCTTTGAATAGCTTAATGCATTAAATATCAAGTGGGTAAACAAGCTTCTGAATAAATAATCATCCATCTTTATTTCACCAATTGATTCATCATGGATATATTGTACCCTGTTGGGCAACACTTCAGCCTCATTTAGTTCTTTTACAAGATTTTCACATACCGACCTGATATTCACCATGGATGGTTTATATTCAAGCTTGCCTTTATTAATGGAATCAACTACTGTGACCTTATCAAGAACCCTCAGCAACGATTTGACTGCCATTCGGCTTAATGAAAATGCATCTTCAATCGTTTCCTGGTCCAACTGGAACTCATGATATTCCAATAACTGCAGGTTGGCATAAATAATTGAAAGAGGGGTACGGAAATCATGGGATACCGAAGAAATGCACTTGAAATTCATCTTGTTCAGCATCCGTTCAAATCTGAGCTGGTTATTGCATTCCTCAAGTATAGGGTTCAGATTATCCGTTGGTCTTATAACATATTGATATACATCACTATCCATTAGTTGTAGCCTGTTCTGTGTAATAAGAAAGCTGCATTCGGATTCGTTATTCTTTGAAGTTATTGTATATTCCCTGAAGGATGAGAGGCTATGTTCGCCTTCATCTATTAAGCTGGAAACGACATCTTTAAATGCAGCCGGCAGTTCACACTGAAATCCTGAATAAGGTTCTGTTGACCAGACTCCACAATAATTGTATGACAAACTATTGCCATCTTTATCTTTAAGCAACAGATAATATAATTGTATTCCCTTTGTTTCAGGAATGGTTTCAATTATCCCGTTGGAATTTGCAATAACTGTTTTATTATTTTGAAGAGTCATCGAACTGGTTGCCTGTAAATTAGGTTGCTATTACAAAAATAGCAAATTAATTGAAGAGCTGTTATTTGTTTATGTGCAAAAAATAAATGAAAATCAAATAAATGCTGTAACTTTTTCGGGCTAAAGTATGTCATAGTAATATCTCAATCGACTGTATGGATCCGTCAGAATACAATAAGTGTGTGAACAACTATGCTGACAGCGTCTACCGCTTTATATTCAAGAATATGGGCGATAGGGAAAAAGCCCGCGATGTGGTGCAGGAGTCATTTTCAAAGATGTGGGAAAAAGCACCTGAGGTTGAATACAACAAAGCCAAATCGTACTTGTTCTCAACCGCTTACCATACAATGATAGATATGATACGTAAAGATAAAAGAAACACGGTTATTGAAGATAGCCACATGAATCATCAGATCACTTTCAATGCATACAGCGATTTGCAGGAAGTGCTGAACCGGGCACTTGATACATTGCCCGAAATTCAGAAAGTGGTGATTACCCTCAGGGATTATGAAGGTTATTCGTATGAGGAGATCGGTAAAATAACCGGACTAACTGAATCACAAGTGAAAGTATATATATACAGGGGAAGAGTGGCTTTAAAAAGTTACCTTGGAAGTATTGAAAAGGTGCTTTAAAGATCAGGAGGTAATTATGGAAATAACCATCAACAATTATGAAGTTTTCATCATCGATTACCTGGATGGCAGGCTTGGGCCATTAGAGACTGCACAATTACTTGTTTTCCTTGAAAACCATCCGGGACTGAAAGAAGAATTTGAAGATCTAAAGACCATTACAGTCACTCCATCACAAAACGAAACCTTCGGGTTTAATGAATCACTGAAACAACCAGCCGATATTGACGCCGTTAACCTTTCAATGCTAAATTATCCCCACTATTTCATTGCTGCCGTTGAAGGTGACCTCTCTTCCACCGGCTTTAATCTTTTAAACAATTTTCTTACTGAACATCCGGAATTGCATTCCGATTATGAACTCTTTAAGGCGACAAAACTAATTCCTGACAAAAAGATCAGGTATTCTGAACCTTCAGCCTTGAAGAAGGGTACCGGGGTCTTTACCGAAAAGCATGTTTTCTTTAAATATTATTATGCCACAGCTATTGCCGCCGGATTATTACTACTCTTTACCATTTGGTTAAGATTAACACCGGGAACAGACAGTGACCTGGATAATAACTTAAGGCAATCGATTGAAAAACAGGGTGAATACCAGGATATAAATAAAATTCCAGATTCAAATACAGATAATCTTACCAATGAATCGGGATATAAAGAAACCGTGACGCCCAATAACGAATCAGCAATCCGGAATCAGAAATCCGGAATCCGGAATCAGAATTCCGGAATCAGAAATCCGGAATCAGAAACCGCGAATCAAAAATCCGAAGTCCGGAATCCGAAATCAGGAATCCGGAACACGGAATCCGGAATACAGAAAATAGAGAAAAGAGGCATGGTCATCAACACAACACCTTTATACTCGGAAAACAGGACAAGGAACTTTTACAGTGGCCTTTACGATGATATAAAGCTCTCTCAGGAAATGACAATGGCCGAGAAGGAAGAAAGTGACCAAACAAGAAATGCTGTAAAAAGCCCGGTTGAAAAAAAAGGAACCATTGCTGCTGGCAGAATGCTAAGTTCAGTGCTGGAATCAGGCGGGCAACTGGCACAACAAATACCTGAATCATTGAACGGCTGGCTATTCGCCGACCTGGGTGTAAAAGGATTTAATTTATTAACCAACAACAGTTACGTAATTGACAGGAAGCTTAATAATAAAGGAAAAATCCAGTTTCTTAAACTTATAGAGGAAGAAAAAGAAAACTTATAATTTTTAAATAATCACTGTAACAAATAAAACATAGTTTCCGTCATATTATCGTAACTTAAACACACTATCAAAATGAAATCATTACTCAAAATCCGGCAATCAATTTCAGCTCTTTTGGCAATCCTGGTTTTTTCATTACCAGTGGCATTATTTGGCCAGACTGAAGGCAGCGGAAACGTCCAAAAAGAGACAAGGTCACTTCCTGAATTCAACAGGATTGAGGTTGGCAGCGCATTTACAGTCTATCTTACAAAAGGTGAACCAAATGTCACAATCGAAACCGACGATAATCTAATTAAAAACAACATTGAGACTCTTGTTGAGGATGGCACCCTTATAATCAATTCAAGTGGAATAAAAAACCCTACCTCACTAAAAGTTTATGTTTCCGCACCCGATATTACTGAAGTTGTTTTAACCGGTGCAGCAAGGCTTGAATCAAGAGGTATACTTGAATATCCTGTGTTTACTTTAAGCGCCCAGGGAGCATCCCGCGCCAATATTGAATTAAATACACAGGAACTTACTACAGAAGTTGCCGGTGCCTCGAGAGTCACTTTACGGGGAAATGCAAATAACCATATTTCAGAAGTAACCGGAGCTTCTTCAGTAAATGCACTCATGCTTAAAACCATTACTACTACTGCTGAAGTTAAAGGTGCAGGCCGTATGTCGGTATTTGCTAAAAACCAGTTGAATGTTGACCTTAAAGATGCTGGCACTGTCTCCTATTTCGATAATCCTGATATTAAAAAGTTGAGACAAACAGGCGAAATGAGCATAACCCTTAATAATCCTGATGATGCTATGCCTAAAGAATCAGAAGATGTATTGGGCAATGATATTGAATTCAAAGTATTTGATGAAGGTGACTCAGTTTTTGTGAAACTCAAAGAACTTGAAGTACATGTAGATGAATTGGATGACATGACCAAAATAGGAATCGGAAGGCATGATATAGAAATCGATGATGATGGTAATGTTAAGGTCAGACACCATAAGAAAGAGAAATATGACGGGCACTGGGGTGGAATAGAAATAGGAGTAAACGGCCTGGTATACAGAGATAATAACATGACTCCCCCATCCGAATACAGTTTCCTTGATCAGAAAATGGAACGCTCCGTCAATTTTGCCCTTAATCTTTATGAGCAGAACTTTAACCTTATAGAAGAAAACTTTGGATTAACAACAGGTCTTGGCCTTGAATGGAACAACTACCGCCTTGCCGATGATGTAGTGTTAAACCTTGATGATGACATTTCAGCCCGTTATGGCAGCAGCGAAGACACCAACTGGATCAAGAGTAAATTCGTCACCACTTATCTTACCCTGCCACTGATGTTTGAAGTCCAGACTAACAGCATGTCCAAGGTGAACAGTTTCCATGCAGGTATCGGTGTTTTATCAGGATTAAGGATTGGAACCCATACAAAGGTAGTATATGATGATGGTGATAAAGAAACCGATAAAGAGCGTGGTGCCACTTCTATGAATCCATTTAAACTTGAGTTGATGGCAAGGTTAGGCTGGGGCAAAATAAATGTCTATGGTAAATATGCCCTGACAGAGCTATTTAAAGAAAACCGCGGACCAGAAGCCCATCCTTTCTCAGTTGGCATCACTCTTATTAATTGGTAATATTGCTGAGCATTTAAGATACATAGCTCTGAAAATGAGCTTTATGTGCGGATTATAAGGTGTGTGGATTAATTAAAAAATGCTGTTCTTCCTTGAAGGACAGCATTTTTCCTTTTAAGAAATTATATTAATTTTACAACCGGAAGGAAATACTCTTCATGCCTCTTCATTCTTACCCGGCAGGCGATGGGAACGTCCAAGACTCTCATAATGGATTAGGAGCATGAAGTGAATGAGGGTATTACTAACCTTTTAGGTGGCGAGGAAGAGAGTCACCCGAGCTCATAATACGGAATATCAAATCTCGAATATCAAATATAAAATACCAAATTAAGATATGTCAGGACACAATAAATGGTCAACCATTAAGAGGAAAAAAGGAGCGCTTGATGCAAAACGTTCTAAGATCTTTTCGAGGATCATTAAAGAAATAACTGTAGCCGTTAAAGAGGGAGGTCCGGATCCTGATGGCAATCCCCGTTTGCGTCTTGCAATCGCCAATGCAAAAGGTGCCAGTATGCCCAAAGATAACATCACCAGGGCTATTAACAAGGGTTCGGATAAAGATGCGGCCAATTACCAGGAGACTTCTTATGAGGGCTATGCACCTAATGGGATAGCCATTTATATTGAAGCCACGACCGACAACCTCCAGCGCACCATTTCCAATGTCAGGTCATACTTCAACAAATATGGCGGCAGCCTGGGCACCAACGGCTCACTTGCTTTTTTATTCGACCGCAAAGGTGTATTCAATATCCCAAAAGGCACCATTGACCTGGATGAACTTGAAATGGAACTGATTGATGCAGGTGCTGATGACATTCAGGTAGAAGATGATATGATCACGGTCACCACTGCTATGGAAGATTTTGGCTCTATGCTCCGTAAACTTGAAGAGATGAAGATAGAGCCTGAAAATGCCGAATTACAGCGAATCCCTAAAAATACCGTTAAGCTTGACAAGGAATCAGCAAAGAAAGTGCTCAGGCTAGTTGAAATGTTCGAGGATGACGACGATGTAACGAATGTCTTCCATAATATGGAAATGACTGATGAGCTAATTGAAGAAATGGAATAACATTATACTGACCAAATAGCTCCTGCAACCAGTGGGAGTATATACGGAGTAAACTGGGAGCAATCTGCTTGCTGAATATCTCTTTAAAACTTATTCTTTCAATAAAAAAACCGGCCAGTAAGCCGGTTTTTTTGATAATAACATTGACCCTTCAACATACTCTTCGCATTGTTTTGAGTATGGAGTCTTAAATATCAGCTTTTCACTTTCATTGCCTCAACTATTTCATAAGTATCCTGTGCAATTACCAGTTCCTCATTAGTTGGGACGACCATTACTTTTGTGGTTGAGTCATCGGCTGAAATGATCGCTTCTTTACCCCTAAGTCCATTATTCTTTTGGTCATCAAATTTTATACCCATGAACTCGAGCCCCTGTGTAGAATACTTGCGGGTTGCACTGTCGTTTTCACCTACACCACCGGTAAAGACTATCGCATCAACACCACCCATTGCGGCAGCATATGCACCTATATATTTCCTGATACGATAATAATACATCTCGAGGGTTACCTTTGCGCGTTTATTTCCTTCTTCAGCAGCTTTTTCCACGTCACGCATGTCACTTGATACACCTGAAACACCGAGCATACCTGAATGCTTATTTACCAATGTGTTTGCCACTGATATATCCAGTTCCTCCTTGTTGATGATCTGCATAAATGCCCCAACATCAAGATCGCCGGTACGGGTACCCATGATCAGCCCTTCAATCGGGGTCATTCCCATGGAAGTATCCAGTGATTCACCATTCTTGATAGCAGCAATAGAGGCGCCATTTCCAAGATGGCAGGTGATAATCTTCAAGTCCTTGAATTCCTTACCGAGAATCTCGGCAGCACGTTGTGAAACATACCGATGACTGGAGCCATGGAAGCCATAACGCCTGATTTTGTATTTCTCATACAAAGAATAAGGGATGCCATACAGATAGATATAATCAGGCATGGTTTGATGGAAAGCAGTATCAAATACACCAACCTGCGGGATTTTAGGCAAAAGATTAGTTATTGAATAGATCCCTTTAAGATTTGGCGGATTATGTAATGGTGCAAGGTCTATGCATTCTTCCAGTGCAGCAACCACCTCTTTAGTGATATAAACACTTCCTTTGAACTTCTCGCCTGCATGCACTACCCTGTGACCAACAGCATCAATTTCACTCAGGTCTTTAATACTGCCATACTTTTCACTTACTAGAATACCTAACAGGTATTCAATGCCTTGCTGATGGTCAAGTATTTCGCCCTCCAGTTTTACTTCGGTGCCATCGTTTCGTGAATGTTTTATAAGCGACCCTTTGAGGCCAATCTTGTCAACCAGTCCCTTTGCAAGCACATCTTGTGATGGAAGGTCGAAAAGCTGATATTTAATGGATGAACTGCCGCAATTTAATACAATGATTTTCATTCCTTATAAGTTTTAATGTTTTGAAATGATGATCAGATCCTCCCTAAAGTGGTTATCTGTCCTTTTTTCTGGATCCTTTTGTCACCCTGGTAGAGGTAGAACCCTTCGCCAACCCTGCGGCCGTATAGATTGGCACGCACCATTCTTTTAATGACCGGTGAAGGTTTGTATTTCTGTTCACCGAACTCAATATAAAGGTTTTCCATCCATTTCAACAGTTTGTCCAGACCTATCTTATCAGCCATCTCAAAAGGCCCTAACTGTAAGCCTGAAGTTTCTTTCATTGTTTCATCAATATCAGCCACTGTTGCGACCCCTTCCATTAGTATTTCGCAAGCTTCATTGATAAGAGGCACCAGCATCCTGGTGCTGATATTTCCTGATGATTCATTTACATTGATCAGTTTCTTACCGATCATCAGAGCCAACTTGTTAACAATGGCATATGTTTCATCATTGGTATACACTGATCTTACTGCCTCCACAATTTTAACCTTGCTTACAGGTGCAAAAAAGTGCAGTCCCATTGCTCTTTCCGGATGATTTAATACCGATGATATCTCGGAAATCATCAAAGTTGCTGTATTTGAGGCAATGACTGCAGTGGGAGACACAACAGATTCAATTTTACGGAATATTTGCTGACGGAGTTCAAGACTTGTCCCTTTCTTTTTTGAATTGACAGTTTCGAAAACCACATCGCAATCGGCAACTGACTCATAATCCGTTGAACCCTTTATCCTGGAGAGGATTAATTTCTTTTCACTGTTTGTAAGGCCCCACCGGCTGATCCGGTCATCGAGCATGACTTCAATACGACGCAAAACATCGGCAATACGTTCATCGCTGATATCAATAAACGCGACATCGATACCCGACTGGCTGATAAGGACTGATAACTCCTGGCCCATCGTACCACATCCAACGATACCAACCTTCTGGATGGTACCTTTCGATTGCATGGATTTACCCAGACTGAAATCCTCTAATCTTTCTGACATTTTTATTCTTTTTTATAACTGATTTAATATGATTCTATGATTGTGACTGGTTAGCAGTAATAGCTACCAGATTAACGATATCGCTAACAGAACAACCTCTGGAGAGGTCATTAATCGGGGCAGCCATTCCTTGAAGAACAGGACCAACTGCTTCTGCCCCGGCAAGTCGCTGAACCAGTTTATACGCAATATTACCTGTTTCGAGTGACGGGAATACCAGTACATTGGCCTTGCCGGCAACAGGACTACCAGGGGCTTTACTCATACCAACGCTTTCAACAAGGGCAGCGTCAGCTTGCAGTTCACCGTCAATGTTAAGCCACGGAGCCTTCTCTTTTGCTATCCTTGTTGCCTCAACAACTTTATCAACAAGGGCATGCCTGGCGCTACCCTTTGTAGAAAAGCTCAACATTGCTATCCTTGGTTCAATTTTCGCAATGTTTTTGGCAGTGTAAGCTGTTGATACGGCTATTTCAGCAAGCTCTTCAGCATTAGGGTCAGGATGCACGGCACAATCAGCAAACACAAGGATATTTTCAGGTACGTAAGGATTATCCTTTAACAACATAATAAATGCGCCCGATACTACGCTGATGCCGGGTAATGTTTTCACAATCTGGAAAGCGGGCCTTAAGACATTTCCTGTAGCATTGATGGCACCGGCAACCTCACCATCAGCAACACCTGCCTTTATAAGTAAAGTACCCAGATATAACGGATCCTTTGTAAGTTTCAAAGCCTCTTCATAAGTCAATCCTTTTGCCTTGCGTATCTCGTAAAGCATAGTGGCATACTTTTTAAGGTCAGGATTATTTTCCGGATCAATAATGTTTGCCTCTTCTATGTTTGAAAGACTGTATTGAGAACTTTTTCTGATAATTTCTTCTCTGTTGCCGAGAAGGATGAGCCGTGCAATTTTTTCCTTTAATATGAATGCTGCCGCTTTAAGTGTTCTTTCCTCTGTTCCTTCAGGAAGCACAATGCACTTATTTATCTTTTGTGCATTCTCCCTGATCGTTTCCATCAATCCCATAAAATAACAATAACTAATTTGGTATACAAAAATTTGAAGCGGCAAATTTAAAACTAATTAAGGGGCCTTCCTAAATTATTTCTCTAATTTTGCCGTTACTATTTTGCCCTCGACTCACTTTGTTGGCAGGGTTGCGTAAGTCATAGAATAGTAACCATTTATGATAATCAAAAAAATCTTAATCCTCTTCCTGATCCTGCTTTTTTATATTCCCGGTTTTTCACAAACCCGTAAGATAAAGCTGGTACAAGCTGACGAGGCTGTATACGACAGGACACTGGGTGAAGATGTTCAGAGACTTATTGGGAATGCCATTTTTGAGCATGAAGGGGCATTGATGTATTGCGATTCTGCGCACCTGGACAATGCCACCAACAGTATGAAGGCGTACGGGAGGGTTCATATTAAATCAAGTGATACGCTTCACCTGTATGGAGATTCAATTTACTACAGCGGTGAAACTAAAATTGCCGAAGTTTTCAGCAATGTAAAGCTTATTGATAATCAAACTGTCCTGACAACTGACAAGCTCATTTATGACAGAAACACAGGTATAGCAAGTTATACTACGGGAGGGCATATTGTCAATGAGGATAACACCCTTGACAGCCAAAGGGGTTATTACCATACAAACAGTAAAGACTTCTTCTTCAGGCTCAATGTGGTACTGACAAATCCTGATTACGTGATGAATTGTGACACGCTGAAATATAACACCCAGACTAAGATTTCAAACTTCAAAGGCCCTACCACCATTAAAGGGAAGGATACCGATATATATGCTGAGAATGGATTTTATAATACAGACACGGATATTGCAGAGTTTAATGAGAATGCAAGAGTGAGAAACGGCGACCAGACTCTTACAGGTGATAGTCTTTATTACGAGAGAACCAGAGGTTATGGTCAGGCTTTCAGAAATATACAGGTGATAGACACCGTGCAGGATGTTATCGTTTACGGGCATTATGCACTTTATGATAAATCACTTGGTTACACGATGATCACTGACAGCACTGAAGCTCATATTATCGAAGACAATGATACACTGTTCATGCATTCAGATACCATTAAAGCCACTCTGGATTCAGCTGAAAAGACAAAAGAGTTATTCGCCTATTACAAAATGAAGTTTTACCGGAGTGACCTTCAGGGAATGGCAGATTCGCTGGTATATATTTTCGCTGATTCGACACTGAAACTTTATAAATCACCTGCTATATGGGCAGATGAAAACCAACTGACGGCTGATTCAATTAAAATACTCACCGGAGAAGATGAGATAAAGAAGATGTTTCTTTATAATACAGCATTCCTCGTATCAAAAGACACCATAGGGACTGGTTATAACCAGATTAAGGGAAGGGATATGACAGGAACCTTCGTTAAAAATGACCTTGCCTCAATTGCAGTAAATGGCAATGCTGAAACAATTTATTGGGTGCGCGAGGATGATGGAACGTTAATCGGCATCAACAAATCACTTGCAAGCGATATGCTTATTAAACTGAGGGACCGAAAGATCAAAAGAATAACTTATCTCGAAAAAATAAATGGTACCCTGGATCCTGAAGATAAGGTGAATGTCTCTGAACTTCTCCTTAAGAATTTCCAATGGGTAGGTGACCGAAGGCCTTTATCAAAACATGATATCTTCAAGTGGTAAGGTTTTATAGGCTGATAACCAGTCCTAATCTTCAATCACAAGTCTTAACGCCGTAGTATTCAGCCTTTTCTGCAGCCACTCTTTTAAGGTTTCGCGCTCATTTTCCGATATTCCTTCATCATTTACTGTGATATATACGATAGCAACCCTTGGAGGCGGATTATTATTGTCAAGGTGCAAATAGCTCTGGGAATAAGAAGCGGAGGTAATATTTGGATATAATGCGTGTATTTCTGTAAACAGTTGTTTACCCAGTTCATGGATGCTTCTAATACTGTCAGTTTGTGTTTTAAGCAACAGACTAAGCCGGTTAATTTCACTCGTGAATACGTCCTTTTCATCCTCATTGTCAGAAATCGCAAAGCCTTGCTGGATTCTTACGGAGGCAGTATCAATTGAAAATTCACCTGCCTTCTGGTTTAAAAAAATCTTCTGGTCTTGTGATAACAAATTTCCACCATATACAAGGGTAATCAATTTACGGTCGGGATTTATATCCTGCCGCATCAAGTAACTTCCTTCGAGAATTCCGATTGACTTAACATATTTGGTTGCTCTTTCCAAAAAACGTTCTTTCAGGACTAATTGATAACCAAAATAAATACTGGGTATAATTGTGATGATTATAACAACCGTTATCCACCTGTTTACACGCTTCCTGTGCTTTTCTTCAACAATGCTGCGTAAGGGAAATTTCAGCAGTTGGGACATTACGACAGCTGAAATACCAATAAATACAGCGTTAATTGTAAAAAGGTATAGTGCCCCGAAAAGGAAATTCATCTGCAAGGTTGCAAGTCCATAGCCAGCTGTACAAAGAGGAGGCATAAGGGCTGTTGCAATAGCAACACCCGGAATAACATTTCCCTTTTGTTTGCTGCTTATGGCTAAAATTCCGGCTAATCCGCCAAATAAGGCTATCAATACATCATAGATTGTCGGACTTGTTCTTGCCAGCAATTCCGAATGAGCGGTTGATACAGGAGTTATCAGGAAATATGCTGAGGAAGCAAATAAGCCGGTAAATACAGCAAATGAAAAATTCTTTAATGCCTTCCGTAATAATTTGAAATCGTAAGTAGCAATGCTATATCCGATTCCATTAATGGGACCCATCAGGGGTGAAATCAACATTGCACCTATGATTACAGCTGTCGAATTAATGTTTAATCCAACAGACGCAACTATAATGGCAAAAACAAGGATCCATAAATTAGTGCCCTTGAATACAATATCCTTTTCTATTGCTGAGTGAATTTTATCATTGTCTTCTAACTCACTCTCAATATTTAAGTACTCAAGCCATTTATTCATCAATAAATTATTTTACCGAATCCGTCAATGTTGCGGATTTCATTTTCCCGCTTTTACCAAAGACTGAGAAATGGACATAACGCCTGGGATTAAGGCGGATATCTTCCAGCAGCAGATCGAGTTGTTTTGATGATGACTGCAGATCATCATAAAGCGTTTGATCGTTCAATAATTGTCCGATTGTGCCTTCACCCTTGTTAATTTTATCCGTAGCACTGGTCAGGTTAGTAATTGACCTCTCAAGGTTTGACAATGTGCTTGCCAGATTGAATTTAGCTATTGTATCGCTGATCAGGGTGGCATTGCTGATGATCCGGTTCAGGTTTTCGTTGTTCCGCTCAAGGTTTGAAGTGATTGATTCTACATTCCTGAAAATAGCACCCAGTCTTTCTCTCTCTGCTCCCATCAGCGTGTCAATTGACTGCGTGGTACTTTGAATATTCTGCATGGTGTGCCTCAGACTCTCAACGCTTTCAACCAGATTATTCCTGGTACGGAAATTAAACACCTTACCAACTGCTGTGAGAACGGTATCAATGCT
The DNA here is from genome assembly GCA_035297395.1 of Lentimicrobium sp. Classification (GTDB taxonomy): domain Bacteria; phylum Bacteroidota; class Bacteroidia; order Bacteroidales; family Lentimicrobiaceae; genus Lentimicrobium. The sequence goes on along the minus strand of DATGZB010000006.1, from coordinate 41,497 downwards.
ACTAATCATATTACCAGCCTTTTTAAGGATAGGTTGTACCATCTGGTTAACCTCTTCCTGAAGGCTCGATGCTATATCTGCCTTGAGCGTATCACCACTATTTGCAAATTCACTTGAATTCCCCAGAACTATCTCTATTCCTTTCGTTCCAAGAAGATCAGAGCTATACAAACGGGCGACTGAATTTTTAGGAATGTTTATCTTATTTGATACCGTGAGTTCAACTATTACCTGCGAAGGCCTTTTCTCATCAAAGAAAATATCATCAACCTGACCAATACTTAAACCGCTTACGCTAACGGTGTTAGCTTTCATTAATCCGGCAACATTATCATAAGCAACGAAATAGGTTCTCTGCCTGTTGAAGACATTTTTACCTTTCAGGTAGTTGAATCCCCAGATAAAAGCAATAATAGTAACTACGGTAGTAATACCAATCTTCAGTTCACGTGATAATGCGATAGTTTTCATCCTGTACGGTTGGCTGTTCAATTGCCCTGGAGCTGTTTAGCCTGTTCTATATCAATTCTTTCATTATTCCTGAATGCAACTACAAAGCAGCCCTTAAAACCTTTCGCATTTAATTCTTTAACAAGGGCGTTTGCAGCTTCAAAATTATCTTCACTTCCATAGGTATATTTATACAATCCATTATGGAAGTAGTGATCCGTATTTTTCAATCCTTTTATTTGTGGGTCTGACGATTCTAAAAGACTCTTTGAAGCCAGAAATTGTACTTTAAAAACAACAGTCCTATCAGAAGGTTTTACAGGCACACTTTCTTTATCAGCTGGTTTTACGTTATTATCCACTCCCGTATTGCCATTGTTCAGGACGTTGGCCTTATTATTTTCTTGTCCGCTATTTTGTGCAGGTGTATCCTTTTGTATTGGAATATTTGTTGCAGGGTCTTGATTTTCAACGGGAATGATCACCTCACTGCCACTTTTTTGGGCAAGCAATGGTCTGTCCTTAACCTCATCCAATTCCGGACCCGTAGGAACTGTTTTTTCTACGCTTCTTTTATAATCTTTCACGGCCCTGAAAATGGCTGAGGCAATATAAATTTGTCCTTCTTCTGAACAAAGCACTTTCTCCTCCTTAGCATTGCTTATAAATCCTGTTTCAATCAGGATTGAGGGCATTGTCGTTTTATATAATACAAGAAATCCCGCTTGCTTCACTCCCCTGTCGAATAAATTCACCCTGTCCTTAAAGTGTTTCTGCACATTACTGGCCAAACCAAGACTCTGGTCAAGATATGCATTCTGAAGCATTGAAAAGAAAATATAGCCTTCAGCAGAAGATGGATCAAAACCTTCGTACTTAACATGATAATCATCTTCAAGGAGGATGGCAGCATTCTCAGCCTGCGCTACCAATAAGTTGGCTTCACTTTTATGAAGGCCCATAACATAAGTCTCTGCACCATAAGGCGTAGATGATTTGTTGGCATTGCAATGGATCGATATAAACAGATCGGCTTTTGCCTCATTCGCAATCTTAGCCCTGCGGTACAATTCAACAAAAACATCTGTTTTCCTTGTATAAACCACTTCAACATCAGGTAGGTTTTCTTCAATAAACTTGCCTGTTTTCAGGGCTATTGACAAAGTGATGTCCTTCTCTTTTGAGGTTTTGCCTATGGCACCCGGGTCATGACCGCCGTGTCCGGCATCAATTACAACCTTTCGCACTTTTTGAGCTTCGATTGGAGAAATGAAAAAACAAGTTAATCCAATCAGAATAAATACGGGAAAAAAGCGTTTTAACTCCATGCTTATTTTAATTAGTTTTGCCCCTTAATTCAGCCTGTTCAAATAAATTGGCAGTGTGAATTAATCAACTAAATTTCAATGATTTACTATTACATTTCAAAGCTACCTCTGCATAAATTTACGATCAACCGGTATATTTTATTGCAATATTAACTCTAATAAGATACAAATTTAAGATAATTGAAGCATAACAGGAATATTTCACACAGTGTTTTTTGGAGTAAAAGCTACTTGTTTTTACTCCTGCTTTTATTCACTGTGTTTTTTTCAATTGACCTTAATGCCCAGAATGATACTTTAAAGCCCGCTGTTCCTGATACAACTGCCCCTACACAGCTTGCAAACGATACGATAAGAATTGATCTTGGCACGAGAATCAGACAAAGTGACTCAACCACCGACACTACGCGGAAAAAGAAAAACGCCATTACCTCACAGGTCATTTATAGTGCAACCGACTCAGTAAGCCTTGACCTTGATGATAAAAAAGTGTTCCTTTACAGGGATGCTGATATTAAATACGAAAAGATCCAGGAAAAAGCTGCTTATATAGCCCTTGATTTTAATACCAATGTTCTCACAGCCCTGCCCAGGCAGGATTCATCAGGAAAGGCTTATGGTATGCCCGAATTTTCAGAAGGCGACCAATCCTTCAAGTCAAAGGAGATGCGCTATAACTTTGAAACCAAAAAAGGTTTCATTAAAGGCATCATAACACAGGAAGGGCAAGGGTATCTCCATGGCGAAGTGGTCAAAAAAATGGAGAATGATGTAAGCAATATGCGTGGCGGCGCATACACTACCTGCAATCTTGACGATCCACACTTTAGCCTTCGTTTTACAAAAGCAAAAGTAATCCCAAACAATAAGATCGTTACGGGGCCTGCTTTTATGGAAATTGAAGGTGTGCCAATTCCGATAGTTCTTCCATTTGGAATGTTCCCAAACAGAAGAGGCCAAACCTCGGGAATCATTATCCCAACATATGGGGAATCACGTGCGTTGGGATTTTATCTCCAAAATGGAGGATATTATTTTGGCATCAGTGAATATATGGAACTTCGCCTTGTTGGTGAGATTTATTCCCGTGGTAGTTGGGCATTAAGACCTGTTTTTAATTACAGGAAGAGATATAAATTCAATGGCAGTTTTAACTTCAACTATGCCATAAATATTACAGGGGTCAAAGAAACCAACAGCTACCAGAAGACGAAGGATTTCAGGATTAACTGGTCACACAGGCAGGATCCCAAAGCAAGGCCTAACAGCCAATTCAGTGCGCTTGTCAACTTCGGGTCCCGAACCTTTAACAGATATAATCCTGTAAGTTTTGCTGATCATTTAACCAATACATTTAGTTCGAGTATCAGTTATTCCACCACATTCGGCGAAAGGGTTACATTTAGCAGCGCCCTTACCCACAGTCAAAATACCAGCAATAAAACCATACAGCTCACATTACCTCAAATCACACTCGGAGTGAACAGGTTTTATCCTTTTAGGGCTAAGGGTAAAGTTTCAAACCTCCAGTGGTACGATAACATCTCGGTCAATTATTCCATGGATGCCAAAAACGTAGTTAACACATACGATTCTTTGTTGTTCACCCCAAATTTCACCCGCCAGTTCATGAATGGTGTTCATCACAGAGTACCGGTAAGCCTATCCCTTAAAGTATTAAAGTACTTTACCCTCTCAAATTCAATAGATCTGTCAGAAAAATGGTATTCTAAAACTATCAGGAGAAAATGGGTAACCGATACGCTGTATAACCACAAGTATTCTTACGAATATTTGGGCGATGCATGGGGTCTGGTGCAGCATGAAGTGAATGATTCAATCATAAATTACATTGATACTGATACTATTCAAGGCTTTAAAGCTGTACATGAATATGGATTCACTTCAACATTGAATACTAGTTTGTATGGGATGCTGCAGTTTAAAAGAGGGCCGGTAAGAGCTATCCGTCATGTTTTTAAGCCCTCTGTAAGTTTCAGTTTCCGCCCCGATTTCAGTGCCGCCCGTTTTGGCTATTACAGGGATGTGCAAAGTGACACCCTTGGAACAATTACAAGGTATTCGATTTTTGGTGGTGGTGGAGGATTCAGTGCTGTGTACGGCGGTCCGCCCATCGGACGCTCAGGAAGGGTAGGTTTCAGTTTCGGCAATAACCTCGAAATGAAGGTGCGATCAAAAAGTGACACCATTACCGGCACAAAAAAAGTGATGCTTATTGAAAGTTTCTCATTGTCCACATCTTATGATCTGGCAAGGGATTCACTAAAATGGTCACCTTTAAGTTTAAATGCACGAACTACTCTTTTCAAGAAACTACAGGTCCAGTATACAGCTTTTTACGATCCTTATGTAAAAACTGATAAAGGAAAAACGATCGATGTTTTTGAATGGGACGCTAACCATCGGTTATTCAGAAAGGAGAATTCTTCTTGGAACTTTTCTCTCTCTTATAATTTCAGTTCCGGTAAAAAAGGAGCCGGGGCCAATCAGCCAATTGCTATAGCGCCGGCTTCAGAAGCAGAGGAGATTATGGAAAATCCCAATAAATATATTAACTGGAATAATCCATGGAACCTGAGTTTCAACTACAACCTTAGGTATAACGACAGATTCCTTTATACAAACGGAAGGCAGCATGAGAAGGATCTTGTCCAGACAATAAATGTCAATGGGGAAGTAAATGTTACACCAAAATGGAGGCTTAATTTCACTTCAGGCTATGACTTTCAAAGTCACAAAATGTCAGCAACAAATTTGAGTGTTTATCGCGACCTCCATTGCTGGGAAATGCGCTTTAACTGGATTCCCTTCGGTTATATAAAAAGCTGGAATTTTTCGCTCAATGTCAAAGCTGAAATACTACAGGATCTGAAACTAAACCGCAAGAAAGATTTCAGGGACAATTAATAAGTTGTTCAAAAGTTGTTCAAAGGTTGTTCAATGTTGTTCAATATTGTTCAAAGTTGTTCAAGGTGGTTCAATGTATCAGCTTAACATCAATGGATGCGCTGTTCCGGCATACCAAAATCTGAATCAGGAATCCTGAATCAGGAATGAGGAATTAGGAATCCGGAAATTCATACTTTTGTATCCGATGATCTTTCACATTTCTTTAATCAAATTACAAAAGTGGAGGCTGAAGAATATCAGCCCCCGCAATTTTATTTTGATTATCAGTTTCTTTGTAGGGCTCATCAGCGGATTGGCGGCTGTGGTACTGAAGAATACCGTCTATTATACACATTACTTCCTGACGGAAGGATTTGAGAATGAGGCTGCCAACCTGCTTTATCTTGCCTATCCCCTGTTTGGAATGGCCATAACGGTCCTCTTTGTGAGATATTTTGTAAAAGACAATATCTCGCATGGGATCAGCAAGGTACTCTATGCAATATCACAGAATAACGGACTTATCAAACCTCACAACAATTACTCTTCCCTGATTGCCAGTACGATTACTGTAGGATTTGGCGGATCAGTAGGACTGGAAGCACCTATTGTATTTACAGGAGCATCGATCGGGTCGAATCTGGCACGCATTCTCAGACTGGATTACAAATCGATCACCATGATGATCGGATGCGGCGCTGCAGGAGCCATAGCAGGAATCTTTAATGCCCCCATCGCAGGCGTGCTCTTTGCCCTTGAAGTACTCATGCTCGATCTTACTATGGGATCGCTGATACCTCTGCTCATCGCTTCAGTAACAGGTGCAACGCTTACATCGTTCCTGATGGGTAAAAGTGTACTTTTCGCCTTCAATGCCATTTCACCTTTTAACCTCAATAATATTCCATTTTATATAATTCTTGGCATAGTAACCGGATTCGTATCACTATACTTTGTCAGGGCGAACCGGTATATTGAAGCCAAAGTAAGTCATATTGAGAAACCTTTAACCAGATTGATCTTCGGAGGAATAGTGGTCAGTTTTCTGGTATTTCTTCTTCCACCTTTGTATGGTGAAGGTTACGACATGCTCACTGACATCTTAAATGGCAGGGGTGATAACCTTTTTAACGGAAGCCTTTTTTATTCACTGAAAGATAATGCCTACCTATTTCTTTTGTTTGTAATCCTTGTCCTTGTTTTTAAAGTGATTGCCATGTCGTTTACCACTGCAGGCGGGGGCATCGGGGGTGTCTTCGCACCTTCGTTGTTCATGGGCGGAGTAACCGGATTCCTGGTGGCTAGATCTGTCAATACCTTTAAACTTGGCCTTTTACCCGAAAGTAACTTCGCACTGGCAGGAATGGCAGGAGTTATGGCCGCTGTGATGCATGCGCCCCTGACAGCAATCTTCCTTATTGCAGAAATTACCGGTGGATATGAGTTCTTTATACCACTGATGATAACATCAACCATAGCTTTTCTTACCATAAATCTTTACGAAAAGCACAATATCTATTCAAAACGGCTTGCCGATAAAGGTGAACTAATTACCCATGATAAAGATAAAGCGGCACTGTCCAGACTGAAAATAAATAAATTAGTGGAACACAATTTCCTTACGGTAAAACCCGACGAAACACTGGGGGATCTTGTAAAAACAGTCGCCAAGTCAGAAAGGAATGTGTTTCCGGTTGTTGATGATGAGAATAATTTCCTTGGAGTGGTATTTATCAATGATATCCGACATATCATCTTCAACACGGAATTATACAGTACTACTTATATCAGGAATCTGATGTTTATGCCTGATACCATCATTAACATTGACGCAACGATGGAAGATGTGGCAAAAAAATTCAATGAAACCTCACATTATAACCTTCCGGTTGTGAAAAATGGAAAATATATTGGTTTTGTATCCCGGGCAAATGTCTTCTCCGCTTACAGGAATCTGATAAAGGAATTTTCACAGGATTAGCAGTCATGGTTGAAAGCACATTTTCAATTGCACGAGAGTTCAGGAACAGTAGGATATTTTCATTGATACTGGGAGCCTACCTTATCTTTCTTGCAACCATGTTAATAACCTTTGGTTATAAAGAAAGCTTTCTATATCTGAACGGGGATTCGTATTCATGGCTCGACTGGCCAATGTTTTTTATCACACATTTAGGTGATTCTCTTATTTTGGTATCCATTATTAGTTTGATTATTGTCCGCGCACGACCTTCAACAGTACTCAATGTCATTATCACTGTGGTGATTACCGGACTGCTCGGACAAATACTCAAGCAGTTTTTCTTTGAAGGTTGGGACCGTCCCCTACGGATATTTTCCGATGGAAGTTTAATTCATTCCCTGCCTCATTACAAGCTTTTTCACAATAGTTTTCCCTCAGGCCACAGCATTACTGTTACTTCAGCGGTTACCATTCTCGTCCTTGATATTCGTCCAAAAGCCTTAATGCAAGCTTTCCTGGCAATGCTGATAATATTAGTGACATATAGCAGAATATACTTAGGTGCCCATTTCCCCGGTGATGTCTTAGCAGGTATTGCTCTTGGCTACCTTATATCAGTGCTTATTTACAGGGTATTTAAATTACGCACAAGCCGACTGCAATATACCCGGAATTTTACAACCATAATAACAATTCTTGCCATTATCAGCCTCCTTGCGGGTATTTGGCTGTTACGTTTGTATTTTCGCGGTTAATCACTGCAATAGTCTTTTCTACGACCTGATAACTGATAGCTGACAGCTGATAGCTGATAACTGATAGCTGCTAACTGATAGCTGACAGCTGATAGCTGACAGCTGATAGCTCTATAAGTATAAATACGTATAAAAGTATATCTTCTCATAGATTGATATCCTGTATATTAAGTATAAATACTTATTTTCAGTTTCCCGCTTGCTAAAAGCTTAAATTCTATTGTAATTTCACACCGTCATAACGGGAATAATCTTCCATGCTTCTTCAAATCAAACATCAGAATGTTGTACTGGATAAAGGAGACAGGTTTGTCATAGAAACAGACAATCAAAGGTCATTCCTTTGTTACAGGATAGCAGATCAAACAATTGACCTGTATTGTGCATATGTTCCCGAAAACTTGAGGGGCAACGGTCATGCATCATCGCTGATCCTTTTTGCCCTGCAGTATGCAGTGCTCAATGGTTTATGGGTCAAACCAAATTGCCCTGCCGTAAGGGCGTACATCAAAATGTACCCCGAATGGCGGTACATGATTTCACATAATCAGTAATTCACCTTTCCCTGCCACTTTACCAGTTCTAACCTTATCGTCACTAAGGTGTTTTCTTTGTTGATACCTTATGGATAAATGGCGATTCCAAATTTAAAGATCAAAACCTGGGGACTACAATCCAAGATCCTGATCCTTTTCCTGATAGCATTAGCCTCGGTGCTAACAGCAGCTTATTTTGTCAGGGAAAATGAAAGAATACTTCGCAGGACACTCAACAATCTTTCTGAGCCGGAAGAAAGGTTAACATTACTGCATGATGTCCTGACTATAATTCCCGAAGCCGAAAACAACCTGCGATATTTTGCTCTCACCGGAAGCAGTCAGCACTATGTTGATTATGAGTATTTGATTGATTCAGTGGAATCAAATATCCGCAAACTCACAAATAACTACCATAATGATGCCTCCACCAAAACCCAGCTTGATAGTATTTCCCTGTTGCTAAAGCAGCGAAAACAGATCATTGCAGCTTACATACAGATCAGGAGCGAAAGGGAAAGTTTTGATTTTACAAAACTTGCCTACAATAAAGTCAGAGAAGAAGCAACCGATTCAGTTTTAAGGCAAAAAACGACAAGTACAACCATAATCACTGTTTATGACACATTACCACCTGATTCCATTACGGTTAAAAATAAAGATGATAAAGAAAAGGGAGGCCTCTTTACGAAAATAAAAAAGGTATTTTCAAAAAAAGAAGAGCCTGCAGGGGAAAGTCAGAGCACATCGGTTTCAGTTGTAAAATCTACAACCAAAATACAAACCGATACGGCAAAGATTTCACCTGTTGATACTTCCCGGATAAAGGATTTACAAAAAGAGCTGAGCAAGATTAAACAACTTGATCTGAACAACTACAACCGTCTGAGAGAAAAAGAGCTTAACCTGCTAAGCAACAGCTCACTTATCATTGACCAGATTACTGACATTTTTAAAAAACTTGAGCGCTCAATCATTGAGGAAAATGAGATGAGTTCATTCAGGGCACGGCTGAATGCCTCTGAATCACTCTTTATAATTGGTGTGGTCAGTCTGGTTTCACTCCTGCTCATCATGCTGCTCATAATTCTTATCATGATCAGTATAAGAAAAAATAACCGTTACAGGAAAGAATTGATACTGGCAAACATACAGGCAAATGAACTTGCAAAGGTCAAAGAAGAGTTCCTTTCGAACATGAGCCATGAGATGAGAACACCCTTGAATGCAATTATCGGATTTACTGATTTACTGATAGATACCAACCTGGCTCAGGAACAAAAAAGATACCTCAATGCCGTTATGCAATCATCCAGGCACTTGCTCGATACGGTAAACGATATCCTTGACCTTTCGAAGCTTGTTGCCGGTAAATTCCAGATCGAAAAGCGGCCTTTCAATTTTTGGGAGGTCATGAAAGATACCCTGTCGCCCTTTGAATTACAGGCAAGGGAAAAAGGCCTTGATTTCTTAACAGCCTGCAACGATGAAACTGATCTTCTGTTAATGGGCGATGCCTTGCGTTTGCGGCAAATCCTGTACAATTTGATTAGCAATGCCATAAAATTTACCAATTACGGTTCCATCAGCGTTAAATGTACTGTTGAAAGATCCAACAACACCGCCTTACTTGAGATCGTGATTGAAGATACCGGCATTGGTATCCCAAAGGATATGCATGAAAGCATTTTTGAAGATTTCCAGCAGGTTGAAACATCCTCTGCCCGAACATACGGAGGCTCGGGATTAGGTCTTGCGATCAGTCGCAGGCTAGCCAGGTTACACCATGGTGATATTAAAGTGGAAAGCTCACCAGGAGAAGGCTCAAGGTTTATCTTACACATCAGGTATGAAATATCACAAGAAAATCCGCAAATTGACACACAAGCTATAGAAGTAATAAGAACAGAGCTGAAGAATAAAAATCTCCTTGTGATCGATGATGACCCCTTCAGCATCATGCTCTCAAAGATCATCGGCGAAAAAAACGAGATGAATGTTCAGATCGCTGAAGATGGTTTCAAAGCAATCGACCTGATAGATGAGCTTAAATTTGACCTCATCATGACTGACCTCCAGATGCCGGGTGTCACTGGCAGGGATATCATTAAATTTATCCGGACACATTCCGATAAAAAGGTCTCATCACTGCCAGTGCTTGCGTTCACTGCCAATAAACTTGACCGGTTTGATGAAAAGCTCCTTGCTGAGGGTTTCAATGAAGTGATCCAAAAACCCTTCCTTGAGGATGAGCTGATTGAACGTATTTATTTTTATGTCTCGGGGAAAAGCAGGAATTCAGGCCATTATCCGGTCAAAACCCCGGATGAAACACCGTCACCTGAAGAACTGGCCTCTGGTAAAGTACGGCAACCAATGGAATACAGTCTCGACCAGGTAAAATTATTCTCGGGCGGACATGCCGACCAGGAGCGAAAGATCATCGAATCATTTATCCAGTCAGCCACAAATTCGCTGAAAGAAATGAAAACTGCCATTAAAGATCAGAATTATGCTGATATAAAGAATGTAGCACATCGTACACTAACAGCCTATCAATTACTCAAAGTGAACGACTGCGTTCAGATCCTTGAAAAACTGGATAAGCTGGACTTAAATGATGTTGCTCCGGAATCCATTACAAGGTTACTGGAGGAGCTTGAAAGCAAAAATACCCGTCTGTTTAAACACCTTAAGAGAGAGCTGCGTAATCTTGAAAAAGCCTAACTCTCGAGTCCGTATAACTTGATCTTATTATACAGGGTTTTACGGTCAATATTTAATAACTGGGCAGCTTTGGTTTTATTAAAGTAGGTTTTCTTCAGCACGCTCATAATGGTTGCTTTCTCCTGCGATTCGGCCATACTTTTCAGGTCAGTGGTTGAAACAACCGATTGTTCATTCTTAGTCTCATTGATAAACATCATCGAAGGTAAATGATGCTTTGTGATCATTCCTGATGAAGCCAGCAAAACTGCTCTTCTTATCGCATTTTTTATTTCTCTGATATTTCCGGGCCATGAATAAATGAGAAGCCTTTCTATCACTTCCTTGTCAAATCCTTTAACATCCCTTCCAAGTTCCCTGTTTGCAATTTCGAGGAAGTAATTGGCAAACTGAAGTATATCTTCTCCCCTGTCCCGTAGTGGCGGAACATAAATGCTGAACTCATTCAACCTGTGGAAAAGATCTTCCCTGAAGGTGCCTTTCTGGACGTTGATAATTAAATCTTCATTGGTAGCAGCAATTATCCTTACATCAACTGATTCCTCCTTATTGCTGCCCATTTTATGCACTTTCCGTTCCTGGACGGCCCTGAGGAGTTTCAGTTGGTTTTCGTAAGAAAGATTCCCAATTTCATCCAGAAAGAGGGTTCCACCGTTAGCAAGCTGGAATTGGCCTTCTTTTTCAAACTGGGCATCGGTAAAGGCACCCTTCACATGGCCAAACAGTTCGCTTGCGGCAAGTTCATTAGGGAGTGCCCCGCAATCGACAGCAATGAAGGTTTTATTGTTGCGAGGACTCTTCATATGGATCATCCTGGCAATGTATTCCTTACCGGTGCCACTTTCACCCTGGATAATTACCGACATCTCGGTCGGGGCAATAAGGTTTATGTAATGTTCTACCTGCTCGGCCGGCTCACTGGTGCCCCGCATATAAACAAATATTCCTGAATTTTCCAATTCCACGGGTTGCTTGGTTGGCCTGTCAACTTTACTCTCCTGTATGGCATTGTTTATGATATTCAGTAGGTCATCGGGGTTAACGGGCTTCGTCACATAGTCAAATGCCCCGGCTTTAATGGCATTGACCGCCGACCGTATATCACCATAGCGGGTCATCAGGACAACAGGAACAGCAGACTGTATTTTCTGAATTTCGGCAATTAACTCAAGTCCGTCAAAATCAGGCAACCGGAAATCAGTAAGGATCACGTTGAACTTCTGTTCCTTAACAAGCTTCAACGCCTTGTTAGCCGTGAGAACATCCGTAACGTCAAATCCTTTATTCCCGAGATATGATTTTAACATCAGGCTGAAAGTGGGATCATCATCCACGATCATTATTTTAGTCATGTATTAGTCATCTGTCTTTCCCTTTAAACAATATAATAATCCTAATGTTCCGGATTCAGGATTCCTGATTCCTCATTCCTCATCCCTCATTGCTAATTTGAGATTCCTCATTACGGATTAAACAGTAAGGTTTGTCATTTGAAGATTTGATGATACCTTAGCAGTCAAATTATCATGGCATGTCAAAATTCCAAATCCTAACACTCTGTTTTTTGTTTGCATCTCTTTCAGTATATACACAAAATTCTATTATGTTGGAAAACTGGGAATTCAGGCAGGCGGGGAGCACCAAATGGTACCCTGCCACTGTGCCGGGTACCGTGCATACCGACCTTATGAATGCAGGACTTATCCCTGATCCTTTTTTCAGGGACAATGAGCGTTCGCTGCAATGGATCGACAAGGTAAACTGGGAGTACCGCACTCAATTTGTCCTCGATAAAGAATGGAGGAAGACAGATAAACTGCAACTGTTTTTCGAAGGACTTGACACTTATGCCGATATTTTCCTGAACGGTAAACTTATCTTCTCCGGTAAGAATATGTTTGTACCGGCCGCCGTTTATATTGATCCTGCAACACTGCCTGATAACAATGAACTGACCGTTTATTTCAAGTCACCGGTAATTGAAGGCTTCGCCCTCCTGGAAGAATATGGACTCGCCTTGCCGGCCGACAATGACCAGTCGGAGGCAGGAGGAATGGGACCGGTTAAAGTTAGTGTCTTTACCCGAAAGGCGCCTTACCACTTTGGATGGGACTGGGGCCCCAGGTTAGTGACATCCGGTATCTGGAGGCCTGTATACCTGAAGCCGGTGAATTCAGTGCACATAAAAGATGTATTTATAAAGCAGCAGAGTATCAGCAAGAGCCGGGCACTCCTTGAAATTGAAGTGGAGATGGATCTCTTCACTAAGGAAGAACTCACTTTAAATATAGACGTTAACGGTAATACCGTTAAAAGCATCCCCATAAAGGAAGATAAAACCGAATCGGGTACACCGAAGATTGTTAAGATACCCATTACTATCGAGAATCCGGTATTATGGTGGCCAAACGGCCATGGTAAGCAGGAACTGTATAAAATAACGGCATCGGTCGTGAAGGGTGGCGTGATCCTTGATTCCATACTCCGGTATACCGGATTAAGGAGTGTGGAACTGGTGAGGCAGCCTCAGGCAGATGGCGAAACCTTCTATTTCAGGATAAACGGCAAACCCATCTTTGCCAAAGGGGCAAACTACATCCCTTCGGATGTATTTCTTCCGCGCGTTACCCCTGACAAATATGAATCTATCCTTTCATCGGCTGCTGATGCCCATATCAATATGCTGAGAGTCTGGGGAGGCGGAATCTATGAGAACGACCTCTTTTATGACCTCTGCGATAAATACGGGATCATGGTATGGCAGGACTTTATGTTTGCATGTGCCATGTACCCGGGCGATAAGGAATTCCTTGACCAGGTAACCGGCGAAGCCGTTTCGAACATAAAAAGACTGCGGAATCATTCAAGTATAGTGCTTTGGTGCGGAAACAATGAAATAGAACAGGCGTGGGGACAATATGAAGAAAAAAGGGGCTGGGGCTGGAAGGAAAGGTATAACAACGAGGAGCGACAAACGATATGGAAAGCCTATGATACGATCTTCCATTCTATTTTACCGGGTGCGGTAAAACAACTGGATCCCGGCATCCCTTACTGGCACTCCTCTCCCTCGGCCGGTATGGGCAAATTGGCAAGCCATACAACCACCTCCGGCGACATACATTACTGGGGCGTATGGCACGGCAGGGAACCTGTTGCCGATTTTACCAAATATAAAGCCCGGTTTATGAGTGAGTACGGTTTTCAGTCATTTCCTGAATTTGAAAGCGTAAAAAATTATACCGATCCCGGCGACTGGAATATCAACTCTGATGTAATGAAAGCGCACCAACGCAGCGGGATCGGCAACCAGCGGATACTCGATTATATGGTACAATCGTTTAAAGTTCCTTCCGAATTCGAAGAACTTCTTTACACCAGCCAACTGCTCCAGGCTTATGCAATCGACAAAGCCATCCGGTACCACCGTTCTGAAATGCCTTATTGTATGGGATCGCTCTTCTGGCAACTGAACGACTGCTGGCCGGCAGCTTCCTGGTCGGGAATTGATTATTACGGACAGTGGAAGGCCCTGCACTATTTTGCGCGCGAAGCCTTTAAAAGCACAGTACTCTTCATTGACCTGAAAGGAGATGCCATCGTGATCAAAGGCGTGTCTGATAAGGATGAGGCAACGAAGGCCGTGTTGAATCTGAACCTTATGGATTTTTACGGTAAATCGCTCTGGAACCGCCCCTATCAGGTTACCTTGCCCGCCAATGGCTCTAAAGTGCTGGCTACAATTGAGACTGACAAGATCCCGGTGTTACAGCATAAGACCGACGCATTGCTTTATGTAACCCTAACGGTGAACGGAAAGGTGATCGAATCGCAAAAATTCTACTTCAGCGAACCCAAAGAGCTGAAATTGCCATTTCCTGATGTAAACATTCATATCCGTGAAAAGCCTGGAAGGTATGATCTGGAGATCACAAGCAAAAACCTGTGCAAAAACCTGATGCTGGTAAGTGAAGGCAATGCTTATGCCTTTTCAGACAACTTCTTCGACCTCCTGCCGGGTGAAACAAGGGTTGTAACGGTTGAAAGCGATTTGCCCTATAGTGAATTCTTTAATAAGTTGAGTTATCTGCATTTGAAATAAGGCTAAGGCACTACTCTCTCGCCATTTTGACAAGACGAAATGCTACTCTAATGACAAGTTTCATTCGATAGTTTCACAAATCACAATTCCAGACAAGGCTGTTCGATACATCCTTCAGGGATTGTGTCTTCTTAATCTCTTCCTTTGCCATAAAACCGATTACAAAAACTTCGTTGCAATGCCAGGTTGATGGGAGTGCAAGGAGACAGGTACCGGCACTTCGGGCTGGTGGTGTGAGATGTATATGCACTTCAAGGGTTTCTGCATTTATTGCGCAAAGATGCAACCGGTCGTTTGCAAAGGCATTATCGTTATTGGTGTTATCAGTCCAGGATACCATAACAGCGTGATCACTTGCTTTCATTACTGCAGGGTTCTTTACATGTTGCAGTTTGCCAATGCTGAGTCTGATTTTTGATAAATTGATGTTCAAATCAGGATAGACACCTTCAATGATCTCTTCAAAATTGTATTTAACCGCATTATTGAAAGCAGTCGTTTTAGGATCAACAGCAGTGAACCCAAGTGTATACAGACTTTTAAACTCCTTCATAAAAACCGAAAGCAATTTTATTCTTGCCCTTTGCTGCTGCTGCATGCCGGTGTTGGCGTCGGTGTGGTTTGCAGGATTCACCTTCATGACACTCATCCCTTTCCAAAAAGTTCCGATTACATTACCTACCCTTCCTTTAAAAGGACCATGAATTCCATTGATAAGTTTTCCCATAAGTTGAATTATTAGTTTCGATTGTTTCGATTGTTTCGAGGTTCAAAGAGCGGGTGCTGCGCTAATCTGACTGCTGTTTAAAGGTTCGTTTCAATTTTCATGCTATTCTGCCAAAATTTATCAAAATGATACGCAATGATACCCTGATGGCAGTTTTACTGACACGGCAGACTGCCAAATGGATATCATTAGGGTGCTTCCAGGTAGAATAATGCCAAAATGACAATAATATTGTCTGAAATCACATATTTTTTTTCGTTCCTTTTTATGTGTTTCTTTTTAAGGCTCGCAACAGAACAAATCACTCAAAGACAATCGTTTGTACAGGATTCTCCTTTCTCTGATCACCTTCCGAAATTCACTGCCAGTCCTATTGAAATTGGTATGATTTGCACTGGAATAATATTTGATTTGCATAGAATATCCTTCAACCTCGACTCAATATTGATTTAACATGGATTTAACATCGAAAAATCATCTAAATATTCGATCTTCAATCGAAATCAAATCAAAGTTCAGTCGAGGTTGAAGGAAATCCAATACAAATTCATAGCAATTCCAACGCAAATTCAACCAATCATCAAACTATTTAAAAATTAACTTTCTATGGCACGAATAAACCCCGACGGAACATACTCTGGCAAAGTGGGAAATGTTGTCTATTTCAGAAGAAATGGCAAAACTTTCATGAAGGAATACAAGAAACCGACTGATCCTAAAAAACCTTCGCAAATGAGTCAGCGGGCAAAGCTAACGGTGGCTTCCGGATTTCTGAGCGGATTCAGAAAAATTATCGATACAGGCTATCAGGGAACAGAGACCCATTCGACAGGTTATCAGGAGGCCCTTGAATACCACATGGAACATGCTTTACGCGAAATCACTGCGGCAGGCTCTGAGAAGCCTGACTTCGAAGTCAGCATTGATAAGGTCAAATTGTCGAGAGGCCTTATTGATACACCACAGGTCGACTCCTGTGAAAGAGCAGGTAATAAGATTTTGCTAAACTGGGTTCCTACCCTGGGAGGCATCCATAACCGGCTTTACGACAGTCTGGCATTAGTTGCTTATAATCAACAAACGGGCGTCACCGTTAATTATCATGTTGGTTGCCGTGATGATGGTTCGGGTTCAACCCTCTTGCCTGATGAATTCACGGAACCAGTCCACCTTTGGGTATTTTACCTGAACCAGGAAAAGAACCGGCAAAAACATAAGCAGAATGTATCCGGGTCGATATATTTAGGAGAATTCTGAATTCCTGCCCGTTGTAAAGACGTGGCGAGCCGTGTCTCTACAACTCATAAAAATTGAAACGTCTTAACTAGCGTTTATTGGATACGATCCAGAAAAGCAAACACAGTGCACCTGATCCGATAAAACCAATGATATTTACCCAAACAGGCACCTGGCAACCGGATATTGTGATCGAAACCATGGTAATAACTCTCAGAAGATGCATAAATGCTACAAGGCCGAATATGGTTCCCGCTATTCTGAGTCCTAAAATTTGAAGCTTTTGTGTATTCATCTTAGGTATTTTTTTACTAAGGTAATAAATCCTGGAACTTTGTGTATTTCGTTAGTCCTGAGGTTTTATTTAACGAAATAAATTAAATCTGAAAAATCTATCCAGTTAAAAATATTAATGCCCGCAAGACTGGTTTTTTCAGTTCCTGCATATATAAGCGCTTTGGTGATGTTATCATCAGCAGGGAATTTGTTCAGATTTTTCAGGTAATCAGTGTTGAAAGTCTGGCCTGCCTTAATTTCGAGAGCAATCAATCTGTTGTTGTTCTCTATAAGACAATCAATTTCAACTCCATTGCTTTCGCGCCAATAATATACTGAAGGCCTGTTTCCGGAATGGACAAAACTCTTGATTATCTCTCCGATTACAAGGTTTTCGAACAATGCTCCATATAAATAGTGTGAATGAACCTGACCTGCTGAGATTCTTAATAAACTTGAAAGAACTCCTGTGTCGTAAAAATAAATCTTAGGAGCCTTAATTATTCTTTTGTTAAAATTCCTGTAATAAGGCTGAAGCAGGTAGATAATAAAGCTTGATTCAAGAAGTGAAAGCCATGATTTTGCAGTATTGACTGAAATCCCGGTATCAGCAGCAAGTGAAGAAATGTTGAGTATTTGTCCTACCCTTCCGGCGCATAAACCCAGAAAACGTGTAAAACTTGAGAGATTTTCGATTGATCTGAGGGTTCGGATATCACGTTCAATATAAGTTTGAAGATAGGAAGGATAGAAATCATTGGGTACTATATTCTGGGAAATTAATCGTGGGTAAAATCCATTAACAATTACAGTATCGGGATCGGTCATATTAACCAATCCCCTGATTTCATTATAATCAAAAGGAAATAAATTATTAATACTAACCCTCCCTGCAAGGGATTGTGAAATATGGCTGTTCAACAGAAAGCTTTGTGAACCGGATAGAATATATTGCCCATTGGTATTTCTATCGTCAGATACGACCTGGATATAACTGAATAATTCGGGTAATTGCTGAACTTCATCAAATATAATTCTTGGACCCGCTTTCATTAAAAAACCATGAGGATCTGAACTTATCAACTGTCGGTGATCAATGCGCTCAAGGTTATAATATTTATATTCCGGGAAATCTGACTTTAACAAAGTGGTTTTACCTGATTGCCTTGGGCCTGTTAGTGAAACTACCGGAAAGAGTGTCAGCATTTTTTTCAAATGGCCTGATATAGTTCTATTGATCATTTTATGCATATTTGCAATTGAAATGCAAATTTACATAATTTTCATTAAAAATCTGTAAGCCACCGATTGTAACCGGCGGTAAGGATGCCACCCCATTAAAGGTAAGCCCTGCAGGGGCGTAATTATAGCAACAAGGAAAAGAAAGAAAAAAAGGTAAACAAAGAAAAACAAGAAACAAAGAGAAACAAGTAGAAACAAAGGAAAACAAGGAAAAACAAGGAAAAACAAGGAAAAACAAAAATAAAAAGGCCCTCCTTTTGGGAGAACCTCTTTATGGTCTTAAAGCGGACGGCACTATACAACTGCTTTGCTGTATACTCCGTCGATACATTTAAACGATGCCCTTATTAGGGCTTGTTCTTCTCGTGGTTGGTAACAATCTGGTAGAGCGAATCGTAATAATCCTTCAGGATTTTCTGGTTCACCTCGACATTGGGATCGCTTGGCACCGAAACAGGCATCTCGCCCAGGTATGGGGTCAATTCGGGATAATCTTCCTGTATCTTATTGGTGATCTGCACTATCCTTTCATTGAGGTCCTTTTCACTCTCCAGGTTACCTTCTGCGAAAAGTTCTTTTAAGTTTTTCATTTTCTATTAAAAGTTAAGTCCTAACGTAAATAATAGCCACTGGTTTTTGTACCTCGGACTGAATGAGGCTGCATTATCATCATTTTGTTGCAGATCCCACCCGGCTTTACCGGTAATTGTTACTGCATTGAAATTGAATTCTGCACCGAATATCAACCCGAAGATGTTTTCCTCGATCTTATCATTTTTGATAATATCCTCTTCTTCAATGGTTAAATTTCCCACATCGATATCATCTTTCCTGCTCAGGAGGAATGAGTACTGGGGACCTCCGAGAAGTGAGAAGTTCTTTGCGGGATTAAATTTTAACTGCAACGGGAAGTCGAGATGATTGGTTGTACGCGTTAATGAATAAGGTTTCCCGTTGTATCTTGCATCACCACTGAAACCCTTCTGTATAAACATGGCTTCGGGCTGGAACCCAAGGTAACGGCCAATGGGTATCGACAATACAATACCACCGGCGGCGCCGAGTTTACCATCGGCAACGAAATCTTCGCCTTTTTCATCATATACATTTGCATATGATACACCGGCCCTGATACCGAATTGCAATTTCTCACGGTTATCTTCAGTCTCATTCTGGGCAAAAAGCCCTGTTGATAAGAAAAGGATGCTTAAGATTAAAAAAACTTTTGTTTTCATAGTAGTTCATTTTTAGTTTGGTTTGGTACTCCTTTGACTACCAAATTGCCACTTTACAAAATAACTACACAAACGCTAATTGGCTGTTATACAATGATTTAAATGATTTACATTATTTCAGCTTTTCGAGCCTCTTTAAGACTTCAGGGATTTTGACAGGATTCTTGAAGATCCCCTGCCACAGGTCGCCAACTTTTTCCAGCCGTGCGATGATATTTTGGATGGTAAACATTTCGGGCGTGAGGTTATGGTTGACCTCTTTCCAGTCCAGCGGAGTGGAAACGGTTGCCAATGGCCTTGGCCGTACACTGTATGGAGCGGCTATGGTTTGCCCTTTGCGGTTTTGCAGAAAATCAACATAGATCTTGTTACCTCTCTTTGAAACGGTCCGCTCCACAGTTGTCACCGAAGGTATCCTTGATTGCGTTAAATTGGCAAGAATCTCGGCAAAGATCTTCACCTGGTCGTAATCATATCGTGCACCTAAAGGAAAATAGATGTGAAGACCGGTAGCGCCACTGGTCTTGCAGTATGCGTCAATTTTCAGTTCATCGCTGATCTCTTTGACCACAAGCGCTGTGTTTACCACTTCTTTGAATGAAATATCACCGGGATCGAGATCGAGCATAAAATAATCGGGAAAGTCTTCTTTTTTATAGGTGCTGTGCCATGGATTAATCTCTATGCACCCGAGGTTGGCCATATACAACAATGATGGGAGGTCGTTGCAGATAAGGTAGTCGATATTATGGTCATTTGCTTTTGAGTATAGGCTGACGGTTTTTGCCCATTCGGGAAGTTGGCCGACCTCCATATCCTTATGATAGAAGCTGGGGCCTTTAATGCCGTTTGGAAAACGGTTAAGTGACTGTGGCCGGTCTTTCAGGTAGGGCAGTATGTAATCACTGATTTCAAGGTAATATTTTATAAGGTCACCTTTGGTATATCCTTCATCGGGCCAGAATACCTTATTCAGGTTGGTAAGTTTGACTTTTTTTCGGCCAATTGAGAGGCTTTGTTCTTTTGCAAAACCTTCATCGTCAGGATTAACAATGATGCCGGGCTGGGTTGCCGCTTGGCTTGCCGGTGTTTTATCCTCCTCCTTTTTAATCCAGACTTTGTCTTCGGGAATGTTTTTACGGAAATCATCCGGATTAGCTTTCTTTTTCTTTGTCTTACGGGTCTTTTTGACCGGCTTTAACGATTCAATATCAAATTCCGAAAGGTTGAAGGCATCTTTCTTTTTGATGATCAACCAGTTGGATGACTTTTCGTTATCATTTCCCTTAAGCCTTACAATTGCAAAGGCACCTTTGATGTATTTACCCTTCAGCACTACCTTCAGGTCGCCTTTTTCGATCTGGGAAAGGAGGTGCTGTTGAGGATCGGCATCCGGCGGAGCGTTATATGGCGTATATGTACCTTTATCAAAAATATCAACGATACCTGCGCCATAATTACCTTCAGGGATCTCACCGTAAAATTCAGCATAATCAAGTGGATGGTCCTCAACCATTACGGCAAGGTGCTTTTCACCGGCCACCATTGATGGTCCTTTAGGTACAGCCCAGCTTTTCAGTACACCATCGAGTTCAAGCCTGAAGTCGTAATGCAGCCTGGTAGCCTGATGCCTTTGAATTACAAAAGTTAGTTCTTTGGTATTTTTTGATTCGCCACCTTCGGGCTCGGGAGTGGCATTGAAATCGCGTTTTTTCTTATATTCTTTAAGTCCCATGATCTGTATGCTCAGCCGGCCTTTTTCTTATTAAGGCTTGCCTTAAGTTGTTCCATGAGATCCTGTGATTTTGAAGCAGTGATCTTGAGCTTTTTCACCTTTGGTTCCTTACCCGAGGCTTTGGCTTCAATGACCTTCTTCAAAGATGCAGCGTATTCATCCTTAAATGCTGCTATATCGAATTCGGTGGAATATTGATCGATGAGGGTAAGGGCTATTTTTAATTCGGCAGCTTTCACTTCTGATTTAGGCGGTACTATCAGTTCATCGGTTGGCCGGATCTCTTCGGCAAACCTTAATTTGCTGAGTACAAGTACATCACCTTTGGGCTTTAAGACTGTAAGGGTAGCTGCCGTCCTTAAGACAAACTGAGCTACCCCTACTTTCCCTGATTTATGCAACGCTTCGCGAAGCAGTGCATATGCTTTTACACCTGACTTTTCAGGTTCTACGTAATAAGAATTTTCAAAATAGATTGTATCAATTTCCTTTTCATTCACGAAATTATTGACCTCAATGATCTTGCTTTTTTCAGGTGCTGCTTTTTCAAAATCATCATCTTCAAGGACGATATAATCTCCTTCGAGCTTGTATGCTTTGCCAATTTGTTCCCAGGGGACTTCCTTGCCGGTTTCTTCGTTTACTCTGATGTATCGTATGCGGGCATGGTCTTTTTTGTCAACCATGTCGAGGCTTACATTACTTTGCTGCGTAGCGCTGTACAGCTTGACAGGAATATTAACCAGTCCAAAGCTGATCGCACCCTTCCAGATTGACCTCATAAGTTAGATTCAAGATGTTTTAGTCCCCAAGGAATCAGTATACAGTGTTAACAAATTTGAACCGGAAATTATTTAAACACTTCGTCCCTGTATTAATCTGAGAATAATGGCTATTACCGCGATTACAAGAAGAATATGGATCAGTCCGCCTGCGCTGTATCCAATGAATCCAATAGCCCATGCAATGATGAGGATCACTGCAATAATATAAAGTAAGTTACCCATAGCTAATACTTTTTTAAAATTAATAAATCACATTTTCCGGCACCACAATTCCGGTGTTGATTTACAAAAATACCTGCACAGGCAGGTGGGTTTCTTATATATCTTACTCAATATATTACATCATTATCATCATAAAAAGATAAAACCGCCACGGGGTATATTGTGGCGGTTTCGTTGAGGGGGAGAGGAGGGATTCTTAATTGCCTTACTTACTCTTTTGTCGGTTGCAGTGCTTGCTGATTGTCGGTTTCCTTACCTTCCCCTGATAATTAATTTCATTTAGAAACGGTACCCAATTGAGAGTCCGAAACCTGTATTCTTGAATGAGGTTTCGGTATCAACAGGTTGTTTTGGATAAATATTAAGCAAGCCGAGCTGTGCATTCAGTTGTAATGAAAGCATGCTTTCGAGCTCATAGCCGATAATAAAATTTGCACCGGCATCGAAGGGTTTCAAATAATATTTATCAGTCAGAAGGTCATCCTCAGTTACCTCATTGGTAAACTCAATATCTGATTCTTCTTCTTCACCGCCCGATTCGACTTTTACTTTTCCACCTATCCCATAGGCAACATAAGGACCAAACCCAAGAAGCATATGACCGGTGCCCAACAATGGTTTGAAGATTATATTCAATGGCACCTCAATATTTGAGGTCATAACTTTTGAATCATATTTTACACCGAGGATTTCGCCGGTTGATTTTCCACCTTTGGTTGAGAAAAGGAGTCCGGGTTGGAAGTAGATATCTGTACCTACCGGAATTTCGTAATTGGCACCGATATTAAATCCAGTGATCAGTTTATTTTCGAGGGCATCGCCTGATGCATCTTTCCCATTGATATTCTGGAAATTCACGCCGGCCCTGACGCCAAAACCTTGAGCGGCAACATAATTAATACCCAATAAAAGGATTGCAACAAGTGCAAGAATTTGTTTTGTCTTCATGGTTGTATTTGTTTAGTTTCCATCTGATTGTGCTTCACGGCGAGCTTCTTCCCTCATCTTTTCATTAGCTGTGATGAGAAATTCAACCCTGCGGTTTTGTGCGCGGCCGTTTTCTGTATCATTGCTATACTTAGGAACAGACTCACCATAACCCACCGTCTTCATTCTTGAATTCCTGATACCTTTTGAAGCAAGGTAATTGGATACAGTCTGAGCTCTCTTTTCGGATAAGCCCTGATTATAAGCGTCTGTACCTTTGTTATCGGTATGTCCCTGGATTTCAAGGTCTGTATCAGGATATTTCTGAAGTATTGTGGTAAGGCTGCTCAGATTCTCTATAGCTTCTGAGGTAAGGTCGGATTTATCAAATCCGAACAATACTTTACCGCTAAACTCAACAACGATACCTTCACCCACGCGTTCAACTTTAGCATCGGGTACTTCTTTTTCCATTTCGGCTGCCTGCTTGTCCATTTGCCTGCCGATAACGGCACCGGCAACTCCACCAACAGTAGCACCTATGATAGCACCCATAGCGGTATTACCGGCTGCCCTGCCAATAACAGCGCCTGTTGCGCCGCCTCCAGCAGCGCCGATCACGGCACCTTTCTGCGACCTGTTCATTGATGAACAACTCACAAGCACCAGTGTGACCATAAACCAGATTAAAACTTTCACTCTTTTCATGATTGATACAATTTGGTTAATAAAAGAGATTTATTGAAGTCATTACATTTTTATCCTTTTAACCTTTGTCTTTGTACCTGTCTTAGTACTTGTTCCGGATCCTGATTTAGGAGCTTTCGTCGAATTGTTATAATACTGCATAGCTTCAGGCATGATACCCTGTAACTTATTGATTCGGGTTTGGTCAGCAGGGTGAGTGCTGAGGAATTCAGGTGGTTTTTGGCCTCCGCTGTTGGCCATTCTCTGCCAGAACGGTATAGCCACTTGTGGATCATATCCGGCCATAGCTGAAAAGAACAATCCGAATTTATCAGCCTCAAGTTCTTCCTTCCTTGAGAAGGGAAGAATTGCTCCCACTGTAGTCCCGATACCATATGAAGTCATAAAGATTTCCTGTGTTTGCTGGGGTTGTTTAGCAAGTGCGATTTGCAATGCGACGCCGCCCAACTGCTGTACTAGTTGCTGGCTCATTCTTTCGTTTCCATGCTGCGCAATGGCATGGGCAATTTCATGGCCTACCACAACAGCAAGCGCTTCCTCTGTCTGGGTAACAGGCAAAAGTCCGGTATAGACAACAACCTTTCCACCGGGCATAGCCCATGCATTAATATCCTTATTGTCAACGAGGTTAAATTCCCAATCGTACCCTTTTATTACATCAGGTTTTCCAATGCCATTATAATAATTGGTGATAGCATCTGCGATCCTTGAGCCGACACGTTGCACCATAGCGGCATCCTGGCTTGATGACGGGCTGACTACCTTATTTTCTTTAAGGAATGCATCATACTGCTGCGAAGCCATCATCTGAAGCTCTGATTCAGGAACAAGACTCAGTTGTTTACGGCCGGTAACCCTGTTTGTGGAACAGGCTGACAAAATAGCCGCAATAAGAATAAATGACAATACCCTCTTCATAATACAATTATTTTAGTTGTTAGAAATTAAATCTCCAAAAAGGATGCCAACTAATAAGAATGATATCTTAAAGATACGCTATTTAAAGTAACAAGATAAGTAATAAGAGAATTATTATAATGGCACCTATTGATAGATACACTCCGCCACTTATCTGGGTAAGTTCCTCTTTTATCATCTTAACTTCGCTTCTGAGTTCTTTTCTTTCAGCTGATGATAAAGCAGATTTATCCATTTCCTTTATTTCCAGAAGCCTTTCATTGAGGACTTTAGCACGTTCAGCATCTTTTGCCGATATCTTGGTTTCGTCAATTGATTTGGGTTCGCTTGCTAGCACCCTGGAATTAAAGCTCAGGGAAGCAATGAGCAAAAAAGTAAAAAAAAGTAGTTTTTTCATAATGTTAAAGTTAATTTTTGGATTAAAATATTCTCCCTGCAGGATACAAATATTGTTCTTACTTAGTCGAATTTTGTTACACACTTATATTTATTTATTACATTATTTCACATAGTAAATTTCTTCTATAGGAGTTACAAATAATTGGCTGAATTTTTGTGCCATTGATTATATTGCACACTTTACCATAATTTTACCATATGTTAAGAAAGATCTTCTATACAGGTTCCCATAGCATTTGGGAGAACCTCGCGCTCCTGATCCTAAGATTAGTTGCCGGAAGTTTTATGTTAACTCATGGTTGGGGAAAAATAGTGAAGTTGCTTGAAGGACCACTTTATGAATTCTCAAACCCTATAGGGTTGGGAGCCTCGTTATCACTGATTTTGGTTGCATTTGCGGAAGGTATTTGTGCGGTTTGTGTTGCTTTGGGCATTGCCGTCCGATTGACAACCATACCTATTATGATCACTATGGCAGTGGCAGCATTTGTCGCACATGCAAACGATGCTTTCTTTGCCAAAGAAATGCCCCTGATGTATTTTACAATGTTCCTGGTAATAGCCATTATAGGAGCAGGCAAATTTTCAATTGACAGATTACTGGAAAGCAGAAAGTTATAATGATGTGAAAGAAGTAATAATCCGCCGGTTTAAATACCAGCAAGGTATTTACTGAGTGCTTCTATTTTTGAAAGGGGGACAATTTTAATCTTCCCAGAATTTCTTTGGGCATCCTTTTGGTTGTTTTTGGAAATGACTATAGTGGAAAATCCAATTTTTTCAGCTTCTGAAATTCGCTGTTCAATTCGTGTAACCGGACGGATTTCACCTGATAATCCGACTTCTCCGGCAAAACAAATACTACGGCTGATGGGAAGATCCATATTCGAGGAGAGGATTGCACTGACAATTGCCAGGTCAGTTGCCGGATCTACTACTTTTATTCCACCGGCAATATTCAGAAAGACGTCCTTTGTGCCCAGCTTGAAACCACAACGTTTTTCAAGAACAGCCAGCAGCATATTCAACCTGCGGATATCGAAACCAGTGGATGACCTTTGAGGGGTTCCATAAGCTGCAGTGCTCACAAGAGCCTGGGTCTCAATAAGAATTGGCCGCAAACCTTCAATAGTTGCTGCAATGGAAGTGCCACTCAGGTTTTCATCATGCTGACCCAGTAAGATTTCGGATGGATTGCTTACTTCACGTAAACCGGTTGAGTTCATCTCATAGATACCCAGTTCAGAGGTACTACCGAACCTGTTTTTGACTGACCTGAGCACACGGAAACCGTAATTATGGTCACCCTCAAATTGCAGCACCGTGTCAACCATATGCTCAAGTACTTTTGGTCCGGCAAGAGATCCATCCTTAGTTATATGCCCAATCATGAATACCGGAACATTGCTTCTTTTAGCATAAAGCATTAGCTCAAAGGCTGATTCCTTTATCTGAGATATACTTCCGGGTGATGAATCGATATTTTCGCTTGAAATGGTTTGTATTGAATCAACAAGTAAAATGGAAGGATTCAGCTTTTCGCATTGTTCAATGATCCCTGCTGCCGAAGTTTCCGTTAGTATATAACACTGGGAGTTCTTCATTCCCAGTCTTTCAGCTCTAAGCCTGATCTGCTGCTCACTTTCCTCCCCTGAGACATAAAGGAACTTCTTGTTCTTTATGTGTAAAGCAACCTGAAGCATGAGTGTCGATTTGCCAATACCTGGCTCCCCTCCTATGAGGATTACTGAACCGGGTACGATACCTCCACCAAGCACCCGGTTGAGTTCATTATTATTTGTATCAATCCGGTCATGGTCAACCAGGGAAACATCATCCAGCAGGACGGGTATATTTTCCCTGTGACTTATTTTGCTGTTTTTTCCCCGTTGAATCACCTCTTCTGTGAATGTGTTCCATTCTCCACAAGATGGGCATTTGCCCAGCCATTTCGGTGATTCATTTCCGCAATTGCGGCAAAAAAATGCAGTTTTAACTTTAGGCATGAAGCGGATGTTAACTTTAAGCTTTAATTTTATTAATGATCTCGGTGGTGGAACAACCTGGTATATACTCAATCGTCCTGATTTCACCTCCTTTAGCGGTGACAATATCGTAACCCACAATGTCCTCAGCTTTATAGTCAGCACCTTTTACCAGGATATCAGGTTGTATGGATGAGATAAGGTTATATGGAGTGTCTTCAGGAAAAAGGACCACTGCTGAAACAAAGGATAATGAAGCTAATATGAGGGCTCGGGAATATTCATCCTGAACCGGGCGATTTTTACCCTTTAACCTTGTTACGGATTCATCGGTGTTTAAGCCTATGATCAGCACATCTCCCATATCAGCCGCCTTGGATAAATAGTCAATGTGACCTCTGTGTAAAAGGTCGAAACAGCCATTCGTGAATACTATCTTCTGATTTTTACTTCTCCAGGAATTAAGAACTTCTGGCAAGGTCCGGTCGGTGAGTATTTTTCTCTCTATCTGCTTCAGGTGCGCCATTTCCTTTATGCTTAAAGGTGTTTAGCAAAAGTAATGAAAAAAATCCGGCAATCAGTATCATAACATTCTGGCTTGACCAGATAAGCCATCCCATGGCATAGCCTGTGGTTGAGGGTATAGCATAGAGAAACAATGTTTCAGCCACAATAGCGGGATAAATACCAATACCTCCCTGAACGATCATGATGCCAACGGATCCGAATACAAGTACAGTTAATCCGGCACCAAGAGTTAACCCCGATGTTTCCTTGAGGCTGAAAAAGACAACATATGCCATTAAAAGATAAAGAATCCAGATTATAACGGTATAAGAAAAGAATCTGTATGGATGGTTGATCTTCGTCAGTGACCTGATGCCTTGGAGGAATCCATTAATAATATCGACCGACTTAATATAAATTTTGGTGGTGTGTATTTTTTTACGAAGCAACCAGAAAACCAAAGCAAGTAATACAATAGCTGTTGCTGTAAAGATCAGGAAATAATTACCTGCAGATAAGGAGAGATTTAATTTATCCTGCAATGGCTCATAAATTTTAACTTGAACATAAGTTGCAAGTTTAGAAGACATGGTAAAGATCATCAGCAGAAATAAGATGATAAAGGAGACCATATCAATCACCCTTTCTGTAATCACAGTACCGAACGATTTATTGAAAGGTATTTTTTCAGTTTGTGTCAGCACACCGCACCTGCTGACTTCACCCAGCCGGGGTAATGCAAGGTTTGCAAGGTAGCCCACAAAAACCGCCATATAGACATTTACCCTTTTAGGTTTATACCCAAGCGGTTCCATCAGCAGGCGCCAGCGCATGGCACGCACCCAATGGCTTGCAAGCCCCAAAACAATTGAAAGAACGATCCAGGAGTAATCTGCAATTTTTATTGCATTAATGATTTCATGCTTTTGTTCAGCTGTCAGGTTTCTCAGGAAAAGCCAGATAAAGAATATTCCGATTCCAAGAAAAAAAACGAATCGAAGGATTACCAGGATCTTTCTTTTCAAAATTATCTGACTATTTTGTTAAACTGATCGGGAAAAACAATTGCAGGCGTGTGTTTTTTGGCTTCTTCGGGTGTCATATGCGCAAAAGCTGCAATAATGATCAGGTCACCAGGAGCAGCTTTACGTGCTGCAGCTCCGTTTAATGATACCATTCCCGATCCTCTTGTAGCCTTTATAACGTATGTTTCCAACCTTTCGCCATTATTAATATTCAGGACCTGGACTTTCTCGAACTCAATCAGGTTGGCAGCATCCATCAAATCTTCATCAATACCAATACTTCCTATGTAATGAAGGTTCGCTTCGGTTATTGTAGCCCTGTGTATCTTTGATTTAAGGATTTCTAATGTCATAAGGTTGCAAAAATACTAAAATAATCGAATATTGTCGATAAGGCGTATGTCGCCCGCAAATACAGCAATGAAACCATACGTATCTTCTTTAAGTCCATTGGTTACAGGCTGGAGCTTGCTACCGTCAGCTACAACAAAATACTCAAGTTTAAGTAACGGATGTTCAGCGAAAGAATCATAAATAAATGAAACAATCTTCTCCGCTGATGCATCAGGTTGCTTTGCCTGTTCCCTGGCTTTCAGCAACTGTGCATATATGAAAGGAGCTGCATCCCGCATCTTACTGCTAAGGCGGGCATTTCTTGAACTTAATGCGAGACCGTCAACATCCCTGCTGATAGGACAGGGAACAATTTCAACAGGAATATTATGATCTTTGACCAGTTTCTTAATTACCTGCAGTTGCTGGTAGTCCTTTTCTCCAAAATATGCTTTATGTGGTTTGACAATATCAAACAGTTTATGAACCACAACTGCCACTCCGTTGAAATGCCCCGGCCTGAAGGCTCCTTCCATCACATTGGCAAATTCACCAAGGTCATAAAGTTGATGATTTTCTTCAGGATACATTTCTTTTTCCGAAGGGGTGAAGACAACATCCACATTCGCTTTTTCAAGCATTTCAATATCCTGTTGCAAATTGCGGGGATACTTCTTCAGGTCTTCAGGATTATTAAACTGGATGGGATTGACAAAAATTGAGACTATAGTGATATCATTCTCCCTGACAGAGCGTTCAACCAAGGAAATATGCCCCTGGTGCAATGCTCCCATAGTTGGTACAAAACCAATAGTCAGTTGTTTTGCGCGTTGCGTATTAACGTAAGAAGAAACTTCCTGTATTCGTTCAAAAACAATCATTATTTAAATGATTAAGGCTGAATAGCTAAGGTGATGTTAATTATATCTTATTTTAAACCAGTGCATCTGTTCACTTTCATCAGATTGACAAGATCTTGTTCGAGGGTAGTTTGAGGACTTTCAATTATACGGCCAATCTCTTCACCCTTACTCGTAAAAATGAAGGTCGGAACAAGCGTTATCTCAAAGTCTGCAAGGCAGAAGCTACCCCCTTTTTTATCCCTGTCTACGGCCACCATAAAGACCTTTTCAGCAGGATAACCAATAATATCAGCAATTTTCAAGAACCGCGGCAATTGATCTTTACTGTCGCCGCACCAAGTACCCAATACCACAAAAACGTAAGGTAGGTCACTTTTATTTTCGTTAAGATAGCTTATTGAAGCACTATCAGGTGAATACAATTGATATTCATCAGAAAATTTATACTCATCAGTTGACCATGAAGGAAGTTTCATTAGTCCTTCTCTTGTCACCTCCCCTACGATCATATCATTGCCTGTCTTTGGATCTTTTTGGATAGCGTTAACTTCCTGGCTGAAGGCAGAAACAGAAATGAGAACTGATAATATTACTAATTGAATTACTTTCTTCATTTGGCAGCGGTTTGATTTATTTTTTTGTGCAAAGTTAATAAAAGGTATTAAGCAGTTCCCAAAGGTATCCAGCAGTTCACTAAGCTAAATTTATGCCTGTCATGAGTGAACCAAAAAGATAAAATCAGGTTAATTTAAATTCAATTGGCAGGTAGAGGGGTGCAATTAAACACCAGTATTTCAGAAGGATAAAATAAACAATAATTATATTGCTTTGTTTTGGAGATTGAGTTTATATTTGCAGCCTCATAAAAACAATATAGACTATAAGTTAATACTACAAATGGCAAAGATTGGAATATTTTACGGGGGAAGCCTTAAAGGAAGTACATATAAAACAGCAAGAACAATTTCTGAACATTTTGGCGGGAACCAGGCTGTGGTGCATAATGTAAGTGAAGCAACAAAAGAAGATCTTGAAAAATATAGTTATTTGATTTTAGGCACCTCAGCATGGGGTATAGGCGAGATGCACCAGGATTGGGAGCGTTTTATTGATGTACTGGCAGAAGCTGACCTTAAAGATAAAAAGGTTGCTCTTTTTGGTTTAGGCGACCAGATTGAGTACCCTGAAAGTTTTGTTGACGGTATGGGAACCGTGTTCTGCCGACTTCCGGTAAAAGACAATGTGGTTGGATTTTGGCCTACCAATGGATATACTTTTTATTATTCAACAGCTGAGATGAATGGCCAGTTCGTTGGATTGGCTATAGACGAAGACAGTCAGCCGGAACTTACCGAAGAGCGGATTATCAAATGGGTTAATCAGTTAAAAACTGAGTTTCAGCTTAACTGAAACAACCGGGGAATATTCATTCACATTCCGGTAATCTGAACAATACCTTTCTTTTTTATCTTTGTCGATTAACTTGAAACCGACAAGATGAAGAAACATGCCGTTATATTTACCTTACTTATAATATCCTTCTTATTTGCATACAACAGCAGTATGTATGCACAGGTCATTCCTTCACAGGATTCACTGAAAAAACATGTGAAATACCTCTCTTCGGATGAATTGAAAGGAAGAAAAGCAGGATCGGAAGGCGACTCTATATCAGCATTTTATATAAGGAATGCTTTAAGCAGGTATGGATTAACTCCCCTGTTTGAAAATGGAATACAGTATTTTTCGCTGGTCACTGATGTAATGGCAGGAGACGGTAACAAACTTGCGTTTAATCAAAATGAATATATTCAGGGTAAAGATTTTGAACCTTTTTCATTCTCAACATCACAATCGTTAAATGCCCCCGTTGTTTTTGCCGGTTTTGGTATAACTGCTGAAACTGACAGTCTTAAATGGGATGATTATCGGGATATTGATGTTAAAGATAAATGGGTACTGGTACTCAGAGGCGATCCTGAGCCCGATAATCCATCGAGTGTCTTTATCCCGATGGCATCCGACCGGGCCAAGGCTCTCAATGCCAAGGATAAAAAAGCAGGGGGTATCCTGCTTGTATCACCTTCTTCAATCGAAAGGTCAGATAAACCCATTGATATAACTTTTGATAAATCGGTATCCGATGCCGGATTACCGGTAATCAGCATCACGAGGAAAGTGGCCGCTGATTTACTTGGCCTTCCCGAAACAGCCGTTGATTCCCTTGAAAAGGCAATGATTTCAGCAAAAAAACCTATAACCTTTAACCTGGATAAGTCAATAGCTGCAACAACTGATATTAAAAGGGAAAAAGCTATTTCACGAAATATTTCCTTCATGGTCAAAGGATCGGATGCCAAACTGGCAGATGAATATATTGTAATCGGTGCACATTACGACCACCTTGGAATGGGTGGCGAAGGATCCGGTTCAAGGGTTCCGGATACAACAGGAATCCATCCTGGTGCAGATGATAATGCTTCAGGTGTGGCTTCATTGATTGAATTGGCAAGATACTTCTCGGCAAAAGAAAACCGCCCTGTACGCAGCCTTATATTTACAGCTTTTGGCGCTGAAGAGATGGGAATTATTGGTTCAAGGTATTTCACCGAACATTCTCCATTGCCACTTTCAAAGATCAAAGCTATGATCAATCTCGATATGGTTGGCCGGTTAAAAAAGGATGATCCAACAATTAATATATCAGGAACCGGTACTTCCAATGTTACTGATTCTATTTTAAATGTCAACGAGAAAGAGGTTTCATTTAAAATAAAACGCGTAACTGACGGGTATGGCCCTTCAGACCATGCTGCTTTCTATACTGCAGGAATACCTGTGGTTTTCATAACAACAGGCGCGCACAGTGATTACCATACTCCTGAAGATACTTTTGACAAGCTTAATTACCAGGGCCAACAAGAATTAACATCTTTTACAGCAAATGTAATTAAGTCCTTCGCCTCATTGTCCAAACCACCCATATTTGCTGAAGCCGGCAGTAAAAGAGAATCAGGGCACTATGGAAGGAACCTGAAAGTCACCCTTGGCATCATGCCCGACGTTTCAGGTGCAGAGACTTCGGGAGGAATGAAAGTTGAGGGCACAAGGAAAGGCGCCCCTGCTGAAAAATCAGGCATGAAGAAAGGTGACATCATCACGGCAATAAATGGAATGAAGGTTACGAATATCTATGATTATATGAACCGGTTAAGCAAGCTTAAACCCGGTGACGTAGCTAATGTTGAGATTCTAAGAGATGGAAAAACAGAGATCCTGATTATTCAACTGTAGGTAAACCGGAACAAATAATATTCAACAAAATCCCATTCGAATTCATTTATGACCAACTTCCTTACAACCGGCACCGCTATCAAATTCCTGAAGTTTGGAGTCGTAGGATTTTCCGGAATGCTGGTAGATTTCGGATTAACATATCTCTTTAAGGAAAAGTTTAAAATCCAAAAATACATAGCCAATGCCATTGGCTTTACTTCTGCAGCATCGAGTAATTATATTTTAAACAGAATATGGACTTTTAACAGTCACAATCCCGAAATAGCACTTGAGTACGGTCGTTTTCTCGGAATATCACTGATAGGACTACTGATCAATACACTGGTAATTTACTTACTGGTATCGAAGTCAAAGGTTAACTTTTATCTTGCAAAACTGGCTGCAATAGTAATAGTTACCATCTGGAACTTTGTTGTTAACCTGAATTACACTTTCGTTAATTTGGGATAGCTTGAATCAAACAAGCGCGCACTGATTTGATTCAAATTAATCCATCAATTAGTCTTTGTCATGGAAGCGGGGGTAACCAGGATAAAATCAGCCTTCTCTTTGTTTTCATCACTTAACTTTGACAGGTCATCCTGCTCCACTGAACTGATTGTTAATATTTTAAGGTCAGGGCGGGCTTGTTTCAGATACCACATAATACCCTGGAAGTTATCAGAATGGTAAGTACCGTTAAAATGAATGAATTTATCACCCTTGGTTAGGTTTTTAAGAATAAAATAGGCCATGGTAGCATCCTTAATCGCCTGTGCTTTAGGGAGGTTAACATTTTCGTGTCCACTGCCTTCCATCATCGAAAGCATTTCTTTATAGCCTGATAACTCAGAATCATAAGTCACCGGAAGAGGAGCAATATAGCTCTTTGCTTCATCGTTCAATGCATTCAGGCCTTCGAATCCATCTTTGTTAACAATAGCCGCATAGCGCCTTGGAATATTTGTTGCGATGAATCTTAGACTGGAATCCCTGGCAAACTGTAGCAAGGGTTTATAATCTGTTTTGTAATTCGGCCATAACCGTGCTTCAGCTTCAAAATTCTTGTCTTTCACCTTTCCTTGAAGATACTCATTCAGGATGAGGGCATTGTCAGCCTCAAACATCTCAGCGCCCATGATCAGTTTTGAACCTGTCTGTTCGTAGAGTGCTTTACTTAACTCAAACTGCAGCCAATGAACGATAGGGTTATCATGCAATTCTCCAAAAAGGATCACATCAGCATCCATGCAACTGTTTACCAGTTTCCTGAAATTTTCTTCATTTCCTTTTGGGTCAAATAACTTATAAGCGTCAATATTTCTATCCATTGACATCATTAAAAATGAGAACAAGATGAAAGGCAGGATTCTTTTCATATAAAGTGGAATGGTTTGATTATTTTTCAGGAAGATAGTCAGAAGTGAAAGTAAAAGGCAATAGTGCATCTACACCTTCGACACTGATCGTTTTGCCGGTTTCAGAAGAAAAAATGATCTGTATTTTAGATCCTTGCCGGTGTTCGTACTCTGCAATAACCTGCCGGCATGCGCCACAGGGAGCAACCGGAATATTGAGATTGCCCTTTTTGGTCTTAACTGCCACTGCCAGTTGATGGATGCGTGTTCCTTTATTTTGCGACATGGCAGAAAATATAGCAACCCTTTCAGCACATAACCCTGAGGGATAAGCAGCGTTCTCCTGGTTATTACCCCTGACAATGCGGCCATCATCGCATCTGACAGCTGCTCCAACACTAAAACCTGAATAGGGGGAATAGGAGTGCATGCAGGCCTCTTCTGCTTCGAGCATTATCTGTTTTTTGTCGTCATCGAGTTCCTGAACATTATCGAATTCAGTATACCTGATATTCAGATCTTTTTGTTTCATTATGATGCAGAGTTGTTAAAATAGATCATAAATAACAAATCTACTCAGTTTTTCCCAGATTCACTTAATTATTCTTGTGTAGAGCATTTATTCCTTTAGGATTATAAATTGCTGAATTCTCATCCACTTCTTTTCTGACACCAAATAACAACAAAGCACTAAAAAAGGCAAAGAATGTGGCACCAGCCTGTGTTTCAAGGGTATCTTCAGTCAAAAACGATATTACGGCAATTAAAAAGAAACTCAGGTAGTAATAATTCCTGAATTTACCAAGAGCGACAGGTGGATACCAAACCGAAACAAAGAAAACCAGTAATCCGATGATACCCATTGCCACTGTTATGGTTAAGAACTGGTTATGTGCCCGGTGACGGTATTCAGGCAGGAGGTTTGAATTGGTTTCATTGTATGCAGTTTCAAAAGATTGCTTAACATCACCTGTCCCTTGTCCGAAAAGTAAGTGTTTCTTTATGATGTAGACAGATGTTTTCCAATATTCAATTCTTTGCATCAGGGAGGATGCGTTTGGATTATTGTCCTTCTCATAAGCCAGGTATCCCATAATCACTTGCTCAATGTAACCCTTTATTGAAAGTCCATGAATGTACTCAGCATTTGTCACACCATTTTCTATCTGCTGCACTTCTTCAGCAGAAAGTTTATTCACTCCCTCAGCATCCTTCCTGTACCCTTTTGAATGCAGAAACCTTATCAGTGTGTATTTAATTTCCTGGCCTTTTTTGTCATTGCCTTCAAAGTTATATTCACTTCGTTTATTCCATGCTTCTTTAAGTTCATCAAGTGACAGAAATGATCCGACATAAGAGCCATATTCAATTCCAAAGTGCAGTGTGTCATACGTGTAAGTATTCCCGAGTGAGGTATAACCGGCTTTATCTTTTAATTCAGGTAAAGGCTTCGCAACAGTGAGATCTTTGTATATCGAATTCACAAATTTATAACCTGCGCTAAGGGATATTAGCAACAGTAACACAACCGGAATCATTATCCACCTGTTCCGGAATGTGAATGTGAGCAATAAAATGATACCAACAATCACTGTAATGGATATTCCGGTAAATGATTTAAGTATAAAAAGGAAAACAAGCAGCCAACAAGCTGCTATGGCAAGTAAAATATTAACCGTTCGGCTTTTAAAAACATGGTATCGAAGTAAACCGAACAAAATGAACACCGATAAAGCTATAAAAAGCCCAAACCTGATGTGGGAAATAAAAATGCTGATCTCACGTGGATCGCTTATTGGGCGGGTAAGATAAACAGTGAAACTTATAAGGCTTCCGGCAATCACTGCCATTGTAAAGAAAAGTAACAGGGTGATGAATTTTCTGTTATTTAAAGCAGTAGAAGTTGCAATAAGAATTGGGAGCGTAAATAAAGGCAGTTTAACCCTCAGGTCTTTCAATCCGTAATCAAGATCTTCAGTATATAATAAACCAGCAACCAGCAGCAGGTAAAAGGCAAGGAATGTCAGTAAAATATAATTACTGAACAACATCCTGAATTTGCCTGAAATATTATTGAAAACTATCTTAATAAAGCTGCTGCCCTGGTTTTTTAACGAATAGTCAGCTCCCTCAAAAATCCAAAAACCAAACAAAAGGAATTGTGATATGCTCATCCCGAATTCCGAAAGAGGAAGGCTTATAACCAGTAAAACCATTATATAAAACATCCAGGAAGTTGCATCCCCGGGAAATGTTTTCTTTTGAACCAGGGATTCCCCGGCTCCGGCAATATCCATTACTTTATGATTTGGTCATATTTGCGGTATACGAACCATCCAGCACGCTGGCGTATTTTTTTGTATCCTTTAATATTTCACGGGCCAGTTTTACTTCCTCATCGTCTGTGATAGCGGCTTCAACCCTGCCTTTCTGGTTGTAATAACGAGCAACGATCTCGTTCTTTAAAATCCGCTCAATCTCAGGCCTGAACTTCTCCAGGTCAGCCTGTTTGTTGTGGATCATTTTAGATTCCAGTAAATCGAATTCATTCTTTAGCTCACTAAAGTATTGTTCTGTCTCTGCGGTTTTCTTCAGATCGGCAAGCATTTTTTCACTTCTGCTCACATAATCGTAATCCTTATCCTGTAGCCAATTGACAAAATCAGCATATATTTCATCGGTGATCCTGAAATCTTTGGCCAGAGGAATAGAATCATGAGTTCTCCTGAACTTATTAGCGTAATCAAAGAAGAGGTATTTGCTTAATAAACTGAGTGAAATATTACTGTAAAGTGGCTGCTCAACCTGGATATCAGGATTAATCCCGGCACCATCATATACAGTCCTTCCTCCCTTCGTTTTGAATGGATTAGTAAGTGAATCAGGGATGCTAACAGAACGACCCAGACTATCGCGGTGCGAATAATCAACACTTTGAATGCATCTTCCGCTTGGTATATAGTATTTGGCTACGGTTACTTTCATTTGGGTATTATACGAAAGAGGAATAATATTCTGTACCAGTCCTTTACCAAAGGTACGTTCCCCCACTATTACGCCTCTGTCAAGATCCTGGATAGCACCGGCAACAATCTCAGAGGCTGAAGCGCTCATCCCATTAACCAAAACTACTAATGGAAGATCAGGTTCAATAGGGCTGATCAAAGTCTTATATGACTTATTCCTGTCGGGAGTTTTTCCCTTGGTACTGACCACCATTTCACCTTTTTTGACAAATAGGTTGGTGATCGAGACAGCTTCATTGAGGAGCCCCCCTCCATTATCCCTCAGGTCAAGAATCAGGCCTGTCAGGTTGCCACTTTCTTTAAGCTTAAGCAATGCATCCTTAACTTCCCTGGATGAATTCTGCGTGAAACCGGTCAATTTAATATAACCTGTTCCATCATCAAAGCGTGAAGAGTATGCAACATTAGGAATAGAAACATTTTCGCGTATGACCACCCTGTCCATTTTAAAATTATCCCTGTCAATTTGCAGGTTAAGTTTCGTACCAGGCTGGCCTTTCAACATCTGGCTGACATCACTTACTGACTTCTTTATTGCATCCTTTCCGTTAATAGAAAGAATTTTATCGCCTGCCTGTAAGCCCGCCTTATTGGCTGGTGAATTTTCATATGGCTCAGAAATAACCACATAATCACCCTGTTTATGGATTAAAGCACCTATGCCACCGTATTGACCGGTTGTCATGAAAGTATAGTCCTCTATCTCAGCTTCGGAGATAAAAACCGTATAGGGATCCAATTCTTCAAGCATTGCATCAATGCCGGTCTTCATAAGATCGCCATAGCGCACTTCATCAACATAGTTGTTGTTAAGCTCCTTAAGGACATTGGTGAGGATATCAAGATTCTTTGATACTTCAAATGATGAAGAATTAAGTGCTTGTGAGAATATATTGAGGTTAATTCCCAGGACAAGTATTACGATTAATTTAATTGTTTTCATAAAATTAGGTTTATTAAAAAGTCAGGGAACCGGATCATAACCACTGCCGCCCCATGGATTACACGACGCTATTCTTTTTATTGTCAGCCATCCGCCCTTGAATGGACCGTATTTTTTTAGGGCTTCCACCCCATATGCTGAGCATGTTGGAGTGTAACGGCACGATGGCGGCAAGTATGGAGAAATAGCATACTGGTAAAATCTTATCAAACCTATAAAGATTTTAGTCAGTATTTTTGCCATATTCATCTATTAAACGGTGGAACAAACCGAATAGTATTACTTCAATCTCTTTAAATTCGGGCAAATCACTGCCTGTATATAATATTGCCAGATAACACCGGCCTCCTTTCAATCCATCTGTGAGCACAAATTTATTCAATCTGAAGCATTCACGCAGGAGTCGTTTTATCCTGTTTCTGTCGGTTGCTTTCTTAAACTTGTGGCTTGACACTGATATAACAACCTTTAACTGATGGTTGTTGTTCCAATCGCCCGGTAACCACTTTAATTTTAACGGATATTTTGATAATGTATAGCCTGTGTTGAAGAGTTTGCTTATTTCAACTATGCTGCATAAACGTTCTGATTTACCAAATGTTGGCATAGGAAGAAAGGCATCATTATCAGACGGTTTCATTTTTTATTCTGAACCGCAACATACATTTCAATAGCTTTTGCCATTGAAGGTGCTACGGCATTTGGCCCTTCAAAAGTAATATTAAGCCCGGCGTCACGTGCAGCGGTTGCAGTTGTAAGGCCTGATACGGCTATGCCCTTGTCCCCTTGCACAAAATCAGGAAAATTCTTAAATAATGACTTTATCCCTGCAGGACTGAAAAAGACCAATAAATCATACTTATTAAGGTCAAGGAAACTCATATCCTCTGAAACCGTCCTGTACATTACAGCTTTAACATAATTGATCTTGTTGGCATCAAGAATATCCGACAACTCATTGTTATGCTCTTCGCTGCATGGGATAAGAAATTTTTCAGACTTATGTTTCTTGATAAGTTCAATCAGATCATTGTTATTATTCTGCGAGTAAAAGATTCTTCGCTTTCTGAACTGAATGTACTTTTGAAGGTAAAAAGCAATATTATCTGTTGAACAGAAATATTTCATGCTGTCGGGTGTCTCAAACCGCAATTCATTGGCAAGACGAAAATAGTGGTCAACACCATTTTTACTTGTAAAGATGATGGCGCTGTGCTCATTGAGTCTTACTTTACTTTCCTTGCGGAAATCAATTGAGCTGTATCCTTCAATTTTGAAGAACTTATGAAAATCTATATTAACGTTATGCTTTTTGATGATCTCGTAATACGGAGATTTTTCAAGCTCAACCGGTTTAGGCTGCGAAACTAGAATGTTCTTGATCTTCAAGGCTGCAAAGAATTTTTTTGTTAATATCCTCTTCAAGCAATTATTGTATGCCCTATAAACATTAACCTGCAATGATTTTATACATCACCAGGAAAGGCAAAATTTCGAGCGTGCAAAGATACAAAAATAAATAGATAACCGGAAACGATTGCGCTGATAAACCTACAAAAATACTTCGTAAAAATTTAAGTACATTTCCAAGTATCAGAATTCCAATGCCAATGTAAATACTCAGTTCGTTTTCTGCATAATGTCCCGCAAAAACAAAGGGAAAAAGTGCAAGCCCAGTTGCTATATTGAAAATGATATTGGTAACAACATACTCGTCAGTCTCGTTTTTGGTCCTGAAAATCTTTCCTGTGACTCTTATCGAGGCAATTTTAATAAGCCATAAAATAAGCAATCCGCTTACAAGTCCTGAAAACAGTATAAAGGTGTTATCTGTCCATATATACCCGGCACCAAATTTCCTCACAAATATCAGCAGCAGCGAGGCCAAACTGATAAGATAAATAAACATCAGCCCGGGAGTGATTCGTTCATGGACTATATCGCCATCCCTTAACAGCTGATTCATATTATGTTTAGCAAATACCGCTTTGAATAATGCAGAAACCCTCTTGTCTCCCTCATACCTTATCCATACCAGTAATATCAGGCATAAAATAAACAATCCGGTTAACCAGTCGAAATTTGTTGTATTCCTCAATTGAGGTGCTATCTGAACGGGTTTTACCTTATAAGGGAAAATAATTGAAGGCTTTTCCTGGATAACCTGGGATGAATCGTTTACAGGTAATATGATCTCCTTTAACTGAAACTTGAATGATATATCCTGCGGCTTGGTATTCAGGCTATCATAAACAAAATCAATATACTTTAATTGATGCCCTGTAACAGTATCCTTTTCATGGACATAAGGCAGCGGAGTGTTGAAATGTATCTGGTTATCAGGTTCTCCAAGCATATCGTGCAAAATTAGTTTTTTAAGCAATGGCTTTCTTTTGCAGATTAAAAAAAATCTTGTACGTTTGACCCCAGTTAAAAAATCATCTGAAATGGCTCTAAGTTTCAATCCAAGAGACAATTACGAAAAGACTCGTAAAGCTGCTGGATACGTTGAACGTAATGTTGCTACTCAGGAAGACTACGATCGGATTGGATTTATGTCAGGACTTGAAGTGCATCAGCAACTAAAAACAAAAGAAAAATTATTCTGTCATTGCCCTGCAGGGATCTACCACAAACCTGATGTCTTTGATGCTGAGGTTATAAGGCACATGCGTCCTACATTGAGTGAACTTGGCGAATATGATGGGACTGCACTCATGGAGTTCAAAACCCGTAAAAATATTATTTACAGGTTAAAGAATGAAACGACATGCACCTACGAAGTTGATGATACCCCTCCTTTTCCTGTAAATAAAGAAGCACTGGGGATTGCAATAGAAATCTCCCTGCTCTCCAAACTGAACATCGTTGGCGAAGTGCATATTACCCGCAAACAATACCTCGATGGTAGTATTCCGACCGGGTTTCAGCGAACAGCGATTGTTGGAGTTGAAGGACTTCTTCCATTACCGAAAAAGAATATCAGGTTAATCCAACTCA